>DDPY01000056.1 GCA_002342415.1 Prevotella sp. UBA2456 | reverse complement strand
CTTCCTGTACCTGAGTACCTTCTATCTCGCAATATACAAATACGTTGTTCATATCTCAATTAACCAATAATCTTTTCTTCCAACAATTCTTTGATCATTCCCTCGATGTCAGCATCAGAAGCCGTTAAGGTTTTCGACTCCTTTGCCTGGAACACGATGTTCTTGATAGCCTTCACTTTCGTGGGCGAGCCTGAGAGACCGCACTGGTTAGCATCGCCGTCCACATCGGCAACACTCCACTGGTTGAGCGTCAGGTAAGGACGCTCCTCATAGAGGTTGTCATAGGGCGTGCCCTCGGCAGGACGCTCCATCGGACAGGTAGCACGCTTGTACTTCATCACCAGCTTGGCGTTCTGGGGGCGGCAGGGGGCAGCACTGCCATTCACGGTAATCACAACGGGCAGCGGAGCCTCAACAGTCTCCACACCACCATCGATGACACGCTTGATAGTTGCCTTGCCGTCCTTGACACTGAGCACTTCTTCTGCGTAGGTCACCTGGTTCAGTCCCAGCTTCTGAGCTACCTGGGGGCCTACCTGAGCCGTATCACCATCGATAGCCTGACGGCCACCAATCACGATGTCCACGTCACCAATTTTCTTGATGGCGGTAGCCAAGGCGTAAGAAGTAGCGAGGGTGTCGGCACCGGCAAACAAACGGTCGGTCAGCAACCAACCTGTATCAGCACCGCGATAGAGTCCCTGACGGATAATCTCTCCTGCACGTGGAGGACCCATCGTGAGGATTCCTACTGTAGAGCCTGGGTTCTGCTCTTTCAACCGAAGAGCCTGCTCCAAGGCGTTCAAATCTTCTGGATTGAAGATAGCGGGCAGGGCAGCACGGTTGACGGTACCTTCGGCCGTCATAGCATCCTTACCCACATTACGGGTGTCTGGCACTTGTTTGGCCAGCACAACAATCTTTAAAGCCATATTATTAATAATGTATAGTATTGAAATTTCAAAAATCGGGTGCAAAGTTACGTTTTTTTACGCACACAGCCAAATAAAATGCACAAAAATGGATTAAACGTGCACATTTTCCAACTTTTGTGCAAGTCCTTTTGTCCGGCAAATTAAAATAAAATGTGTATTTTATTTTGTTTTGTTCTCACTTATTCGTAACTTTGCAGCACTTGTATTATGATTGATAGGGAGACAGTAGATAAGATTATGGATGCCACGAATATCGTGGACGTGGTGGGTGAGTTCGTTAACCTGCGCAAGGCGGGGGTTAACTACAAGGGCCTGTGCCCGTTTCATGACGACAAGACTCCCTCGTTTATGGTGTCTCCAGCGCGCCAGATATGCAAGTGCTTTGCTTGTGGAGAGGGTGGCAATGCTGTCAATTTCCTAATGAAGCATGAGCAGATAACTTATCCAGAAGCATTACGATGGTTGGCAAAGAAGTATAACATCGAGATTCAGGAGCGTGAGTTGACGGATGACGAAAAGCGTGAACAAAGCGACCGCGAGTCGATGTTTGTAGTCAATGAGTGGGCTTGCCAGTATTTCCACGACATACTGAAAAATAATGTCGACGGGATGGCTATTGGTAAGCAGTATTTTCGCAGTCGCGGTATTCGTGACGACATCATTGAGAAGTTCCAGTTGGGTTTTGCGCTTACCAAGCGTGATGCCTTGGTGAACGAGGCGCACAGGAAAGGCTTCATGGACGAATTTCTGTTGAAGACAGGACTGTGCTATGAAAGAGGAGAGACTTCCCAACAGCCGTCATCCACCCCTCAGCTCTACGACCGTTTTGCGGGTCGGGCCATCTTCCCTTGGTTGAATGTCTCGGGCAAGGTAGTAGCCTTTGGTGGCCGTAAGCTCGATGCAGCCACCAAGGGTGTGCAGCAGAAATATGTCAACTCGCCCGACTCGGAAATCTATCATAAGGAACGCGAGCTCTATGGCATCTATCAGGCAAAGAAGGCGATTGTCAAGGAAGACTGCGTCTATATGGTGGAAGGCTATACCGATGTGATAGCCATGCACCAGTGTGGATTGGAGAATGTGGTGGCCAACAGCGGTACGGCGCTTTCGAATCATCAGATCAAGCTACTGCGACGCTTCACCCCTAATATTGTGCTGCTCTATGATGGTGACGAGGCCGGCATCCATGCAGCCATGCGTGGTACTGACATGCTGCTGCAGGAAGGTATGAATGTGAAGGTGCTGCTGCTGCCTGATGGCGACGATCCCGACTCGTTTGCCCGCAAGCATACGGCTCAGCAGTTTAAAGCGTATATCGAGGAGCACCAGACAGACTTCATCCAGTTCAAGACCGAGCTGATGCTGAAGAATGTCAAGGACCCCATCAAGCGTGCCGAAGCCATCAACAGCATCGTACGCTCGGTGAGTGTCATCCCCGATCCCATCGTGCGTGCAACCTATATCAGCGACTGTGCCCAGCGACTCGATGTGGATGAGCGGACACTCATCAGTCAGACCAATAAGTATATTGCGGGCAATCGCGAAGAACTGCGGAAGGAGGAACTGCGGGTAGAGAGCAGGCTCGCAGCAGAGAGTGTGCAGCCAGAGGCCCCCTCTAACCAGAATTTCTCGTCGCTCACCTCGGAACATGAGGTAGAGCGCCTGCTGATACAGAATATTATCCGTCATGGACATGAGATTATTTTCCGCGATTTAGAGACAGAGGATGGAACCACCATCAACCTTAATGTGGCACAGTATGTGGACTACGACCTCGGGCAGGACCAGCTGTCCTTCTCGAATGAGCTCTACAACCGCATACTTCGTGAGGCTGTAGACCATTCCTCGGAAGCAGGATTCCAGGCCGACCGCTACTTCATGCAGCATCCCGATCCGGAAATCAGCAGGCTGGCAACCACCTTGGGCATCGACAATCATCAGCTGAGCCGCATCTTTGACAAGGAATACAATGATGTCGAGTTGCGCCAGCATATCCAGCACCTCATACTCGATTTCCGCATGGATATCGTTAACCAGCATCTGAAAACCCTTCAGCGGCAGTTGAAGGAGATGGGGTCCAACATAGACCATGCCAAGCTGAAAGAACTGATGGAGGAATATAGAGACACTCAATACTTGCGTGATGCGCTGGCCAAACAGCGCGGAAGCGATGTAATTATATAAGGTATGGACGGGCTGTTATACATCATAGGCATGACACTGCTGTGGTTGTTGATAGCGGTTGCTGTCGTCCACGTTGTCATGGATAACCGTCAGCCTGCCAAGACGATGGCATGGGTGCTGGTCATCATCTTCCTGCCTGTGGCGGGTATCGTGCTGTACCTCTTCTTCGGCCTGAACCATCGTCGTGAGCGCATGGTGAGCCAGCGTTCGCTCAACCAGCTGGCCAAGCGCTCGATGCTCAGCTTCGTTGGACAGCAGGATCTCCGTGTGCCCGACAACCACAAGCAGTTGGTGGAACTGTTCATCAACCAGAATCTCTCGCTGCCCTTCAAGGATAACACTATAGATATCATGACGGACGGCTATGCCTTTGTGCCCGAACTATTGCGCGATATAGCCTCAGCACAGCATCACATCCATATCGACATGTATATCATCGAGGATGACCCATTGGGAAATCTGGTGGCCGATGCCCTGATAGACAAGGCGCTGCAGGGGGTACGGGTCCGGATAATCTATGATGATGTGGGCTGCTGGAAGGTGTCGCGCAGTTTCTTTGAGCGCATGCGAGAGGGTGGGGTGGAGATTCATTCTTTCCTGCCTGTTCACTTCCCCACGTTCACCAGCAAGGTGAACTATCGTAACCACCGCAAGCTGGTGGTTGTCGATGGCAAGGTGGGCTATGTGGGAGGAATGAATATTGCGCTTCGCTATGTGAAGGGAGCAGACTCGCAGCCTTGGCGGGACACCATGCTGCGGCTGACGGGAGGTATCGTCTATTCGCTGCAGCGGGCCTTCCTTGTAGACTGGTATTTTGTAGACCGCACGCTCATCTCCGACCGAGTCTACTATCCACCGCTCTCAGCACAGCCTGCCAACAACTGTCTGGCACAACTGGTGACGAGTGCGCCCACGACACCCTATCCTGAAATCATGCAAGGCTATGTGCGGGCCATTACTGCAGCCCGTCGGTACATTTATATAGAGACTCCCTATTTCCTGCCTAACGAACCCGTGCTCTTTGCCTTGAAGACGGCAGCGATGGCTGGTGTGGATGTGTGCCTGCTCTGTCCGCTTCGCTCTGATGCACGGTTCACGGAATGGGCTTCGCGCAGCTATCTGCGCGAGCTCCGTGAGGCGGGCGCCCGTGTCTATCTGTATCAGGCTGGTTTCCTGCATTCCAAACTGATGGTGATCGATGATGCCCTCTCCACCTGTGGCTCTACCAATGTCGACTTCCGGTCATTCGAGAATAATTTTGAGTCGAATGTCTTTATCTATGATGAGGGTACGGCCTTGCGACTGAGGAAGGTGTTTCTGAATGACCTGTCGAATAGTGTCTTTCTTGACGACATCCCCTCATGGGCCAGACCAAAGTTTATTCAGCGTCTGTGGGAGAGTCTGATTCGGTTGCTGTCGCCTCTGCTCTGAAGAGTGTGAAGTTGACACTGCCGTATTGGCGGTGGTCAAGGAAGTGGGGATGCTGGGAGAAATCATGCTTCTCGCCATGCTCGAAGACAAAGATTCCTTCAGGCTTGAGGAGAGACTTCTGGAAGATGAGGTCGGGAATCTGGGGCAGCTCCTTCAGGGCATAGGGCGGATCGGCAAAGATGAAGTCGAACTGCTGGTGGCATGACTTCAGAAAACGGAATACATCACCGCGGATGGGTATGCAGTTGTGGTCACCCAACTTCAGCAGACACTGCTGGATGAAGCGATGGTGATCGCGGTCGAGTTCGATGCTGACTACGCGCTGGCAGCCCCGTGAGAGCAGTTCCAGCGAGATGCTGCCCGTACCGGAGAAGAGGTCGAGCGCCTCGCAACCATCGAAGTCGATGTGTTGTGTCAGCACGTTGAAGATATTCTCCTTGGCAAAGTCGGTAGTGGGTCTGGCCTTGAAGGTTCGTGGAATGTCGAAGTGCCGGCCTTTGTATTTTCCTGTGATGATGCGCATAGGTCTTTATCCTCTTTTCATATAATAGGTCATGAGATCGTATGGCATGCCTTCTATCTGTGTGACGGGCGCACGGTTGAACTCACCAGAAGGATTGGCAATGAAGACGCGCTTGATGTAGCGTCGGACATCGTCGATAAGTTGCTCACGGCTGGGCAGGTCGCCGCTCATGTGCAGCTCGTCCTCGCCTGGCTCTAAACCTACTTGCTTCCAGACAGAAAGCAGGTAGAAGAGAGCATCGTTAGGGTTAGTGCCGATAGGATAGGCATTATAGAACTTGAAGCGGTTTTGTTGGAAGCTGAACAGTTCAAGTCGGCGGTCGTGGAAGTAGGCGTAGAGCTTCTGGCGTTGCCCCGTAAAGCTCTTCTGGTACATGTGGAGCCAGATACTGCCCATGACAGGCAATACGAGCAGGTTGGCAAAGCGCCCCGTGAGCACCTGCCGCAAGTCGCGGTGGATAGAAAACAGGGCTACCGCATTGAGGTTGGGTAGTACATGGCTGACAACCACCACTCCCTCCTGACGGCTGAAGGTGTGGAAATATTCTGTCTCTTGACTTGACTCATTATAGAGGTCGATGGGCACCAGAAGGATGGGTGAGTCGACCAACACCACCACACGGCCATAGTCGTTTTCCAGCATAGGCATGGTGCGTAGTGCCTCGCGCATGTTGGCTGCTATCGAGATGCTGCTGTTGAGCGGGTAGCGTTCGAAGTAGACTTGCCCGGCATCAGTAGTGGAGAAAGAGAGGCTCCCCTGACTCACTCGAATAATCAATCGTTGGTTGTTCATTTCTCAAGAATACTCAATACACACAGTGCTGCGAGCAGGGCGCAGGCAAGTGCAAGAATAATATTTGTTTTCTGATTCTTCGTCATTTCTGCTGCAAAGATACGAAATAAAGTGAAAAGTGAAAAGTGAAAAGTGAAAAATTTGCTTCCATACGTTGTGTTTCCCATAAAAATGCTTACTTTTGCAAAATGATTTCCGACGAATTGAAATATCGTATCCGCGAGGCCTTTGGGCACGTGCCGACGAGAGAGCAGGAACAGGCAATAGAGACCTTCTGTCTGTTTATGACCGACCGGATGGACAGTGCTGTGATGGTGATGCGCGGTTCGGCAGGAACGGGCAAGACCACGCTGGCGGCAGCAATGGTACGTGCCATGCAGTCGTTAGGTCAGAAGTTGGTACTGCTGGCTCCTACGGGGCGTGCTGCCAAAGTGTTCTCACTCTATGCGGGTCATTCGGCTTACACGATTCATCGGCGTATCTACCGTCAGAAGTCACTGGAAGGCGGTTTCGACTTGAACTTTAACTCGGCCCATGATACCTTGTTCATAGTCGACGAAGCCTCGATGATAGCTGGTGACGGGCTTTTAGACGACCTGATACGCTTTGTCTATAACGAGCATAACTGCAGACTGCTGCTGATAGGCGACCGTGCCCAGTTGCCCCCAGTAGGCGAGGAAGAGAGTCCGGCCCTGCTATCAGAGGAGTTGCGGATGTATGGGCTGCACGTTCACGAGTGCGACCTGAACGAGGTGTTGCGACAGAGCGAGGAGTCGGGCATCTTGTATAATGCCACGCGAATCAGAAGGGATGGCCAGTCGGCGAGGACCGAACTCGTTGCATTACCGAAGATACGCTTTAAGGGTTTTGCCGATATCCGTGTGGTAGAAGGCAGCGAACTGGTGGAGACGCTGGCTGGCAGCTATTCGCGGGTGGGAATGGACGAGACGATGGTCATTACACGAAGTAACAAGCGTGCCAACATCTATAATCAAGGCATCCGTAACATGGTGCTCGACCGTGACGAGGAACTCTGTTCGGGCGATTTGCTGATGGTGGTGAAGAACAACTATAGCCTCACCCCCAGTGCTTCCAAAGACGAGGGGAACCGTGAACCGGCTATGGACTTTATTGCCAATGGTGACCGGGCTGTGGTGAGGCGAGTGCGGCGCATTCAGGAACTTTACGGATTCCGCTTTGCCGAAGTGACCATGACCTTTCCCGACTACGACGACTACGAGCTGACAGCCACCACGCTGCTCGACACGCTGACCTCGGAAGCTCCCGCCTTGACCCAGGAGCAACAGGAGAGCCTATATAATAAGGTGATGGAAGACTATGCCGACATCCCGTTGAAGCAAGACCGCATGAAGAAGATGAAAGAAGACCGCTACTATAATGCCTTGCAGGTGAAGTTTGCCTATGCTGCCACCTGTCATAAGGCACAAGGCGGACAGTGGGCTCATGTCTATGTGGATCAGGGCTATATGACGGATGACATGCTGACACCCGACTATCTGCACTGGCTCTATACGGCCTTTACCCGGGCTACCGAACAACTCTTCTTGGTCAACTGGCCCAAGACACAGACGGAAGGAGGTGAAGAATGATATACCTGAATGACAATATTGCCGGTTTCGACTTGGAGGCCGCCCTGCCGTTGCTCTCCCAACAACGCAGGGAGCAGACTTTGCGGTTTAAGTTCCTTCAGGGTCGTAAGACCTGTGCGATGGCCTATCTGCTGCTCTGTCAGGGGTTGCGCGAAGAGTACGGCATCACCGAGCGGCCAGTATTTGAGTATGGGGAACACGGGAAACCCGCCATTGTGGGCTTTCCTCATATTCATTTCAATATCAGTCATTGCCGCGAGGCTGTCATCTGTGCCGTCAGCGACCGTCCGGTGGGTGTAGATATTGAAAGTGTCCGTGAGTATAAAGACTCGTTAGTAAACTACACCATGAACGAACGGGAGGTTGCTCAGATAGTGCAGGCCCGCCGTCCGGAACTGGAATTTATCCGCCTCTGGACCATGAAGGAAGCGGTGCTGAAATGGTCGGGCACAGGCATCAATGACAACATCAAGGATGTGCTGACAGATTTCTCCCGCCCCATAGAGACCATTGTCAATAGTGAACGAGACTATGTCTATTCTGTTGTCTACTGATTAAATATTTTCTGTTTCTTCATTCTTTATTCATAAAAATTTCGTACCTTTGTCCCCTGATAAACCTCAAAACAACAAAAATTATGAGATTAGACGGAAGACGCGAAAGCTCGAATGTAGAAGACCGCCGCGGAATGGGCGGAGGTGCAAAGGCCGGTCTGGGTATCGGTGGTATTATAGTAGTGGCACTGATGGCTTGGATGACGGGCGGTAACCCGTTGGAGGCCGTAGTGCAGACTGTGCAGCAGAATGGCGGACTGGGTTCGCTGACGGGAACGAATACGGAGGTGAACGAAGGTCAGCGCGAGTTTACCGAGGAGGAACAGGCTCTGGCTAAGTTCTCTACACAGATTCTGGCCGGTACAGAGGATGTGTGGTCTGAAATTTTCAAGCAGAATGGTGCGCAATATCAGAATCCCACGATGGTGCTCTATACTGATGGCACTCAGACGGCCTGCGGTCAGGGCTCGGCAGCGATGGGTCCCTTCTATTGCTCGGGCGACCAGAAGTTATATATCGACCTGTCGTTCTTCACCACAATGAAGAAACAACTGGGTGCTGATGGCGACTTTGCCTATGCCTATGTCATTGCCCACGAGGTGGGACACCACGTGGAATACTTGACGGGAACCCTTCAGAAGGTACACGAGCAGATGGCCCGCCTCTCGCAGACCGAGGCCAACAAACTGAGTGTCCGTCTGGAGCTGCTTGCCGACTTCTATGCCGGAGTGTGGGCCCATCATGACAACAAGCGTTTCGGCTCGTTAGAGGATGGTGACATCGAGGAGGCTATCAACTGCGCACAGGTCATCGGTGATGACTACTTGCAGAAGAAAGCCCGCGGCTATGCGGTGCCCGAGTCGTTCAATCACGGCACTTCCAAGCAGCGTATGAAATGGTTTAAGTTGGGATTGCAGACGGGTGACATCTCCAAGGGTAACACCTTCCAGTGCTCTGATGCCGAACTATAAGAATCGTACCTTTGAGACCGCTGTCTCAAAGGTACTTTCGTTTGAAAATAAAAATAAATGCCGATTTATTTTGTGTTTTGCTCACTTATTCGTACCTTTGCAGCCGCTTTTCGCATCGTGTGATGGTGGATTAAGCAAAATGAACTTAATTTTAGAGTAACACATTATTTAATTATGAAAGAGATTAGTGTAAACGGTAAGAAGCGTACCGACGTAGGCAAGAAGGCTACAAAGCAGCTTCGCAAGGAGGGTATGGTACCCTGCAATCTGTATGGTGAGAAAAAGGGTGAGAACGGTCTGCCCGAGGCAATGGCATTCTGTGCTTCTGCTGCCGAGCTGCGCAAGGCTGTCTACACTCCTCATGTATATGTAGTGAATCTGAACATCGACGGTGCCGAGCACAAGGCTATCATCAAGGAGTTGCAGTTCCATCCCACAACGGATGCCCTGCTGCACGCTGACTTCTTCGAGATCAACGAGACCAAGCCCATCACCGTTGGTATCCCTGTCAACCTCACTGGTCATGCTCAGGGTGTGCGCGATGGTGGTCGTCTGAACCTCTCTATCCGCAAGATTGATGTCACCGCTCCTTACAAGAACATTCCTGAGAAGTTGGACATCGATGTCACCGATTTGCAGCTGGGCAAGGCTATCAAGGTGGGTTCGCTGAGCTTCGAGGGCCTGGAGATTGCTACTTCCAAGGAGGTAATCGTTTGCTCCGTGAAGGCTACTCGTGCTTCTCGTTCGGCTGCTGCTGAGGCTGCTGCTGAGTAGTTGATAGTTGACAGTTGACAATTGACAATTTTTTTGCTTTGGACAAGTACTTAATTGTAGGATTGGGTAATCCCGGCGACGAGTATGCCGAGACCCGCCACAATACAGGATGGATGGTATTGGACGCTTTCGCTAAAGCGTCCAATATCGTTTTTGAGGATAAGCGCTATGGCTTTGTGGCAGAGACGAGTCTAAAGGGTAGAAAAGTCTTTCTGCTGAAGCCGACAACGTTTATGAATCTCAGCGGTAATGCCGTGCGCTTCTGGCTGAACAAGGAGAATATCGACCAGCAGCGTCTGCTCGTAGTGAGTGATGATGTAGCACTGCCGGTAGGGGCTTTCCGCCTGAAGGCGAACGGCTCCAATGGCGGTCACAATGGTCTGGGGCATATCCAGCAGCTGATAGGACAGCAGTATGCCCGCCTGCGTATGGGTATTGGCAACGACTATCCCATCGGGCAGCAGATAGACCATGTGTTAGGGCGTTTCTCTACTGAAGAGCGCGAGCATTTGCAACCCAGCATCGATATGGCTGTCGACATTGTCAAGAGCTTTGTCCTGGCAGGCATTGATGTGACTATGAATCAGTATAACAAATACGGAAAGAAACCACTATGGCTGCAGCAGGAGGAGCAGAAGGACAGGGCGTAGCTCGCATCGACAAGTGGCTATGGGCCGCGCGCATCTTCAAGACGCGCTCGATAGCTGCCGATGCCATTAAGAACGGCCGCGTCACCATACAGGGTGTCAACGTGAAACCCTCGCGTATGGTGAAGGCTGGCGAGGTGGTGAGTGTAAGGAAGCCTCCCGTCACCTATTCGTTCAAGATATTGAAGACCATCGAGCAGCGGGTTGGTGCCAAGCTGATTCCCGGCATTTATGAGAATGTAACCACTCCCGACCAGTACGAGTTGCTGGAGATGAACCGCATCAGTGGTTTCATCAACCGTCAGCGCGGTACGGGTCGGCCTACGAAGAAAGAGCGCCGTGCACTGGACGAGTTTGTCGGACCGGCATTGGAAGGCGACTTCTTCGATGATGATGACTTTGACTTTACGGAGGACTGATGATGATATTGGATATAGTACTAATAGTAATAGGTGTAGCAATGGTGCTCACGGGTGCTGACCGTCTGACGGAAGGCGCCTCGGCATTGGCTCGTAGGATGAATGTGCCTGAGATTATCATCGGACTGACCATTGTGGCGGCTGGTACTTCTGCCCCAGAACTGTTCGTCAGCCTGGTGTCGGCACTGAAGGGAACTCCCGATATGGCTGTGGGTAATGTAGTAGGTTCGAACACTATGAATGCCATGCTCATTGTCGGTTGTGCGGCTATGGTGGCACCGATGGTCATCAGCCGCTCTACGGTGAAGAAGGATATTCCTTTTGCCGTCGGGGCTTCGGTGCTTCTGATGCTGTTGTCCTTGAACAACTATTTAGGCCGATGGGATGGCATCATCCTGCTCTTGGGCTTTGCCTCTTTTATGGTCTATACGCTCATGCAGGCCAAGAAAGGAGAGGCTGCCCCCGTGACTGATGACAGTCAGCAGGCTGCGGACAACACTTCCTCCTCCAAGGGCGGAAATCCCTGGCTGAGTGCCTTATGGGTGGTGGCTGGCTTGGCAATGCTGGTGATAGGCAGTAATCTTTTTGTCGATTCAGCATCGAGCGTAGCCTATTCATTGGGCATCAGCGAGGGTGTGGTTGGCCTGACGGTAGTTGCTGGCGGCACTTCGCTGCCCGAACTGGCTACGAGTGTGGTGGCAGCCCGTAAGGGCCAGTCGGCCATAGCCATTGGCAATGTGATTGGCTCCAATGTGTTTAACATCCTGATGATTCTGGGTTTGACGGCTACTATCAGTCCGTTGGCCATAGAGGGCATCACCACACTGGATATGACAGTGATGCTGGTGTCGGTAGCCTTGGTATGGTTCTTCTCTTTTACGCGCTACACGGTAGAGCGCTGGGAAGGCGGCCTGCTCGTGGCTGGCTATCTGGTATATCTCTGGTGGCTGATTAGCAGTTTGTAATGTCCTTGCCGACGAGACGTAATATCATAGCTAACGAGCCGTAATCTCAATCCATGCGAGATTACGGCTCGTTTTTCTTACATGCTACCAAGCTCTGATGCAGACAGGCTATCTGATGTTGACCATTACCTTCTTCAGGTCCTTGTCGGCACTCGATGAACCCACCATCAGTTCGTAGCGGCCGGGTACGACGCGCATGGTGTTGGTCTTGACATCCCAGCCCTCGAAGCGCTCGCGGGGGAAGTCGATGGAGACCATCCGCGACTCACCGGCTTTCAGCGTGACACGCTGGTAGGCACGCAGCGTCTTCAGCGGACCCTCGGTGTCGGCCGTATTGCGGATATACACCTGTACAACTTCCGTTCCATCCATCGAGCCGGTGTTCTTCACCGTCAGCTTCACCTTACCGTCCTTATAGGAGGGCTTGCTGATGTCGAAGGTGGTGTATGACAGACCATAGCCGAAGGGATAGAGTGCCTGGCCGCGGAAGTAGCGGTAGGTACGGTTCTTCATGGTATAGTCCAGGAAGTCGGGCAGGTCGTTGACACTGCGATAGAAGGTCATCGGCAGCTTGCCCGATGGATTGTACTTGCCAGTCAGAATCTCGGCCATTGCCTCGCCGCCACGCTCACCGCTATACCAGGCCTGGATGATGGCATCGCAGGTCTCCTCCTGTTCAGGAACCAAGGCTACGGCACCGCCCGAACAGTTGATGAAGACCACACGCTTGCCTGCCTCGTGCAGCATCTTGAGCAGGTCGCGCTGTACCTGAGGCAGCTCGATGTCGGTACGGTCGCCACCCTTGAAGCCTGGGTCGCTGACCTTCATCTCCTCGCCCTCGACACGGGGTGAGATGCCTCCCACGAAGATGACGGTCTCGGCATCGCCTATCTGTGCGAGCAGCTGGTCGCGGGTGGGGGTGAGCTTCTTGCAGACATCAAACTGCATGGCTGCCATGCCGCCCTCCTGCACGTAGTCAATCTGGATGCGATAGCTGCTGCCTTTCTTTACCTTCAGCTCGGGGGCTGCCTCCTGAATGCGCTGGCGCACCTTCCAGATGTTGACGAGGGTGTCGCCATTGACGATGACGCGCACCTTGTCGTCGGCACCGACACGCAGATAGAGCGTCTCGTCCTCGGTGGGAATGAGCGTACCGTCATAGCGGGCGGAGAAGTGCTCGAGGTTGACACCGGGAGCAAAGACGGTATTGCCGCCATTGCTCAGGTTGACGGGACTCTCCAGATGGACGGTAGTCACGGGTTGTCCCTTCATCTCGGTGTTGTTCCAGTAGACGGCCTGCATGCCTTTTGAACCTACAGGGGCGCGCATCTTGTCGAAACGGCTCTCATAGACCTCGTTGCGAGTCAGTCCGCAGCCCTGGATGTAGGGGATGTCGCCTAACTGCTGGCGAAGCCCCTCGAGGATGGTCACCGTCTTGGTGGCATAGCCGCTGTAGTTGCCCCACATCATGATGCTGTCGTTGGCATTGGGGCCCATGACGACAATTTTAGAGGTGAGAGGTGAGTGGTAAGAGGTGAGAGGCAGCACGCCGTTGTTCTTCAGCAGTACGGTGCCCTCGCGGGCCATCTGAAGGGCGAGGGCCTTGTGCTCCTTGGAGGCAATGACTGAGGACGGAATCTTGGTCCATTCCACCAGCTCGTCCTTGTCAAAGTCACCTAACTCGAAGCGGGCCACGAGCAGGCGCTTCAGGCTGATGTCCATCTGCTTCTCCGAGATGTCACCGCGCTTGACGGCCTCAGGCAGTGTCTTGTAGATGGAGCCGCATTCGAGGTCGGTGCCGCTGAGTACGGCTTTCGAGGCTGCAGCGGGATTGTCCTTCGACACATTGTGCCACGAGGGCAGGAAGTCGCGGATGGCACCGCAGTCGCTGGTGATAAGTCCCTGGAATCCCCATTCGTCGCGCAGGATATGCTGCTCGTAGCGGGCATTGCCGCAGCAGGGATCACCGTCGATGCGCTGGTAGGCGCACATCACCTCGGCAACATGGCCTTTCTGCACCAATGCCTTGAAGGCAGGCAGATAGGTCTCCCACAGGTCGCGCTCAGGCAACTGCTGAATGTCGAACACGTGGCGGTTCCACTCAGGTCCGCTGTGTACGGCAAAGTGCTTGGCACAAGCCAGCAGCTTGGCATATTTGCTGGTGGGCAGTCGCTTGCCGTCCATGGTCTGTCCCTGCAGTCCGTTGACTACGGCCAGTCCCATGCGCTCGGTCAGATAGGGGTCTTCGCCGTAGGTCTCCTGACCGCGCCCCCAGCGCGGGTCGCGGAAGATGTTGATGTTGGGAGTCCAGAACGACAGTCCCTGATAGCGCTGCACTTTGCCCGTCTTCTTGGCTTCCTGATTCTTGGCTCGTGCCTCGTCGCTGGCAGCGGTAAACACCTGATAGAGCAGGGCATCGTCCCACGAGGCTGCCATCTGGGTGGTGATGGGGAACACGGTGACGAAGCCGTTGCGCCCAATGCCGTGCAGGGCCTCGTTCCACCATTGGAAGGCGGGAATGCCTAAGCGTGGGATGGCGGGCGACACGTCCATCATCAGTTTTGTTTTCTCTTCCAGTGTCAGTCGGCCCAGCAGGTCGTCTGCGCGTTGCTCTGCGGTGAGTGCCGGGTTCTGGTAGGGGAGCATCTGCGCCTGCAAGGCCGATGCCCCTACCATGAACAGTATAGTTACAAGCAGTTTCTTCATAGTCTTTACTTAATAATAATCTTCTTTCCGTTTTGGATATAAATGCCCTTGGAGGGCTTGTCCACGCGCACACCCTGGAGGGTGTAGACAGCATGATCTGTAGGTTGCTGTATGGTGCGAGGTGCTGAGATGCCTGTAGACTGTTCTACATAGGTCACCTTCATGGCGAAGCAAAGCTGTTCACCCTTGTTGCTGAATTTCACCACATGTGTCGGATTGATGGTGAAGGATGCTACATCAGGATTCTTGGGGTCTCTTGACTTGAGTATCTGTACGTCGGCTGCAGACTCCGTATACGACTGGTCGGCGACTTTGGCCCAGTAGCATGTGCGGAAGCCATATTCAGGAAAAGTCGTGAAGTTGATGTTCTCTTCCTTCACATTGATATAGGAATAGAAGGTGATGCTTCTGACATCTTTGCCTTCTGGTGCGGTGAAGATGTTTTCTGCGCCGTTCGACAGTTTCAGCGTGGTATAGCTTTCGCCGTCGATGGTGACAGCAGTGCCATTGGACCAAGCCTTGCTGTTATTGTTCAGCACTAAGGTAGCACCGTCACTGAAATCTACCGTCGACAGTCCGCTACTGTTTTTGCTGACGAGCCCATCGACGAAATAATACAGTGAGGATGTCTTTGTTCCGCGGTCTTTGGTCGGGATGGTGGAGAGAATGTATTCGGCATCGTTGCCTAACTTGGCTCCGGCCCCCTCTTCGCCTCTCAGTGTGGCGGGTACATCGGCGGCGGCAATCTTGTTGTATGTGTAGGGAACAGACACCGGCTCGCCCACGGAGGAAGCCGAGAAACTGTTATCCTTTGCGGTGACATTGCGTTTGGCACCGCTGCCGTCAAGTGGCTTATTTACTCCAGAGGCAGCATAGTTGCCCTCTACCAGTGCACGGCTGTAACTGTTGATGGTCATGCCTACGCTGTTGCCTGCACAGTTGTGATAGTTGTTGACGAGGTGTATGTAGCAGTCATCGGCCTGTGGTAGTCGGCGCATACAGCCTTCGCCCCAGATGTTGCAGGCAAAGGTCATGTGGATCACCATCTCGTGGTTGCTCACCCATCCGCAGCCGCAGGTATAGGCATGTGAATAGCTGCGCGAGGTGTAGTAGAAGTGGTTGTAGGTGTAGGTAGCCCAGTCGCACACCTTGCTGTCCAGTGCGCCATCCTGCGAGTCTACGAATGTGCAGTGGTCTATCCACACATGCTTGCCCTGATTGGTGATGAGGTCGGCACCGTCGATGTCGACAGCCCCCGGGCCGATGAGCGAGAGATTGCGGATGATGATATTCTCGCTGGAGGTCTCGATGTGGAAGATTCCCGACTTGTTGGGCAGCGAATAGGCTCCTGTCTTCTGATACTGCAGCTCCATGATGGCTTTCTTGGTGAAGAAGGCCCGTCGGTCGCAGGTCAGGGTCGTGCCATCGGGCAGGGTTCCAGTGTATTGATCGGTGCTGCTCAGTCCTTCGAGGTTCTGACTCTTCAGGTAGGCATTGTCCTCATCGGTCAGGAAGAACTTCGTACACAGTCGGGCATTGTTGATGCCGATGAGGGTCTTGTTCTTCGTTGACGAAATCTTCATGGTCTCGCCAATGGTGAAGTCGCCTTTGGAACCGTCGAAGATGATAATGTCGTTTTTGGCAATGGCTTGCTTGATTTGCGCATCGTCGGTCTTGCCGTCACCAAGAGCAGTCAGGGTGGCGGTTGTTGCATCCGAGAAGTTTCCACCGTTTAGCATGTAAGCGGTGCCAGCCTCGTCGGAGCAGGTTGCCCAGCCCCACGGGGCTACATTGTTGTTGCCTGCCATCATGGGCAGAAGGGCAAAAGCGCCCAGCATTGTGATAAGTACTTTTTTCATTGTTTTTTGTTATTTAGTGATTGCGTTCAGATAATTCTCCAGATGGGTATAGCCGTCGGAGTTGACGGTGTTGCCGTCGGCGGGATTGTTGGGATTCAGACCGTGCCGGTGCTCCCATTCGTCGGGTATGCCGTCGCCGTCGGTGTCCTTAGGGGCAGGCTTGCTTTTGAGCACGGGCCAGGGACCGCCCTCTATCTGCACATCGTCCTGGGTGTTGATGATGCCGAGGTCGCAACCTTCGCCCGTGAAGGAAGCCTTGCCGTCGCGGACATCACTGACAATGAGCTTGTCGAGTGCATCGCGGTGCAGGCTGGCACCAGCCTGATTGAGCACCAGCTCGTAGGCCTCTGCTGCCGACTGCGTGGTAACAGGAGCATAGGGCATGGGCTGGTGCAGGCGGATGGTATCCTTGGTGACTGCGGTATAGGTGCCGTCGTTGGCCTCAGGGTTGATCTGGTTGTAGATGCCGTAGGTCCAGTTGTCCTTGGTCACCTCGGGGTACTTCGAGTTCACATTGCCGCTGACATAGTATTTGCCCCAGACATGCCACATCTTGTCCCACACATTGGGCCGCTGGCTGTCGTGGTGGGTGTACTGCGAGGTGCGGATGTTGGGGGCAGCAATCCGCCGACCGCGCACATCGGTGGGTGTGCCGGGGCCTGGCTTGTAGTAGTTGTTGACAATGTTCACCGTCATGCCTTCGCCGCCATAGCAGCCGTTGGCCGTCCAGTTGTAGATGACATTGTTGCGCAGGTCCATGCGCTCGTCTTCCTGAGTAAACGGACTCGGCCCCAGCCGGGGAGTGCGCGAGGTGTGGTGGGCTATCAGGTTGTGATGGTAGGAGGCACCACTGCCGCCCCAGTTGCCGCCGTATCCGTGACTGCCTTTCTTGTGGCCGGCATTGTTGAGGCTCTGACTCACGATGCACCACTGTACGGTGAAGTCCTTGTTGCCATAGACCGAGAGACATTCGTCAATGCTCCAGCTGATGGAGCAGTGGTCGATGATGATGTTCTGACAGCGGCTGCCGCCTAATCCGTCGCCCTCATGGTGGGCTACCTGCCGGTTGCCCAGTCGGAAGCGCAGGTAGCGGATGATATTGTTCGAGGAGACCATCACGGGATAGTCGGCCAGACAGATGCCGTCACCGGGAGCCGTCTGTCCGGCAACGGTGGTGTTGGGGGCAAAGCGCAGGGGCGACTTCAGGAAGATCGTACCTGAGATGTCGAAGACAATCGTCTTGGCACCCTTCTGGCTGTTAGCCCACCGCAGACTGCCCGGCTGGTCGTTGTCTTCGAGGGTGGTCACATGATAGACCTTGCCGCCGCGACCGCCGGTGGTGTAGCGGCCAAAGCCCTCGGCTCCGGGAAAGGCTACGGTCTTAGGCGCTTCGTCGGGCAGGGGATTCAGTCCTTCCCAGCGCACGTTCCACTGGCCGTCCTTGGGGAATCCAGGGTTCTTGTCCTGACAGCCGTCCCAACCGGCACACATCAGTGCAATGGCGGTCAGCAGTCCTCCATTGCCGGGCAGATAGCAGCGCAACCGTCCGTCCTGATAGTTATGTCCGTTGGGCAGGTAGGTATTGGTGCGCTTGTCCATCAGCAGGGCACTGACCGCATTCTCGGGCAGTCCCAGCCGGGTGGCATTCATGGCTACCATCGGATAGTCCCAGCCCCAGGTGTGGTCCCAGTTCCAGTTGTCCCATATCCATGCCTGCGTATGCTTCATCACTTCCGGGTCTATCAGTCGGCTCATGGGGAAGATGCCTACCGCACCCAATACGGCCGGGTGGTCGCTGATAAGCCGGAAGTCGCTATAGGTCTCAGGGTTCGACTCGGCGGCCAAGTAGCGGTTCTCCTGGTCCTTGGCCAGCGGCGAGAGCTTGTCGATGATGTCGTCCCACAGGGCCACGCGCTCCAGTCCGCGGCGCTCGCGCCACCGCTGGGCTATCTGCAGGGCCCAGTGCCAGTAGGAGAGCTCAAACGGCGAATTGTAGGTCTCCGAGGCTTTCAGTGTCTCCTGGGCGGGAATCATGCCTTTCAGCAGATAGCGGTCGTTCTGCTTGTCGTAGGTGGCAAAGTCGGCCATAAAGGTAGCCGTCTCGTCTATCAGCCGGCCGTAACGTTCAAGTACAGCCTTGTCATGACTGGTCCGATACAGCAACTCAGCCAGATAGATCAGGTGGGGCTGTTGCCAGATAAGGAAGCTGCCTACCTTCGAGGGGGCTTCCTCGCCGCTTCGGTCGGTCATCTTCATCCAGCGGATACCCTTGAATCCCTGTCGCATGGCAATCTCGCGGGCCATCGGTTCCACGCTCTCATACCAGCGCAGGGTACGGTCGAGCAAGTCGCCGTGACCCCAGAGGGGCAACCACGCCTGATGCCACCAGATCATCTCCATGTGGAACTTGCCAAACCAGGAGTTATAGGTGAGCCCGGTTTCTTGGGGCGGCGTGCTGGCAGCACACTGGATGGCCAGCAGCCACTGGCTCAGCACCACGCGGCGCTCCAACTCCTTGGCACGATTGTCCTTGCAGAGCGAGAAGTCTACTACGGCTCCTTGGGTCCAGAAGGCTTGCCAGTATTGGGAGCTGGCGGCGAGGGTTTCTTGATAGGTGGGTGGAGTGGGTGTCGTGGGTGATGTGGGTGTTGTGGGTGTGGTGGGGCATTGGGCGGACCAATGGCAGGTGAAGGTCAGCTGGTTGCCCGTGGACTCCAGCAGCCAGTAGCTCTTGCTTTTCTCCTTTAGGCGGGCCTGGCCCTCCCAGCTGAGCGACACATAGTATATGGTCTTGCCTACTGTGCGCTTCAGCAGGGCACTATTGGCCGTCTGGTTTACCAGCTCCGTCTGGTGCTTGTCATTCTGATTCCAGTCGCAGGCATCGTCGGAATGACCGCCTGTGGGGTAGGGGAAACGCAGGTTGATAGCTGGTCGCTGGCCTGTTATCTGGCTGCTGATGAGGTCTTGCTTGGGGTGGCAGACGGTCTGGACCTGATACTTCGCACCCTTCACCTTGAACTCAGAGCTGATGCGGCCTGTCCACATGTCGAGCACCTGACGGGGCTTTTGGATGTCGGCGGGCTTGAGTCCGGCTATCTCCAAACCGATGCAGCCTAAGTGCAGACGGTGGGGGTTGGCGCGATACCAGTCGGCAGCACCCTTGGCACGTCCCGACTTGGGCTGGGTGGCATAGAGCTCGCGGTGGCCGTGGCCGAAGTCATACATCTGGTATGACTCCTCGATGCGATACTGTTCGGGGTTGTCGAAGCTGTGCCAGCCCCATTCGCTCTGGGTGCCGAGGGGGACACCGCCCCGATAGTATTCGGGGAAGGTCTGCAGACCGGTGATGTCGGTGGTAAAGGCAAAGCCGCCATTACCCACGCTCAGCGAAGCTAAGGTGTCAACGGTGGTTATCACGGGGTTGTTTCTGCTGACCAAAGCCTTGCGGTCGATAGGCTTGTCGGCTGCTGCGGCAGTCAATGCCGTGGCCATGAATAGGAGAAGAATTGCTTGTTTCATTTTATTGTTGTGGGGGTTGTGGGTGTGGTGTCGCTATTGGAATATCCGTTTCGGCGTTGCCAGTCTTTGCGAGCCTGGTACATTTGTTCTTTTATGCCGCCTTTCTGGAGAAAGTCTTGCTTGAGCCATTCTATTAGCCCGACTATGAGCGCATCGCATTTCAGCGTGCGGTAGGTGCGGTCTTGTGGGATGAAGGGAACCTCGCTGGTAGTCATGTCTGCTTTAGTAGAGTTTGTTATAGTGCTGCAAAAGTACGCAAAACTTTTCATACTTCCAAACAATTGGGAAAAAAACGTGAGTTAACTCGATTGTTCATTTGAGTTAACTCGATGAATCGTTTGAGTTGACTCAACAGGAAACGGCCGTTTTCCCGTTGTAAAAAAAAAGAGCGGAACCCGTCGAGGTTCCGCTCCAGATTATTGGTCAAGTTAGACAGCTTACTTCTGAATCATCTTCTTGCCATTCTTGATGATGATACCCTTGAAGCTCTTGTCAACCTTCTGTCCGGCGAGGTTGTAAGCAGGAGCGTTGGCATCGATGGTAGCAGCATTGATGGCTTTGATGGCCGTTCCGCCTCCAGTGTAGGTTACCTTTACAGCATATATTCCACTTTCTCCTGCATTGTCTTCGCCACTGGTACGGTGAATTTTATGCTCACCTGCTGCAACGTTTTCAATAGTGTATATACGGCAACCCGTACCTGCAACTGCAATTGAGGGTTCGTATTTGACATCATCCATGAAGAACGGTTTTTCGCTCCATACAGACTGTACTACGGTCACTGTAGCGACTTTAGTAGAAGTCCAGTGAATAAGTGTGGAGCCTTCTAATTTCAAACCTTTTGTGAAATTAGTTTCCTCCCAAGAAGCTTCTCCATATTTATCTGAGAAGTTGTGCTTATTATCGGAAGTTCCAAAATCGAAATATCCATCTGATGTCTGAGCGTCAGAACCATTGAAGGTAACGGTGAATTCGTTGGCATCGAAAGAAATTTCTCCTCCTTCGGCAATTGTGATAGACTTGATGTTAAATCCCTTGGCACTCTCTGAAATAGTAAGCTCGCCAGTAGTTCCAGTTACTTGATAGGTGAGGTTTACAAACTCATTCTTCTTGCTCATGTCTGGAGTCTCACCTTGAAGGGCTCCACCATTTGCAGCGAAGGTAGGAGCTGAGTCGTCTGCTTTGGCAGCAACATTCAGGGTTACCAACTGGCCTTTCTTCAGGTTTGAGATGATGAGCTGGGCTCCCTTACCACCAACAGTGAAATACTCATCGGCAAGGATAAAGAAGCTTGCCTTCTCGCCAGAATTCTTGTAGTTGAACTTGACATTCTTGTCCTTCAGCTCGAGGGCAGAGTATGTGCCACCGCCTTTGTAGGTAAACGAAGTGTAGGTCTTGCCTGTGGGCTGGTCATTCTCGTCTTTCTCCTCGTACTGAGCATCTACATAGTAGGTCTCGTCATAGTTGAAGTCCTTCAACTTCAGCCCGCTAAAGTCGATGGTGGTCTGTGCACTTGCACCAACGGCCATGAGGGCCATTGAGATAAGAGTAAAAATCTTCTTCATACGTTTTGTTTTTAAAGTTTAATAATTTAAATAAGTTGTTTCTGAAACCAAGGGCGGACGGACTTTTGCCGACCGCCCTTGGTGGTTATTGAATAGAGGGAATCTACTTCTTGTTCGCATTGATGAGAGCCTGACCGTCAAAGGCGGTGGCAGCATCCCAAGAATGAGTAGCAATCACGGTTCTCATGCTGTCCTTGGAAAGCGTCATGGTAACGGTGAAGTCGCTGTGATTGACACCGCCTATCGTGTCAACACAGAACGTGGGAATCATCACCTTCTGCACGATGTCGTTCTCTTCGTTGGACAGGGCTGCAACCTTGTTGAAGTTGTTGCGGGCATAGTCCTCGGTGCAGTACATCGGGTGCTCGATGATCTTGATGAGCTTCTCGCCGTAGAGGGTGGTGTCGCGCAGTTCGATGAATCGGGCCTGTGCTGCCTCGCTCAGACTGCCGGCATTGCTCAGCTGGAAGTCAATCCAGTAGTCCTGCTTGCTCCCTTGGTTGTGGTCGGCCATAGGGTCGCCCGTGATGTCGTGGTCCCTGCTGCAGCTGACGAAGGTCGAAGCCATAGCAGCCACAGTCAGAAGCACGGTTACATATTTGTTGATCTTCATAATGATTCTATTTTCTATTTACAATTTTCAATTTACGATTTATTTGCCGTTGATGAGTCGCTGTGCACCGGCTCCACTCTTGTAGATGGCCGAGTTGCGTACCTTGTCCGTCTGCTGATAGTAGAGACCCTCGATGCCGTTGTCGGTATGGTAGTCGTTACCAGTAGGCGTCTCACCGATGAAGTACTTCGGGTTCGGGCTTACCATCAGGTCGGTAGCCTTGAGGCTCTCGTCCAGATGAACCGTCAGTTCGTCGGTGCCGGCAGGATAGATACCCTCACCGCCCTTGATGAACTTACCGGGAGCGTTCGAGGTAGCATTGAAGGCGTTGGCATTGAACGGCTGGCCGTTGTTCTCAATCACCTGGTCGTCGTTGGTGGTCCAGTTGTTATAGATGTTGAAGGTCACCTGTCCTGAGCCGTCACCACCCTGGATGTTACGGGTATCCCAACCGGCACCTCTCAACAGACGATTCTTGTCGGCAGGATCCTTGGTCAGGATAATCACGTTGTTGTAGAACTCGAGCAGTGAGCCGCCGGGATTGTAGCGGGTGTTCAGAATCGGGTTGTTGGCAACGGTACAGAAGTTGACGAAGGTGTTGTTGTGCAGCGAGATGTGCCACTTCACCGACTCGTCCCAAACCAGGTTGCGGTTGTTGTCGGTCACCACCGAACGCTTCGGGTTGTTGTAGAACACACACTCTGCCACCTCGACATCCTGCAGGATGTTCGACTTCGTCTTGCCATTATGGTCGCCGAAGATGTAGGCATAGTCACCGGCCGACTGCGAGTAGTATCCGCAGTTGTAGAAGTCGCAGCCAATCAGTCGGATGTGCTGGATGTAGAAGTCGTTCGAACCCTGGATACGGAAGAATCCGCGAATCAGACCCTGGAACGAGCAGTTGCGCCATTCGAGGGTGGTCACGTTGATACCCATACCGTTCGAGTACATGTTCATGAAGTAGTTACCCACGGCACTTCCCTTTCCTTCCTGAGCGTGGCCGTAGTTGGTAGCCTGTGGCACATTGACATCGAGGTCCATGAAGCGCACGGAGTCGATATCCAGTGTGATGGAAGCGTTCTCACCGGTTGCCGGCTGACGGCCCAACATGAAGTTGCAGGTATTGACCGAGGCACCCGTCTTGGTCATACCGCTCAGATAGAACTTGGCGCGTCCCTTGCCGGCAGCCAGGTCCTCAGGATTGGTAGCCAAGGTGAAGCCCTTGTAGACCGATACATTCGAGCTGACGAAGTAGGTCTTGCCACCCTCCAGATAGAATACCTGATTCTCGGCAGCCACATTGCTGGCGCAATAGTTGTTCAGCACGGCATCCAGCTTGCAGGCATTATACTGCGAGATGTCGTAGATGTTCCAAGTGGAAGGATCGGTACCTAAGGTGTCGTTCTGCCATACGATATGCTTCAGGAGTATAGGAGCAGCGGGATCACCCTTGGTGCGCTTCATCGTGGTGTTGTAGCAGGCATCCACGGGTATGCTGATGCTGTTGTCCCATACGTCGATGTTGTAGGCAGAGTTCTCCGACAGACCGTCGACGGTAATCACTGCAATACCCTCCTCATTCCATGCCGAAGCGGGGATGTCGTATTTTGCATACTTCTGGTTGACGGTAGCATCGGGCGAAGAAGCATTGGGAGTGAAGGTCAGGTAATCAATCTTCAGCATTGTCCTGTCGGCATCCACAAAGTTCCAGTACTGGTAGAACTTGTCTTTCTCGGCATCCTTATATTTAGAGATGTTGCGGTTCAGGGTCAGCTTCATAGAGGTCTTGGTAATCTCTGACACCTGAACGACGAAGGGCACCCAGTCGCGGGCAGAAGTCTCCAGATTCATGTAGTCCGACCACTCGCGACCGTTACCGAAACCATACCAGAGCGAGTTCTTCGCATCGTTCTTCCAGTTGGCATCGGCAGAGTTCAGCACATCGTAGACATTGGCCTCGCCGCGCCACAGCGAGTAGCTGCTTGCATCGAACGAGTGGAGGGCACGGATGGCGAAACGATAGTTCGACTGGTAGTTCAGGTTCTCGATAATCAGATTGTAGCGAGTGGGGTCTGCCACCACCACGTGACCTTCGAGTGACTTGCCGTTCTGATTGTTCATGGTCTCCATCCATCCCGTCTCACCGTCGCTGACGAAGGAAACGGTAGGAGTCCACATAATCTCGTAGGCTACAGCATCGTTGACCGTGTACCAGAACAGGTTGGCGGTATTGTAGTCGGTGATGACCGTGTTGTAGGGGTCGTTAGAACCCTTACCCGTGTTCTGGTCTTTGCGGAACATCGGGCGGAACAGGCGGTCGGATGTCTCTGACGTGCTCTTGTCATCATTGTCCTTACACGACTCGAAGGACAGTGTCATCAGCAGGGCCAGTGATAATAATAATATCTTTTTCATATTCTTAATTCTTTCTGAATAAAATAGGTCTTCTTACTGATTTAATAGCCATAGTAGTTCTTATAGACACCACCTGAGCGGGCAATGGCCTCCTGCGGAACCGGCAGCATATAGCGGACGGCAGGCAGACGGTTTATGTTGTCCTGGGCATTGTCGGGATTGATGTTGAACGGCTGTGCAGCACCGTTGTTCACTACTACGATGTTGCCGCGCTGGTCCACACGGATATAGCCATAGAGCGAGTAGAGAATCTGGTTCTTGGGAGAACCGTCGTCGTTAGCCCATGCCAGATTGGTGGTAGTCCAGGCAACGCTGTTGCTGCTCGAAGACAGGCCCGTGATGGCACGCGGTGATACCGGCTCCAGATCAAGCTCGTTGTCGGAGATATACTTGGCAACGGTCGTACCGGTGGGGTTCTGGATCGTGCTGTAGGGATTGACCACATAGAACATATAGAGTCCGCGGTTGGGGAAGTTCGGGTCGTTGTAGTTCTTCACCAGGATAGAGTACATGCTCTGCACAAACACATCACTGTAAGGAACCTTGTCGTATCCCTCCACCATGTCGATATAGGAAGAAGTTCCCGACATGGCTTCGGTCACTGCATAGTAGTCGAGGAAGGTGAAGAATACCTTCTCAGCATACATATTGTTGCGGACGAGGTCCTTCCAACGCATGTTCTCACCGGCAAACTCCCACTTGCGCTCATCGAGAACGGCGTTCAGGAAATCTTCCTTAGAGGATGCTGCTGCTGCCACGTATGCGTCAACCATGTCTGCCTGGTCGGCAGTGGAGAAGGCGCGACGGCGAACCGTCTTCAGAGCCTCCTGAGCCTCGGCGGTAGGACCGTTGACCTCGTTTTCGGCCTCGGCAAACATCAGCAGCACATCGGCATAGCGGATGTAGGCGAAGTTGATACCGGTAGCAGCCGTAGTGGTCTTGCCCAAGCCGTTGGTGTTCCACAGCTTCGACCACTTGTTGTTGTGCATGGCATAGTCGAGGCGCATGGTGGGCAGACCCTGGTTAGAGTAGTACCACAGACCGTTGATGAAGTCGCGGCGCAGGTCGTTCTCGTCGAACGAGTAGCGGTAGAAAGCCGAGCAGCGCACATTGCCGCTGGTAGCACCCCAGGCCGAGTTCGAATAGTCAGTAGCATCGCCAGTATCCACACCGCTGGTGGGACCCTGGGCATAACCCCAGTTGCCTGCCGTCTCCTTGGCAAACGGAATCTCGAAGATGGCATCATCGCCTGCGGTAGCAACGAAGTTACACTGGTCTACGAAGAAGTCGCGATAGCTCTTGCTGAGCGAGTGGCCGCCGGCATCGATCACCATCTTGGCATATTCGCGGGCAATCACATAGTAGTCGCGGTAGTTCGAGGGACGCGACATGTAGTACTGGGTGACATTACCCTCGTCGTGGTTGAGCGAGTAGCCGCCAGCCTGCAGAGCCAGACGGGCTATCATGGCATAGGCTGCCTCCTTGGTGATGCGCTCAGGAGCAGAAACCTTGTTCTCCTTGTCGGAGTACATATACTCGGCAGCGTGAATGAGGTCGGCAATCAGCGAGTCGCTCACCTCCTGACGGGGAGTGACGGTAGGATTCAGGTTGTCGGTCTCGTAGGTAGACTTCAGGGTGAAAGGAATATCGCCCCAATAGCTCAGCAACTCATGATAGAACATGGCACGCATCACCTTGGCCTCGCCCATCATCTGGGTCAGGTCGGTCACCTTGGGCACCTGGATGGTGACGGTGGTACCGTCGGTACCCTCAGAGGCACCGTCCTCGGTCTCTTCCTTGTAGATCTTGCTGTTCTTCAGGTTGTAGATGAACTCGTTGGCCGTCTCGACAGCCGAGTAGAGGTTGTTCCACAGAGACTCCACATTGCTGGCATCCGAGCGGACATCGAAGCGGCGAGGCTGGTTGCCGGCAGCGGCCTCGTTGGAGTTGGCATAGAAGTCCACATCGCTGTTCAGCTGGAAGTTGGTATATAGCTGGTTGCCGAACAGGTTGTCAGAGCAGACCTTGGCATAGACACCATACAGGGCCGTACGGGTCTCACCTTCCGAACCGAACACCAAGCCGGTGCTCGCTACGTTGGTGGCAGGCTCTACATCAAGGTAGTCGTTGCACGATGTCAGCGCAAGCATGGCCAGTCCACTGATAAATATCTTGTTAAGTTTCATAATATTTTCGATTTACAATATTTTCGATTTTCAATTTAGAAGGTAACGTTAAGACCGAACGAGAAGGTGCGGGCACGTGGATAGCGGTTGTAGTCCATCGAGGGAGTCAGACCCGACTGCACGTCGACCTCAGGATCGTAGCCCGAATACTTGGTCAGGATGAAGAGGTTGGAGCACGATACGTATGCGCGAACCTTGTTCAGATAGATCTTCTGGCAGATGCTCTTCGGCAGGGTGTAGCCGATGGTGACATCCGAGCAGCGGATGAACGAACCGTCCTCGACGAAGGCATCCAGCATCACATTGGTCACCAGGTCGGCAGGGTTCCACATACGGGCATTGGCATTCATGGTCTTGTACAGGCCGGGCATGCCGTCGAGGTCCTTGTTACGATACATACCCTCACCGGTGATATTGTGTCCGTTCAGGTCGGTATATCCTTCGGGAGCAGCATAGCGCCAGCGGTTGGAACCATACTTGGCATATACGTTGGTGAAGTTGTTCTGGCTGCCGGTCATGCTTGACAGGGCGAACGAGGTGGCATTGTAGACATCGAAGTCGAGCATATAGGTGAAGTTGGCCACGAAGTCGAAGTCCTTCCACTGTCCGCTGATGCCGAAACCGCCCTGCCACTTCGGAGTGGTGCGGCCGATGACGGTCTTGTCGTTGATGTCAATCTGTCCGTCACCGTTCAGGTCCTTAATCTTAATCTTGCCGGGCATGGTAGAATAGCTGGAGTGAGAAGATGCCAGGACACCATTGCCCGAGTTGCCCTCGTAGCCGTCGGTGACCGTACCGCCGATGAGGATGCCGTTGACTACACCCTTACCCTTAGGAGTAGCAGTGTACTGGTTGGTGGTGGGGTAGGTGAACTCATCCCAGGTGTACAGACCGTCGTAGACGTAACCGTACATCAGACCGAGCTCGCCGCCGACTTCCAGCATATAGTCGTTCTCGTCGGCCGACTTCCAGGCTCCTGAGTAGTTGTAGATGCGGGTATCGGTAGCATTCAGCGCCTTGATGGTCATCTTGTTGTGGCCAAGGGTCAGGTTGGCACTCAGCACATAGTCCTTGCCGCGCAGGATGTCACCGTTGACGGTGAGTTCCCAACCGTTGTTGGCCACCTTACCGATGTTCTGCATCTGGCGGCTGTAGCCGGAAACACCAGGGATAGGCGACTGATAGAGCAGGTCGCGGGTGGTGTTCCAGTAGACTTCCGGTGTAATGGTCAGACGGCCACCGAACAGCGAGATGTCGGCTGCGAGGTTGCGGGTGATGGTGGTCTCCCACTTGATGTCCTTGTTAGGATAGTTGCTGGGGGTAGAGTAGTAGAGCTCACCGTTGGAAGTAGTGGTAGAGGCAAATTCAGGACCACCCGAGTTCTGCGAGGTGTAGAGGAAGCGCCAGAGGTCGTCGTTGATGTTGTTGTTACCCGACAGACCGAAGGCGGCGCGGATCTTCAGCTGGTCAATCCATTTCACGTCCTTCAGGAACTTCTCCTTGTTGACTACCCATGCACCAGAGATAGAGGGGAAGTAGCCCCACTGCTTGCCGCTGGCGAACTTCGAGCTACCATCGGCACGGAACGTAGCCGACAGCAGGTAGCGGTGATCCCAGTTGTAGCTGACCTGTCCGAAGAACGAGGCCGTGCGGTTAGGAGTAGAGCGCAGGGTATAGGTGTCCTGTGCATAGGGCTGACCGAGAGCCATGTTGTTGATGGCTGTCTCTGCACCGATGCCACGGTCGAAGAGGTGGGCAGCCTGCTGGTTCTCCTTATAGCGGGTATGGTAGATTTCCTGTCCGAGCAGGAACGAGAGATTGTGCTTGTCCTTGACTGTCATGTCGTAGCTGGCGGTATTGGTCCAGGTGTACGACTCGGTGGTACGGTTGGTCAGGCGGGCCACAGGCATCTGCTGGTGAACGGCCTGCTGGCCTGTAGTGGTCAGCCAACCCCAGTAGCGCTGGGTGTCGCGGAACGTGATGTTATAGTTGCCCTCAGAGCGCAGCACCAAGCGTTCGATGGGTGACCATTTCAGCGAGAACTGCTGGCTCATGGTGTACGAGTGCTTCTTCTGCGTGTTGGTAGCAATGTCGGTGACCGGGTTGGTCAGATTGAAGCGCTCGGCATCGGTGGCATCCTCCATGACAGAGTAGCTACCCCATCCGCGCAGACCACTGGTGGGCTGGAAGCGGAGCACACGGTCCACGAGACCGCCCGAACCGATGTTGGCACCGCCGGCACCCTCGTCACGACGGAAGGTGAACTTGGGGTTGTAGGTGAAGTCGAGGTTCTTGGTAATCTTGGTGTTGAGCTTGAAGTTCACATTGGTACGGCGAACACCCGAGCCCATGATGATACCTACGTCCTCCGACTGAGTCAGCGAGAGGTTGAACTTGGTCGACTCGTTACCGCCGCCGATGGTGACATTGGCTGAATAGCTCCAGGGATGGTTGCCCAGCACCTCGTCCTGCCAGTCGCTGGTGGGCTGACGGTAGTAGAGAGCCAGATCCTTCGGACTACCGAAGTCGCCGCGGAAAGCCTTCTGCCAGCTGTCGGCGGTACCGCTGCCCTGACTGGAAGCACGGTCGTACATCAGGTCGACAAACTGACCAGTGTTCATCAGCTTCATCGAGCGAGTCAGCGAGGATACGCTCAGACGGCCGTTGAATGTCACCTGCACCTTACCGGCCTGGGCACTCTTCGTGGTCACGATGACTACACCGTTACCACCCTTTGCACCGTAGATGGCGGTCAGAGAGGCATCCTTCAGCACGTCGATGCTGGCGATGTCCGAGGGAGGAATATCGTTGATGTTTGCCACCTGGAAGCCATCGACAATGAACAAGGGGTCGTTGGACTGGGTTACAGACGTTGCACCACGCACGCGGATGTTGATGTCGGCACCGGGCTGACCGTCGGTGGTGGTAATCTGCACACCGGCAATCTTACCTGCCAAAGCCTCGGCAGCACTTGACACCGGCACTACAGCCAACTTGGCACCGCTGACCGAACCTACCGAACCGGTGAGGTCCTTACGGGCCTTGCTGGTGTAACCTACGACAACGATTTCCTCCAGTGAGGCATTGTCGTCCTGCAGCGTGACCTTCATGTTCTCGCTGGCAGTCACTTCCTGGGTCACCATGCCGATGTAGGAGATGACAACCGTCTTCGACTTCTGGAGCTTCAGTGTGAAGTTACCGTCGAAGTCGGTGACTGCTGCATTCTTGGCATTGCCCTTTTCTACTACGGTAGCACCGATGACGGGTTCTCCCGTACCGTCGATGACCGTACCCTTAGCCGTGGTCTGGGCCGAAGCCAGTCCACACACTAAGAGCAGACACACGAGAAGTGCCGTTCTTCCACCTGAAGGTAGAAGCGCCTTCGCGTGGCGGAAAATACTCTTAATTTTAACAGACATAAATTAGTAGTTTTTTAAGAATTTAACAAAAAATGAATATATTTTGCCTGCAAAGGTACAAAATTTATTTTAAAAGTGTAGGAAATTGGCGGAAAAATTATCGAAGAAAACCGAAAATTTAGTTGAAGAGAATTTTTCTATGTGTCAGTTGGCAATTACTAATAGCCTGTGATACAGTGTTTTGCGTGTTGTTGTATTTACTATTTGTTCATTGGCTATTTTGGCCGCTTTTGGCGGCAAATAGTGTTGCAGGATTCGGTATTTTTTGCTAAATTTGTGCGTCCAAACTGATGAATTTCAGTACTTGGGCGCGAGTGTTATATATCGTTAAAACAATACAAACTAAGCAAAGACCATTATGCATGTAGGTAAAAGGATCAAGTCCGTATTAGACGAGCAGGGCCGCTCAGCCAGCTGGCTGGCCTCCAAGATTCCATGTGAGCGGACAAACATGTATGACATCTTCAAACGCGAGGATGTCTCAGTGGCATTATTATATAAGGTGTCGTCCATCCTCGGGCACGACTTCTTCCTGGAACTTTCGGAGGAGTTGCATACCCTGCCCGCAGATGTCTCGCCTTACAGCTTCCTCCCCGTAGCGAAGAAGAAATAAAATGCACCATAGGCTATTAAAACATCAAGAGCGGAACCCGTCGAGGTCCCGCTCCTGTTTGTGACAGCAATCAGAGTGTAGTGTTGCATTTTGGTCAATGGAGTTGCTTCAATAATGATAGGAAGTCTTTTATTTTTAGAACCAATACTTGTGGAAAGGAAATTTCTTTAAGGACATTGAAATGGCTATCTTCTGAGACGATAAAAGTTGCATTAGCAGCAAAAGCACAATCCACAAATTTGTTGTCGTCAGGGTCTACACTGATAAGGGCTAAGTGGAAATGAGGGTCAATAAACTCTACGAAATCACTCTCCACAATAGCATTGATGACATTTTCTGCTACGGTGGGATTTGACTTTTGGGATATAATCTCCTGATATTCTTCTAATATTTCGTTTGAAACGCAAAGGGTAAATCGTCCAGCTTGGAAGTCTTGCCAAATACGAAAGTTCTCACTCTTTGATGAGAGACTTGCTAAAAGGCAATTTGTGTCAAGAACGATTCGCTCGTTATTGTGCATACTTGTATGGTGTGCGTAAGTGTTCCTTTAAGACTTTTTCGTTTTTCTCTTCGTCCCATTGTCCAGACTCCCATAACTTGTCCATCTCTTCAGTAGCTTTTTGGGCATAGTAGTTGGAAATAATCTGCCTCAGTTCGTTGACCTGTTCGAGAGTTTTCAGTCTCCCCAATAGTCGTAAGATTCCCAATTGCGCATCGTTTAAGACTGTTCTTTCCATAGTGCTATCTTTTATATTCTGCGGCAAAGATACGAATTTATAATGAAACCTCCAAATAAAAATAAAAAAAAGGCACAGCCACGTTGACTGTACCTTTTGTTTACCTTCAGTAGGATGAATTGATTACTTCTGAATCATCTTCTTACCGTTCTTGATGATGATACCCTTGAAGCTCTCGTCCACCTTTTGTCCGGCGAGGTTGTAGGCAACACCGTCCTCAGCAGCAGCCTTCACAGCGCTGATAGCGGTCTCACCACCGGCAGCAGCATCAATCTCAGCCTTTACAGCAGCGCAGGTAGCAGGGTCGATGGTAGCTGCGGTCTCACTGAAGATGAAACCGTAGAGTCCCAACTTTGAACCTGTGCAGAATACGGTATAAGACTCACCAGCCACTACATTAAACGTAACATAGCCATAAACTTTCTCTTCAGTACTTGCAAATACAGATACGTCCTCCACAGCGACCCTCAGCGCAACAGTTGTGCCTGTCTTGTCCTTGATGTCGAAGTCGGAAATGGCTGTTCCGTTAGACTTTACAACGAAGAACGACTTGTTGTTGTTCAGCTGGATGCCAACCTTCAGCGAACCAGCTTTGGTTGGAGTGAAGGTATAGTAGCAACCGCTCTTCGGAAGATTCTTTTTGGTGATAGTATAGCCATTACCAGCACTTGAGGTTCCGCTAAGTTCACCATCTTTCGGGTTGTTACCGCCAGAGATATAAGCAGTAAATTCAGAAAGAGAGCCATCAGTCTTTGCACCACTACCGGCCTGGCCATCGTCGCCCTTGAAGGCTGACCACTTACCATCAGCACCATAGGTAATGCTTACAGAGGTTGCATTCTTTCTGGAATTAGCTTCCAGTGTTACACCAGCATCTTCGGGAAGGTAACCAGCCTCAATGGCATACTTCTCGTCTTCTGCGTTAGCACCAACGGCCATGAGGGCCATTGCAATAAGGGTAAAAATTTTCTTCATACGCTTTTGTTTTTAAAGTTTGTTTGTTCGTAAATACGTTTATATCATGCAAAATTACTGTTTTGTGCTGATACAACCAAAGAAAATCTTAGGCTAAAACTGAGAGTCCGAAACAATCCGACCGACTGTTGGATTCCGTTCAACTTCGCGCGGTTGACAATATAAGCAGCCATACTATCGCTCAAAAAAGCGTTCAGCCTCGCTTCAGTTTCGCTATAGGCTGCTTTTAGCCTGCTTACTGCCTTACTCAAGAGTATGCCTATAAGCAGGCTAAAAGCAGCCTGAAAGCAGGCTAAAAGCAGGCTAAAAGCAGCCTGAAAGCTGGCTAAAGCAAATTTAATGCTCAACCCGCTCTTTGAGCCACATGCCAAAGAAACGGTCGTAGACGATGTAAGCCCCCTTGTACCCATCAACAACAAAGGGCAGGCAACTGCATGTTGCCCGCCCTCGGCGTTTATAGTAGAAGAATTTGTATTAGTTGCCCAATACGGAAGCAGCGTTCCAGGTGTAGCTGTTCAGCTGGTTGCGGAACTCTACATCCTCGCCAACATGTACGGTGTCGGCATAGAGCACCATCGATACCGAGAAGTCCTTCACTCCGTTGGCATACTCGCTGGTCTGCTTGATGATCTCGCGGATGTCGCCGTCCTCGTTGCTGTTCTCGTAGTCTACAATCTTCTGGAAGTTGTTGCGGACATACGACTCGGTCTCATAGATGGGCTGGTCGTAGATCTTGATGTCCTTGTTCTGATAGACTACGGTACCTACTATCTGGGGGAACTGAGCCTGGGCATCGGAATTGAGGCTGCCGGCATTGCTGAGCTCGAAGTTGATCCAGTAGTTCTTCTCACCATAGGCATTGGTCTTGCTGTGGTCGGCAAAGGGGTCGCCCGTGATGTCCTTGTCCCTGCTGCAGCTGGCGAAGGTGGCAGTCATGGCCACCACGGCCAGAAGCACGGTTACTATTTTGTTGATCTTCATAATGATTAAATTTTCAATTTACAATTTTCAATTTACTTACCGTTGATGAGGCGCTGGGCACCGGCTCCGCTCTTGTAGATGGCCGAGTTCTTCACCTTGTCGGTCTGCTGGTAGTAGAGTCCGTCGATACCCTTGCTGGTATGGAAGTCGAGATGCGTGTAGGCACCCGTCTTCATGAAGTTCTCAGGATTCGGACTTACCATCAGGTCGGTAGCCTGCAGGCTGGTGTCAATATGGATGGGCAGCTCATCCTCACCGGCAGGATAGTAGATGTCTGCCTCGCCCTCTGCCTTGAGAGCGGAATACCACTTCTTGGGTGCATTGCTGGTAGCATCGAAAGCATTCGATCCGAAGAACTGCTTACCCTCGTTAGGCCAGTAGGTCTCGTAGTTGGTGGTCCAGTTGTTGTAGATGTTGAAGGTCACCTTGTTGCTACCGTCACCGCCCTGAATGTTACGTGTATCCCATCCGGCAGAATTCATGGCGCGGTTCACATCGGCAGGATCCTTGGTCAGGATGATGACATTGTCATGGAACTCAAATAGTGAGCCGCCGGGGTTGTAGCGGGTGTTAACGATAGCAACACCGCTGGCAATGGTCGAGAAGTTGACGATGGTGTTGTGGTGTATGTTGAGGTGCCAACGCACGCTCTCGTCCCATGTCAGGTTGCGGTTGTTGTCGGTGATGATCGAGCGCTTCGGGTTGTTGTAGAATACACAGCCAGCCACCTCGACATCCTGCAGGATGTTCGACTTCGTCTTTCCGTTGTGGTCGCCGAAGATGTAGGCATAGTCGCCCGCATTGTTCGAGTAGTATCCGCAGTTGTAGAAGTCGCAGTCGATGAGGCGGATATGCTGGATGTAGAAGTCGTTCGAACCCTGGATACGGAAGAATCCGCGGATGAGTCCCTGGAACGAGCAGCGGTGCCACTCGAGGGTAGTCACGTTGATACCCATACCGTTGGAGTACATGTTCATGAAGTAGTTACCCGATGCCGAGCCGAGGCCCTCCTGTGCGTGACCGTAGTTGTAAGCCAACGGGCAGTCCACATCGAGGTCCATGAAGCGGATGGAGTCGATGTCCAGCGTGATGGCACCGTTCTCACCGCTTACAGGCTGGCGACCCAGCATGAAGTTCGAGGTATTGGGAGCATTACCCGTCATGGTCAGTCCGCTCATGTAGAGTTTGGCGCGACCCTTTCCGGCCGCTAAGTCATCGGGGTTGGTAGCCAGCGTGAAGCCTTTGTAAATCTGAACGTTGCCTGTGCAGTGATAAGCCTTTCCGCCCTCCAGATAGAACACCTGATTCTCAGAAGAGGTATTGTTGGCGCAGTAGCCGTCGAGGATATAGTCGAGCTTCATCGAGTTGTACTGAGAGATGTCATAGACCACCTCGCTCGATGTACCCTTGTTCAGGGTGTCGGTAGTCCAGGCCTGATGGTTGATCAGAACCGGAGCAGCGGGATCGCCCTTGGTGCGCTTCATCGTGGTGTTGTAGCAGGCATCCACAGGTATGGCAATGTCCTTGTCCCATACATCGATGTTATAGCACGAGTTCTCCGACAGTCCGTCAACCGTAATCTCAGCAATGCCGCTCTCGTTCCATGCAGACTCAGGAATGTCGTATCTCACGAACTTCTGGTTCAGTGTAGCATTGGGAGTAGAAGCGTTGGCTGTGAAGGTGAGGTAGTCAATCTTCAAGATGTTCTCGTCGGCATCTATTGTGTTGAAGTGCTCACGGAAGGTGGCCTTCTGGTCTTCGGTGTAGCCGGCAATGTTGCGGTTCAGTGTCAGGTGCATCGAGGTCTTGGTGATGTCAGAGGCCTGGATGACATAGGGCACCTCATAGCGGGCCTCTGTCTCGATGCCGAAATACTCGGCCCACTCGCGTCCCTCACCGTAGCCGTACCACAGCGAGTTCTTCGGGTCGTTCTTCCAGGCAGCATCGCCGCTGTCGAGGATGTTGTAGACTCCGGCCTGTCCGTTGAACAGCGAGTAGCCGCTGGCATCGAACGAGTTCAGGGCGCGGATAGCAAAACGATAGGGGGTCTGATAGTTCATGTTCTCGATGATGAGGTCGAACTTGGCGGGGTCGCTGATGACCACGTGGCCGTTCAGCTCGGTACCGTTCACATGATTCTCCGCATCAATCCATGCCGACTCGCCATTGGCCACGGCCGACTGGGTAGACCATTTGAGCTCGTAAGCCTTGGCATCCTGCACGAGATACCAGTAGAGGTGAACATTGTTGCGGTCGAAGCTGACAGAGTTGTAGGGGTCGGTAGAGCCCTTGCCCGTGTTGTTGTCCGTACGGAACATGGGGCGGAACAGACGGTCAGCGTCGGCAGCCGAGCCACCCTTGTTGTCGTCGTCCTTACAAGAGTAGAACGACAGGGTGGCCAGCAGGGCCATTGATAATAAAAATATCTTTTTCATTGCTATAATGTCTTATTATGTTTAGGTATTTAATATCCGTAGTAGTTCTTATAGGCACCGTTGGAGCGTGCAATGGCCTCTTCCGGATAGGGCAGCAAGTAGCGCACGGCAGGCAGACGGCTGAAGTTAGCCTTGGCAGAAGAGCTGTTGATGTCGAATTGGCTGGCCGCTCCATTGTTTACTACCACAATGTTGCTGCGCTGGTCTACACGGATGTAGCCGTAGAGCGAGTAGAGCACTTGGTTTTTGATCACACCCGTATTGTCGTCAGCCCACTTGACATCGGTTGTCTGCCAGTCGGTAGAGGTCGCGCCAGAGCCTGTGATGTCCTTGGCGGTGAGCACCTTCAGCATATAAAGGTTGTCGTCGGCATCGAAGAAGTTGGCAGGCTTCGATGTAGGCTTGGTGGTGTTGCTATAAGGGTTATAGATATACACCATCGGCAGTGAGGTATTGGGGAAGTAGGCACTATTCTTGTTCAGAATACCGCCCGTGTTGTAGTTCTCTACATAGCACCAGTAGACACTGCTGGGGAACAAGCTGCTGTAAGCCAAACCATCATACTCTTCGACCATGTCGAGATAGGATGAGGTTCCACCCTGATTCTCTGCCACTGAATAATAGGTCATGAAGGTCATGAACACCTTCTCGGCATACAGGTTGTTGCGCACGAGGTCCTTCCAACGCATGTTCTCGCCGGCAAACTCCCACTTGCGCTCGTCGAGCACAGCCTTCAGGAAGTCCTCCTTCGATGCGGCAGCAGCAGCCACGTAAGCATCCACCATGTCTGCCTGATCGGCACCGGCAAAGGCGCGGCGGCGGACGGTCTTCAGTGCCTCCTGGGCATCGGCGGTGGGTCCGCTGAGCTCGTTCTCAGCCTCGGCAAACATCAGCAGCACATCGGCATAGCGGATGTAGGCGAAGTTGATACCCGTGCTGGAGGTAGTGTTCTTGCCAAACTTCGGACCCCACAGCTTCGACCACTTGTTGTTGTGCATGGCATAGTCGAAACGCAGGGTGGGCAGTCCCTGGTTAGAGTAGTACCACATACCATTGATGAAGTCGCGGCGCAGGTCGCTCTCGTCGAACGAGTAACGATAGAATGCCGAGCAGCGTACACCGCCGTTGGTGGCACCCCAGTCGGAGTTCGAGTAGTTGGTCTCGTCGCCGGTATTGACATCACTCGTGGGTCCCTGGGCATAGCCCCAGTAGCCGTTGGTGGTCTGTGCGAAGGGAATCTCGAAGATGGGGTCGTCGCCTGTGTTGACCACGAAGTTACACTCGTCGATGAACACCTGTGCATAGGAGTTGCGCAGTGAGTGACCACCGGCATCGATCACCTTCTTGGCATAGTCGCGGGCAATCTTGTAGTACTCCTGATAGTTGGAAGGACGCGACATGTAGTACTGGTTCTGGTTGCCGGCATCGTGGTTGAGCGAGTAGCCGCCAGCCTGCAGGGCCAGACGGGCAATCATGGCATAGGCGGCCTCCTTCGAGATGCGCTCGGGAGCGTTGGCGGCAGCCTCCTTGTCTGAATACATATACTCGGCAGCAGCTATCAGGTCGGCAATGAGTGCATCGCTGATTTCCTGACGGGCAGTCACCTCAGGCACGAAGTTGTCGGTCTCGTAGGTGGCTTGCATGGTGAAGGGCACATCGCCGAAGTAGCTCAGCAACTCGTGGTAGAACATGGCGCGCATCACCTTGGCCTCGCCCATCATCTGGGTCAGGTTGGTCACTACGGGCACCAGGTCGGTTTCGATGGTGCCGTCTTCCTGCTCTACACCCTCTTCCTTGGTCTCTTCTTTGTAGATGCTACTCTTGCCGAGGTTGTAGATGAACTCGTTGGCAGTCTCAACTCCTGAATAGAGGTTGTTCCACAGACTCTCCACATTGCTGGCATCCGAGCGGACATCGAAGCGGCGGGGCTGGTTGCCGGCAGCGGCCTCGTTGGAGTTGGCATAGAAGTCCACATCGCTGTTCAGCTGGAATGTGTTGTACAGCTGGTTGCCGAACAGATTGTCAGCGCAAATTTTCGCGTAGACACCATACAGGGCCGTGCGGGTCTCACCTTCCGAACCGAATACCAGTTCGGGTACGGCAGCATTGGTTGCCGGCTCGGTCTCCAAGTAGTCCTTACACGATGTCGTCAATGACAGCATGGCCAGTCCACTGATAAATATCTTGTTAAGTTTCATAATATTTTCGATTTACAATATTTTCGATTTTCAATTTAGAAGGTAACGTTAAGACCGAACGAGAAGGTGCGGGCACGTGGATAGCGGTTGTAGTCCATCGAGGGAGTCAGACCCGACTGCACGTCGACCTCAGGATCGTAGCCCGAATACTTGGTCAGGATGAAGAGGTTGGAGCACGACACGTAGGCGCGAACCTTGTTCAGATAGATCTTCTGGCAGATGCTCTTCGGCAGGTTGTAGCCGATGGTGATATCCGAGCAGCGGATGAACGAACCGTCCTCGACGAAGGCATCGAGCATGATGTTGGTGGTGAGGTCGGCAGGGCTCCACTTGTTGGCATTGGCATTCAGGTCGCGGTAGATGCCGGGCTGGCCGTCCAGATAGTATGACTTGTAGATGGTCTCACCGGTGGTGGGGTTAGAGTAGCGCCAGCGGTTGTTGGCATACTTCGAATACACATTGGTGAAGGTATTCTGGCTGCCAGAGGTGCTGGACAGGGCGTATGCCGTAGCATTGTACACGTCGAAGTCGAGCATGTAGGTGAAGTTGGCAGTGAAGTCGAAGTCCTTGTAGGTTCCGCTGATGCCGAAACCGCCCTGCCACTTCGGAGTGGTGCGGCCGATGACTCGCTTATCGTTGGTGTCGATCTGTCCGTCACCGTTCAGGTCCTTCAGCTTGATCTTACCGGGAAGGGTAGAGTAGCCCGAGTTGGTAGAGGCAATGACACCATTGCCCGAGTTGCCCTCGTAGCCGTCGGTGATGGTACCGCCGACGAGGACACCGTTGACCATACCCTTGGCACGGGGATTAGCCAGATAGTTGTCACCGGCAGAGTAGGTGAACTCATCCCAGGTGTACAGACCGTCATAGACATAGCCGTACATCAGACCGAGCTCGTTGCCCACCTCGAGGATGTAGTCGTTCTCATCGGCCGACTTCCAGGCACCGGCATAGTTGAAGATGCGGGTGTCGGTGGCGTTCAGCTCCTTGATGGTCATCTTGTTGCGGCCCAGCGTGAAGTTGGCACTCAACACATAGTCCTTGCCGCGCAGGATGTCACCGTTGACGGTGAGCTCCCAACCGTTGTTGGCCACCTTACCGATGTTCTGCATCTGGCGGGTATAGCCCGAGACGCTCGGGATGACCGACTGATAGAGCAGGTCGCGGGTGGTGTTCCAGTAGAACTCCGGCGTGATGGTCAGACGGCCGCCGAACAGCGAGATGTCGGCTGCGATGTTGCGGGTGATGGTGGTCTCCCACTTAATCTCCTTGTTGCCGTAGGGGCTGGGTGTACCGTAGTACAGCTCGCCGTTTGCCGAGGTGGTCGACGCGAACTGCGGACCGCCCGAGTTGTTGGTGGTGTAGAGGAAGCGCCAGAGGTCGTCGTTGATGTTGTTGTTACCGGCGAGACCGAAGGCGGCACGAATCTTCAGCTGGTCAATCCACTTCACGTCCTTCAGGAACTTCTCCTTGTTGACTACCCATGCACCAGAGACAGAGGGGAAGTAGCCCCACTGCTTGCCGGAAGCGAACTTCGAGCTACCGTCGGCACGGAATGTAGCAGACAGCAGGTAACGGTGATCCCAGTTGTAGCTGACCTGTCCGAAGAACGAGGCGGTGCGGTTGGCGGTAGAAGTCAGCGTGTAGGTGTCCTGGGCGTAGGGCTGACCGAGTGCCATGTTGTTGATGGCGGTCTCGGCATCGATAGCCTTGTCGAAGAGGTGGGCAGCCTGCTGGTTCTCCTTATACTTAGTGTGATAGATTTCCTGACCGAGCAGGAACGAGAAGTTGTGCTTGTCTTTCAGAGTCATGTCGTAGCTGGCAGTATTGGTCCAGGTGTACGACTCGGTGGTACGCTTGGTCAGGCGGGCTACGGGCAGCTGCTGGTGGACGGCCTTCTGACCTTCGGTGGTCAGCCAGCCCCAGTAGCGCTGGGTGTCGCGGAACGAAATGTTGTAGTTACCCTCAGAGCGCAATACGAGTCCCCTGATGGGGTTCCACTTCAGAGATACTTGCTGGGAGATAGCGTAGCTGTGCTTCTTCTGTGTGTTGGTGCCGATGTCGGTGACCGGGTTGGTCAGATTGAAGCGCTCGGCATCAGAGGCATTCTCCATGATGTCGTAGCTACCCCATCCGCGCAGACCACTGGTGGGCTGGAAGCGGAGCACACGGTCCACGAGACCGCCTGAACCGATGTTGGCACCGCCGGCACCCTCGTCACGACGGAAGGTGAACTTGGGGTTGTAGGTGAAGTCGAGGTTCTTGGTGATCTTGGTGTTGAGTTTGAAGTTGATGTTGGTACGGCGGACACCCGAGCCTAAGATGATACCCTTGTCCTCCGACTGTGTCAGTGACAGGTTGAACTTGGTAGTCTCGTTACCACCGCCGATGGTGACATTGGCCTGATAGCTCCAGGGATGGTTGCCTAATACCTGATCCTGCCAGTCCTCAGTGAGCAGCTGATAGTACAGGTCGTTGTCGCGGGGGTTACCGAAGTCACCGCGGAAGGCCTTGGCCCACGAAGAACGGGTACCGTTGGCAGCAGCGCGGTCGTACATCAGGTCGACAAACTGACCGGTGTTCATCAGGTCCATCGAGCGAGTCAGCGAAGATACGCTCAGACGGCCGTTGAACGAAACCTGTACCTTACCGGACTGGGCCGACTTGGTGGTTACCACGACTACACCGTTACCACCCTTTGCACCGTAGATGGCGGTCAGCGAGGCATCCTTCAGCACGTCGATGCTGGCGATATCCGAGGGAGGAATATCGTTGATGTTGGCCACCTGGAAACCATCGACAATGTACAGCGGCTCATTCGACTGGGTCACAGACGTTGCACCACGCACGCGGATGTTGATGTCGGCACCGGGCTGACCGTCGGTGGTGGTAATCTGCACACCGGCAATCTTACCAGCCAAAGCCTCTGCAGCACTTGACACCGGCACTACAGCCAACTTGGCACCACTGACCGAACCTACCGAACCGGTGAGGTCCTTACGGGCCTTGCTGGTGTAACCTACGACAACGATTTCCTCCAATGAGGCGTTGTCGTCCTGCAGCGTGACCTTCATGTTCTCGCTGGCAGTCACTTCCTGGGTCACCATGCCGATGTAGGAGATGACAACCGTCTTCGACTTCTGGAGCTTCAGTGTGAAGTTACCGTCGAAGTCGGTGACTGCTGCATTCTTGGCATTGCCCTTTTCTACTACGGTAGCGCCGATGACGGGTTCTCCCGTACCGTCGATGACCGTACCCTTAGCCGTAGTCTGGGCCGAAACCTGACCGCACACTAAGAGTAGACACATCAAGAGTGTCGTTCGGATTGCGTGCCACACTTCGACCTTGGGGTCGAAGAATGTACTCTTAATTTTAACAGACATAAATTAGTAGTTTTTAAAATTTAACAATATATAAAGTAATTCATTTCAGTAGAAACGGAACAAAAGTAGTGTTTTTTTATGGTGCCTGCAAGAGTCGTCCGAATAATACCAACAAGATGTCGGCCGCAGTAATACAAAAGGCAAATAAATTTTAAAGGCACTCTTGTCGTAAACGTTTACGTAAAAAGTTAATAAAGAAAAAAAGAGCGGAGGGCACGCATGCCTTCCGCTCTTTGAGGGGTTGTGTGGTGGTTGCCTTATTCGGCAGATGTACCGTTAGAGAATCCGTAGCCGTTGGTGAATCCACCTGTCGAGAGGGTGTTCGGAGAGAACGGGAACAGATAGATAGGAGCTTTCTGATAGTCGTACTGATAGAACAGGTACTTGTAGTACTCGTCATCATTGTCGACCAGCTGCTTGCCCCAGTCGGTCTTCTTGTATCCGTCGGCTTCGAGGGCGGCAATCTCGGCATCGGTCAGCTTGGTGAACAGACCCTTGATGGCCAGATTGGTTTCGGTGTTGCTATAGCTCAGACCGTACGACTCCCAGTCGTTGTTGACACCGCGCCAGCCGGGAGACAGCACGGGGTCGTCCTCCATGCCGGCAGGAGTGGTCTCGACATTGCGATGGCCATAGAACTTCTTGGCATCGACCATCTTGGTCCAGATATAGGCAGAGATGGTGTTGCCGTTGTCGAAGGTATAGTAGCCGTTGGCAGCCAGTCCGTCGAGCATCTTACGGGTGAGGTCCTTCACTTCCTTAATCTTCTCGGCAATCAGACCCGTGCGAATCAGGGTGAAGCGACGGTCACCCTCGCCGGCAAACTCGAAGCCGCGCTCGTCGATGACGGCCTTGAGCATCGAGCCTTCCTTGGCAATGAAGGCATCGACATTACCGTTGCCACCGAAGGCACGGTCGCGGATGATCTTCAGATACTGCTTGGCAGTCACCTGGTCGCCTAAGGCTGCTGAAGCCTCAGCCAGTCCTAAGTAGACCTCGGCCATGCGCATATACGGGGCATTGATACCCGAGCGGCGCTGGTTCTTGGTCCATACGGTAGACTGACGGGATTCGTCAAACTTGTTGCAGGCGATACCGCCACCATTGGCCTGTGAACCGGGAGTGAAGGGGATGAGCTTCTCCTTTCCTGCCTTGCCGTCGAGACCAGTAACCGTGCAGCTGAGGTCGCGGCGCAGGTCCTTCGGGTCGAACATGCCGTAGTAGAAAGCTGGGTTGATACGGCCCTGACCGTAGTTCTTACAAGGATAGTTGTTAGAACTACCGCCTGCCGAAGGACGACCAAGCGAGTAGGGACGGGGGTCGTTGCCGCTGGCTCCCTGCTGGAAGGGCTCTTCATAGATAGACTCCTCGGCATAGGCAGCATCGTTGCTGTGCAGCTGGTCGAAGAAGTCGTGATAGTTGGCCGACAGTTTGGCAGTTCCGGCATGGTCGATAGCCTTCTGGAAATACTCCTTGGCAATCGTATAGAGAGCCTGCCAGTCGGAACGGCGGCCATAGGTGGCACCATTGTTCTCTGAACCGATGGTCTCGAAGGTCAGGGCATCGCCGTCACCGTCTACATATTTGATGTCGCCGCGGCGGGTCTGATAGCCACCGGCTTCCAGAGCCATGCGGCCAATGAGTGCATCGACATAGGTCTGCGAGAAGTAGCGCTTGTCGGCACCTACGGGATTCATCAGCGGCTCTACCTTCATCAGCTCCTCGAGGATGACATCATAGATGGAGTCGCGGGGAGCCAAACCACTGGCGGGTTCACCCATCTTGGTCTGGAAGGGAACATCGCCATAGTACTTGATCAGTTCGCGGTAGACGGTGGCACGCAGGGCTACAGCCTCACCGTAGAGCTGGGTCAAGTCGGTGGGCTTGCCTTCTTCTACCATTGCATCGAACTCTGCCTTGCTCTCGATGGCAGAGGTGATGGCATTGGCCTTACCCAACACCGAGAACAATACACTGTAGGCATTGTTGGGTGCCTCCTTACCATAGCCGACGGCATCGTAGCTGGCTGCCTCGGTACCATTGACATAGAAGGCCTCGGGCACATGGCGCAGGGGCTGTGCCGTGTATTTCTCCGGGTGGCGCATGATGTCCGAACCGGCAATGTCGAAAGCATAGAACAGTCCGTCACCAAAGATGTGCGAGCTGATGGCTCCATGCCATTCACCGTAGGCACCGTCCATAGCGGCACGGGCTGTGGTCATGTTGGAGAATACGAAGTCTCCGTCTGCGTTAGACAGTGAGCTGGTCTCCAGATAGTCGCTGCATGCGGTCAGCGCACCCAGTCCCATTGCGCAAAGTGCTAATGATAATATCTTGTTTTTCATATCTTGTTTCTCCTTTGATGTTTAGAATGATACATTGAGACCGAAGGTGAACGTGCGTGTCTTCGGGTATGACAGGTAGTCGTAGCTGGGAGTGGGGAATCCGCTGTATGAGCTGTCGGCAGAGGGGCTGACATTGACATCGGGATCCAGTCCGCTGTACTTCTTCCAGCAGAACAGGTTACCTGCGGTAAAGTAGACGCGAGCGCGGCTGATACCTACCTTCTTGGTCCAGAGGGTGGGGAAGGTATAGCCTACGGTCAGGGTCTGCAGGCGGAGGAACGAAGCGTTCTCGATGAACTGTGATGAGCAGATACCATACTCAGAGTAGGGGAGTGCATAGACGGCCTTGGCATTGAGTGCTGCCAGTTCTGTCGGGTCGGTCACAGCATAGAGCTCGCCATTACCATCGACATTGTACATTCTCCAGCAGTCTGAAACCTCAGCTAAGCGAGCCTGTCCGAGGCCGGTATCCTTGTTACCCATCATGGCATGCATCACGTTGGCATTGTAGATCTTGCCGCCAATCTGATAGGTGAAGTTTGCAGAGAAGTCGAGGTCCTTGTAGCGGCCGGTGAGGTTGAATCCACCTGTCACCTTAGGCTGGGTGCGTCCGATGATGGTCACATCGTCGGTGGTGATGTTGCCGTCGCCGTCCTGGTCCTTGAACTTAGCCATGCCGGGGAAGGCTGCCTGTCCCTCGGGCAGGTTGTAGGCCTCGCCGCCGGCATAGCCTGTAGCCTTGTAGTCGGGGATGCCTTCTTTCAGTGTCCATACACCGTCTACCACATTGAAGTCGTTGACAGTGTAGATACCGTCGCTCTCGAATCCCTGAATCAGACCGACAGGCTCGTCGACCTTTACCAGGTAGTCATAATAAGGTACGCGCATGGTAGAGCCCCATCCGGTATGTGCACTGGCTACCACGCCGTCCATCAGCTTGTCCACATTGTTCTTGTTGTGGTTGATGGTGGCTCCGAAACTCAGGTTATAGTTCTTGGCACGCAGAATCTCATAGTTGAGCGAGAGCTCGATACCCTTGTTCGAGGTCTGACCGACATTCTGATACTGATAGCTGAAACCGGTAGAGGCATCGCAGGGAACGCGCATCAGAACATCCTTGGTGGTGTTCCAGTAGAACTCGATGCTACCGTGCAGCTTGCCATTCCAGAAGCCGAAGTCCAGACCGATGTTGCGCGAGATGGTGGTCTCCCACTTCAGGTCGGGGTTTCCTAAACAGTCAGCAGGAGCATAGGTGGGAACGGTCTGACCATTGATGGTGGTCGTTCCAGTCTTCCACAGGGTGTCGAACAGACCGGCATCGATACCATCGTTACCAGAACTACCTAATGATACACGCAGCTTCAAGTTGTCGAGCCAGTCTTTGGCACCGGCCATAAACGGCTCGTCATTGATACGCCATGCTACAGCGGCTGCGGGGAAGTAACCCCACTTGTTGCTGCCACGGAACTTGCTGGAACCGTCGGCACGCATGGTAGCAGTCAGCAGGTAGCGGCCCAGGAAGTTGTAGTTGACACGGCCGAACCAAGAGATGGTGTGCGAGGGAGTGCCTACACTGCTGTAGGTCTCGTCACCGGGTATGCTTTTGTTGGCCATAGCGATGTTGGCAAAGGCATAGCTCGAATCCCACTCTGTGGGGAAGCCGGTACCCTGGATATAGTTTGAGTTAGACTTGCTGGCCAAGACCTCATTACCTGCCATCACGTTCAGTGAGTGGTCTTCGCCGAGTCCTTGGACATCGTAGCTTATGGTAGTGTCCCAACGGACATTGTAGCCATCGCCATTGGTGATGCGGGCCAGATTGTACGACTGTCCATTGGTGTGACCACCATCCCAGCGCTCGGTCTTGTTCCAGTTGCGGCCCAGATAGAGCTCGGTCTTGGCTGTCAGACCCTTGATGACCGTCCAAGTCAGTGCGTTGTTGGCACCGATGCGATAGCGACGGGTCAGGTTGCTGTAGTCGTTCAGGATGTTGACGGGGTTGTAGTCCTCAGAGGCATTGGCCGAACCCATACCGAGGTCGGCAGCTTCACCTGTTCCGAGGGGCTTGTCAATGGGGTTGAAACGGTAGGCCTGTGTGGCAATACCGAACTGGGCACCTTTCCACTGCACCTGGCCATAGCGGGCATCGATATCCCACTTCAGGTTCTTGGTGATTTCCTGTGACAGCTTGAAGTTGACACTCCAACGGCTGAATCCGGTATTGATGAGCGCACCGCTATTGTCGTTGAAGCTGACACCGGCGTAGTACTTGGTCGTCTTCGTACCACCGCTGATGCTCAGGTCGTGGTTCCAAGAGTGGCTCGAATCCATCACATCGTCCATCCAGTTGTGGGCACTGACATTCTTGTATTCAGACAGATGGTTGCCATACTGGCTTCCCAGTCCATAGAACTTGGCTACATTGTCAGCATAGGTGGTGCCGAGGGCAGTAGCATAGCTCCACTGGTGCAGCACGTGGTCATAGGCGTTCCATGTGTCGAGGCGGCTGGGCTTGGACTTAATCTGGTAGTACATGTTGTACTTCACCTGTACCTTGCCTTCCTTACCGGCCTTGGTGGTGATGAGGATGACACCATTGGCACCGCGGGCACCATAGATGGCCGTCGAGGCTGCATCCTTCAGCACGTCGATGCTCTCGATGTTGTCGGCAGCAATGTCGTCGATGCTGCTCACCTGCACACCGTCCACGATGTATAGGGGATCGTTCGACTGGGTGATAGAACCGCCACCGCGTACGCGGATAGACATCGTACCACCAGGACGGCCGTCCTGAGAGATGACATTCACACCGGGCAGCTGACCCTGCAGGGCCTCACCGATGGTAGACACGGGGTTGGAAGCCAGCTTGTCGCCGGTGACCGAAGCCACGGCACCCGTCAGGTCCTTACGCTTCATCGTGCCATAACCCACGACCACGACATCTTCCAGTGTGGTGTTGTCTTCCAGCAAGGTTACCTTCACACCATTGGTGGCTTTCACCGTCTGGGGCTTGTAACCGACATACGATAGCTTGATGGATGTGCCGGCAGGAACGTTGACGGTGAAATTACCATTGATGTCCGTCACCGTACCCTGGCCGTTACCATACGTTACGCTTACTCCAATCAGGGGTTCACCGGTGTTGTCCACAACCGTACCCTTGACTGCATTCTGGGCAAAGCCCGTTAGCCAAAGCATACATAGTAGCATGGCTAAGAGTAGTCTTCTTGTTTGCATGTTGTTATTTTTTAGATTTAGTATATAAAGTATAATAGTAGTTTAAACTTATGCAAAAGTAAGACTTTTTTATTAAACCAACAAATATATCTTTCCTTTTTTTTCGTAAACGTTTACGTAATTGATACCACAATATGTAAAAGCAATTAGGACGGAATCCTGTTGCGGGGTTCCGTCCTAATAATTTATGGTAAGGTGTGTGTTACTTAATCACGACCTTGCGTCCGTTGACAATGTAGATACCCTTGGTCGGGTTGGTGACACGCACGCCCTGGAGATTGTAGATGACACCGTCGTTGATGACAGGTTGAGCCTGTTCAATGTTATCGATGCCTGTGGCCTCTGTGGCTGGAGTCGAAGCCTCACTCAGACCACCCATCTCGTTGGCAGCACGAACGGTATAGTCTGCTGCGTTGGCAGCGCGGCGTGGAGCAGAAGCAGCACCTTCCAGGGTTGTAACGTCAACCTGATTATCGGTGGTGAAACCGATAATATTACCATTCAGACAGACGGCATACAGCAAAGCGTAGTTGCTGTTATCCCAGAACAGCATATTGTCATTCTTGTTGAACTTTACATTCTGGGGAGCAGGAGCCTGCTCGGTCATCAATGTGGGCTGCCAGTCACCAAACATCTTCGACATGTCGCTGTACTGGGCTGCCTCTTCTGCAGTCAGAACAGGATTGTTTGCGTGACCGTCACCAAAGGTGGTCTTACGACCAGAGAGATCAATCTGCGAACCCGTTGAGGTCATAGAGTTGTACTCTGCAAAGCGTGCTGGCCAACCACCGCTCATCTCATTCCATCCAATGCCGGAAGGAACAACGTTCATCTTAGTGTCAATCCATACAGCTACAGGCGTGCCGCTACCCCAAGGACGTCCGAGGGTGTAGTTGCCGTCAACACCTTCGCCATCACCATTGATGACACAATCCTTCATGACCCAACCGATCTTGGCTGGCTTAGAGGGTACGGCGCAGTAACCTCCAGCAATCTGCTTGAACTCGACTTCCTTGAAGTAGATGTCGCCCTTACCGCAGATGTAGTCCGTACGGCCGCGGATAACACCACCATCGAAGAAGTAGAGACCATTGTCGTTGTTAGAGGTCCAAGTGTCCTGATAACCGTGCAGGCATACGTTCTTGTAGATATTCTTCGTACCCTTGTCTTGGATGGCGAGGTCGCGACCACGGGCATCCTCCATACCGGTCGAAACGGTCAGATCCTGCCAGTAGAGACCAGAAGCAGAACTGCTAATCTGGAAGACATCGCTGTTGCCAATACCATCGTACTTGCTGGTCGTACCATACTGGCCGGCAAAGGTTGCATCGGCAGGAATAGCATTGGTGATGATGGTTGCATCACGATCTTCACCGATGAACGAGATGTTCTTACCAGTGATGAAGGTGATGCACTCAGGAACCTCATAGCCGTTGCAGGTCTTCATGGTTGAAGACAGAGGTATGGTGTAAGTACCCTTCTTGATGAAGATGCGGAAGCGGGTGTTCTGGTCAGCACGGGTATTGGCTGTCTTGATGGCAGCGAGCAGCTCGTCTACATTAGAGACTGTGACGTCGTATGGAGACTTTTCAACGGTAGGACGACTCATGGTGGTGAACGTCAGTGTGATGGCCTCGGCAATGAAGTTGTCGGTCAGGTCACCAATACTCTTTGCAGGCAGCGTGAAGGTGTATTCGGTAGCGTAGTCCAGACCCTTGTACTCGAATGTTGCCACCTTACCGCTGATGCTTGGAGTGAGTTCCATGTCGCCAAGAGTTGCCTTGATACCCTCGGCAGCCTTGATGCGCTCGTCGAAAGTCAGAACAATCTTACCGCTGGCCGATGCGCCTGTAGACTTGTCTGCAGGAACGCTAGATACCAGTACGGGAGCTACGCCGTCGTTCACTAGTTTCGGAGTACCAGTGATGAAGAACATGGCCAGTGTGTTACCGTCGTTCTTTGAAGAAGCACCATCAACCTTAGAAGTCTTGTCTGCAATCATGCGGATGAAGATTTCCTTCTGGTTGTTGCAAGCCTCGGGCAACGTCTTGTTGAACGATGCAGGAGATTTGGCACCAGTCATCGTGATGTCGCCGAACTTAGTCCATTCAGTACCATTCAGCGAGTACTCTACATTATAAGTCTGGTATGCGTTATAGTTGTAGAGCATCTGGAACTGTACGTTGATGTCGGTAAATGCTTCGGCATTTATCTTGGTCTGCCAGTGCCAGTTACCTACTTCGCCTTCCTCCGAACCCGTTCGCCAGTTGACTGCAGCCCCCTTGAAACTCTCGTAGCCGCCACCGCCAATGGTTGATTTGTCGAGCCATCCTTGTGTTTCGCCCGTTTCGGTGTTGACCAAATTCAGCGCATCAGCATCGTTGTCTTGAGCGGCGAAGTCAGCCTTTCGTCCGTTACCGCCCGCCTTGTAAAAGTCCCAACCGACAATGATGTCGGCCTGGCTGTAAGAAGCGGTGATGTCCTGGTTTGCGTCCATGGTGACGGTTTTCTCGCTGTTGGTTGTGCCGTCGTTCCAGTTGGTGAAGGTAACAAGTCCCTCGTACTGGTTGGCAGTCAGGACAACCTTCTGACCAGCCTCGTACATATTCTTACCGTCAACCACTGTGGGCTCAGGAGAAACGGTAACCATGTAGTCATTGGTTCCTTCGACTGTCAAGTTCAGAGCGTATGTATCAATCTTCTTGAAGTTGGCGGTCAGCGTTTCATTGCTGTTGACGGTGTACTTGAACTTAGCTTCCTTAGAAACCTCCTCACCGGCAGCGTTGGTCCAGTTCACGAAGTCATAGCCGAAGTTTTCGGTAGCAGTCAGTGTGACCTCGCTGCCATCTTCATACTCGTCAGCCTTCGGGTAAGCGCTTACGCTACCTGCCTCCTCAGGATTGGCAGCAATAGCCATCGAGTACATCTCGACAGCGGCCTTGGTGCCGTTGACAATACCAGAGACGCGGACATCGGCAAAGCCTCCTTGTTTATCAGAAGCCAGACCTGTTGCTGCATAGAGGTCGAAGTTGCCAGTTGAAGCGAAGGCAGCCTGCTGCTCAGCAGTCAGATCAATGACAATCTCGTTGACAAGCGTAGCAGGCACTTCTGTCCACTTAAACTGTGCCGTCTCTTGGCTGTCATCCCAATTGGCGCGGCGTGCGGTGTAGGTACCGAGAGTTGTAACATTACCGTCACCAGCCTTGGCAGAAACAACGACACCGTTCTCTTTGTTGGTACCGAAGCGCTGTACATACATCTTAATCTGAGTCGGGGTGAAGGTGATACCCTTAGCCGGCTTGATGTTCCAGTGCAGCTGTACGTTCTCACCTGCGAAGGTGACAAACTTCATTCCGTTATCGGGGTCTTTACTGCGAGAACCCGTTGCTACTGCTGCTCCAGCGGGAGTGTATTCGAACGAAGCAACTGAAATGGCAGCTTCTGCTTCTGTATTGATGTTCTTTGCATTCAGGTCGATATTGCCATCAACCAGCATAGGCCACTCAATGGTAGCGTTGACATTGTCAAACTTCTCGCCACCGCCCTGGCTCTGCACCACGGGCAGGACAATCTGAATGTAGCGATAGTAGGAACCGTCATCACCAATGACCACATCTACAGTCTCGGCACCACCTGCAATCTCGTAGCTGATGGTCTTGCCGCTGGTATAGTCGCTCTGACCGTCAATAGTGGTAGCAGTCTTTCCGCTGGCTCCCAGTTCATTAAAAGCTTCAATGCTGATGGTAGCACCTTTACAAGAAGGAACAGTCCATTTGGTCCCCTTGTTCAGCTGAGCCCAGTCGTTCCAGTTGCCATTGGCAAACTTACCTCCATTGTTGGTGTCGAAGTCTGCTTTCACGTCAATAGTCTTGCCGTTGACGGTAGCCTGAGCAACCCAAAGTCCTGTTGCATTCTGGTAGGAAACAGTGGGAGCACCGTCCTGACGCATGAAGTCAAATTTCAATGTGACAGCTTCTGTGCGGTCAGCGAGGCTCACCTCATTGGCTGTGAAGACAGGTTGCAGTTCAACATCATTCTCGGGAACGGTGTACTCTGCACCAGGTGCTACGGTGTTTGTGCCGTCAGTCCATCCTGTCAGAGTCTTACCTTCCACGTACATGGTGAAGTTCTTGGGCAGCGTAATCTTCTTGCCCACCTCTTCCTTGATGGCTGCGGGCACCAGTGCACCGGCTGCTTCACCGGCAGCAAAGCTGACGGTGGCATCGCTTTTCAACTCAGAAGGGTCGATGGCCGCAACGCTGATGAACGGACAGTAGCCGTTGTACTTGATGGTCAGTGTGGTTGCTTCAGTACCTTTATAGATGGTGTAGCTGATGTTTTCGGCTTTATTGTTGTGCCAGCAGTTGGCATTTCCTACGGTCAGGGCGGTCACGTTTCCGGCGGCATCGGTGATGGTGCCGTCCTGTGAACCAAACTGACAATTGCCCAAACCAATTTTAACGGGACCCTGTACGGGAACTGTAAATTCACAGTTTACCCAACCATGATCCTTGTCATTGAAGCGTGCAGCCTTGACAGTGAAGTTGGCTGTTGCATCATCGGCTGCGGTGGCGGTGTATGAACCGTCCTCAGCCACCTTTACACCGAAGTTCATTACGCTGGTGTCGAAGATGTCGGCATTGGTAAGTTGAACGGCAAAGCCGCGGAAACCTGCGGTAGACTCGTTGCCTCCGGACTCCTCAGTCGCTCTCCATGAAGCAGTGGCAAAAGCCACACACCCCAAGAATGCAACCATTAATAGAGATAATTTTTTCTTCATAAATTAATGTTTTTAGTTAGTATTTAAAATGATTTGTTAGCAAAGCTGATTAGTTGGACAAAGGTACGCAAAAAACGGGAAAAGGAGAATGGTTGAAGAGTTATTTTCTGTTAAAACCCGCGTAATCGTTTACGTCTACGGGCGAAAAGTACAACGCGTTCTGACAATTTCTCCCCTGCACTCGAAATATTTTTTGAGTGCAGGGGAAAAAGTTCTCGAGTGCAGAGGAAAACTTTTTGGAGTGCGTTCCAACAATTTTTCGGATGCGATGGAAAAATTGTTAGGATGCGTTCCAATAAAACGACTGTTTTGTGCATGATTCATGTTTTCTTATACTATAAATTTTGCGTTTTAGGGTGTCAGGGTGTCAGAATGCCGATGTACAAAGGGCTGCACCCTGTTTCTGTAGGGTGACAAGGGTGACAGGAGGGTGACAGGTCGTTGCTCCCTAAATAAAGGCTGCTTAATGCCCGATTAGGCACGCTTATTGAACAATAAGGGCTGGTTATTGAGCAATAAGGGCTGGTTATTGAGCAATAAGGGCTGGTTATTGAACAATTAGACACGCTTATTGGTCGAAAAAGACTGTTTTTTTGAGCAATATAGCACGTTTTTGAGCAAAAAAAGGCTTTTTTTAAGTAAAAATCAGGCTTATTTTGCCATTTTGCCACCATTTTGCCACGCGGAACCCTCTGATTATCAGCGAGTGTTGCAAAATGACATCAGTTGCATCGCTTTTAAAAACTTCATGTAGTCCGACATCTCTGTAAAGCCCCATTCTTGCATGGTCATTTGACGAACGGCAGGCGCCATGTACAGTGCTGATAGTCGGAGCACCCGTAGGCTGTCTTGCCTTTCAGGATATGTCCCTTGCCACAGAGGGGACAGGGCTGGCCGATGATGCTGTCGTCGGGCTTCAGTGTCTTGGCTTTCTTGGTGCTGCGCTTCTTGGCTGGCTTGCTGTCTGCACTCTTGGCGGGCTGTTCGGCCTTGGGGGCTTTCACCTTCTTGACCTCGGCATCGGTAAGCACGGTGATGCGGCGGTTGCTGGCATCGTGCATCACCTCGTTGACAATGTCGGTCACCTGTTGTTTCAGCTCCTCGATAAACTGCTGGGCATCGTAGGTCTGGTGCTCGATGTCGCGCAGCTTCTTCTCCCAGATGCCTGTCAGCTCGCAGCTTTTCAGCAGTTCCTCGTGGATGAGGTCTATCAGTTCGATGCCAGTCGGGGTGGCAATGAGTCGCTTTCGGTCGCGCTTGATATAGTGACGTTTGAAGAGGGTCTCGATGATGCCGGCACGGCTCGACGGTCTGCCGATGCCGTTTTCCTTCATGGCGGCCCGCAGGGTCTCGTCCTCCACGAACTTGCCTGCCGTCTCCATAGCTCGCAGCAGGGAGGCTTCGTTATAATAAGGTGGGGGAGTGGTCCATTTCTCGGTCAGGGTAGGCTGGTGGTCACCGCTCTCGCCCTTGACGAAGGTGGGCAGCGTGCGCTCCTCGTCATCCTGCTTGCTCTCTTCCTCCTCGTTTTTCTCTCCTTTCGTTTCTATCTTCTCTCCTCTGACTACGCGCCAGCCAGGCTCCAGTATTTCCTTTCCCGTAGCCTTGAATTCGATGCCGTCCACCTCGCCTAATACGGTAGTGGTGGAGAACTTGCAGTCGGGCAGGAATACTCCGATAAACCTCCGTGCTACGAGGTCGAAGACGTTGCGCTCGGCATCGCTTAGGTTTTGAGGCACTACTCCGGTAGGGATGATGGCATGGTGGTCNNCGCCTTTGACGAAGGTGGGAAGAGTCTTCTCTTCTTTTTCGGTGTTCTCGGAGTTTTCAGAGTTTTCAGAATACTCGGAATTATCTGAGACTTTCTCTCTTACGACACGCCAGCCAGGTTCCAGGATTTCTTTACCAGTCACCTTAAACTCTATCTCATCAACCTCTCCTAAGACGGTAGTGGTAGAGAACTTACAATCAGGCAGGAAGACACCAATAAAGCGACGAACCACCAGGTCAAAGACCTTTTGCTCTGCGTCGCTTAGACTCTGTGGAATAACACCTGTGGGGATGATGGCATGGTGGTCGGTGACCTTCGAGGTGTCGAAGACGCGCTTGGTCTTCTTTAGTGCTTTGCCGCCGATGGGCTTGATATACTCCGCATAGACAGCCTGTCCGCCAAACTTGGTCTGATACAGTCCGTTCAGGGTCTGTGGACACTTGGGATAGATGTCGTCCGACAGATATTGCGTGTCCACGCGGGGATAGGTGGTGTACTTCCGCTCGTAGAGCGTCTGGATGAGGTTCAGGGTCATCTCTGCCGAATAGCCGAACTTGCGGTTACAGTCCACCTGCAGCGAGGTGAGGTCGTAGAGCTGTGGCGGCTGTTCCTTGCCTTCCTTCTTCTCTACCTTGGTTACGGTGAAGGGCTTGCCTTCAATGGTTTTGAATGCCTCCTCGCCTTCCTCCTTCGAGGTGAACTTTCCCTTTGTCGCCGTGAAGGTGGTGTTGCGATAGATGGTGGCCAGCACCCAGTAGGGTTCGGGCTTGAAGTTGTCTATCTCCTTCTGGCGGTTCACGATGAGGGCGAGGGTGGGGGTCTGCACGCGTCCGATGCTGAGCACCTGGCGGTTCTGCCCGTATTTCAATGTGTAGAGGCGTGTGGCATTCATGCCCAGGAGCCAGTCGCCGATGGCACGGCTTAGCCCGGCCATGTAGAGCGGCTGGTAGTCGGCTTGGTCTTTCAGGTTCTGGAAGCCCTCGCGGATGGCCTCGTCGGTCATGCTGGATATCCACAGGCGGCTGACGGGGCACTTCGCCTGTGCCTTCTGCATCACCCACCGCTGGATGAGCTCGCCCTCCTGTCCGGCATCACCGCAGTTCACGATGCGCTCGGCCTTCTGCATCAGTCCCTCGATGATGGCAAACTGCTTCTTAATACCCTGGTCGTCGATGAGCTTGATGCCGAAGCGCTCGGGTATCATGGGTAGCGAGGTCAAGCTCCACGTCTTCCACATCGGGGTGTAGTCGTGGGGCTCCTTCAGGGTACACAGGTGACCGAAGGTCCAAGTCACCTGAAAGCCGTTACCTTCCATATATCCGTCGTGCGACGCGGTGGCCCCGATAATCCGGGCAATATCCCTTGCCACACTGGGTTTCTCTGCGATACAAACTATCATACGGGCTGCAAAGGTACAACTTTTAAGTGAAAATTGAAGAGTGAAGAGTGAAAAATTTGCTACCGCTACTCATAATTCAACCGAAAGAAATCTAATGCGGTAGCAAATTTTTCACTCTTTATTTCAGTAGGCATGTCCGGTCTTGATTTCCTCGCGGCTGATCTTCTTCTTGTCTATGGCTCGCCATGCATAGACGATATATGCCAGCACGAAGGGGACCAGCAGCGACACCCAGAACATGGTGCGCAGGGTGAACTCTGAGGAGCACGAGTTCTGCATGGTCAGTGACGACTGCAGGTCGGCAGTGGAGGGATAGTAGGCCGTATGATTCCATGCCGTGCAGAGCAGCAGACTGAGCACGGTGAGCACCGTACCGATGCCTGCCGGCCAGATGCCTTTGATGTAGTCTTTGGACCATACGGTCTTGCCGATGCCGTACAGCACCAATACCACTCCTGCTAACAGTAGGATGGTGAGATACCACATGTCGATGAGGTTGTGCAGGTATTTATACGGCTCCATGAAGATAACACCCTCGTCCGTATAGGCATAGCCGTCCTTCAGCAGCAGGTGGACCAGCCAGGCCACGAAGAGGATGACGAAGGGGATGGCATTTCCTATTAGCCGCACACTGCCTCGGGAGCGGATGTCCTCGTCATCGACATTGTTCATCACATAGAGGATGCCCAACACACGGGCCAGAAACATCACTGCCATGCCGAAGACGAGTACCCAGGGATTGAGCAGGGCATCCAAGCCGTGCGAGGCGTTGGCCCAGCGCGAGATGATGGGGGTGATGGCTCCCGCATCAATCATATTGTCCTTCTCAACAATGAAGTTGCTGCCCTCGAAGAAGGTGGCTACCGCGCCGCCCAAAAGCAGCGGACCCAGCACCCCGTTGAGCACCAGGCACCACTGGAAGGTTTTCGGCCCAAGGAAGTTGCCGAGCTTGTTCTGGAACTCATAGCTGACCGCCTGCACGACAAAGGTGAAGAGGATAATCATCCACAGCCAGTAGGCTCCTCCAAAACTGGTGGAGTAGAATAGAGGATAGGAGGCGAAGAATGCCCCGCCGAAGGTGACCAGCGTGGTAAAGGTAAACTCCCACTTGCGGCCTGTCGAGTTGAGAACCAGGCGCTTGCCCTCCTCTGTCCATCCTAATGAGCGGATGCAGGAGTTGGCACCTTGCACAAAAAGCAGGAACACCAGTAATGCGCCCAAAAGCGCTACGACGAAACACCAATAGTGTTGCAAGAAATCGTATGTCATAGTTTTTTCTTTTTTATTTTATTTCGAGATTTCGATATGTCGAGATATCGAGATTCCGAATCTCTTTCATCCTAATTTAATCGTGAGAGTATTCCGGTCCTTTCTTGATTTGCTTGAGCAGGATGCTGATTTCGACAGCCAGCATGAGGGTAAAGAGGAACAGAAAGAGGAAGAATGTCAGGGCAACATAGCTGCCACTGATGTCGCTGACAGCTACCCAGGTGGGCAGCATGTCCTGAATGGTCCAGGGCTGCCGTCCGAACTCAGCCACGAGCCATCCGCTCTCAGAGGCGATGTAGGCCAGTGGTACCAGCAGGATGGCGAGCCAATAGTGCCAGGCGGGCAGTCCCGTCACTTCGTGGCTGTCGGCCATGGTCTCTGGCAGGATGCCAAAGGTTGCCAACAGCCGGCGCACGATGACGGAGAGGTACGGGATGCGGAAGAACAGGATGATCATCAGGGCGAAGTAAAGGATGAAAAGACATCCTGCACCAACCATGACACGGAAGGCCCAGAAGTTCACCCATACGGGCGGGACTACATCCTGCTTGTCCTTCACATAGCCATAGCCGAAGTAGGGCATATTCGAGTTGAGAATTGAAAATTGAGAGTTGAGAGTTTTCTCATCGGCACCTTCTTTCTTGACCTTGCGGTAGGCGGCAAGGGCGGTGATGGCCTCCTGTCCGCGCCGGATCTTCTCGTCTATAGAGGGTTCGCTGCTGCCGTCCGGACGGGTGTAGCCGTTCAGAATGTCGTTGATGCCCGGCACATAGCCGTGTGGATCGTTGGTAGCCATGATGCTCAGGGCATACGGCACTTCCACCTTCGGAACAATGGCCAGCCCTTGGTCGGTGCCGCCGTCATAGAGCCCCTCGATGGCAGCCATCTTCATCGGTTGATACTTCGCAACCTGCTGTCCGCTGATGTGCCCGGTGAAGGCAGCGCCTAAAGCAGCGATAAGTCCTACGATGGCTGCAATCTTGATGCTCTCCTTGGCAAGTCTGATTTCTCGCTTCTTCATGAGATACCAACAAGAAACGGCTACCACGAAGACCGCACCGATAATCCATGCCGAGATGACGGTATGGAAGAACTTACCTACGGCAAAAGGTGACAGGGCAACAGCCCAGAAATCGACCATCTCGTTGCGCATGGTGTCGGGATTGAAGGCGCAGCCTACGGGGTGCTGCATCCAGGCATTGGCCACCAGTATCCACCATGCCGAGATGGTGGCACCGAGGCCCGTGAGCCAGGTGGAGGCCAGATGGAAGCCCGGCGAGACCTTCTTCCATCCGAAGTACATCACGGCAACGAAGGTGCTCTCCATGAAGAAGGCTACGATGCCCTCGATGGCTAATGGGGCTCCGAAGATGTCGCCTACGAACCAGGAATAGTTCGACCAGTTGGTGCCGAACTCAAATTCCAGGATGATACCCGTTGCCACTCCCATGGCGAAGTTGATGCCGAAGAGCTTTTGCCAGAACTGGGCTGTGTCGCGCCAGAAGGTGTCGGCTACGGCTCCCGTGGCGGCAGTTTTCTGAGTGCGATACCAGCAGGTCTCACAGATGCCCATGATGACCGCCAGTCCTAACGTGAGGGGTACGAACAGCCAGTGATAGATGGCTGTCAGTGCGAATTGCGCTCTGGCCCAGTTGATGGAGCCGGCGTCGATGTTGAGAAATAAGTCGTTAATCATATTGTTGTTGTTTTAGGGGTTTCGATATTTCGATGTCTCGATATTTCGGTATTTCGGCATTTCGATGTCTTGGGGATTAGTGGCCTGCGGCACGTTCTATCATCTCGGTAGCCACATAGTCGGGTTCCTGCCCCTCGGGAGCGTTCTCTTTGAGGAAGTTCGGGAAAAAGAAAACCTTGAGAATGGCGAACATGATGAATAGCTTGATGAGTATGATGGCCCATAACGTGCGGCCCAGTCGCATGTTGCGAAAACCATCCATGTAGAGGTCATAGGCTCTGTAGAAGAAACTTTCTTTGTTCATCTGTTAGTAGTGAAATCCGTTAATAATGTTGCAAATATAGTAAATTAAAACAAAACTGCCAACTTTTCTTGCATATTTCATAAAAAAAACATATCTTTGCACTCGATTTTTCGAAAGACGTACGTTTTATGAATAAAAAAATCTTAGCCGTCATCATTGTGCTGTTGCTGGCAGTGATTGCATTTCTGGTCTCCAGTCTGTTCCGTGAGAAGCAGGCTAACAAGGATATGCAGGAGCTTGCTGCCCTCGACAAACAGGAGATGGAGAAGGAATATCAGAATTTCGCTGCCCAGTATAGCGAGATGAAGACCTTTATAAATAACGACTCCATCATTGAGCAGCTGACGGCTGAGCAAGAGCGTACGCAGAAACTGCTGGAAGCCCTCAAACGTACGCATGCCAGCGATGTGGCAGAGATTACACGTCTGAAGAAGGAACTGGCCACCGTGCGTGCCGTGTTGCGTAGCTATATATTGCAGATTGACTCGCTGAACCGCCTGAATCAGGACCTGATGAACGAGAACGACCGTGTGCGCACTGAGTTGGAACAGAGTAACCAACAGAATCAGACGCTTACCTCCGAGAAGGCCTCGCTGTCTGAGAAGGTTGCCATTGCTGCTCAGCTGGATGCCACCAATATCACTCTGACACCGCTGAACAAGAAGGGTAAGAGCGAGAAATATATGAAGCACGGCAAGTCGCTGGGTGTCTCGTTCACTATTACCAAGAATGTGACCGCTGCCAACGGTGTGCGAATGGTGTATGTGCGCGTAATGACTCCCGAGGGCGAGGTGCTTGATGGCGGCGGCACCTTCGAGTATGCCGGCAAGCAGCTGGCTTGGTCGATGAAGAAAGACATAGAGTATACCGGCGAGGAGACCCCGTTGACTCTCTATTGGACCGTCAGCGAGTATCTGGGTGGCGGACAGTATAATGTGAGCATCTTCTGTGACGGTCAGGCCATCGGGTCACGCAACTTTACTTTCCAGAAATAAAGAATATTCGAAACGAAAATATCTAACTCATAGACGAATGAACAGACAGTCAAGTAATCAGGTAATCCGGCAGGTGAAGAGGTGTCTACCTATTTGCCTATTTACCTTTTTGCCTTTCTCCGTTTCGGCACAACAGCTGTTGACACTTGACAGTTGCCGGGCTATGGCACTCCGCAACAACAAGCAGATGAGCGTGGCACGGGTCAAACAGGAGGTGGCAGCCAACCTGCGCAAGTCGGCACGTACAAAATACTTGCCGCATGTGAGCGCAATGGGTGGCTACGTGTGGACCAGCAAGGAAATCTCGATTTTGAGCGATGACCAGAAGCAGAGCCTCTCGAATCTGGGTTCCAATCTGGCATCTGGTATTGGTCAGGAGGCAGGCAAAGCTATGGGACAGTTGCCGCAGGGCGTGTGGCAGACGCTTGGAACTATGGGCATCACTCCCGAAGCCTTGCAGCAACAGATGGGGGCCACGCTGGGCCAGATGGGCCAGATAGGTAATGGCTTCGGCCAGAGGATTGTCGATGCCTTCCATACCGACACGCGCAACATGTTTGCCGGTGCTGTGATGGTCACTCAGCCCGTCTTCATGGGCGGTGCCATTGTTGCCATGAACAAGATGGCCGATATCGGGGAACAGTTGGCTGCCAACTCGGCAGAGGCGCGGCGGCAGCTTACCTTATATAATATAGACCAGGCTTATTGGCAGGTGGTGTCGTTGCGGCATAAGCAGAAGTTAGCACAGGGCTATCTCGACTTGGTCAAGAAACTCGATGGCGATGTACAGAAAATGATTCAGGAGGGAGTGGCCACTCGTAGCGAGGGACTGAGCGTCTCCGTCAAGGTCAACGAGGCTGAGATGGCACTCACCAAGGTCGATGACGGCTTGGTGCTCTCTAAGATGCTGCTCTGTCAGCTGTGTGGTCTGCCTGTCAATGAGAAGGTGGTGCTTGCCGACGAGGAAAGTGACAATCTGGGTATCACCGAGATACATCCCGAGGTAGATATGGAGTTGGTGAAGCAGTCGCGCCCGGAACTGAAACAATTGCAGAACATGGTCGACATGAGCCGCCAGCTCACCAATATCCTTAAGGCAGGTAATCTGCCTATGGTGGCTCTGACTGGTGGCTACGCGGTGTCGAACCCTAACCTGTTCAACAGTTTTGAACGCAAGTTATCCGGGGTGTGGAATGTCGGCGTACTGGTTCGCGTACCCATCTGGAACTGGGGAGACGTGGCCTATAAGGTACGTGCCTCAAAGGGTGCTACCGCCATTGCCAACCTTGAGATGGCAGAGGCACGCGAAAAGATTGAGCTGCAGGTGAACCAGAGTGCCTTCCGTGTTGACGAGGCTAACAAGAAACTCACGATGGCACAGACGAGTGTCCTTAAGGCCGATGAGAATCTGCGTACGGCCAATCTCGGTTTCCGCGAGGGTGTCATCTCGTCTACTGTTGTCATGGAGGCGCAGACTGCCTGGCTGCAGGCACAGTCGCAGAAGATCGATGCCGAGATAGAGGTTAAGCTCAGTCAGGTCAACCTGCAAAAAGCCTTAGGCACGCTTGAGTAGCCGGCGGGTGAAATCGGAATATCGAAATGTCGAGTTATCGGAATATCGAAAGAAAAAGAACAATAAAAAAATACAAAGATGTCAGCAAAAACGCAACATAACAACATCCTGTATGCAATCATCGGATTTGCAGCAGCAGTGGCCATTGTGGCCTTGATCGGTTTCTTTGCACTGGGGCGCGACCCCGAGTTGATTCAGGGACAGGTCGAAGTAACTGAGTATCGGGTATCGAGCAAGGTGCCCGGCCGTATTCTTGAGATTCGCGTCAAGGAGGGCGACTACGTGAAGGTCGGTGATACGCTGGCCATCCTCGATGCCCCCGAGGTGCGTGCCAAGATGGAGCAGGCACGGAGTGCCGAGAATGCTGCCGCCGCTTTGGAACTGAAGGCGCAGAACGGTGCCCGCGAGGAGCAGATACGCGGTGCGTACAACTTGCTCCAGCAGGCCAAGGCGGGTCTGGAGATTGCCGAGAAGTCGTATCAGCGTATCCAGCGCCTTTTCGACGAGGGTGTTATCAGTGCCCAGAAGCGCGATGAGGTCTATGCCAGCTACAAAGCTATGGAAGCTCAGTGTAAGGCTGCCGAGAGCCAGTATGATATGGCTCGTAACGGTGCCCGCCGCGAGGATAAGCTTGCTGCTGCCGCTCAGGTGGGCCGTGCCAAGGGTGCTGTGCAGGAGGTCACCAGTTATATTCACGAGACCGTGCAGACTGCCCAGATGGAAGGAGAGGTCACCGATGTCTTCCCTAAGGTGGGCGAACTTGTAGGTACGGGCAGCCCTATTATGAACGTGGCTGTGATGAGTGACCTGTGGGGCACGTTCAATGTGCGCGAGGACCAGCTCAACGGCATGGAGATAGGCAAGACCTTTAAGGCTTTTGTTCCTGCCTTTAATAAAGAGATCGAGATGAAGGTCTACTATATGAAGGACATGGGTTCGTATGCAGTCTGGAAGGCTACCAAGGCCAACGGTCAGTACGACCTGAAAACCTTCGAGGTCAAGGCGCGTCCGGTCGAGCCGTTTGACGGCCTGCGTCCCGGAATGAGTCTGATTATTAGATAAGGTGTATTGCTTAGAATATAGAGTTTGGAAACGCTGAGGATTATATATCAGATCATGCTGCGCGAGCTGCGCATTCTGCGGCAGAACCACATCTATCGCTTCTGCATGGTGTTGTTTCCTGTCCTGGTGATTTTCTTCTTCACCTCGATTATGAGAGATGGCACACCCACCAATTTGCCTGTCGGTGTGGTCGACCTTGACAATACCTCCATGTCGCGCTCGCTGACACGCCGGCTGGACGGTTTCCAGTATTCGAAGGTCGTTGCCCGCTATCCCAGCGTCACCGAGGCTCGCCGTGCCATCCAGCGCAACGAGATATACGGCTTCCTCTATATCCCTAAGGGCACTACCGAGAAGCTGCTTGCCAGCCGCCAGCCCAAGATATCCTACTATTACAGCAACACCACCCTGGTTACAGGCTCGATGTTGATGAGGGACATGAAGACCATCTCGACCCTCGGCTCCGCAGCCGTCGGACAGGCTACCATGCGAGCCCGCGGACTGACCGACCGGCAGATACAGGCTGTGCTGCAGCCCATCCGCGTCGACCTGCACCAGATAGCCAACCCCTGGATGAGCTATAACATCTATCTGAGTACTGTCATGGTTCCAGGTATTATCATGCTGTTCATCTTCCTCATTTCCTCCTATTCCTTAGGTACGGAGTTCAAGTTCAACACCTCTAAGGAGTGGATTGCCCTGTCCGGCAACCGTATATGGGTGGCCATGTTGGGCAAGTTCCTGCCGCAGACCATCATCTGGTTGGCTATCGTCTTTGGCTATCAGTGGTATGTCTTCTTTCATCTGGGCTTCCCCCATCAGGGCAGCCCCTGGATGCTGGTGCTCTTAGGCTCTATGCAGGTGCTGGCCTCGCAGGGCTTCGGCATCTTTGCCTTCGGACTCATGCCCTCGCTTCGCATGTCGATGAGTGTCTCGTCACTATGGGCCGTGCTCAGCATTTCGATGGCAGGTTCGGCTTTCCCTGTCATGGGAATGGACGGTGCACTGCAGTCACTCTCGTGGCTGTTCCCCCTTCGTCATTACTGGATGATGTACCAGATATGTGTGTTCAACGGATTCCACCTCATTGAGGCGTGGTTCCACTTTGCAGCCTTGGCAGCCTTTATGCTGCTGCCGTGGCTGGTAATTAAGAAGATTAAGAATGCAATGCTGACCTATGTCTATATTCCATAATCTATATCAGGGCCTGCAGGATGTGTGTTACATCTGGCGCAAGGAGATGGAGCGGCTTGTCAAGGACGAGGGTGTCATCATCTTCTTCATTGTCGTGCCGTTGGTCTATCCGTTGCTCTATTCGTGGATATATAATAACGAGGTGGTGCGCGAGGTTCCCGTGTGTGTGGTCGACCAGTCGCACTCGCAGCTCTCGCGCCAGTTTATCCGCATGTGCGATGCCTCGCCCGATGTGCATATTAAGTATTATGCTCAGGATCTTGACGAGGCAAAGTCGCTCGTCAGTCGACAGTTGGTGAAAGGAATTTATCTCATACCCAGCTCATTCGAGGCCGACACCTACGGCTTGCGACAGGGGGTTGTCAGCGTCTATTGTGACATGAGCCTCATGCTTACCTATAAGGCTATCTTCCAGACCGCCCAGGTGGTAACGATGGAGATGGGAACCAAGATCAAGAAACAGGTGGGTGGTCGCTATACTGCCCGTGAGGAGGCTATCTCTACCCGTCCGCTCGACTATGATGATGTGCCTATCTTCAGCCCCGCAGGAGGCTATGGCTCTGGTGTGTTGCCTGCTGTGCTGATGCTGATTCTGCAGCAGACCTTAGTGTTGGGTATCGGGCTCTCAGCCGGTACTGCCCGCGATGAGAATCCCTATCGTAACCTGATCCCCATCGGCGATCCCCGCTATCAGCATACCTTGTCCATCGTCTTGGGCAAGTCGCTCTGCTATTTCATGATTTTCATCGTGATGGCAGCATGGCTCTCGGCAGGTGTTCCGCGGCTGTTCCATTTCCCGCAGCTCGCCACCTGGCAGTCGCTTTGCCAGTTGATGCTGCCTTACATCCTCGCCTGCATCTTCTTCGGTATGATGGTATCGTGTATGGTAAAGTATCGCGAGAATGTGATGCTCCTCGTGGTCTTCATCAGTGTACCCCTGCTGTTCATGACTGGAGCCTCCTGGCCGCAGTCCAATATTCCCGGCATGTGGCAAGGCGTGTCGTGGCTCTTTCCCTCCACATTCGGAGCGCGTGCCTTTATACGGCTTAACTCCATGGGTGCCGACTTCTATGACATCATGCCCGAGTATCGCATTCTCTGGATACAGGCCGTCAGCTATTTTGTGATAACCCTTTGTGTCTATCGCTTCCAGTTCACCGATGCCCGCCGTTATGCGATGGAGCGTCTGCGCTTCCTCCGCCACAACCGCGAAGCCCGCCAGAACCAGAAAGATACAGCCGCACAATAGCTGTCACGCCTTCGTTTTTTGCTCAGCAAGATAGGCCAATAGCTGATTCTTGTAAGGATTATTCTTTTCTTCTTATGACGGCTTAATACAATTGAGTCGACTCAAATCATCAAATGAGTCGACTCAAACGATGAATCGAGTTGACTCACCGTATTTTGGGGGCTAATTGCCTTGTCTATTTTTTATCGTAGGCGTGCAGAGGATAGTCGGTGGTGAAGTGTAGGCCGCGGCACTCCTTGCGCTCCAGGGCCCAGCGGGTGATGAGATAGCCCACGTTGATCATGTTGCGCAGCTCGCAGATGTCGCGCGAGGCCTTTACTCGCTTGAAGAGTCGCTCGGTCTCCTCGTAGAGCATGTCCAGACGGTCCCAGGCGCGGTGCAGGCGCAGGTCGCTGCGAACGATGCCTACGTAGTTGGACATAATCTGGTTGACCTCCTTGACGCTCTGCGTGATGAGCACTTTCTCCTCGTTGGTCATCGTGCCTTCGTCGTTCCATTCGGGCACCTGCTCGTTCCAGTCGTAGAGGTCGACATGTGCCAGCGAGTCCTTGGCGGCGGCATCGGCATAGACGACGGCCTCGATGAGCGAGTTGCTGGCCAGGCGGTTGCCGCCGTGCAGTCCGGTACACGAGCATTCGCCCAAGGCATAGAGGCGCTGGATGGAGGACTGTCCGTTGAGGTCGACCTTGATGCCTCCGCACATATAGTGGGCTGCCGGGCGAACGGGGATATAGTCGGTGGTGATGTCGATGCCTATGGAGAGGCACTTCTGGTAGATGTTGGGGAAGTGGTGGCGCGTCTCCTCAGGGTCTTTGTGGGTGACATCGAGGCAGACGTGATCGAGTCCGTGGATCTTCATCTCCTTATCAATGGCACGGGCCACGATGTCGCGGGGTGCCAATGACAGTCGCTCGTCGTACTTCTCCATGAAGGTCTCGCCGTTGGGCAGTTTCAGAATACCGCCGTAGCCGCGCATGGCCTCGGTGATGAGGTAGGCGGGATGGGTCTCCTGGGGATTGTGCAGCACGGTGGGATGGAACTGTACGAACTCCATGTCGGCTACGGTGCCCTTGGCGCGATAGACCATGGCGATGCCGTCGCCGGTGGCGATGACGGGATTGGAGGTGGTCAGGTAGACGGCTCCGCAGCCGCCGGTACACATGACGGTGACTTTCGAGAGATAGGTGTCTACCTTCTGGGTCTCGGGGTTCAGCACGTAGGCCCCATAGCACTGGATGTTGGGCGAGCGGCGGGTGACGCGGACACCCAGATGGTGCTGGGTGATAATCTCTACGGCAAAGTGCTGCTCCTTGATGTCGATGTCAGGGCATTGGCGGACGGCTTCCATCAGCCCGCGCTGAATCTCGGCTCCTGTGTCGTCGGCATGGTGCAGGATGCGGAACTCGGAGTGGCCGCCCTCGCGGTGCAGGTCGAAGTCGCCCTGCTCGTTCTTGTCGAACTGGACACCCCAGTCGACCAGCTCCTTGATTTGCGCAGGAGCACGGCGCACTACCTGCTCGACGGCCTGGCGGTCGGAGATGTAGTCGCCGGCGATAATGGTGTCGGCAATATGCTTGTCGAAGGTGTCGACCTTGAGGTTGGTCACTGAGGCTACGCCGCCCTGGGCAAACGAGGTGTTGGCTTCGTCGAGGCCGGCCTTGCAGATCATGCAGACGCGGCCTTTCTTGGCGCGAGCCACTTTGAGGGCGTAGCTCATGCCGGCTACACCTGCTCCGATGATAAGGAAATCGTACTTGTAAACCATGTTTTTAAGCTATTTGGGCGCAAAGTTACAAAATTTCTTTAAACTGCGCCCCCTAAACTCTAAACTTTTTTGTATCTTTGCACACAAATTATGCGTAGACTCTATTATTTTATTCTTCTGATAGGGGTCTTATGTGTCCCGTCGGCAGCGCAAGACAGCCTGAGCATCCGGTTGGACTCGCTGTTGAGAGACCCCATGTTTGAAACCTCGCAGGTGGGTGTGATGGTTTACGACCTCACTGCCGACTCAACCCTTTATACGTGCAACCACAAGCAGCTGATGCGTCCTGCCTCGTGTATGAAGGTGGTTACCGCCATCACAGCCCTCGACCAGCTGGGGGCCGACTACGACTTCCAGACGCGCATCTGCTACACGGGCGACATCGTGGGGCATACGCTGATAGGCAACGTCTACTGCGTGGGCGGCTTCGACCCTACGCTGACGGTGGACGACGTGGCGCTGATGGCGGGCTGTGTGCAGCGGATGGGCATCGACAGCATTCAAGGACTGCTGGTGGCCGACGGCACGATGAAGGAAGCGCAGGACTATGGCGAGGGGTGGTGCTGGGACGATGACAACCCGATGCTGCGGGCGCTGACCATAGGGCGGAAGAACATCTTCCTCCAGACCTTTGCCGAGGAGGTGGCGCGTGCCGGCATCAACCTCGAACGGGTGCAGCTGGTGGAGGGTCGCACGCCACAGAATGCGCGGATGGTGTGTACCTGCAAGCACAACATCGGACTGGTGATGGACCGCATGATGAAGATGAGCGACAACTTCTATGCGGAGTCGATGTTCTACCAGACGGCAGCCTCGGCGAAGAAGGGGGTGGCGCGAGCCCGTGACAGCCGCGACATCACCAAGCGCCTCTTTGCCCGATTGGGCTTAGGACACTATCCCTATAAGGTAGCCGACGGGTCGGGACTCTCGCTCTATAACTATGTGTCGGTGGAACTGCTGTGCCGCATGCTACGCTATGCCTGGCAGACACCGGCAATCAGGAACGTCCTGCTGCCGACACTGCCCATTGCCGGTGTCGACGGTACGCTGAAGGACCGCATGCGGGGAACACGGGCGCAAGGTAACGTACAGGCCAAAACGGGCACGTTGACGGGCATTTCGTCGCTGGCAGGCTACTGCACGACTGCCGGTGGCCACCAGCTATGCTTCGCCATAATCAATCAGGGCGTGATGAGGAATGCCACAGGACGGGCTTTCCAGGATCGTGTCTGCAAAGTGTTATGTGAATATGATGGGAAAACTGACTAAATACATTTTGCTGATAGTGGTATGCGTGGTCATACCCTCGGCATTGGTGTGGAACTTCCTGCCTTCCATGTTGGGAGACTATCCGAAGGTCTATAATATTGTACACCGTGTGACAGCCATCTATATGACGATTGTCACCACCTGGCTGCTGATAAGCTTCGCCAACTCGTTCCGTGCCCTGGGCGAGCAGCACAAACTGCCTCACCAGCAGTATCTCAACTCGTTTATCAGCGTGCTGAAGATAGTGCTGATCTTCATTGCGGTCATCGTGGTCATTGCCATCGTATTGGACAAGGACCCGTCGACACTGATAGCCGGACTGGGTGCTGCATCGGCTATCCTGATGCTGGCCTTTCAGGACACCATCAAGGGACTGGTGGCTGGCATCCGACTCACATCCAACAACATGCTAAGCGTGGGCGACCGCATCACGGTGACGCATGCCGGCATCGACGGCATCGTGGAGGAGATTATGCTCACCACGGTAAAAGTGCGCAACTTCGACAACACCATCGTGACCATCTCGCCCCAGTCGTTGGTAGACGGATCGTTCCAGAACTGGAAGGGAATGGTGGAGAACAAGGGGCGCAAGGTGGTGCGCAAGTTCTATATCGACTTCCGTAGCATTGGAAAGGATGGTGACGGAGTGGTCAACCTGACCCGCTATCGCCAACACATGGAGCAGTGGCTCCGGCAGCATCCGCGCGTGCTGAAGGAGAGCATCATCATGGTGCACCAGTTGGATGCCACCCCCACAGGACTGCCTCTGGAGTTTGTGTTTTGGCTCGATGAACAGACGATGCCCGCCTTCGAGGAGATTATCTCGGAAATCATGGAAGAAGCCTACTCGGAGGCTCAGACGTTCGGACTGCGCATCTATCAACAGTTTCCTGAACAATGAGTTTCACAACGGCGATACTTCAGTGGTTCGGCGAGAACGGCCGCGTGTTGCCTTGGCGCGAGACGCGCGATCCGTATGCCATCTGGCTCTCGGAGGTCATCTTGCAGCAGACGCGCATCCCTCAGGGCATGCCCTACTGGGAGCGTTTCATGCGACGCTGGCCTACGGTCAGGGCATTGGCTGAAGCCACTGAGGACGAGGTGTTGCGCGAGTGGCAGGGGCTGGGCTATTACAGCCGCGCGCGACATCTGCACGATGCCGCCCGACAGATAGAAGCTATGGGCGGCTTCCCTCATACGCTGGAAGGCATACGCGCCTTGAAGGGCGTAGGCGACTATACGGCTGCTGCCATCGGCTCTATAGCGTTCGGCCTGCCGGTTGCCGTGGTCGATGGTAATGTCTATCGCGTGCTCAGCCGGCACTTTGGCATCTCGACACCCATCAACACCCATGAGGGCAAGAAGGAGTTTACGGCATTGGCACAGAGCCTGCTGCCTGCCGACAGGGCTTCGGACTTCAATCAGGCGATGATGGACTTCGGAGCCCTGCAATGTACGCCGCAGAGTCCTCGTTGTGAGCAGTGCCCTCTGGTCGAGACTTGTGTGGCCTCACGCGAGGACAAGGTCAGCCAACTGCCCGTCAAGGAGCGCAAGCTGAAGGTCAAGGAATGTCATCTTAACTATATATATATAAGGTATAAAGGGCAGACTGCCATCCATCGCCGTCCTGCCGGCGACATCTGGCAGGGACTCTACGAACCGCTCCAGAGCGAGCGTGTCCCGTCTGGAGCCCGACTGCTTCGCCAGCATGTGAAGCACGTGCTGACCCATCGTGTCCTCTATGCCGACTTCTATGTGTGGGAACCTGCTGACGAGCCTGCGCTGCCAGACGACTACTTCTGGATTCGCGAAGCCGACATCGACCAGTACGGCATCCCTCGGCTGGTAGAACTATTGTTAGAAGAATTATGGAAAGAATAAATATAGCCATCTTCGTGTCGGGTAGCGGCACGAACTGTGAGAATCTGATTCGCTATTTCAGTGGTAGCGAGTGTGTCAATTGTGCGCTGGTAGTGAGCAACAAAGCCGATGCCTATGCACTGGTAAGGGCTGAGCGCTTAGGGGTGAAGACCGCTGTGGCTCCAAAGGCAAAGCTGAATGATGCGGCATTTATGCTGCCCTTGCTGCGCGAGCATGATATCCGGTTTATCGTACTGGCTGGTTTCCTGCCGCTGGTGCCGGAGTTCCTGATTGATGCTTTCCCCCGTCGCATTATCAATATTCATCCTGCCCTGTTGCCAAAATATGGCGGAAAGGGCATGTGGGGCCATCATGTACACGAGGCGGTGAAGGCGGCAGGAGAGTGTGAGACAGGCATGACCGTACATTATGTCACGCCTGTCTGTGATTCAGGTGAAATCATCGCCCAGTATCGCTGTGAACTCTCGCCCGAAGATACGGTGGACGCTATTGCCGAGAAGGAGCACCAACTGGAGATGCAGTATTTCCCGACGGTAGTCGAAAAGGTGCTTGCTGATACCTTCCAGCTGTGAAAGCGGCGCAGCGGGTGATGAGACTTAATCGTCGGGATTGCCCTTATAGTGGTAAGGCTGTACGTTGGGATTCTCGCCCACATACTCGTCAGGAACGACAATATCCTTGATCAGTCGCTGGTTATAGTCACCGCGTACGGCTCCGGTATTCATGAGCAGATCGGAGTATTTGACGGTAGGGATGACGATGCCGAAGAGGCCAATGCCTACGCGTACACCATCAGGATGGATGTTGTTGATGATGCGGGCTGAGCGGAAGAGCGTGTGGGGGTAGATTTCCAGACGGTTGAGTTTCTGATAGGTATCCCATTGCTCCTTGTTCAGGTCGGTAGTGTCGGCATGAGAGAAGATACGGCCGATGTTGCCTACATAGTCGTCGATTACATCGTTCTCGATGCTGTCGTTGTCATGAAGGCACTGCATGATGTTGTCTTCCATCTGCCAGCGCATCATGCTCTCGGTGGGACGGCTGACGGCGGCTGCAATAACCAGGATGCCGATGAAGACGGCGAGAATGACAATCTTACCCAGACAGCTGCCGGAGAACTCCTGCCACGGTGTCTTTTTCTTGTAGATGTTGCTGTTAAACTGTTCCATAATGTATTGGTTTTAAAAATGTTTTCGGTTATTGGTGGTGCAGCAGGTTCATGAATTCCTGACGGGTCTTCGCCTGGTTGAAGGCTCCGCTGAACTCGCTGGTGGTGGTGATGCTGTTCTGCTTCTCCACTCCGCGCATCTGCATGCACATGTGTCGGGCCTCGATGACCACCATGACTCCGAGAGGATGGAGCGTTTGCTCGATGCACTCCTTAATCTGGAGTGTCATGCGCTCCTGCACCTGAAGACGGTGGGCATAGATGTCGACAACGCGGGCTATCTTGGAAAGCCCGGTAATGTATCCGTTGGGGATATAGGCCACATGGGCCTTGCCATAGAAGGGCAGCATATGGTGTTCGCAGAGGGAGAAGAAGTCGATATCCTTGACAATGACCATCTGCGAGTAGTTTTCTCTAAACAGGGCTGCGGTGAGCACTTCGTGTGCGTCCTGAGTGTAGCCTTGGGTAAGGAACTGCATGGCTTTGGCCACGCGCATGGGAGTCTTGAGCAGCCCCTCACGGGTGGGGTCTTCGCCAAGCAGCTGCAACACGCGGTGATAATGCTCTGAGAGTTCCTCGAGGCCTTCTCTATATTCTGGTTCCTGTGCCATGAATCAATCTTGTACGGTTATCTTTCCTTTGACAATGGTTGCCTGGGTGAAGCCCATCTTACGGACGCTTAGGAGCATCTGGTGGGCTTCCTCATAAGTGCGGAAATTGCCGATGCGGCAAATCCATCGAGGTGAATAGAAGTGGACATAGACTGGAACATCGGGGAAACTGGACTTGATTTCTTCGCCCGTACGCTCAGCCTGTAGGCGGTCTTTCCGCGAGTTGCCGCCAGCAAAAGCCTGCACACGATAGCCGTTGACCTTGTAGCCGCGCATGATCTTCTTCGTGTGGTCGACAGGAGAGGCGTCTGCTGTGGCATTGGCACCATCGGTGGATTCGATGGGCGAGTGCAGAGTAGCGGCGGGGGGTGTGGGCTTGGTGGGGGTAGTGGGTGAAGTGGGTGTAGCGTGGGCGGTCGGTGATGCCTTGCCATTGGTGAGGTTGGCCTCGTTGACCAGCTGGTCGATGTCAGTGCTCTGGTGAACAGTTACTGTGCCTTGTCCAGTGGTGCGCTGTTGGATGCGCTGGGTAAAAGTCTGTGCACTGGCATTAGTTACAATGCCAGCACACAGGATTAAGATGCTAATATACTTTTTCATTCGTTGATTATTTCCAGGCGTCGATGATGCCCTTGAAATCTGCACACTTGAGGGATGCACCGCCGATGAGTCCGCCATCGATGTCGGGCTTGGCAAACAGTTCAGGGGCGTTGCTGGCCTTGCATGAACCACCATAGAGGATGCTGGTGTCCTCGGCAACAGCCTGTCCGTACTTCTCGGCAACGATGCTGCGGATGTAGGCGTGAATCTCCTCGGCCTGCTCAGCTGTTGCGGTCTTGCCAGTGCCGATGGCCCAGATGGGCTCGTAGGCGATGATAATATTGCGGAAATCGGCCTCGCTGAGATTGAATACCGAGCCTTCGAGCTCTGCCTTGACTACCTCGTTCTGCTTATTGGCCTCGCGCTCTGCCAGCGTCTCACCGATGCAGAAAATGACCTTCAGGCCGTTCTTCAGAGCCAGCAGCACCTTCTCCTTCAGGATATCAGGAGTCTCCTTGTAATATTCACGACGCTCTGAGTGACCCAGAATGACATATTGTGCACCAGTAGACTTTACCATTTCTGCACTTACCTCACCAGTGAAGGCACCCTTCTCCTTGTCGGCACAGTTCTCAGCACCCAGACCGATCACGTTCTGGTCGATGACACCGGCTACTGAAGCCAGGTGGATGAACGGTGTGCAGATGACTACTCCACAGTTGGGCTTGTCAGCCTTCAGTGCGTCGTTAAGTTCCTTAGCCAGGGCGATGCCCTCTTGCAGGTTCAGGTTCATTTTCCAGTTGCCTGCTACGATTTTCTTTCTCATTTTGTTGTTACGTTTTAAAAGTTGTATGTTGTTTAACTTTTTTTTGTTTTTCAGCCACGATGTCCACGCCCAGAAACGGTCGGCAATGACCAGCAGAGTCAGCGGGAGCACATACCAGAGCAGGATGATGAGTATCTTGGCTGGGATGCTGTCTTCGGGCATCTGCCCCAGCTGGTGCTGTTCGAGCGGAGTGTCGTCTAAGGTCTCGTCGACTTCAGGCAGTCCGTTATGGCTCCACTTGCGGATGATGGTGCCATCCTTGAGCAACAGCAAACCAGGATTGCTGCGAATGACCGTCTTCAGCGTTGTCTCGTCGGTGTGACAGAACGGGTACTCCGCTCCTGTGGCATAGCGCCACCGCTGGATGTCGCGCTCCCCACTTGCCGTAAGCCCATAGAACGGATAGTCGTATTCCTGACAATACTCATAGAGCTGGTCGATGCGGTCAATCTGTCCGGCACTGGCCTTGGACAGTTGTGGAGACACCAGGAGGAAGACATAGCCCTGCAGGCTGAGCAGGGAGTCGGTAATGTCCTCGCCGTCGCTGACGCGTGTCATAGAGAAATCGTGTATGGGGGGCTGGTAGCCCTCGCTGAGCTGTACAGTCTTGGAGTCGACGAATGTCCATGTGGAGTCGGGATAGTTGTCGGTGGTGAACTCACGACGCTCACCGTTTTTCTCCATAATGAATGTCGTCTCAAACTGTGGCTGTTCAGCATCGTCGGGAATCTCCATCCCCTGACGTATATTGACCCCGATGTGATAGGGGCGAAAGTCGAAGTAGGGTAGGTCGTAGAGCGACCATCCGGACACGACGAGAATGAAGACCGCCGTGTAGTTGATGACTATCCACTGATTGTTTTTGGACACGAAGCGCACCATTTCGAGCGGCCAGCGCCATAAGATGGCTGACAGTGCCAGCAGGATGACATTCTTCCAGAACGTCTGCCAGTTGGTGAGTACTATCGCATCGCCAAAACATCCGCAGTCGCTGATGGGGTCGGCCAAAGCCAGCCACAGCGTAATGGGTGTCATCACGAGGAAGAGTAATAATGTGAGCAACGATACTACTCGCCGGCGTATGGCCAGCAGCAGAAAGGTGCCCAGCATGAACTCCACAGCCGACAGTAGCACTGAAGCACCCAGCATGACGGGCTCGATGACATAGCTTGACAGATGCAGCGCCTCCAGATAGTCGGCTATCTTATATTGTGTGCCCAGCGGATCGACGGCCTTGACGAATCCTGAGAGAATCAGGACAATGGCCACCACGCAGCGGGCAATATTTACAACCAGTTTCTTCACGCTTCGCTTAGCTTGATGGCTCCGAATACGGCATAGTTGATGATATCCATGTAGTTGGCATCGATGCCCTCGCTGACGAGCGTATCACCCTTCAGGTTCTCTATCTCCTTGATGCGCTCTATCTTGGTGAGGATAAAGTCGGTATAGGAGCTGACACGCATGTTGCGCCAAGCCTCGTCGTAGTCGTGATTCTTGCGTTTCATCAGTTCGAGGGCTTCGGCAGCATACTGGTCGTAGAGTTGCATGGCGCGTTCGTTGGTGATGTCTACGGTGTCGGCATAGCCATTGTATATCTGGATAAGTCCGACGATACCATAATTGATAAGGGCAATGAATTCAGGACGGATACCTTCGCCCACCAGCGACTCACCCTTGATTTCGAGCGAACGGATGCGCTTGGCCTTGATAAAGAGCTGGTCGGTGAGCGATTGGGGGCGCAGAATGCGCCAAGAGGCTCCGTAGTCATGGAGCTTTTTCTCGAACAAAGAGCGACATTCGCTGATGGTTTGTTCGAATTGTTGGTTGGTTTTTGCTTCGCTTTGAGCCATAATCGACTGCAAAATTACGTATTTCTTGCGAAATAACCAAAAAAAATGTCTATCTTTGCACTCTGAAACCAAAAAAGTCATAGAATGAAGCTGTATTCAGACAAGGCATTAGCGAAAATATTAGACAAGGATATATTCCACCAAATAAGTAATGTGTCGGACGAGCTGGGCGTGGAAAGCTACGTAGTGGGAGGATATGTGCGGGATATCTTCTTAGAACGTCCCTCCAGTGATATCGATGTTGTAGTGGTGGGGAGTGGTATCGAGGTGGCTCAGCGCTTAAAGCAGCTGTTGGGGAAAAAGGCTCATTTGAGCGTGTTCAAGAATTTCGGTACAGCCCAGGTGAAATATAAAGATTTGGAAGTGGAGTTCGTGGGTGCACGAAAGGAAAGCTACAGCCACGACTCTCGTAAGCCTGTCGTGGAGGATGGCACGCTGGAGGATGACCAGAACAGGCGCGATTTCACCATCAATGCAATGGCTATCTGTTTGAACAAAGAGCGCTTTGGAATGCTGGTAGATCCCTTTAACGGCATTGCCGATTTAGAAGACGGCATCATTATGACTCCGCTGGATCCAGAGATTACATTCTCGGATGACCCCTTGCGCATGATGCGTTGCATACGGTTTGCTACTCAGTTGAATTTTCAGATAGAGGATGAAACCTTCGATGCATTACGGCGCATGGCCGAACGTATCAAGATTGTCAGTGGCGAGCGCATTGAGGTGGAATTGAATAAAATTATAATGTCCCCCCATCCGAGTATTGGTTTTGAGTATTTGCAGAGAAGTGGATTACTGTTAATTATTTTGCCAGAATTAGCAGCTCTGGATATCGTGGAGAAGCGGGATGGTCGCGCGCACAAGAATAACTTCTATCACACATTGGAAGTACTGGAGAACATCTGTAAAATGGGGGATAAAGTGAATGGAATTCACTCATCTAATCAATTATGGCTCAGGTGGTCTGCGCTACTGCATGATATTGGCAAGACCAAGTCAAAACGGTGGGAGCCCGGAGTGGGGTGGACATTCCACAACCATAATTTGATTGGTGCCAAGATGGTGTCGGGAATTTTCAGGCGGCTAAAGCTGCCAATGGGGGCGGAGATGAAGTATGTGCAGAAATTGGTCGACCTCCACATGCGTCCGCAGGTTATTGCCGACAACGAGGTGACAGACTCTGCCGTACGACGGCTGTTGAACGATGCAGGCGACGATATTGATGACCTGATGTGCCTATGCGAAGCCGATATCACTTCGAAGAACGAGGTGAGGAAGAAAATCTTCTTGGAGAATTTCCGTATCGTGCGAGAAAAACTGTCCGACCTGAAAGAAAAGGATTATAAGCGGCTGCTGCAACCAGTTGTCGACGGTAACGAGATTATGGAACTGTTTCATTTGCAGCCTTCGCGCGAGGTGGGCTTGCTGAAGCAATACCTGAAAGATGCCGTGCTTGACAATCGGGTGGAGAACGAACGGGAACCGCTGATGAAGCTGTTGATGGAAAAGGCTCGGATTATGGGATTGGCATAATTGATGTCCTCTTTTTCCAATAGATGCGTAATTATTGTTAAATGTGCGTACCTTAATATTAAGGTATGTCGCTTTTTTCGTACCTTTGCGGATTGAAAAACGAAAAAACCGACAAAAGGTTTTCGTGGAGAATATTCGAATAAACATTAAAATAGTAATTTAGAAAATGAAGAGAGTAATGATGATTGCAGCAGTTGCTGCAACGCTGGTTGCTTGTGGAGGTGGTGGAGGCCGCCCGAATTTTGGTGACAACGAGTATCCTGTAGTCACCGTGGGAACTTCAAATGCAGACATGAAGTCTACATTCCCTGCAACCATCAAAGGTGTTCAGGATGTTGAGATTCGCCCGAAAGTGCAGGGCTTTTTGGTGCAGATTAACGTGAAGGAAGGTCAGGCCGTTAGTGCTGGCCAGACATTGTTTGTCATTGATAATGTGACCTATCAGGCGCAGGTGCGCCAGGCTCAAGCTGCTGTCAACACCGCTCAACAGCAGGTGAATACAGCCCAACTGACTTATGATAATTCTACGCAGTTGCATGCCAACAAGGTGATTGGCGATTATGAACTGCAAACCTCGAAGAATACGCTTGAGAGTGCCAAGGCTCAGCTGGCACAGGCTCAGGCAGCATTGGCATCAGCCAAGGAGGCTTTGAGCTTCTGTTATGTGAAGAGCCCTGCCAACGGTGTCGTTGGCACGCTGCCTTTCAAGAAGGGCGCTCTGGTCAGTGGTTCCAACTCGCTGACTACCGTTGCCAACATCTCGTCGATGGATGTCTATTTCTCCATCACCGAGAAGGACGCAATGATTCTGTCGCAGAAAGGACTGAACAGCCTGCCCGCTGTGAAACTGCAGCTGGCTGATGGCAGTATCTACAGCCATGAAGGTAAGGTGAGCCGCATGAGCGGTGTCATTGATGCTGCTACGGGTTCTGTTCAGCTGATAGCCTCGTTCCCCAATCCTGAAAAGCAGCTGAAAAGCGGTGCTACTGGTAATGTTATTATTCCCCGTCAGAACCTGTCGGCCATCGTGATTCCTCAGTCATGCGTCTTGGAGGTTCAGAACAAAAAGTTCGTCTATCTCTTGGGTGAAGGCAACAAGGTGAAGTACACTGAAATCAAGGTCGATCCCCAGAATGATGGAAACAATTATGTGGTGACTGAGGGTCTGAAGGCTGGTGACAAGTATGTGACCCACGGTGTTACCAAACTGAAGGATGACATGGAGATTGTTCCCATCACTGAGGAGCGCTACCAGCAGAAGATTGACGAACAGGCCAAGGAAATGTCGTCGGGAGAAATTATAGACGCTGTGAAGAAAGCAACAAAATAGTGATACAAGGATAACGAAGTATGACATTTACAACATTTATCAAACGCCCGGTGCTGTCGACGGTGATTTCTATCTTCATTGTCCTACTGGGTGTAATTGGACTGGTGTCGCTGCCTATTGAGCAGTACCCCAATATAGCACCGCCTACTGTTGCGGTATGGACCAGCTATCCCGGTGCCGATGCTGAGACAGTAAAGAACTCTGTCGTCACCCCGCTGGAGGAGAGTATCAACGGTGTGGAGGGTATGGACTATATCACCTCTACCGCTTCTACTGGTTCATGTCAGCTCTCGGTGCTGTTCCGTCAGGGCATGAATGCAGATATGTGTGCGGTGAACGTGCAGAACCGTGTTTCGCAGGCGCAAGCACTGCTGCCGGCAGAGGTAACGCGCATTGGTGTGACAGTGACAAAACGTCAGACCTCGCAGGTGTTGATGTTTACACTGACTTCTGACGGCCGTTATGATGATGAGTTCCTGACCAACTATAACAACATCAATATCATCCCTGCCATTAAACGTATCCAGGGCGTGGGTGATGTGCAGAGCCCGGGTCTGAAGACTTACTCGATGCGTATATGGCTGAAGCCCGATGTGATGAAGCAGTACAACCTGATGCCTTCGGACATCAGCAATGTGTTGGCTGAGCAAAACATTGAGGCAGCCCCTGGTACCTTCGGTGAGCAGTCTGATGTCGCCTATGAATATGCCATGCGCTATACGGGCCGACTGAAGACTGCCGAGGAGTTTGGCAATATCATTATCTCGAGCGATAGCAATGGCCAGACACTGAAGTTGAAAGATGTTGCCCGTATTGAACTGGGTGGTCAGCAGTACACGGTGTCGATGAAGAACAACAATCTGCCTTCTGTCCTTGGTATGGTACAGCAGATTGCTGGCTCGAATGCCAACGAAATTGCCAAGAATGTGAAGGCAGAACTGGAAGAACAGGCCAAACTGTTCCCTCCGGGCATGAAGTATAAAATCAACTACGATGTCACGGAGTTCCTCTATGCCTCTATCGAGGAGGTGGTGTTCACGCTCGTGTTCACGCTGATATTGGTGTTCATCGTGATTTACATCTTCCTGCAGGACTGGCGTTCGACGCTTATCCCGCTGATTGCCGTTCCCGTCTCATTGGTAGGTACCTTCTTCTTCCTAAATGCGTTTGGATTCTCTATCAACCTGCTGACGCTGTCGGCATTGCTGTTGGCCATTGCCATTGTGGTGGACGATGCTATTGTGGTGGTAGAGGCGGTACATGCCAAATTGGATCAGGGATATAAGTCGGCTCTGACAGCATCGATTGATGCTATGAATGAGATTTCGGGTGCTATCATCTCCATTACCCTTGTGATGGCTTCGGTGTTCATTCCCGTGTCGTTCATCGGAGGCACCTCAGGAACGTTCTACCGTGAGTTCGGTGTGACGATGGCTGTTTCTATCTTTATCTCGGCATTGAATGCTTTGACACTGTCGCCAGCTCTTTGTGCCATCTTCCTGAAGCCTCACGACAAGGAGGGCCACGAGAAGAAGATGTCGCGTATAGATCGGTTCCACGCATCTTTCAACACTGCCTACGACTCGCTGCTGGGCAAGTATAAAGGCATTATCGAGAAATGGGTGAAGCGCCCTGTCTTGGCTGGTGTGCTGGTGTTGGTTGGTATTGCTGCTATGGTGATTACGATGGCAACTACGAAGACGGGGCTGGTGCCAGACGAGGATACGGGTACCATCTTCTGCACCATCTCTATGCCTCCTGCTACTTCTGTGGCTCGTACCACGCAGGTCATCAATCAGGTGGATAGTATTCTTGGAGCTGACCCCGCCATTCAGAGCCGTGAGCAGATTCAGGGTTATAACTTCATAGCGGGTTCTGGTTCGGATCAGGCTACATTCATTATCAAGCTGAAGCCCTTCTCAGAGCGTCAGAAAGGATTCTTCTGGAAACTCAGCGGATTGTGGCAGGGCGATGGTATCTACCGTTTCTTCATGAATCCCTATGAGGCCAGTGGTGTGCTGGCACAGATCTATATCAAGACTGCCCATATCAAGGACGCTCAGATTCTGGCTTTCGCACCGCCTATGATTCCTGGTTTCTCAGCCAACTCGGGTGTGTCTATCGTGATGCAGGACCGTACGGGTGGTTCGCTCGACAAGTTCTTCGGAATTGTAAAGGACTATCTGGCCGAGCTAAACAAACGTCCTGAGTTCCAGACGGCACAGACCTCTTATAACCCCAACTATCCGCAGTATATGTTGCACGTAGATGTAGCAAAGTGTAAGCAAGCAGGTATCTCGCCCAATACGGTGCTCACTACGCTGCAGGGTTACTATGGCGGTCTGTATGCATCGAACTTCAACGCCTATGGTAAGCTTTACCGCGTGATGATTCAGGGTTCGCCCGAGACGCGTATGACGGAGGAGTCGCTCAACAGTATCTATGTGCGCACCCCGGCAGGAATGTCGCCCGTGCTGGAGTTCTGTCGTATGGAGCGTGTCTATGGTCCTTCGAACATCAACCGTTTCAATCTGTTTACATCTATCAATGTTACGGCGACGGTGGCTAACGGTTATTCTACGGGTGAGGCTATCAAAGCTGCACAGGAGGTGGCTGCAGATATGTTACCGCAGGGTTATACTTACGAGTACTCCGGCCTGACACGTGAGGAGGCCAAGGCATCAAATACTACAGCGGTGATCTTCGTACTATGCTTCATCTTCATATACCTCATTTTGTCGGCACAGTACGAGTCGTATATCTTGCCTTTGGCAGTAGTACTTTCCGTGCCCTTCGGACTGGCAGGATGTTTCCTGTTCACCATGATGTTCGGGCATGCCAACGACATTTATATGCAGATTTCGCTGATTATGCTGATAGGTCTGTTGGCTAAGAATGCCATCCTGATTGTGCAGTTTGCATTGGAGCGCCGTCAGACGGGTATGGCCATCTCATGGTCGGCTACACTTGGTGCAGCAGCACGTCTACGTCCTATTCTGATGACCTCGTTGGCTATGGTCATCGGTCTGTTGCCTATGATGTTTGCCTCTGGTGTAGGCAAGAATGGTAACCAGACACTGGGTGCCGCCGCTGTCGGTGGTATGTTGATAGGTACGCTGTGTCAGGTGTTGGTAGTTCCCACCTTGTTTGTCATCTTCCAGTCTATTCAGGAGCGTATTTCGCCTATGAAGTTTGAGGATGATGAGATTCATCATGGTGTGGCTTCCGAGATAGAACAGTATGCTCACCGTCCTGTAGACTATAAATTAGAGGAGTAAGATAGTTGATAGTTATGAAGAAAATCATGATATTTGCTGCTACAGCCTTACTTTTGAGCAGCTGTGGCGTATATAATAAGTATGAGCGTCCTGACGTGAACACGAAGGGACTGATTCGCGATGCGGTGTCGGATGTTGACACGTTGGCTGTCTCGCAAGAGGATACGGCATCGTTTGGTAATCTGCCCTGGAGGTCGGTATTCACTGACCCCCAGTTGCAGGCACTCATTGAGCAGGGCTTGGAGAAGAATGCCAACCTGCAGAATGCAGCCTTAACCGTTCAGATGTATGAGTCGATGCTGAAGGCTGCCAAACTGGCTTTCCTTCCTGCTATCACTTTTGGTGGAACGAACCAGATGGGTAGCATACAGACTCTCTATACCAACCCTTCGCAGACTACTAAGTCGTATACACTGCCTGTGACTGCCTCGTGGACGCTAGACCTCTTTGGCAACATTCTGTCACAGAAACGCTCTACGCAGATGAAACTCCTTGGCTATAAGGATTATCAGATGGCTGTCCGTGCACAGGTGGTCGGTGGTGTGGCCAACGCTTATTACACCTTATTGATGCTTGACGAACAGTTGCGTATTGTGACTGAGATGTCGAAGATGGCAAAGGAAACCTGGGAGATGATGAAACTCCAGCATCAGTTAGGACGCATGCGTTCTACCAGTGTGCAGAGTGCTGAGGCAGCCTATCTGTCAACACAGACGCAAGCAAACGACTTTCGTCGTCAGATTCGTGCTACAGAAAATGCTCTCTCGTTGCTCATCGGGCAGGCAGGACAACAAATACCCCGTTCTACTCTCGCGCAGCAGTCGCTGCCTAGTGAATTCGCGACAGGGGTGGGTATCGCCTTGCTGAAGAATCGCCCTGATGTGCATAATGCCGAGATGAACCTGGCTGCTTGCTTCCACGATGTGCAGACGGCACGCTCACAGTTCTATCCCACCATCTCGATAGGAGCCACAGGAGCTTTCTCTAATGGAGGTGGCTCCATCAATCCAGGAAAGTGGCTGGTCAATCTGTTTGGTTCGCTGACACAGCCTATTTTTGCCCGTGGTGCGCTTATTGCCAATTTGAAGGTTTCGAAACTAAAGTATGAGCAAGCCTTCAATAGTTGGCAGAATGCTATTCTCTCGGCAGGCAACGAGGTGTCGAATGCACTGGTCAACTACAATTCCTATGATGCTAACTCTAAGTTGGAAAACCAGCGTGTAGAGGTGTTGACAAAGAATGTGGAAGACACTCGTGCTCTCTATAAGAGTAGTGGTTCGAGCTATCTGGAGGTGCTGACTGCACAGACTCAGTTGCTCTCAGCCCAAATCAACAAGGTAACTGACGACTTCAACAAGATGCAGGCTGTGGTATCACTGTATACTGCTCTTGGCGGAGGCGGAAAGTAAACGAATTGACAATTATAATTGATAATTATGGCAAGTGAAATAAGTCCTAAGGCCGAAATCGACCCCAGAGCGAAAATCGGCAACAATTGTAAGATATTCCCCTTCGTATACATAGAGGGTGATGTGGTGATTGGTGACAATTGTATAATTTTCCCCTTCGTCAGTATATGTAATGGTACGCGCATGGGTAATAATAATAAGGTGCATCAGGGTACAGTCATTGCTGCGTTGCCACAGGATTTCGAGTTCCGAGGAGAAAAGACCGAATGTATCATAGGTGACAATAATATCTTTCGTGAGAATGTGGTTATCAACCGAGCCACCCACACAGGGGGACAGACCGTTATCGGTAATGATAACGTTTTGATGGAAGGTGCCCATATCTCGCATGATACCAAGGTGGGTAACCGCTGTGTCTTCGGCTATGGTACTAAGATTGCCGGTGATTGTATGATAGAGGATGGTGTCATCTTCTCTTCGTCAGTCATTGAAAATGCCAAGACCCGTGTGGGACAAGGCTCTATGATACAGGCTGGCACCACCTTCTCGAATGATGTTCCACCTTATATCATCTGTACCAACCGTCGTGAATATGGCGGTGTCAATGTGCAGGTAGCTAAGATGCACGGTGTTGACGACAAGACGGTCAAACATATTGCCAATGCCTATCGTCTGGTGTTCCATGGGAAGACCTCATTGTTTGATGCTGTCATTCAGATTGAAGAGCAGGTGCCTGATGGTCCCTTTATTCGTCACATTATCGAATTCTTACGTGCTACTCAGATTGGTATAATAAATAAGGTATAATAAGGTCAGGGAAAATCAAGTTATAAAACAACTTCGGATATGAGAAATAAAATGTGGTGGATGCTGGCACTCCTCATCACGGGAGCAACCATGTTAGTTTCATGTAAGGACGACGACGAAAAGGCTGTGTCTGAAGACGAGATAGCCGAGGACCGCTATGTAGAGGCCGCCAAAGCACCTACTGAAGACCAGTTGGGCGTGATGGTGGAAGACCGCACGGTGGTGGTAGAACACGATTACGAAGGAGTAGGAGCTGCATTGGTCAAACGCATCAAAAACCGCAGCTACGACATGCTCGATCCAGAATTGCAGAACGTCATCATTCCTGCTGAAACTATTGACGATTTCGACGACGATGACCTGTCTGTCATGCTGCCCCTGTTTGCCAACGGAGGCACCATCGTAGTGGTGGGACCCACCATGGGCGACCTGACAAAGCTGGCATCGAAGATGGAGGATGTGCTCTTCAAGTACCTGATGGACGAGATGCCCAACGACGACCTCACCGACCTTGTCTACGACTATCTGGACGACGACGTGATAGAACGCATCTTGTCGTGGAGCAATGAGATAGTCGAGACGGGCTACGACGAGGACGAGCGTCTGGCACTGGTGGGAAAGTGTGGCGACAACATGTACATCATCGATCATGTCGATGACGGCGAGGAGAAAACCTACACGTTTCCTGTGGTGGCCTACGATCAGGAGGGCAACGACTCCATTACGAACACGATTACCTATACGGGCAAGACTGAACTCAACAACTATGCCTATGGTGTCTATGCAGACAATGTGGCTGACTGGTTAAACGAGGTGGGCAGCAAGAAAAAAGCAACTGCCGAAGCTGCTCTCCGAAGGGAGGTGGCCAACCTGATGGCTCGCAGGGCGGGCGGCAGTGCCGAGAACTACCTGCAGCAGATCACCAACTCCGTCGACCGGGTGTACGATGTATCCATCAACGTGCCCACACCCAACGGCCCCGACATCCACCACAACGCCACGCTGAAATACAGGATATGGTCGGCCTACTGCGGCGACCCTGGTCGCGAGTATGATGTGTATTGTGTCACTCAGGAGGTGACCGCCTACAATCAGCAGCTGGGCTGTGGTCCGTCCGACGAGTTCGAATGGTATAGCGCCAAAGGATGGGCTCCCTGGCTGGCACTCTCTGATATCGTGTCCATACTCAGACCGAGTCTCTATGGCCCGTACATGAAGAGGATCCACATGAGGTGCCAGCTGAAAGACGGAGACAATGTGGTGACGCTCGAGGACTATCTGCCCAAGAACTCCACTACTGGCGGCAATACGGTTACCGACGTCCTCACCTACAACGTGGGGGCCAACGTCTCTTACAGCGAAAAGAGCCACGGTTCGGTGGGACTGTCCGGCGGTGTGACCTGGGGTACGAATGTGAGCCATTTCGACGCCGACCTGACGATGAAGGCCAACCCGTCTGCCGACGGAACGGTGGAATGGCTCTATGACGGGTATTCCGTCGACTCCCACTTCACCATGAAGTTCTGGAAGGACATCCCGACGCGCCACGAGTTTGCCCGCTCCATACAGACCAATACCTGCACCGTGCAGCAGGCATGGGTGTGGACGGTGAAGTCAAGCTCGAGCACCGTCACCATACATCCGATGTTCCAACTGCGGGACGACTGGATGACCTTCGACCGCGCCTTCAGCCATCCCGCCCAGGCTGTCCCCCACTATATCCAGATAGGCGATTTCCAGAAACTCGCTCCCATCGTGTTCAACTGTCCGCCGCGCTTCACCCAGACCTGGAGCATGAGTGTGGAGTCTGACGATGTGAGTGCCGACAAACTGGAGGTCATCGAGAAGTATCTCCAGAGCCAGCTGAAGGCATACTTCGTGGCTTCCTATGTATTCCATACCAAGAAGGCCGACCACAAGAAGTCGTACAACGAGGGCAAGAACCCTGCCGAGTACGACGAGATAGGCCAGTTTATCCATAAGGCCAAGCGTGCCTTTGCTACCGATAACGTCAAGGAGATTCTTCGTTCGGCAGGCAAACGTGCCGGGGTTCCCGATAATGGCAGTTATACCATTGTCTGGCGCCAGACAGACCCTGATGTTTATTCCGACCGTGAAGAGTACACATTTGATATGAAAGTTCCCAAATAATATAAAAACTAATAGCGTATGAAAAAGAATCTTTTAGCAATGATGTTGGTGAGTATGGCGCTGATGCAGACATCTTGCCACAAACAGTCCGACTATGAGATGGAAGTTGATTATCGTACAACGATAAACGACGGCGACCGTGTGAAGTATGCTGAGAAGACGTTAGGCATCACTATTGATAAGAATCAGAACTGGGTGTTGACAAACAAGGCAGAAGTCACCGTCAAGGTGGATGCTGATTTGAGCAACATCAAGGAGGTGCAGATACTAAGTGCTAACCCCTATACTGGTGAAACCGAGAAATTGGCTGGCGTCGGTGCTTCTCAAGGTGGTTCGGTGACGCTTTCGTTCCGCTACCCCATGTCAACCACTCTCTGCTATGCAGCTTGTTTAACAAGCGATGGCGACGGACAGGCTGTATCTTTCGTTCCTGGTCAGGACAAGACAGTATCCTTCCAATCGGAAAAAGAGAGCAACTCTACTCCTGTAGAGAAGGTGCCAATGATGACTACTCGTGGCATGAATCGCGCCATGGCTGACAACGCCATCAAGGTGGGCGGTTCAGATTTGCAGTATACAGGGTGGACGTTGGCTTACTTCCCCGACCTGCAGAATGAGGCTCACCTCTTCCTGCCCGAGGGTAAAAATAACCGTCCGCAGGTGGAGGCACTCAACAGCCACTCTATTGTGACCGCTGCTGCCGGAGGTGCTGTCAGAATGACGTACATTGGTGGACGTTCAGGCAACCAGACAACCAAGATTGGCTACCGCGTAATCGATATGGATGATCCTGGAAAAGCAGTGTTGGGCACATTCATCGTCGATGAGAACTTCGATCCCGCCAACTACTACACGGCTGATGCCACACAGAAGCCCGTCATGTATAGTTGCAAGAAAGTCGCGTTGCCTTACCGCCGTCAAGGTTCCTCCTCCATTACTACAATGATGCCAGGCAATGTGGAGATCGAGTTTTTCTTAGTGGTTGATGGCAAAGATAAGAGCGACGAACTCATTCGTGTTACCACCTATACGGTGAACGGACATACTTTCGTTTCCTGCGAGGATGGTGATGACAATACCTTTACTGATAAGATGTTCTTCGTTGACGGTGCTATTGTACCCGCTCCCCCAGCTCCCGACATCAAACCTGTGCCTGCAAAGCCTCAGGTTTGGACTTATGCATGGGAAGACCGTGATATGGACGACTACGACATGAATGACTGTGTCATTCGCGTCAAAGAGAATGCTGCGGATAATACGAAACTCGACATCACGCTGGTGGCAGCTGGTGCTTCGCGTACATTGAAAGTCTACTTTGCCGCCACTGAGGAAGATGTCTTTGGAAAAGAGATTCATGAGGTGTTAGGCGTTCCGGCTGGCACGCTGACCAATACTGGTCGTGGTAATACGGTGAAGACGGTTACTGTCACCAAACCAAAACCGGCAGGCTTTGACTTCCAGACTAATTCCTTTAAGCTATGGGTTGATGTGCCTACGGAAGAGGAGGCTAAGTATACACAAGACCATTACTTTATTAACATCCCCACTCAGGGACAGGATCCTCATGCTGTAGTGATTCCAGCTGACTGGTCGTGGCCTACGGAACGTACCAAGATTACCGATGCCTATCCTCGCTTTGCTGCCTGGGCACGCGACATCACGGACGACTCTGCCAAGGATTGGTATAAATACCCAGCAGCAGGAAAAGTGTTCCATGTGGAATAGTTCAGAATAGAAATAGACACGGATGAAAAAGTATAATTTGGCACTTATCATTGTTGCGGCGATTGTGCTTGAATTGTCGTCCTTCTTGCAATATTATCTGACACGTAAGGAGGTGACAAAGGAAATAGTAGAAAAAGCTAATCACGATATGCAGCAGAGTGAGCGTATCGTGAAGGTCAAGGCTGAAGTTGAGACCGCTGTCCGCAATATTATCAGTGAGGCCGAGGATGCCATCGAAAGACCTGACGACTACTATGGTATAGTCAGCCGACTGGTCAAACAGAACCCTCACATTGTCGGTGCTGGTGTTGCTTTTATTCCTGGCTATTACGAAAAACAAGGTCGTGAGCGTCTGTTTGCTCCCTATGCTCTTGATGAATTTAAGAATAAGGGTAAAAGTAAACAGATACTCACCAATTTGATTCCTTTCGACTATACAGAGCGAGAGTGGTATACCACTCCTATCAATATAGCGATGAGCGTATGGACAGAGCCTTATATGGGACTAAATGGTGTCAATCTGGTGATGTGCAGCTATACTTCGCCTATAAAGGACAAATCTGGAAGACGTGTGGCTGTTGTCTTTGCCGATGTTCCTCTGGAGAGTCTTTCCAATATGGCTGAAAGCATCAGTAACGGACTCGACAAGATAGGAGTTCTTATCCTAATGCTGCAGGTGATGGGCGTCTTTTTCATGGCAGTTCTCATATGGCGAGCCTCTGTTGCCTACCGCCGTTGGAAAGAGAAAACGGTTGACTCGGAGAAAGAGCATCTTGCGCAAAAGGTAGCCAAGCTCACTGAAATCAACCGTCGACTGACAGAGCGTAACATGAAACTGGCACGACAGGTAGGCGAGAAAGCCGGTCAGGGAGCCTCACCCTGGTATTCCTCTTCGTCCACGTCAACATGATTTGCCGCCTTAGTAGCTGGCAGTGCAGGGAATCCCTGCTGTAATCACACGGTCGCGAATGGCATCCAGCTGTTCGCGACTGGCTTTTAACAAACCCTGTGCAGGTGTCTCGCGGTCAATAGTGTAAACCATTACTTGTTGGGGACGAATGGCCTTCACAACTTCCAGCCAGGGACCGACGTATGCCTCTCCGGTATTATCGACCGATTCACCCTTACATGTGCCGCGCATGAACATGGTCTGTATGATGATATGGCCTTTGAAGGCTTTCATGCGGGCGGTAATCTGTTCCACATCGTAGGAGCCGTTCGGACGGTCTACCTTATTTATATATTGTGGGTCTACGGTGTCCAGTTTGAGGATGTTGTTGTCTACGCGCATCAGGGCATCGTGCACCTCTGGGCGGTGTATCATCGTCGAGTTGCTGAGCACACTGACCTTCGCTTCCGGACAGTACTGGTTGCGCAAGAGGAGCGTATCGTCTATAATCTCAGCAAAATGAGGATGGCATGTTGGTTCGCCATTGCCTGCAAAGGTTAGCACGTCGGGCTTCAGCCCTTCTTCACGCATGGCTTTCAGCTTGTCCTCTAATTTTTCCGCCACTTGCTCACGAGTGGGCATAGGCAGGGTTGGACGATGGTCTTTATTGAATCCGCACTCGCAATAGATGCAGTCGAACGAGCATACCTTGCCATCGGCTGGCAGCAGGTTGATGCCCAGCGAGATGCCTAAGCGACGGCTGTGAACGGGCCCGAAAATAGGTGATGGATAAATAATTGTACTCATAACGAGTGCAAAATTACAATTTTTTTTGGGTATAACCAAAAAAAATCGTACCTTTGCACCAAATTGTCTGAAAGTGAATATGAGCAATCGTTCCTCAAGCCCCCGCAGCCGTCGTGGCATGCAGGCAGTTACATTGTGTATCAGCACCACCATGGTTCTGATATTGCTGGGTATGGTCGTATTCTTCGTGTTGTCAGCTCACAACTTGTCCGCCCACATGAAAGAGAATCTGACCGTTAGTGTCATGCTGAAAGACTCGGTGACCGTCAATGATGCCAAACTGTTCTGCCGTGATTTGTACCATCGGCCCTATAGTCGGAATATTGACTATATTAGCAAAGAACAGGCCCAGCGCGAACAGGTGAAGGAATTGGGCAGCGACCCAACAGAATTCTTAGGCTTCAACCCCTTCCCGGCAACGTTGGAGATACAACTGAAGGCCGATTATGCTAATCGTGACTCACTGAAATGGATTGCCAAGGAAATCAGACGGGATAAGCGCGTCAGTGACCTGACTTATATGGAAGACCTCATGAATCGTGTCAACCTGAACCTCAGTCGTGTCAGCGTCATACTGCTGATTTTGGCAGGGTTGCTCACCTTCGTATCGTTCTCCCTTATCAGCAATTCGGTACGCCTAAGTATTTATGCGCGTCGTTTTGTCATCCACACGATGAAACTGGTTGGGGCTTCGTGGGGATTCATTCGTCGTCCTTTCCTTAAGCAGGCTGTAGGCATAGGTATTGTTGCTGCCATCTTTGCTATTGTGGTGTTGGGGCTGCTGGTCTACGGACTCTATTACACACAGCCCCGTATCATGGAGATTATTACTTGGGAGGTGCTTGCTATTACAGCTGCCAGTGTTTTTCTGTTTGGTATTGTTATCACAGGCTGGTGTGCATGGTTGGCTGTCAACAAGTTCCTGCGCATGAAAGCAGGTGAACTATATAAGATTTAGTGTGACACAGATATAACAAATGAAACGAAATATGGATAGAAAAGATTTAGCATTTGGCAAAATAAATTATATCTTCCTGGCTGTCAGTATGGCCTTAGTTGTCATTGGCTTCTTGTTGATGAGTGGAGCCGGTTCTACAGAAAATGCCTATAATCCGGATATTTTCAGTGCCCGGCGTATCAAGGTGGCACCAGTGGTTTGCCTGATAGGATTTGTATCGATGATTTTTGCAGTGGTGTATCGTCCAAAGGATAAGGAGGTGGAGAAATGACATGGATAGAAACCATTATTATCTCGATCGTTGAGGGACTGACAGAGTTTCTTCCAGTTTCTTCGACCGGGCACATGATTATCACTCAGAATCTGCTGGGAATCCCTCAGGGCGATCCCTTTGTCCATGCCTTTACGTTCATTATCCAGTTTGGTGCCATTCTTTCGGTGGTATGCCTCTATTGGAGACATTTCTTCCAGTTTGACGGTACGCCAGCTCCTGCGGGCAGCAGCCTGTTTCAGCGGCTCAAGCATAAGTATCAATTTTACTGGCTGCTCTTTGTGGGGGTGTTGCCTGCTGTCGTTATCGGACTTCTGGCAAAGAAGTCTGGACTGCTTGACTGGCTGCTTGACAGTGTTGAGGTGGTGGCCATTATGCTGATTGTTGGTGGTGTGTTTATGTTGTTCTGTGATAAGCTGTTCAACAAAGGAAGCGACGCGAATGCCGTTACTGAGAAGAAGGCCTTTAAGATAGGTTTGTTCCAATGTATATCGGTGATTCCTGGAGTGTCGCGCTCTATGGCAACCATCGTAGGCGGCATGACGCAAGGGCTGACACGCAAGAAGGCAGCAGAGTTTTCTTTCTTCCTGGCTGTGCCTACCATGGCAGGAGCCACACTGCTTGATTTGTTGGATCTGATGAAAGAGGAAACCTCATGGGCAACATCCCATAACATCACGATGTTGGTTCTGGGCTGTGTGGTATCGTTTGTTGTTGCTCTCTTGGCCATGAAATGGTTTGTGGGCTTCTTGACAAAATATGGTTTCAAGGTCTTTGGCTACTATCGTATCATTGTTGGAAGCATCATCATCGTATTACTGCTGTCCGGGCACTCACTTGTAATGGTTGACTAATGAATTTCATCGAAGGCGAATACATATATATTAACAAACCTTACCGTATGTCGTCATTTGGAGCGTTGGCATATGTCAGGACTCGACTCTCGCGCGCTGTGGGAGTACGTAGGGTCAAGGTCGGGCATGCCGGCACGCTCGACCCGCTGGCTACAGGGGTCCTCATTCTTTGTACAGGTAAGAAGACCAAGGAGATAGAGCGCCTTCAATTGGATACGAAAGAATACACTGCTACCTTGCAACTAGGTGCTACCACTCCCAGTTATGATATGGAGCACGAAGTCAATGCCACCTATCCTACGGAGCATATCACGCGCAGCCTCATAGAGCGTGTCCTGGAGAGTTTTGTTGGTGATATTCAGCAGGTTCCTCCTTCCTATTCCGCAGTGAAGATAGGGGGAGACCGGGCATACAAGCTGAAGCGCCAGGGAGAAACTGTCGAATTAAAAGCCAAGACTGTGCGTATTGATGAGATAGAACTGACCGACTTTGATGCCGACCGCATGCAGATGAGTATTCGTGTGCAATGTGGTAAGGGTACTTACATCAGAGCGTTGGCCCGCGATATCGGGAGGGCACTCCAGAGTGGTGCCTACCTGACCGCACTTTGCCGCACACGTGTAGGTGGTGTGTGCCTGAGCGACTGTCTCTCACTCGACGACTTCCCTCAATGGCTTGCCACCCAAGAAATCGAAAATAGTAAATAGAAAATCGTAAATCGCAAATAAAATAGATGAAACTATCACAATTCAGATTTAAGTTGCCTGACGATCGTTTGGCACTGGACCCCCCTCACAAGGAGTTTAAGAACGAAGATGGAACGGTGGAAAAGGTCTACCGTCGCGACGAGTGCCGGCTGATGGTGCTCCATCGTAAGAGTCAGACTATCGATATGTTTGCTAAAGATGGTGAGGGTAATGTCACTGATCAGCCCCTGTTGTTCCGTGACATTATCAACTATTTCGACGAGGACGATGTCTTGGTGCTCAACGATACCAAGGTTTTTCCTGCCCGTCTCTTTGGTACTAAGGAGAAGACCGATGCCAAGATTGAGGTGTTCCTGCTGCGCGAGCTTAATAAGGAACTCCGACTGTGGGATGTCCTGGTCGAACCAGCCCGCAAGATACGCATAGGCAATAAACTCTTCTTCGAGGACGACGGCCCAATGGTAGCCGAAGTCATCGATAATACCACCAGTCGCGGACGTACCCTGCGCTTTCTGTATGATTGTCCGCACGATGAGTTTAAAAGAGAGCTCTTTGCACTGGGTTCTGCTCCTCTGCCACGCTATATCATCAATCGTCGTGAGGTGACTCCCGACGATATGGAGCATTTCCAGACCATCTATGCCGCCAATGAGGGTGCCGTGACGGCTCCAGCCTCCGGACTGCACTTCAGCAGGGAACTGATGAAGCGCCTTGAGATTCGTGGTGTTAATTTCGCCAAAATCACGGTACATTGTGGCTTGGGAGCTTTCGACACCATTGAAGTGGAAGATCTCACCAAGCACAAGATGAGTTCAGAGCAGATGATAGTCGGAACCGAAGCCTGTCAGGTGGTCAACAAGGCCCGTCAGAACTCCCGTCGCATCTGTGCTGTTGGTGTAAGCACGATGCGAGCATGCGAGACTGCGGTAGGAACCGATGGCATGCTGAAAGAGTTTGACGGATGGACCAATCGCTTTATCTTTCCACCTTACGATTTCGGGCTGGCCAACAGCTTGATTGCCAACTTCTATCAGTCAGAGTCTACCATGCTCATGGCTACGGCAGCCTTTGGCGGTTACGACTTGGTGATGGAAGCCTATGAGCAGGCTCTCGCCAATGGCTATATGTTTGGTTGTTATGGTGATGCCATGCTGATTCTCGATGACTAAGCATGAGGTGTTTCTGGGCTTAGGGTCGAATCTTGGCGACAGAGAGAGACAGCTACTGACTGCCATCCAGCTTATAGACAGCAGGGTAGGGCAGGTCGTCCGCCAGTCTTCATTCATCGAAACGAAACCCTGGGGTTTTCAGTCAGACCATAGTTTCATGAATGCTGTCATACTCTGTCTGACCACCCAAACGCCTCGCGAGGTTCTTCTGTCAACCCAGCAGATTGAGCGCGAGATGGGGCGCAAGAGCAAGTCAAAAGGTGGAGCGTACACCGATCGGCCTATCGATATTGACATCCTGCTCTATGACCGGCTGACGGTCGATGAGCCCGACTTAAAGATACCTCATCCATTGATGCACGAACGCGACTTTGTGATGATACCCTATAACGAGATTACTAACTCTTAAACAAAACCGAGATTGATATGAAAAAACTAATCTGCCTCCTGCTGTTAGGCGTCACACTGACTGCTACAGCCCAGAAGCACACTTGCGACCAAGGCAAGCCCTGTGCCAATTGTGAGAATCCCTACAAGCGCTACACCAAGGATCTGCCCTTCCAGATGCCTGAAGTCAGCGCGCCTAAGTTCCCTGATCGCCAGGTCAACCTCAAGGACTTCGGAGCCGTAGGCGATGGTATTGCCCTCAATACCGATGCGTTTGCCCGTGCCATCGATGCCCTCTCGAAGCAGGGTGGTGGCCGTCTGCTCGTGCCCGCCGGTGTGTGGTTCACGGGGCCTATCGTGATGAAGTCTAACATCAATCTCCATTTGGAGGTGGGTGCCGTTATCCTCTTCTCGGGTGACGACAGCCTCTATCCCATCATCAAGACCTCCTTCGAAGGTCTCGACACCCGTCGCTGCCAGTCGCCACTCTCAGCCAATGGTTGCGAGAATATCGCCATCACCGGCCGCGGAGTCATTGATGGCAATGGTCAGTGCTGGCGTCCTGTCAAGAAGTCGAAGATGACGGCCTCGCAGTGGAAAGAGGTCTGCGCCCGTCCCGGCGGTGTCAAGGTGCGCGACGACTATTGGGTGCCCTCGCAAGGCTATGCCAATGCCGAGAAGAATGCCGACATGAATGTGGTCCGTGCTTCGAGCGATGCTGAGTGGAACAGCTATAAGCGCTTCCTGCGTCCTGTCATGATCTCGCTGGTCAACTGTAAGAACGTGCTCCTGCAGGGTGTCATCTTCCAGAATTCTCCTGCTTGGAACATCCATCCGCTGATGTGCGAGAATATCATCCTCGATAATGTGCTGGCCCGCAATCCTGCCTATGCACAGAATGGCGATGCCCTCGACCTCGAGTCGTGCAAGAATGCCCTCATTGTCAACTCTAAGTTCGATGCCGGCGACGATGGCATCTGTATCAAGAGTGGTAAGGACAAGGATGGCCGCCGACGCGGTCGTCCCTGCGAGAATGTGGTGGTCGACGGTTGTACCGTCTTTGCCGGACACGGTGGCTTCGTGGTAGGCTCCGAGATGAGTGGCGGTGTGCGCAATATCCTCGTCAAGAGCTGCCAGTTCCTGGGCACCGACGTAGGTCTGCGCTTCAAGTCTACTCGTGGTCGTGGCGGTATTGTGGAGAATATCTTTATCCGCGACATCTCCATGACCGATATCAAGACCGATGCCATCACTTTCAACATGTATTACGGCGGCAAGTCGGTGGCTGAGATGCTCGCTGATGGCGACAACCCCGACAACACCACCAAGGTCCCTGTCACCGAGGAGACACCCATCTTCCGCAACATCGACATCCAGAATGTCGTCTGCAACGGTGCTGGTCGTGCCATGGAGTTCAACGGTCTGCCCGAGATGCCTATCCAGGGCATCAATCTCAAGAACATTGTCATCAAGGCCAAGAAGGATGCCACCTTCACCAATGCCGAGAACATCAAGAAGGAGAATGTCCACGTCACGCTTCAGTAAGCGCGTACCGTCTCCAGAGACAAAAGTCCCCGCCATTCCCATTGGCGGGGCTTTTTTCTGAGAGCACTTTCTTATTTGAGCTTTTAGTTCTTGCCCTGACTTTTTCTTTCTTTTATTTTGCCGTTTCAGAAATAATTCCTAACTTTGCAGTCGGCAGCAAGAATTACTGCAATTTATAAATAAAACATAAAGGCTTAAAACATAAGCGTTCATAGATATGAGTGAGAGTACGAGACAACAATTAGCTGCAACACTATCTTCACTAAACAACGAGGATAAGGCTTGGATTATAAATTTCCTAGTTCAAAGCCTCTTGTCCTTGCCACCCAAAAGGAAGACAAGGAGAAAGCGTTCTGACGAGATGACCGATGAGCAGTGGGAGGAGTATTTTAACCACCAGCCTGCAGTTTCATTACCTCAAGAGACAATGCCAGCAGACGAGCTTTATGCAATAACATCTGGCAAGACAATAAAACAAATTGAGAAATGGCTGTAAAAAGCGTACACTACGGAGAAATCGTCGAGGTAACATTTAAGTTCCCTAACGAAGGCTACAAAGTACATCCAGCTTTGGTTGTTTCTGGCAGTGAATTGCAGGAGGATGAGGATGGCATGTTCTATGCTGTTCTTATTTCCAGCAAGAACCATTCTCCAAAGTACACGTTGAAACTGAAAGACGAATGGCTGACACGCCCTATGCCCAAGCATTCATATTTTGTCACTCATTTCATGACCTACTTTAGTCCTGATGAAGTAACACAATCATATCGCACATCAGTAAAGAGCAAATACATGGATGTCATTTTGTGCAAAGTGGTCAAGAGCATATTTGAATTAGACATTGACATTGAATGATTTAAATAATAGAGTAAGTAACCTTTTAAAACGAGTAAAAGTAAGAACCAGACAGTACTGATGAACATCAGGGAGTCGTAGCAGGCACGAGGTGCCGCCCTTCCGACAGGGAAAACGAGACAAACAGATTTTATTACTAACACAATGAAATTGCGCGTCGCATTCCCGTTCGTACTTTCGATGGATAAATGAGCTTTTAGCTCTTGCCCTCCCTTCTTAAATATCGGCAAAATATTTACAATGAGAGCAAGATGACTGAAGGTTCACGTTTAGGCGTGAACTATTCACCACTTGTATATTGTAAAGGCCATTTGCCGATAGCCTAAGAAGGATGCAAGTCACGGATGGTTGCACACCTTTTTCGTATTCTAATAACAAACGAAAAAAGATAATGAGGAAACTATTACTAAATATAAATTTTCTAAGGATAGTCTTTGTTCTATCACTATTCCTTAGTTCTTTTGTTAATTCATACTCTCAGACCTACGAGTGCTATGTAGGCGAAGTTAGAAATCTTCCAGAACCTACTCCGCCAAAAGGTTCATTCATGGCTATCACTGGTGAAGTAAGTACAACTAAACCAGATAACATACAGACATATGGCAGCCTTAAAATCTATGTTCACAAATATTTTTCAGGAACAGCGACGGTTAGTGTCCCCTACAAATATTCATATTGGAGTTCTGAAACAAATAGGACGGAGACTGGAGGTGCTACAGCTTATTATTCCATAAAGTGTAAGCCAACGACTATAAAGTTGAAGAAAACAGAGATTGAAGTTAACGTGGGTGATTATGCAGATATTGAATATGAAACTGACCCTAGTAATGTGGAACTGAGGGTAAAATATTCCTCGAGTAATAAAAACATCGCAACAGTTGAAGAAGATGATAACATACTTTCCAATAAAGGAGGTTGGTCAACAGTGACAGGTGTGTCAGAAGGAACCTGTTATGTAACTGTAAACGGAAATACGGGTAATACTGCACCCAGGTGCACAATAAAAGTTGTGGATAATATGTGGCTTACTACTGATGTTGGTTCTGGTGATGTCACAAGAGGTACTAAAGTCACAATAAATTGCAAGAAATCTGGTGCTACTATTTATTATACAACAGATGGCACGGAGCCAAACAAGTCAAGTAGAAAATATACAGAACCTATTGTCTTGACAGAAAGCATCACATTGAAAGCAAAGGCTTATTTAGGAGACAAAGTTAGCAAAACAATAGAAAGGAAGTATGATGTTGTTGCCCATTCCGTAGGTGATGTGTTTACCGCTAAGACCGCAGAAGGTGTAGACATCACTCTAATGGTATACGAACATGGCTACCAGGATATAAGATTAGCAGTAGGAAATGGTAGTACACCTGCAATTGATAGGAATTATACAGGCAGTATAACCATCCCTAGTAGTGCTGACGGAATTTCAGTATGGAGAATAAATGAACATGCATTCGATGGCTGTAGTCTTTCCTCGGTTCATTTTACGAACCATGCTAATTTTTTAATATTGCCATACGCATTTAAGAATTGTAGTAAACTGAAATCTTTAGAATTTCCCAATATATATAAACTTGCCTCTCATTCATTCGAAGGATGTTCAGCCCTGGAAATCATCACTTTTGAAATGAATATTCAGTTTCATGGCAGTAAAAGTGGTACTATAACAAATAACACAGAAGATGAAGTGTTTTATAATTGTCCCAGTTTGAGGAAGATTTATTTCACGAACTATTCTGTAGGGCCATATGCTATAAAAGACTGGGTTTTTTATTGTCCTTCGGTAGATATATATTCGTTAGCCACTCTATTTGTAAAAGATTCAGACATTAACACTTTTAAATCAAAAGGCGGATGGAAAAAGTTCAAAAACATAAAAAGTATTAATGACGATACTGATGGAAAACTAGAACTCTCTGCTAACCCATCAGGAGGCAGTGTAGTGTCTAATACGAAAGTCTATCTGACAGCATCAGCCAATGGCTCAACGGTTTCTGGTGCTGACATCTATTATACTACCAATGGTTCTTCACCTTCAAAGAGCAGCATGAAATATACTTCTTCTGGTGTAACCATTACCCAGAATTGCACACTTAAAGCTATTGCATATAAGGACGGGTACGATACGAGTGAAATAGGTAGTTGGAGCTATACCATTGCTTCAAAACCAAAACTCTCACTTTCTGCCAGTCCATCAGGAGGCAGTGTGACATCGGGAACAAGAGTTTATCTGACCGCATCGGCCAACGGCTCAACAGTTTCAGATGTAGAAATCTATTACACTACTACTGGCTTCGCACCGTCAAAGACCAGCAACAGGTACATTCCATCGTCTGGAATTCCTATCACAAGAGATACGCCCCTTAAAGCTAAAGCCTATAAAGATGGATATGAAGAGAGTGAAGTAGAAAGTTGGAACTATACTATCAAGTCATCAACGATTGAACCAACTTCCATTTCGGTTTCTCCGTCAACCAAAACCATCAAGGTGGGTGTAACGTTCACTCCAACTTATAGTCTAACCCCGTCAAATGCCACATCTACTGTTACTTGGTCTTCGGATAACAGCAGTATAGCCAGCGTTGACAGCAGAACAGGATTGGTAACAGGCATAAAGGCGGGTACGACATTCATCAATGCCACGACTGCTAACGGGAAAAAGAACTGGTGCAAGGTGATAGTAGAGGATGATGGGCCGGTCTATGTTACAAGCATTTCGCTCAACGAAACATCGTTGCTAATGCCTATCAACAGTTCTAAACCGTTGACGGCAACGGTATATCCCAGCAATGCGACAAACAAATCCGTTACTTGGTCATCATCTAATGAAGAGGTTGCAAGTGTAAGCAATGGCAAAGTAACAGCCCGAAAAGACGGACTTGCCTATATCACCTGCAAAGCCGCAGATGGAAGCGGAGTTTCTGCATCTTGTACCATCTATGTCAATAATGGTGAAATTGATGAGATTTTATGGGGTACGGGTGGCAGTATGGCTTATTCTACAACAGGTACGGTGAAGAAGAATCAGACGATTCGAATAGCAGCAATTGACTGGGAGGGAATGTTTATTCCTGACTGCACGTACTATTATACCCTTGACGGTAGTACTCCTACAAAGAGTAGTGCTCACTTTACTGGCAATTCAAATAGTACAATAGTTATCAGCAAATCTTGTACACTGAAAGCCTTTGCAACATGCGATGGATATAAAGATAGCAAGGTGAAGACTTGGCAATTTACTGTAGAGGCTGAGAAGGAAAAACTGACAATGTCGGCTTATCCTTCAGGCGGGGCTGTAATGACCAATAGTTTAGTTTCGCTTTCTGCCAGCAATTCAAAAGCGAAAATATACTATACGCTTGATGGTTCTGCTCCTTCAAGGTCAAGTTCTCTGTATGATGGGAACACAACAAAAATAGTTGTGGATAAGAGTCTTACTGTAAAAGCAGTGGCATGTGGTGATGATTTTGAGGATAGTGATGTGTTGACTGTAAACTATACAACTGGAGGTAGCCCTTCTGACGGTATCGTATTTATTGATAAAACGGATGAAGGTGCAAGCATGGTGTTTCAGGTTATTAGTGCAAATAATAAAACATGTCAAGTTGGCATATCAGAGTATCCAGGATGGATGTTCCTTAAGGCTGTCGCGCAAAATTATAGCGGCAAGATAACAATACCAACGAAAGTTGCAGGTTTTGACGTAATTAGAATATCTTCATGTGCTTTTGCAATGTGCGATGGGGTAACCTCCGTTACATTACCGGAAAGTATTACTTATATGGATTGGGGAGCATTTGTCTCTTGTAAACAACTAAAAGGTGTGTATTCTTATATTCAGATTCCATTTGAAATTGACGACTATGCTTTTTGTTCTGACTGGGATGGAACTTGGGTGACAGGAACGTTATACGTACCCTTTGGTACAAAAGAGAAGTATCAATCGACATCTGGTTGGAAGAATTTCAAAAATATAGTAGAAATGGCTCCGCCTACCAAGGATGTCTCTATCTCTCGTGCTGGGTATGCCACATTCTACGACTCTCGGTCTGCCTATTCGCTGCCAAACGGCTTGAACGCACAAGTCGTATCGGGCGCCTCCAATAACAAACTAACCTATCAAACGTTGTCGAATGGCGTAGTGCCTGCTGGTACTGCCGTTATGTTGGTGAGCGACTCAAAGAATTCTGGCACATATACGCTTACGGCTTCGGATAATGAGGAAACCTACAACGGAAATAACCTTTTGCGTGGCAGTGATGAGGCTACGACCACTTCTGGCGACGGCTATCACTACAAACTAAGCTATGGTCATTCGGGCAGTAATTTGAGCAGTGCGTTTGGCTGGTATTGGGGTGCTCAGAATGGTGGGGCATTCCAGATAGACGGTCACAAGGCTTGGCTGGTTGTTCCGAAGTCGGCAGTTTCTACTCGTGGATTCACTATTGATGGTGAGACTACGGGCATAGAGATGATAGACAGCGACAATGCCGAAGCAGTATATTATGACTTGCAAGGCCGTCGTATTTCAAGGCCGACATCTAAAGGCGTGTATATTAAGAATGGTAAGAAGATAACTGTAAAATAGAAAGGAAATGAAGATGAAAAGAATAATGTCATATACGTTAGCCCTATTGGTAATGGTTGCTATGGCTGCCTGTGGTGGCGGAAGCGGTGATGACTCAGGTGGTTCTGGTAGTTCTGGAGGCAACACTGGTGGAGGTGGCGGAGGTTCTACGCATACCCCTCAGACCTATACGCAGTCAGTGACACTTCCTGCAAAGGGTGGTGAACAGGTGGTAACGCTGTCGAATCTGAGTTCTGCTGTCAGCAGCGTCAGCAGTTCACCCTCATGGCTGGTCATTTCACCACAGTTTTATTCTTCTGGCACTCCTACACTGAAATTGGAGTTTCAGGAGAACACAGAGACGACTGAACGTAGCTGCACTATAACTGCATCAGCATCATCAGGTGATAAGGTTGTGCTCACAATCACCCAACAGGCAGCAGAGACAAAAACTGGTATTGACGATTTGCATAACGAGGATACGGATCAGCCCGCTTATGCCCCAAGTAGACAATAACTCGGCATCAACATCATCAACGGCAAGAAGGTGGTGGTGAAGTAAGCACTTTTAGCTTCTACTAATAATAAAAGGCGGCACAAGCCATTCCGAACGGATGGCGTTGTGCCGCCTTTTCGGTTTTTATTTCGTTTTCTATTGGATAAAGAAAATCCTCCAAAGATTTGGAGGTATATAAAAATGATACCTATCTTTGCTGACTATGGAGCAGATTAAGAATTTGTGGTTCGATGGGAACCGTATTTATATGAGAACAACTGATGGAAAGGTGCTGAGCCGCCCCATGAAGGCATGTTAAATGGGGAAGGAGAATCACAAATACCATGCGTCTTCCAGTACGAGCCCTGCGGACTCTGAGTCCGAGCCCGTCGGACTGACAGTCCGAAGCCTGCGGACTGTGGGCTGCGACGTGTCTCACTGAGAAATTTGTCAACTGTCAACTTTCAACTATCAACTATCAACTTTCAACTTTCAACTTCCCCTCACCCCCCTCACCCAACAGGTCTGAAACCCCGATGGTGAATGGCTTTGAGGCGCGTGAGGGTAGATGGGTTTACCCTCACTTTTACCCTCACTTCCACCCTCACTTTTTTTCATGATGAAAAAGGCTTTGTGTCTCTGTGGTGAGATTCCTGCTCATGATACTACTTATTATTAGCAGTTAATTAAATTGCAAAAATCGAGCGAAATAGGTGCAAAAAATCGAGCAAATTTGAGGGGAAAACTTGCAAGAAGCAAAAATTATCCGTACCTTTGCAGTTGGAAAATGGTTGTCATGGATTGCTATGGAAAACACCATGAAAGACCTGCCAATAAAAGTATCGTATAACACTAAATTCTTTATTAACAACTTAAAATTGATCTATGGACAAAAAATCCTTAGTGGCTGCTGGGCTGCCCCAAAATGCTCAGATCGAAAGCATGCTCATCATTGAGCAATTTCTGACGGACAACTATCTGCTGCGCCGCAATGTGCTGAGCGGGAAGGTGGAGTTCAAGACGAAGATTGACGAGAATGCCGACTACCGCCCGCTGACGCAGGAAGCTCTGAACAGCATCATCATCCATGCCCTCCGCGAAGGTCTGGGAGATGAGTGCAGTCCTAAGACGGACATCCCGATGTATGTCAACTCGGAGGAGGTGACGGCGTTCAATCCCATCAAGGAATTTCTGAACGGGCTGCCCCGCTGGGACGGACAGAACCATGTGGCGCAGTTGTTCTCGCGCCTGCCGGGCATCAGTTCGGAGCAATCGGCATTTCTGGCTGTCTGGCTGCGTTCGTGTGTGGCCCACTGGCTGCAGATGGATACACTTCACGGCAACGAGGTGGTGCCTGTGCTGATTGGTGCTCAGGGATGTGGCAAGACTACTTTCCTGCGCCGTATGTTGCCAGCTCACTTGCGAGGCTACTATCTGGACCACATGAACCTGTCGAACAAGTTTGACAAGGAGATGGCGCTCACCAACAATCTGCTGGTGAACCTCGATGAGCTGGAGGCTATCCGTCCTTCGCAGCATGCTGCGCTGAAGCAGACGCTGTCGAAGAACAAGGTGAACGGCCGTCCCATCTTCGGACGGGCACAGGATGACCGTCCGCGCTATGCTTCGTTTGTGTCTACCACCAACAATCCGCACCCCTTGACGGATGCCACCGGAAGCCGTCGCTACATCTGCCTGACCATCCCCAAGGGGCTGCTGATAGACAATGTGGGCGATATTGACTACGAGCAGCTGTATGCGCAGGTGTTGTATGAGATTCGTGAGCTGAAAGCTCCCTACTGGTTCAACAATGAGGAGGTGGCACGCATCCAGCAGCTCAATCTGGGGCACATGCAGCAGAAGGACCTTGCAGAAATGGTGAATGCCTGTTTCCGCAAGCCCAAGGAGGGTGAGCGGGTGAAGTCGCTGAACACTACGGAGATGCTGGAGATTATCCGTGTGGAGTATCCCGATGTCAATGTGACGTTCAGGGCAAAGGTAGAGTTGGGGAAAGCACTTGCCGGCATGGATTACGAGCGCAAGGATCACGGTCATGTGGCCTATTACAAGGTGGTGCCATTGGTGGCTGCGTGATGGTTTTGCCGGCAGACAAAAAGTGAGGGTAGAAGTGAGGGTAAAAGTGAGGGTGAACCCATCTACCCTCACGTGCCTCAAAGCCTTTCACCATCAGGGTTGCAGGCCTGTTGGGTGAGTGGGGTGAGGGGGAGTTGAGAGTTGAAAGTTGAGAGTTATAAGAAAAAGATGATGATGAAAGATCAAGAACTATTTATTCGCCAGGCAAAGAGTGGCTATACTGTTTGTTTCGCTGAGGGATGCCCGCTGCGCGAGCATTGCCTGCGATGGATGGTGGGCAGCGTGATGCCCGATAGTGTCGGCACCTACCGTTGTGTCAATCTCAAGTCTGACGGGGTGGCGACACAACACTGTCTGCAATATCGCGACAGCCAGAAGGTGCGCTTTGCCAAGGGCATGTTACACACCTTTACCGATGCCATGCCGCGATGTGTGGAGCCAGCGGTGCGCATGGGTGTCATCAGGTGTGCCAACCGCACCTATTACTTTGAGTATCGCAACGGCAAGCGACTCATCCCGCCTGCCCTTCAGGAAACCATACGCGCCCTCTTCCGCGACAATGGCTGGACAGGAGACATCGCGTTCGACAGTTATGTAGAAGACTACAACTGGTAGCCAGGGCGGCATTCTTTATGGTAACAAGAAAGCCCCGTCAGTGGATGACGGGGCTTTCTGTTGTTACGCTTATCGACTTTCGATTACTTACGCAGGCCGAGAGCCTTGATGAGTTCACGATAGCGGTTGATGTCCTTGTTGTAGAGATACTTCAGGAGCTTACGACGGCGACCTACCATCTTGGTCAGTGCACGAGCAGTGCCGAAGTCCTTGTGGTTCTTCTTCAGGTGCTCGGTGAGGTGCTGAATACGATAGGTGAACAGAGCCACCTGGCTCTCTACTGAACCAGTGTCCTTGGCGTCCTTGCCATACTGGCCGAAGATCTCAGTCTTCTTTGCTGAATCTAAATACATTGTTTTGATGATTTAATTGTTAATATTACACATCTTTCAGATGCCTGCCATAGTCATCATCCATGGGGTACATCGTCAAATGCGGCTGCAAAATTACAAATAAATTGCGAAACAAACAAATATTTCGGAGAAAATTAGTACCTTTAATTAGAAATTGAAGGTTCTCACGCTCGAAAATGCTTAAATAGATTTGGTTTTGTGCTCACTTATTCGTACCTTTGCACCCGATTTTACGTAAAATAGGAATATGCAGGATATCAGAAACATTGCAATTATTGCACACGTAGACCACGGCAAGACTACGCTCGTGGACAAGATGATGCTGGCAGGCAACCTGTTTCGTGAGGGACAGAACCTGTCGAGCCAGGTGTTGGACGCTAACGACCTGGAGCGCGAGCGAGGCATCACCATCCTCTCTAAGAATGTGAGTATCAACTGGAAAGGCACCAAAATCAATATCATCGACACTCCGGGCCACTCCGACTTCGGCGGTGAGGTGGAGCGCGTGCTGAATATGGCCGACGGCTGTCTGCTGCTGGTCGATGCCTTCGAGGGGCCGATGCCCCAGACGCGCTTCGTGTTGCAGAAGGCGCTACAGATAGGTTTGAAGCCTATCGTGGTGGTGAACAAGGTCGACAAGCCCAACTGCCGCCCCGAGGAGGTCTATGAGATGGTGTTCGACCTGATGTTCTCGCTCAATGCCACCGAGGACCAGCTCGACTTCCCCGTTGTCTATGGCTCTGCCAAGAACGGCTGGATGGGCGAGGACTATAACAACCCCACCACCGACATCACCTATCTGCTCGACAAGATTGTTGAGGTCATCCCCGCGCCCAAGCAAATCGAGGGTACTCCGCAGATGCTCATCACCTCGCTCGACTATAGCAGCTATACGGGCCGTATCGCCGTGGGTCGCGTCCATCGCGGACAGTTGAAAGACGGCATGCAGGTCACCATTGCTCACCGCGACGGCACGATGGAGAAGACTCGCATCAAGGAGCTGCATACCTTCGACGGCATGGGTCATGTGCGCACGGAGCAGGTAGACTGCGGTGACATCTGTGCTGTGATTGGACTCGAGAAGTTCGAGATTGGCGACACCCTCTGTGACATTGAGAATCCAGAGCCACTGCCCCCCATAGCCATCGACGAGCCTACCATGTCGATGCTCTTCACCATCAACGACTCGCCGTTCTTCGGCAAGGAGGGCAAGTTTGTCACCTCGCGCCATATCAACGACCGCCTGGAGAAGGAACTGGAGAAGAACCTCGCCCTGCGCGTCGAGCCGTACGAGGATGCCACCGACCGCTGGATTGTGTCAGGTCGTGGTGTGCTTCACCTCTCTGTCCTCATCGAGACTATGCGTCGCGAGGGCTACGAGTTGCAGGTCGGCCAGCCCCAGGTGATATATAAAGAGGTGGACGGCGTGAAGTGCGAGCCTATTGAGGAGCTGACCATCAATGTTCCAGAGGAGTTTGCCTCGAAGATGATTGACATGGTGACCCGCCGCAAGGGCGAGATGACCTCGATGGAGAGTCAGGGCGAGCGCACCAATATCGAGTTCGACATCCCCTCGCGTGGTATCATCGGACTGCGCACCAATGTGCTCACCGCCAGCCAGGGCGAGGCCATCATGGCCCACCGCTTCAAGGAGTATCAGCCCTATAAGGGTGAGATTGAGCGTCGCGTCAACGGCTCGATGATAGCCCTTGAGACGGGCAATGCCTTTGCCTACGCCATCGACAAGCTGCAGGACCGCGGCAAGTTCTTCATCGATCCGGGTGAGGATGTCTATATGGGTCAGGTTGTGGGTGAGCATGTCCACGACAACGACCTGGTGGTGAATGTCTGCAAGGCCAAGCAGCTCACTAATGTCCGTGCCTCTGGTACCGATGACAAGGCCCGCATCATCCCCAAGGTCGTGATGTCGTTGGAAGAGTGCCTCGAATACATCAAGGAAGATGAGCTTGTAGAGGTTACTCCCAAGTCCATGCGTATGCGCAAGATTATCCTCGACCACGATCAGCGTAAAAAGACGGCGATTAAGCGAGGATAGTGTGATGCTTGCAGGTTTGTAAGGAAAACAAGTCAAGCTCCTGAATGACTCAACGGAAAGAGTCGGTCAGGAGCTTGATTTCTATTTGTGGGCTGATGCGCTCGTAGAGTATATTGTACACGGCATCAAGAATCGGCATGTTGACATGGCAGTGGCGGTTGATTTCCTTCATACATTTGGTGCCGAAATATCCTTCGGCTATCATCTCCATCTCTATCTGGGCCGATTTCACGCTGTAGCCTTTGCCTATCATGGTGCCGAAGGTGCGGTTGCGCGAGAAGTTGCTATAGCCAGTGACCAGAAGGTCGCCCAGGTAAACGCTGTCTACGATATTGCGCTCAATGGGGTGCACAACCTTTAGGAATCGGGCCATCTCCTGTACCGCATTCGCCATCAGCACGGCCTGGAAGTTGTCACCAAACTTCAGTCCGTTGCAGATTCCGGCAGCTATCGCATAGACATTCTTGAGTACCGAGGAGTATTCTATGCCGATGACATCCGTAGAAGTCTTGGTCTTGATATACTCGCTGGCAAGGATGGCAGCGAAGGCTTGTGCCTTTTCAAGGTCTGAGCAGCCTACGGTGAGGTATGACAGTCGCTCAAGGGCCACCTCCTCGGCATGCGAAGGACCACCGATGCAGGCAAGGTTTTCATAGGGCACATCATAGACCTGATGGAAATATTCCGAGCACACCAGGTTCTCGTCGGGGACGATACCCTTGATGGCGGTGATGACATATTTGTCGCGTATGCGTGTCTTGAGCTTCTTGAGGTGACTCTTCAGATAGGGCGATGGGGTGACGAAGACAAGTGTGTCATACTGTTGCACAATCTTGTTGAGGTCGCTGGAGAAGAATATCTCGTCCGTATTGAAGTGGACACTCATCAGGTAGGCAGGGTTATGCCCCAGTCGCTGGAAGTCCTCTATCCGGTCATCGCGGCGCATATACCATCCTATGTGGTGGGTGTGTCCCACCACAATCTTGGCAATGGCCGTAGCCCACGAACCTCCGCCAATGATGGCTATTTTCCCGCAGTCGTACATTTCTTATTCCGTTGCTTTGTCAATCCACTGCTGGATGTCATCGACGGAGGGCTTCTGCAGGTCGAGCTTATACTTCTTCACGATGTCGCCAATCTTCTGCTGCAGGCCCTGGGCCTTCTCGGAAGCAATGTTCTGCACGAGGTTGAATCCTGCCTTGCGCAGTACGGGAACCCACTCTTCGGCTACACCTATCTCTGCCCATTCCTGAACGGAAGACTGGGGTGTTTTCTTCTCGGGCTTCATCTGTGGGAAGAAGAGCACCTCCTGAATGAAGGTCTTGCCCGTCATCAGCATCACCAGACGGTCGATGCCGATACCGATACCCGAGGTGGGCGGCATGCCGTATTGCAGTGCACGCAGGAAGTCCTGGTCGATGATCATGGCCTCGTCATCGCCCTTGTCAGCCAGCTTCATCTGTTCTACGAAGCGCTCCTCCTGGTCGATGGGGTCGTTCAGCTCGGAGTAGGCATTGGCCAGCTCCTTGCCGTTTACCATCAGCTCGAAGCGCTCGGTGAGTCCGGGCTTTGAGCGGTGCATCTTTGTCAGGGGCGACATCTCTACCGGATAGTCGGTGATGAAGGTCGGCTGGATGAAGGTGCCCTCGCAGAACTCGCCGAAGAGTTCGTCGATTAGCTTGCCCTTGCCCATCGTCTCGTCGACATCCATGCCCTTCGACAGACAGAACTGGCGGATCTCGTCTTCAGTCTTGCCGTCGCAGTCGAAGCCTGTCTTCTCCTTGATGGCATCGAGGATGGGCAGACGGCGGTAGGGTGCCTTGAACGACACGATGTTGCCGTCTATCTCGCGCTCAGGCTTGCCGTTTACTGCTATACAGATGGTCTCCAAAAGCTTCTCGGTGAACGACATCATCCAGTTGTAGTCCTTGTACTGCACATAGAGCTCCATGCAGGTGAACTCAGGGTTGTGGTTGCGGTCCATGCCCTCGTTGCGGAAGTTCTTGCCAATCTCGTAGACCCCCTCAAAGCCGCCCACGATGAGGCGCTTCAGATAGAGCTCAGTGGCAATGCGCATATACATGTCCTGATCGAGGGCATTGAAGTGCGTGATAAACGGACGGGCCGATGCTCCTCCGGCAATCATCTGCAGGGTAGGAGTCTCCACCTCCGTATAGCCAGCCTCGTCGAGCACGCGTCGCAGGGTGCGCAGCACGGTGGCACGCTGCAGGAAGGTGTCTTTCACTCCGTCGTTCACCACCAGGTCGACATAGCGCTGGCGGTAGCGCAGTTCGGGGTCGTCGAATTTGTCATAGGCCACACCGTCCTTGTATTTCACGATAGGCAGGGGCTTGAGGGCCTTCGACAGAAGGGTCAGCTCCTGACAGTGCACGCTGATCTCGCCCGTCTGGGTGCGGAACACGAAACCCTTGATGCCGATAAAGTCACCAATGTCCATCAGTTTCTTGAAAACGACATTGTATAGGTCCTTGTTCTCTTCAGGGCAGATGTCATCGCGGGTGATATACACCTGAATGCGTCCCTTGGAGTCTTGCAGTTCTACAAACGAGGCCTTGCCCATGACACGGCGGCTCATCATACGGCCGGCAATGCATACCTGCCGCGGCTCGTCCTCATCGCGGAAGTTGTCGCGGATGTCGGTAGAGAATGCATTGGTGGGATATTCGGCTGCGGGGTAGGGGTCAATACCCATGTGTCGCAACTCTTGCAGACTTTCGCGTCTGCCGATTTCTTGTTCGCTGAGTTCTAAAATATTCATTATTGTTTTGTTGCTATTTTCACAATACGATTGCACATTTCGCCGCAAAGTTACGAAAAAACGAGGAAAGAACAAAGGAAACTCTCTTTATTTTTATGTTGGGGGGCCTTTTTCGCAGAGTTTTCTGTCCGAGAGCATACGGAAAATGTAATGCAGCCAAAAAATACTGCAAAAATCATTTAAAACATTTGGTGGAATGAAGATTTATTACTAAATTTGTCGCATTGTTACTAACCGATATAGACTTTTAAACAGAAAAATGGCACAAGAAAATATAAAGACGAAGGTTGTCGGTGTGGAGATTGGATTGGAAACGACCACTACGGCTATCGTGGATATTCGTGGAAACATCTTGTCTAAAGATTCCTTCCCTACAGGCGACAATCCGAATGTAGCTGACTATATTTCACGTCTGAGCGAGAATATCATCAATCTGGTCGATTCCAACGGTGGTTATGAGACCATCCGCTCGGTGGGTATCAGTGCACCCAGTGGCAACTTTAAGATGGGCTGTATAGTCAACTCTCCCAACATGCCTTGGAAGGGTGTGGTGCCGATGGCTGCCATGTTGCGCGACCGCTTGGGACTGGCTGTGGCCTTAGGTAACAATGCCCATGTCAGAGCTATCGGCGAGCATGCCTATGGTGCCGCTCACGGACTGAAGGTGTTTATCCTGATTACGTTGGGCAGTGGCCTCGGCAGTTGTTTCTTCTCCAATGGTGTGCCACATCTGGGGCAGGACGGCTTCACAGGTGAGATTGGTCATACGTGTATTCAGATAGGTGGCCGCCAGTGTGGCTGTGGCAAGTTGGGCTGCTTGGAAATGTACACCTCTTCCAAGGGTATTGTCTATACGGCTAAAGAGGTACTGGCAGAGAGCAGCGAACCGTCGCCTCTGCGCCAGGTGGAGAAGTTGTCGAGCACGCAGATCATTGCCTTTTGTTATCAGGGCGATGCTCTTGCCCGCGAGGTGATGCGCCGGACGGGTGAGATGTTGGGTGTCGGCTTGGCCAACTATGCCTCGCTTGTCAATCCGGAGGCTATCATTTTTACTGGTAAGGTGATACATGCGGGAGAGTGGCTGTTAGGCCCGGCCGAGCAGTCGTTCAATGAGCATGTGTTCCATAATATAAAAGGTAAGGTGAAGTTCCTGACTTCCGGTCTGGAGGAGGACGAGATGGATCTGTTAGGTGCCAGCGCACTGGCCTGGGAGGTTGAAGAATACTCACTGTTCAAGTAAAATGGATAAAAAAGTAACTAACTCAGCTATTTAATTTAGTGATATGGAGATGGATGATGAAATAAAATCGCGTGTCGTTGGTATAGATATCAGTAATGATCGTACCACTTATGCCATAGTGGATATTCGTGGTGAGATTATTGCCGAGGGCGAGTTCGCCACCTCGGACTATCCGAATGTGAATGATTTTGTGACGAAGCTCACGGAGGATATGGTTGCACTGATGGAGGCCAATGGCGGTTTCCTCAGTGTGCGCTCGGTGGGCATCAGCAGCCCCAGTGCCAATGCGCTTACGGGATGTATAGTGAATGCACCCAACCTGCCCTGGAAGGGAGTCATCCCTTTGGCTGCCATGCTTCGCGACCGCTTGGGAATGGCAGTGGCGGTGGGCAATGATGCTCATGTGTCGGCCCTGGGCGAATATAGCTATGGACTGGCTCACGGAATGAGCGACTTTGTCGTGATTAGCCTCGGCGTGGGATTAGGCAGCAGCTTCTTCTCGCGCGGACAGATGCATAAGGGCTTTCAAGGCTTTTCCGGCGAGTTCGGACATACCTGTCTGGTGGATCATGGCCGTCAGTGTGCTTGTGGCAAGCAAGGCTGTGTAGAAGCGTATTGTGCTGCCAATGGTATTGTGCAGACTGCCCGTGAGGTGATGGCCGAGAGCGAGGCCCCCTCATTGATGCGCAGTCTGGAGCGAGTTACTCCCCGTACTATTGCAGGATGTTGCGACCAAGGCGACCAACTGGCTATCGAGGTCTATCGGCGCACAGGCTATCTGTTAGGTATCGCCGTTGCCAATTATGCCTCTCTTGTTGATCCGCAGGCTATCATCCTCACAGGTGGCATCTCGCATGCCGGCAGGTGGCTGCTGGATCCGCTGAAAGCATCGTTCGAGGAACATGTGTTCCAGAATATGCGTGGAAAGATCAAGATACTGGTATCGCGCCTGAACGACCATGAACGGGAAGTTCTGGGAGCCAGTGCACTGGCCTGGGAAGTACCGGAATACTCTTTGTTTAAGTAAGCTCTCAAATACTAATTACGAGTAATGAACGTAGACAGAATCAACCAGATTATATACGAAAAGCCCAATCTCAGTACCGCCCTCGGCATGGAATTTATCTCCACCCCCGAGGACGATACTTGTATGGCGCGAATGAAGGTCGATGAGCGCAACCGGCAACCCTTCGGCTTCCTGAGTGGTGGCGCATCGCTGGCTTTGGCCGAGAATGTGGCGGGTGTCGGCTCGTCTTCGCTGTGCCCGGGATGTGCCTGTGTGGGTATCGAGGTGAGTGGCAGCCATGTGCAGGCTGTCGGCGAGGGTGACACCGTGACTGCCTATGCCCGTCTGCAGCATCGCGGCAAGACCCTGCATGTGTGGACGGTGGATATTAAGAACTCGGCAGGCGAACTGATTTCATCGGTACGTGTCACCAATTATATCATCAAGCAGAAGAAGCAGGCATGAAGGGTTTTGCTCTTTATCGGATGCCGTATGCCCGCGACTATACCTTCGTCTCGGGTCCTGTGCATGAATATGCTTCCCCCGCGCTCTTGAATGGCAGCGAGGGATTTGTCTTGGCACCTTTTGTGGCTACTCCGCAGGCTCCAGTGGTGCTGGTCGAGCCGGAAGTGACGGGGCACCTCCTCTCCTCCGAACGAGATTCCCAAAGTCTTGACCCTGTAAGAGCCCTGTTGGCTGCTGTCCAGCTGCCTGCTGTGATGTCTCAAAAGGCATCTTCGTCGCGTGCGGACTATCATATCGATTTCCTCAACTTCCATGCACAACTACGCGAGGGCGTGTTTCAGAAGCTCGTGCTCTCGCGTACTCAGGAGATACCGGCATCTTCTGCCATCGGGGCCGATGTGTTGTTCGAACGCGCATGCCTCCTCTATCCCCGCATGTTTATTGCTTTGGTGTACACTCCCCAGAGTGGGCTGTGGCTGACGGCTACTCCAGAGACTCTGTTGTCGGGTGACGGCAGCCGCTGGCAGACGATGGCATTGGCAGGAACGATGGCATGGAGCGAGCAGGCGGCATGGAGCGACAAGAACCTGCAGGAGCAGCGCTATGTGGCTACTTATATCACCCGCCTGCTGGAGCAGTTTACTTCCGACTTCAGCGAGGAAGGCCCCTATACCACGAGGGCGGGCCATCTGGCCCATCTCAGGAGCGATTTCCGCTTCACCTTATTAAATAATGTGCGCGTGGGTGAACTGATACAGGCGTTGCATCCCACTCCGGCAGTATGCGGACTGCCCAAGACTGAGGCTCTCCGCTTCATCCTTGCCAACGAGCACAGCCAGCGCTCCTACTATAGCGGTTTTATGGGTCCCTTCGCTGTCGATGCCCAGACGCATCTCTTCGTCACCCTCCGTTGTATGCAGGTTTTCCAGGACGGCTATCGGCTCTATGCGGGTGGCGGTCTGCTGAAGGATAGTGTGGAGGAACAGGAGTGGCAGGAGACGGAGACCAAGATGGATACCATGCGCCGGGTGCTGGAGACAGAGTAACTTTTTAAAGACAGAGTAACATAATAACAGAAGGGGGAGGGAAGATGTATTCAGATAAAGAGAATGTAAATATATTGACCAGTCTGCTGGTGGCTCATGGAGTGCGCCATGCGGTGGTCTGTCCTGGCAGCCGTAATGCGCCCATCGTGCATAACCTGAACGAGTGTCCTGATATACAATGTTTCCCCGTTACAGATGAACGCTCGGCAGGATTTTATGCATTGGGAATGTCGCAGGCTGTCAATGGCCCGGTGGCCGTGTGTGTCACCAGTGGTACGGCCTTGCTCAATCTGGCACCTGCCGTGGCTGAGGCTTTCTACCAGCACCGTCCCTTAGTGGTGATTTCCGCCGACCGTCCGCCGCAGTGGATTGACCAGCTTGACGGACAGACGCTGCCACAGCCGGATGCCCTCGGGCGCTTCGTCAAGAGGGCGGTCAGTCTGCCCGAACCGCACGACGAGGAGTCGCGCTGGTATGGCAACCGCTTGGTAAACGAGGCGTTGATGGAGCACTCGGCTCCCGTCCATATCAATGTGCCCATCAGCGAGCCCTTGTTCGGGTTCTCGGTGGATGCCTTGCCGAAGGAACGGGTCATCACCCTTACTCCTGCCGATATGCCGCCTCATGTGCTGAGCCATATCGTGCGGATGTTCATGCAGTCGAAGCGTCCGTTGCTGATGGCCGGTCAGCCATGGAATCCGTTGCTGGACGAGGCGGCCTTGCTGGTGGCAGATGATGAACGGTATGTGCCCGACTTAGTGCTTTATACGGGTGGCAGCATTGTCAGCAAACGGCTGAAGCGCTTCCTGCGTAAGGCCAGAGAGACCTGGGTGGTGAATGCTACAGGAGCAGTGACCGATACGTTCCAGAATGTGTCGCGCGTGTTTGTGGGTAATGGCGAGGTGGTGGCCGACCAGGTGCGCTTCATGCTGGAGCAGCAGCCGCATCCCTTTGTCGGGCAGTGGAACGAGCTGCTGGCCCGTATTAGCCGCAAGGTGGAGGACTACCGGCCTGCCTATTCCGAGATGGCGGTGGTGAAGTGCTTTGAGGAAACGGTTGGTGCTATCCCCGTCCATTACGGCAACAGCTCGGCTATCCGGCTGGCCAACATCTATTCGCGCCATCCCGTATGGTGCAATCGTGGGGTCAACGGCATCGAAGGCTCGCTCTCTACGGCAGCAGGATTCTCTCTGCTTTCCGATGACTTGGTGGCATGTGTCATTGGCGACCTGAGCTTCTTCTACGACCAAAATGCGCTTTGGAACCAGAATCTGCGCGGCAATCTGCGCATCCTGCTGCTGAACAATGGACGAGGCGGTATCTTCAATATGCTGCCAGGACTGGAACGGAGTGCTGCCCGCGACCGCATGGTGGCTGCTGCCCACCAGACCTCTGCTGAGGGCATTTGCCAGCAGAACAGTGTGGGCTATCGGAAAGCCGCCGACAGCGAAGAGATGCGACAGGGCATCAGCTGGCTCTTGCAGACAGAGAGCAGCCGTCCGCTGTTGTTGGAGGTCTTCACCGATGCAGCAGAGGATGAGCGCGTGATGCGCGACTACTACCGTTCGCTTTCCCTTAACTTCCCCTCCTAAGTTAGGAGGGTTAGGGGTGGTCTGAACAAGCTACATGAAGTTTTTTAAAGTGATGCAACTGATGTCACTTTGCAACACTCGTTGATAATCAGATGGTTGCGCGTGGCAAAATGGTGGCAAAATGACAAAATCGAGGCGAAAAACGAATATTTTCATGCTTTTTCCTTGCATACGCGCGAGCTTTTCCGTACCTTTGTAAGCAGAAATACTGATAACACGACCATGCTATGCTACAAATACGCTGCAAGAATACGGGCATGACGAAGTCGTTCCCTGAGGGAACCTCGCTGCTCGACATCTATCAGGAGTTTGCCGACGACATCCAGTTGCCTTATCCCGTGGTGTCGGCAAAGGTGAATAACGTGTCGCAGGGACTGAAGTTCCGCGTGTACCAGAACCGTGATGTGGAGTTTCTGGATGCCCGCGAGGGCAGCGGCCATCGCGCCTATGTGCGCTCGCTGTCGTTTGTGCTCTACAAGGCCACACAGGATGTGTTCCCCGGCTCGAAGCTCTTTATCGAGCACTCGCTGTGCCGCGGATACTACTGCAACTTCAAGAAGAAACCCAACAACGGCTCTGGCGGAAAAGACAATGGAATGCTGACCGACGAGGACGTGGTGCTCATCAAGGCGCGCATGCAGGAGATCATTGCCCTCGACATGCCCTTCCGCCGCACCGAGGCCACCAACGAGGAGGCTGTGCGCGTATTTACGGATAGGGGATTCCAGGACAAGGTGAAACTGCTGGAAACCAGCGGACAGATATACTCTGACTATTATACACTGGGCGACACCGTCGACTATTACTACGGACCGCTGGTGCCCTCGGCAGGCTACCTGACGGTATGGGACCTGGAACGTTACGAGCAGGGACTGCTGTTGCGCGTGCCCGACTGGAACAATCCCACGCAGGTGGCCGAGAAGGTGGCACAGCCCAAGACCTTCGAGATGTTTGCCGAGAAGACCCGCTGGGACATCATCATGCGACTGTCGAATGCGGGCGATGTCAACCGTGCCATCAAGCGCGGCCATGCCTCCGAACTCATCCAGGTATCGGAGGCGCTGCAGGAGAAGAAGATCGTACAGATTGCCGAGGACATCTTCGACCGTTGCGAGCGCAGCAAGGGCAAGAATCCCATTGTGCTCATCACCGGACCCAGCAGCTCGGGAAAGACCACCTTCTGCAAGCGATTGAGCATCCAGCTGCTGGCTTGCGGACTGCGCCCCCTGTCGTTCTCGACGGACGACTATTTTGTCAACCGCGTGGATACGCCTAAGCTGCCCAATGGCGACTACGACTTCGACAACATCGAGACCGTGGAGTACCGCCTGCTCGAAGAGCACCTGCTGCGACTGATGCAGGGCGAGCGCGTGGAGGTGCCCGAATACAACTTCGTCACAGGTCAGCGCGAGTGGAACGGCAAGCGGCTGAAGCTCTCGCCGGACACCGTGCTCATCATCGAGGGCATCCACGCACTGAACCCGCTGCTCACCAGCAAGATTGATGACGCGCTGAAGTACAAGATATACATCTCGGCACTCACCAGCATCTCGCTCGATGACCATAACTGGATACCCGTGCGCGACAACCGACTGCTGCGGCGCATCATCCGCGACTATAACAAGGGGGCCTTCACTGCCCAGCAGACCATTGCCCAGTGGAAGAATGTCTGCGAGGCAGAGGACCAATGGATATTCCCCTTCCAGGAGACTGCCGACGTGATGTTCAACTCGGCATTGAACATCGAGTTTGCCGTGCTGCGCACGCATGCCGAACTCATCCTCGCTCAGGTGCCGCGCAACTGTCCGGAATACTCCGAGGCCCACCGACTGCTGAAGTTCATCCACTACTTCCTGCCCGTCAGCGACAAGGAGATACCGCCCACCTCCATCATGCGAGAGTTCGTGGGTGGCTCGTCGTTTAAATATTGACCCAGAAGAGGCCTTTTTACCTTTATGCTCAGCATAAAAAACATTCCATGGGGTGGAACACCATGCTCCACCCGGTGGAACTGTATGTTCCACCCCGTGGAATATCCGATACCCCTGCAGTGCTGTCTGGCGAAGGTGCGTGTCATGTTGGAGTGGGCTGCCTGACTTTTAAAAACTTCATGTAGCGCTTCTTTGAAGGTTTAGGGAATCATATTGTCACCCTCGTTGACAGGGAAGTGAATTTTTTTAGTGGAAATCCGGGTGCTCCAGGTTATTCTAACAAGTAATATTTTTGTATTCAGGCTCGCTTTAGGCTCGCTTTAGGCTCCTTTCAGCCTCCTTTCAGCCTCCTTTCAGCCTCCTTTCAGCCTGCTTACTGCCTCGCTCAAGAGTATGCCTATAAGCAGCCTATAAGCAGGCTAAAAGGAGGCTGAAAGCTGGCTAAAGCATAAAAGACTTGAGTTTGTTTGGCTTTTCTCTCGTTTATTCGTACCTTTTTACTTCGTAGAAGGTACTACCGTTCGGAAAAGCTCAAATAAATTTGGCTTTTCGCTCACTTAATCGTACCTTTGTACCCAAAACTTGGAATTATGGAAAAGAGACAATGGAAAGAGATTAGGAAGTTCGAAGAGATTTGCTTCGAAGAGTATGAGGGAATAGCCAAGATTACCATCAACCGCCCGCGCTACCGCAATGCGTTCACTCCGAAGACGACACTGGAGCTGAGTCAGGCTTTTGCCCAGGTGCGCGAGATGCAGCGCATCCGTGTGGTGCTGCTGACGGGGGCTATGAGTGAGGTGGCTGAGGGCCAGCGGCTGGAAGACGTGAAGCACGCCTTCTGCTCGGGTGGCGACATGCATGTGAAGGGGCGTGGCGGATATATCGACGAGGAGGGTGTACCCCGCCTGTCGGTGCTCGATGTGCAGATGCAGATACGGCGGCTGCCCAAGCCCGTCATCGCGATGGTGAACGGCTATGCCATCGGAGGCGGACATGTGCTGCATCTGGTGTGCGACCTGACCATCGCCTCGGAGAATGCTATCTTCGGACAGACGGGACCCAAGGTGGGCTCGTTTGATGCCGGCTTTGGCTCGAGCTATCTGGCGCGTATCGTGGGACAGAAGAAGGCGCGCGAGATATGGTTTATGTGCCGTCAGTACACAGCCCGTGAGGCTGAGCAGATGGGGATGGTGAACAAGGTGGTGCCGCTGGCCGAACTGGAGGACGAATGTGTGCGCTGGGCACAGCAGATGATGCTGCACTCGCCCATCGCACTGCGCATGATCAAGGCCGGACTGAATGCCGAGCTGGACGGTCAGGCGGGCATCCAGCAGCTGGCGGGTGATGCCACGATGCTCTACTACTTCTTAGATGAGGCCCAGGAGGGCGGCAAGGCATTCTTGGAGAAGCGCAAACCCGATTTTGACAAATATCCACAAATCCCGTAAGACAGAGTAATATAAAGACAGATTAACATAATATCTGTCTTTAAAAAAGAGTTACTATGTATAAGATAGATATTGAGCAGCGCTTGCTGCATTTCAAGCAGCCTGCCGGCACGAGCCGGGGGGTGTATACCGAGAGAAAGATATGGCTCGTTACTGTGTCCGACGGCACTTCCGTCGGAGTGGGGGAGTGTGCACCGCTGCCCCAGCTCAGTTGTGACGACCTGCCTGACTATGGTGAAAGGTTAAGAGCGAAGAGTGAAGAATTTGCTGCCGCCCTTCAAGAGGGAGACGAAGCGGTATCGGTATTCTTCGAGTCGATGCGCGACTATCCCTCGATGCTCTTCGGGCTGGAGACGGCACTACTCGATTTGCAGAGTGCGCAGCGCACGCCGCATGCTCCTCACCGCTTGTTCGACACCGCCTTCAGCCGGGGTGAGGAGGGTATCCCCATCAACGGACTGGTGTGGATGGGCAGCTACGAGGAGATGCACCAGCGCATGGAGCAGAAGCTGCAACAGGGCTTCCGCTGTGTCAAACTGAAGATTGGGGCCATCGACTTCGATGCCGAGATGGACCTGTTGCGCGAGTTGCGCAGCCACTACGGTCCGATGGCGCTGCAGCTGCGTGTCGATGCCAATGGAGCCTTCCCCTTTGACGAGGCACTCTATAAGCTCGAACTGTTGTCGCAGTATGCCCTGCACTCCATCGAACAGCCCATCGCTGCCGGACAGTGGGCGAATATGGGTGAGCTGTGTCGCGAGGCTCCGCTGCCTATCGCCCTCGACGAGGAGCTGATAGGCATCAACGATCCTGAGCAGAAGCGCCAGCTGCTGAACATCATCAAGCCGCGCTACATCATCCTGAAACCCTCGTTGCATGGAGGCATGACGGGCTGCCGGGAGTGGATAGAGATAGCCCGTGACATGCAGATAGGCTCGTGGATTACCTCGGCCCTCGAGAGTAATATCGGACTGAATGCGATAGCCCAGTTTGCCTCGTCGGTCTATGGTGGCCCTATCACGATGCCTCAGGGACTGGGCACTGGACAGTTGTTTACAGATAATATACCCATGCCGTTGGAGATACGCGGCAGTCAGCTATGGATCTCGAAACATTCTTAGCCGAGTGGCATAATGACCGCCCGACGGTGTTAGTACACACCAGTGGCTCGACAGGACAGCCGAAGCCGATGTGGGTGGAGAAACGGCGCATGGAAGCCTCGGCACGTATCACCTGCCGCTTCTTGGGACTCCACGAGGGTGATACTGCCCTGCTCTGCATGCCCCTCGACTATATTGCTGGTAAGATGATGGTGGTGCGCGCCCTGACTTGTGGACTCCGGCTGACGGCAGTACCCCCTACGGGCACCCCCTATTGGGAAGGTGCAGTAGACTTTGCTGCCATGGTACCCTTGCAGGTGTGGAATCTGCTGCACGATGCAGCGGGACGCGAACGGCTGCTCAAGATTCGCCATCTCATCATCGGCGGCGGGGCTATTGATGAGGCACTTGCCCGTGAACTGGCAGGACTCCCCAACCAGCTGTGGAGCACCTATGGGATGACGGAGACCCTCTCGCATATTGCCCTGCGACGGCTGAACGGCCCAGAGGCCTCGGAGTGGTACACGCCCTTCGAGGGAGTACGGGTGTCACTCAGCGAGGAGGGCTGCCTGGTCATCGATGCTCCCGCCGTTCATGAGGGACTGTTAGTGACCAACGATATAGCCGAACTCGAGCATCCCCTCCCTTTGGAGAGGGCAGACGGTGAGGTTGCCCCTCGCTTCCGCATCTTGGGCCGTAAGGATAATGTGATATGCTCGGGTGGCATTAAGATACAGATAGAAGAGGTGGAACGGCTGCTGCGCCCCCATCTGAGTGTACCGTTTCTGATTACAAAAGCTCCCGATGAACGCTTGGGTGAACAGGTGGTGCTGCTCACAGAGTCGGCAGAGACGGCGGAAATCCTCGCTCTCTGTCGCGAGCATCTGCCCAAATACTGGGTGCCCCGATGGATACAGACCGTAGCCCATATCCCTCTGACGGAGACAGGCAAACCCGCCCGCCACGAGGCAGAGCGGCTTGTCAGCCCTCGCGGTAAAAGTCCAGGGCTTCCTTGATTTCCTCCTCGGTAGCCGTCTGGTTGATGCGGATGTCGCCGATGTTGCCCAAAAGGGTGAAATTGATGTCGGCACCCGTGTTCTTTTTGTCGTGATGCATCAGCTCGAGCAGTCGGGGATAGTCGTCGCAGGTGATGGTCATCCGTCCGTAGTGCTCGTGGATGTAGGCTACCGTCTGCCGCATCTTGTCTTGCGGGAAGCCCGTCTTGATGCACGACAGGAACAGCTCGACCACGATGCCCCATGCTACGGCATAGCCGTGCAGCACGGGCTTCCGCTCCAGAGCCAGCGACTCGAAGGCATGCCCGGCGGTATGTCCCAGGTTGAGTGCCTTGCGGATGCCCTGTTCGGTGGGGTCTTCCAATACGATGCGCTGCTTGACGGCTACGCTGTCGGCCACCATCTTGGTGAGCGGTGAGAGCTGAGTGGTGAGCGGTGAGAAACGAAGCAGTTCTGTCCACATGGCCTCGGTGCTGATGAGTCCGTGCTTCAGCATTTCGGCATAGCCAGACAGGAGGTTCTCGCTGTCCATGGTCTTCAGGAACAGGGTGTCGAGAATCACCGAGTGGGCATTGTTGAACACGCCAATTTCATTCTTCAGTCCTCCGAAGTTGAAGCCCGTCTTGCCGCCGACACTCGCATCTACCATCGACAGCAGGGTGGTGGGGATATTGATAAAGGCGATGCCCCGCTTGAAGGTCGAGGCAGCAAAGCCTCCTAAGTCGGTCACCATGCCGCCTCCGAGGTTGACCATCAGCGAGTGGCGGGTGGCCCCCATGCGCTGCAGCTCGCTCCAGACATGCCCCACCGACTCTAAGGTCTTGTGGGTGTCGGTAGCTCCGATGGTGATGGTCTGTGCAGGCTGCATACACGCATAGCCGGCCACGACGGGCAGACATAGCTGCCGTGTAGTCTCGTCTGTCAGTACAAACAGGCGGTCGTGCTTGCACTCGGCAATGGCCTGACTCAGTGCCTGTTCCAAATCTTGTGAGATAATAACTTTCTGTGCTTCCATCGGTGTGCAAAATTACGATAAAAAAGTGTAACTCGTATCGAAAAAGTCGGATAATTGTAGATTTTACATCAATTTTATACCCGCTGCATTAAACTTTCGGACTTCGGGCGCGTCTTAAGTCCGTATGAAAAGAAGAAACAGGATAAATATGAGACGGCTATTGTTACTCATGCTGATGCCGTTTGTGGCTGTGGCCGTGATGGCTCAGCGCAATGTGACCGGTACAGTGGTGGAGAGCGAGACAGACGAGGCTCTGCCCCAGGCTACAGTTAAACTGATGCGTACCGACAGCACGCTTGTCAAGGGTGCGCTGACCGGGTTGGACGGAAAGTTCACCCTGAAAGCTCCTTCGGCAGGCCGTTTTATTGTGCAGGTCACCTGTGTGGGTTTCAAACCCTATACCAAGCGCATCAACGTGAGCGGCGAGAAGAATGTGCCGATGGGCACTATTGCCATGAGTCCCGATGCCATCATGCTGAAGGGTGCTACCGTGACCGGACAGGCTGCCAAGGTGACCCTGAAGGCCGACACCTTTGTCTATAATGCCTCGGCCTATCGCACACCCGAGGGTTCGGTGGTCGAGGAGCTGGTGAAGCGCTTGCCGGGAGCCCAGGTTGATGATGACGGCAAGATTACCATCAACGGCAAGGAGGTGAAGAAGATTATGGTGGATGGCAAGGAGTTTATGACGGGCGACACGAAGACTGCCATGAAGAACCTGCCCACCTCTATCATAGAACGCGTCAAAGCCTATGACCAGAAGAGCGACCAAGCGCGAGTGAGCGGTGTCGATGACGGCGAGGAAGAGACGGTGCTCGACTTTGGCATCAAGCGGGGCATGAACAAGGGCGTGATGCTCAATGCCGACCTGGCGGCGGGTACCAGGAAACGCTATAGCGGTCGCCTCTTTGGTGGCTGGATGAAGGACAACATGAAGCTATTCTTCATGTCGAGTGCCAACAATGTGAACGACATGGGCTTCAGCACGGGCGGTGGCCGCTTCGGTGGTGGCCGTCAGGGCCTTACCGCGACCAAGATGACGGGTGTGAACCTGAACTACGAGCAGAAGGGCAAACTGAAGCTCGACGGTAGTGTGCGCTGGAATCATAGCAACGGCGATGCTGTAGTGCGCCGCTCTACCGAGAACTTCATGACTAATTCGTCGTCCACCTTCGGCAACAGCCTCAATAGCAACAAGACCCGCAGCAACAGCTGGGATGCGCGCATGCGACTGGAGTGGACTCCCGACTCGCTGACCAATATCATGTTCCGTCCGCAGTTCCGCTACAACTCTAATGATGGCTTGAGCGAGGGCACCAGTGCCACCTTCAGTGCCGACCCCTATGGCATCCGCGGCATCACCAACCCGCTGACACAGTTGGACCAGCTGCTGGACGAGGGCATCGTGAAGAACAGCAACCTGAGCAACTCGATCACCTACAGCGACTCGAAGTCGGTAGGCGGCTGGGGACAGATCAACCGCCGCTTGAGCAGCAATGGCCGTAATATCATGCTGCGCATCGGGGCTAACTATGGCGAGGGCATGAGCCGTTCGATGTCCAACGACTCGGTGAACTACTATCAGTTTGCCAATGACTCCGTCTATCAGGCCAACCGCTATGCCGTCACGCCTACCAAGAACTGGGACTACAACATTCGTGCCACCTATAGCGAGCCTATCTTCGACCGCGTCTATCTGCAGTTCTCCTACCGCTATCAGTACAAGTACACCAAGAGCGACCGCGATACTTATGATTTCAGCCGCTTAGGACTGCCCTTCTTCAGTGTCGTCCCTGCCTATCGCGACTGGGACAGCTATCTTAGCCTGCTGGGTGGCAGACCGTTGGATAACTACCTCAGCGACAATCTGAGCCGCTTCTCCGAATATAAGAACTACATCCATACGGCAGAGGTGGCTCTGCGTGTCACCCGCAAGGACTATAACTTCAATGTGGGTTTCCAGGTGATGCCCCAGAAGTCGCACTTCATTCAGGACTATCAGGGCGTACATGCCGACACCACGCGCACGGTCACCAACTTCGCCCCTACTGCCGACTTCCGCTGGAAAATCTCGAAGGTGAGCCAGCTGCGCCTGACCTATCGGGCCAACAGCAGCCAGCCCTCGATGACCGACCTGCTCGACATCACCGACGACTCCAATCCCCTGAACATCCGCAAGGGTAACCCGGGACTGAAGCCCTCGTTCACCCAGAACCTGCGCCTGTTCTATAACAACTATATCCAGAGCCACCAGCGCAGCATCATGGCCCACCTGAACTTCTCGACCACGAGCAACAGCATCTCCAACATGGTGACCTACGATGAGGCTACGGGTGGCCGCACTACGCGCCCTGAGAATATCGACGGCAACTGGAATGCCTTCGGAATGTTCATGTTCAATACTGCCATCGACTCTACGGGACTCTTCAATGTCAACACCTTCACCACCCTGCGCTATGCCAACAATGTGGGCTATGTGAGTGTCGACCGCAATAGCGACTCGCAGAAGTCGACCACGCGCACTACTACCATCGGCGAGCGGCTGGCAGGAAGCTTCCGTAATGACTGGCTCGAGTTCGAACTCAACGGACAGCTCGAATATATGCATGCCCGCAGCGTGTTGCAGGAGAACAACAACCTTGACACCTGGACCTTCTCGTATGGTGCCAACGTGATGCTGACAGCCCCCTGGGGCAGCCAGTTGTCTACCGGCCTGAACATGAACTCGCGGCGAGGATACAATGATGCCTCGATGAACACCAACGAGCTCATCTGGAATGCGCAGCTGTCGCAGTCGTTCCTGCGTGGCAATGCGCTCACGGTGACCCTGCAGTTCTACGACATTCTGCACCAGCAGTCAACCTTCAGCCGCGCTATTACGGCCATGCAGCGAAGCGATACTGAGTATAATGCCATTACCAACTATGCGATGGTTCATGTCATCTACAAACTCAATATCTTCGGGGGCATGTCCAATATGCGCGGGCCTGGCGGACGTGAGGGCCGTGAGGGCCGTGGCGGGCGAGGCGGCTTTGGAGGCGGTCGCGGTTTTGGTGGCGGCGGCTTCGGCGGCGGTCGTGGAGGACGATTCTAAAACGGATACTTTATGGACGAGAAACAATGTGTCGAACTGCTGGAGCATCATGGAGTGAAGCCCACAGCCAACCGTATTGTCGTGGTGAAGGCTCTGGAGGCTGCGGGCCGTCCGATGTCGCTCAGCGAACTGGAGTATAAGATTCTCACCATTGATAAGTCGGGTGTGTTCCGTGCGCTTACCCTCTTCAAGGAGCACCATCTGGTGCATGTCATCGAGGATGGGGGCGACGGAGTGCGGTATGAGTTGTGCCACAGTCATGATGGCGAGGTAGACGACGACCTGCATGTCCACTTCTATTGTGAACGCTGTCGGCGCACCTACTGTCTGGAGGATATTCCTATTCCGGAGGTGGTCCTGCCTGCAGGGTTCGAGATGACCAGTGTGAACTTTATGGTCAAGGGCATCTGCCCGCAGTGTAAAAATAAAAGGGAATAAGCATTGGCTCATTCCCTTTTTTGTGTTCTCTCCTTGATGGATTATTCTTTGCGGTCATCAATGTTGTCACCCTCGGTGGGAGCCATCTCTTCCTCGAAGTCGGTGATGCCGGCCTTCACGAGGATGTTGTACCACTGGATGAGCTTCTTGATGTGGCTGTTCTGTACACGGTCCTGATCCCACTCGGGCAGCACCTTGGTGAAGTACTCATGCAACTCCTGGGGAGTGGCTTTCTTGTAGTCAAGGCTCGACACCTTGCCCTCCTCCAGGTCGCGCATGGAGGCGAGCACCTTCATGAGGGGTACGTCCTCGCTTTCGGTGAACATGGCGATATCAGCCAGTGAGGTGATGCGGTCAGTACCGAAGGCGGGAATACGCTTATGACTGTCGTCGAGTGACTCGACAATAAGACTGTTCTTGGCTCTTGACACGAGCTTGTAAAGCCCGGGCTTGCCTGAAATAGCTAAAATGGTTTGTTTCATATCAGTATATTATGCTTAATGTTCAATTCTCAATGTTCAATTCTCAATGTTCAATTCTCAATGTTCAATGTTCAATCCTTAATGTTCAATCCTCAATGTTCAATGTTCAATGTTCAATCCCTCCACCACTTGTGCCACTTGCTGGTCGATGTCGCGCTGTCCGTCGTTCACAATTTCGTAGTCGGCCCGTGCAACAACCGCTTCCTGAGGCCATTGCCGACCTATCCATTGCAGGGCTTTCTCGCGTGAGATGTGGTCGCGCTGCATGATGCGCTGGATGCGCACCTCCTCAGGAGCCGTCACCACCACCACTTTGTCGACAAGCCGATCAGCTCCCGACTCGTAGAGGATAGCACTCTCCATCCATTGCATGCCGCTCTGCTCGAAGTCGTCGAAGACGGCGGGGTGGATGATGGCATTCATAGCCTGCTGGTTGGCCTCGCTGGCCAACAGGAAGCGGCTCATGGCAGCCTTGTCGGTGGAGCCTACCAAGCGGGTTATGGCTTGTTGCAATGCTGGTGATGTGCGGAGCAGTCGCTTGGCTGCTGCATCGCAGTCGTAGACGCGGATACCGTAGTGTTCCAGCCGTCTGCAGACGTAGCTCTTGCCCGATCCGATGCCTCCGGTGATGCCTATCTTCATTCGATGTCTTCTATCAGATAGTCTACCTGCTTGCTGTTGAGCGTAGCGCGGCTGACACCCTGTGGCACATTGCGCAGATAGATGTTACACTTCTCTGTCTTCTGCTGTTCTATCTCCAGATAGTCGGCAACCACGCTGAAGTCCTCGGGATGCAGCGATTTTACCTGACTGACACCTGCCACGAAGTTGATCTTCACTTTGGGCGGGAAGGTGCGCAGCACTTTGCCCTCGGGCAGGTTCAGGCACTTCACGGGTACATCGATGCTTTCCTCGGTCAGCACATCGGTGCAGAACGCTATGACTACACGCTCGGGTACTACCTTGACATCGTTGGGATGGCTCAGTCGGCAGTTCACCATCAGGGTGTCGCGGAATCCGACATAGTTGAGCGGCTCGGTATAGATGACCTTGATGCTGTCCAGCTTTTCGCGGGAGGCATAGATGTCGACCGTGTCGACCGAGTATTTCACCTGCGAGATGAAGTAGAGCTGTTCGGGGATGACGCGACCGGTCCAATGCACGGGAACACGCTTGCGCTCACCGTTGTTATAGAAGAACTCCAGCTTCTCGGGCTTGATGGCCGTGATTTTCGTGGAACTCTCCAATCGCTGTTCGGCCTGTCGCTTCAGGTCGGAGTTGGGTACGATGCCACCACCGTTGCCGTGATCGTAGTTCTTGAAGTTGATGCTCAGCATGGGGCGGCGCTCGCCGTAGAGGTAGGAGAGCAACATCCAGCCCTTGTCGCGCACGGTGATGCGGACGGTGTCGATGCTGGCAGAGGTGAGCACTACGTTCTTGGGGATGTTGACAATGCGGCAGGGCACTTTCACCTCTTTCTCGTAGGTCTCATTGAGGGTCAGGATGAGCCAGAAGACAGCCGACAGCAGCACGAAGAACAGAAAAGTAAAGAACTGCTTGTTCATGTTACTGAACAAGAAGTTCCTGATGCTCTTCGCCACTTCGCCCATCTCTCAATGCTCAGCTATAAGTCCTTATTTCTGCAGCGGGGTGCTGGTGGTATCCTTGAAGACGTAGCCCTTGTCAACCTTGATGACTACTCCGTCGGCAATCTTCACCTCGATGATGCCTTTGGCCAGGTCAATCTTCTTTACGGTGCCGTAGATGCCGCCACCGGTGACAACCTCCGTACCCTCGGCCAGCGAGTTCTGGAAGTTCTGAATCTCCTTCTGTCGCTTCTGCTGCGGGCGGATCATAAAGAAATACATAATGGCAAAGATGGCCACCATCATAATGATGAAACTCATGCCTCCGCCACCCTGGGCAGCTTGGGCTGCTAAGAAAAACTGTGTCATATTCTTAAATGCTTTAAATTTTTTGTTTAATGTTCAAAATGTGTTCATGCAAACGGCTTCAGCAGGTGCCCCGTCTCTGCCAGATGGTGGGCAATGGCATCCAGCATGCCGTTGATGTAGCCGCCACTCTTCGGGGTAGAGTAGAGCTTGGCCAGCTCCACATACTCGTTGATGGTGACATTGATGGGAATGCTTGGGAAGGTGAGCAACTCGGCAATGGCTATCTGCATGATGACGATGTCCATGTATGCCAGACGGTTAAAGTCCCAGTTGCGCGAGGCCTCGCTCATGTAGCGCTGGTATTCGTCGGCATTCATGATGGTGGCGCGAAACAGCTTGCGGGCAAAGTCCTGGTCGTCCTCCGAAGCATACTCCGGCAGCAGGTCCTGGTCGGCACCGTTCTTCTCCTCGAAACGCTTGATGGTCTTCAGCACGAAGGTGTCTACCACCTCCTTGTCATCGTTCCAGTAGAGGCTCTGCTCTTCCAGCAGCGAGTCGAGCGAGTCGTTCTGCTCTAACAGTGCGCGATAGAGCTTGCGCCATAGCTCGCGGTCAGCATTGTAGTCGTCTTCGTCCGACTCCATATATTCCTTGTATATCTCGCTTTCTGTAATCTGGGTGTATAGCTTCTTCAGAAGCTCGGGCTCGTCGTTCCATGTCTTCTTATGGGTTTCCATGAAGTCCAGCAACATGCGGTTCTCCTCCAGCTGTACGGCGAAGCGGTTGTCGGCAAACTTGCGCGAGGGCATCTCGCTGCCTTCACGCTTGGCTCTGGCTTCTGCCACCTCCAGATGGCGGCGCGACTCACGGGTGATGGCCACGATGAGTGCCAGCATATAGTTATACAGGTCGTAGGCTTTCGACAGGCTGAACATCAATTCCTTTTCAGCCGTGTCTATGTTTTTACTGCCGTTTTGATAGTAGGCATAGGTTAACTGGACAATCTTGGTCCTGATGATTTCTCTGTTAATCATATTCTCTGTACTTTCTTTTCGCTTTGATACACTTATCAGATGCAAAGGTAGTGGAAATCGGGCAATAAACAAAGAAAAAAGCGAAATTTTTCTCTTTTTTGTGTTGCTGGTTGTCATTATCCGCCGTTTCACTTGTACTTTTCGGGGATTATTGCTATTTTTGTGGTCTGAAATATTATATTGATGATTGGATTCTATGGCAGACAGACATGACAAACCCCTTAGGACAGCCATTATCGGTGGAGGAGCAGCCGGATTCTTCCTGGCCGTCAACCTCAAGGAGATGATGCCCGGGATGCAGGTCACCATCTTCGAGCGCAGCCAGCGTGTGCTGGCAAAGGTAGCCGTCAGCGGTGGCGGACGCTGCAATTGCACGAATACGTTTCGCTCCGTGCGCGACCTGTCGGCAGTCTATCCTCGTGGCCATCGGCTGATGAAACGCCTGTTCAACGTCTTCGGGCCGGAGGATGCCTACCAGTGGTTTGAGCGTCACGGGGTGCCGTTGACGGTTCAGGATGATGAGTGTGTGTTTCCGCAGGCGCAGGATTCGCAGGCCGTCATCGACTGTTTCCTGTCGCTTGCCCGCCGCTATGCGATTACCGTTCGGACGGGGGTGAAGATTACGTCGTTGGACGAGGTGGCCGACTATGACTACGTGGCCGTCACCACAGGCGGTTCTCCCAAGGGCGAGGGGCTGCGGTGGCTCTCGGCAGCAGGGCATGAACTGGAGCCGCCCGTGCCCTCGCTGTTCACGCTCAGCATTGCCGACAGCGCGCTGACAGCCCTGCAGGGACTGGTTGTCGAAGCTTCTGTGCTGATTCCGGGCACGAAGCTGCAAGGTGAGGGACCTCTGCTCATCACCCATTGGGGCATGAGCGGCCCTGCCATCCTGAAGCTCTCCAGCTATGCGGCACGCCTGCTGGCCGAGCACCGCTATCAGCTGCCCATCCGCGTCAACTGGGTGCGGAGGTCTGAGCAGGAGGTGCTTTCGTCGCTTGCGGCCATGATGTCTCGTGAACCGCATAAGCAGCTGCCCACCTGGAATCCGTTCTCACTGCCCCAGCGGCTCTGGGCCTGTCTGTTGCAGAAGTCGTTAGGCAGCCGCCACCAGGTGCGCTGGGCAGAACTCAACAAGAAGGACGTCAACCGGTTGGTCAACGTCCTTACCAATGATGTCTATGCTGTAGCGGGGCGGGCCGCCTTCAAGGATGAGTTTGTCACCTGTGGCGGCGTGTCGCTCAAGGCTGTCAACGCGTCCACGCTCGAAAGCCGTCATGTGCCCCGTCTCTATTTTGCCGGCGAGGTGCTCGACATCGACGGCATCACCGGTGGCTTCAACTTTCAGGCGGCATGGACCACAGCCTATGTGGCAGCCCGCAGCATCAGCCTTTCTTCTACTCCTCCATCGTGCGCGTCAGCGTTCCCTGCCGCAGCGCCTCCACATAGTCGCTGATTTTCTTCAGCTCGCGCGGGATGCGGATGCTCTGCGGACAATGGGGCTCACATTGCCCACACTGTATGCAGTGGTCGGCCTGTCGCAGCTTGGGCACCGCGCGGTCCAGTCCTATCAGATACTGGCGGCGCAGCTTGCGGTAGTTCTCGTCGCCGGCATCGGTGGGCAGCATGCCCTCGTTCTTGCACTTGTTGTAGTGTACGAAGATGGCGGGGATGTCGATGCCGTAGGGGCAGGGCATGCAGTATTTACAGTCGTTGCAGGGGATGTTCTGCAGTCCCACGATGCGTTGTGCCACGTGCTGCTCCAGATATTTCTGCTCGTTGCGCGTCAGTGGCTTCAGCGGACAGTAGGAGAGCAGGTTGTCCTTCAGGTGCTCCATATAGGTCATGCCCGACAGTACGGTGAGCACGCCCTCGGGGGTTCCGGCATAGCGGAAAGCCCATGAGGCTACGCTGCGCTCCGGGTCGCGCTGTTTCAGCTCGGTGGCCAGGAATTGGGGCAGGTTTGCCAGTCGTCCGCCTAACAGCGGCTCCATGATGACCGACGGGATGCCCCGCTTGTGTACTTCGGCATAGAGGTAGCTGGCATCGACATTTCCCTTGCTGATTTCGTTGGCAAAGTGCCAGTCCAGATAGTTCAGCTCTATCTGTACGAAGTCCCAGTGGTATTGGTCGTGCATGGCCAGTATCTTGTCGAAGACCTCCTTCCTGCCGTGGAACGAGAATCCGAGGTTGCGGATGCGGCCGGCCTTGCGCTCCTCCAGCAGGAAGTCCATGATGCCGTTGTCCACATAGCGGGCATTGAACTCACCCATACCACCGCCCACCGCGTGCAGCAGGTAGTAGTCGATATAGTCTACCTGCAGCTGCTTCATCGAGTTCCTGTACATCTCGATGCTGGCTTCGCGGGTCTGCAGCGCGGGGTTGAAGTTCGACAGCTTGGTGGCTATCAGGTATTCCGAGCGCTTGTGGCGGCTCAGGGCGATGCCCGTGCAGGCTTCCGACTTGCCCTGGCAGTAGACGGGGCTGGTATCGAAGTAGTTCACACCGTGCTCGATGGCATAGTCTACCTGCTTGTTGATCATCTCCTGGTCGTAGTCGTCCTGATTCTCCGTCTTCGACGGCAGGCGCATCATGCCGTAGCCTAACAGCGACACCTTGTCCTTCGTGAACGGGTTCACGCGGTAGGTCATCTTGCCGGTCGGCGGCTCCACTTGCTTTGCGTATTCACTGGCGGCCTTCGTCCCCGTCTTCGACTTGCATCCTGTGAGCACGGCAGCGGTCGTCAGCGCACCACCTCCCAGCATCTTCAGAAACGAACGGCGTGATATGTCTTGATGTTTCATTCTGGATTTTCTTTTTTTATATTTCCTTATGCACTTCGTGTCCTTCGACATAGATGGCCGAGAAGGGGCGGGCCGGACACAGATTCTCGCAGGCTCCACAGCCAATGCAGACGGCCTCGTTGACTACGGGAATGGCGGCTGAGGCTTCGTCGTCGGGGTCGGAGAGTACCATCTCGATGGCTCCCGTCGGACAGTGGCGTGCACAGTTGCCGCACGACACGCCGTCGGTCAGCGGGATGCAGTTCTTCTTGATCCATACCGCATGGCCAATCTGCGTCGATGCCTTCACCTCTCGCGCGATGGGCTTGATAGCACCGGCGGGACAGACCTCCGAGCAGCGGGTACACTCCGGACGGCAGTAGCCGCGCTCATAGCTCATCACGGGCTGCATCAGGTGCATCAGGTCGCTCGATGGGCGCAGCACCTGGTTCGGGCATTCCGATATACACAGCTGACAGCCTGTGCAGTGCTGGGCCATGTTCTTGGCCGACAGCGAGCCCGGCGGAGTGAGGGGTGTCTGGCGCTCTGGAGCCACCTTGTCCGCTATCTCGGCCAGTCCGCCGTCCATCATCTTGTCTTTCTTCTGGGCCATAGCGGTGCCCGCCAGCAGCGCCGACGAGAGCAGAAACGACCGCCGGGAGAGACCCTCCCCCTGGGTCTGTTTCCTCCCATAGCTCAGCGCGCCATGCCTGCAGCTCTCTATGCAGTCGCCGCAGGTCACGCAGCGAGTATAGTCTACCGTATGGTTCTTGAAGTCGATGCACGAGGCCTTGCAGTTCTTCGTGCACAGCGAGCAGTTCTTGCATCGGTCTTCGTCGAAGCGTATCTTCAGCCACGAGAACTTGGCAAAGATGCTCAGCACGGTGCCCACCGGACAGATGGTGTTGCACCAGGTACGGCCGTTTCGCCAGGCCAGCACGCCCAGCACGGCCAGCGTCACTGCGGCAATGCCGAGCGAGATGCCTGAGCGCAGCCATACCTCCGAGTGGTAGAAGGCATAGCTGTCGTAGTGTTCGGCAATGGCTGCCAGCACATTGTTTCCTGCCTGCCAGACGGGTTGCAGCAGGTTGGTGGCTATGCGCCCGAAGATAGAGTAGGGTGCCAGCAACTGCACGAGGGTGCCTGAGCCAAGCACCAGCAGGATAAGGAATCCCGTGAACACAGCGGCTCGGAGCAAAGACAGTGCTTTCGAGTAGGTGTAGCGGTTCTTCTTGGCCCGCTTGCCCAGCCATCCGAAGATGTCCTGCATGATGCCTAACGGACAGATGACCGAGCAGTAGATGCGCCCGAAGACGAGCGTCAGCAGCACGAGGACCGCGACAACCGCCACGTTGACGGCCAGCACAGCCTCCAGCAGCTGCACCTTCGCCATCCAGCCCAGAAAGTGATGGGCCGTCCCCGTGAAGTCTAAGAAGAGCCAGGTAATGCCTAAGCACATCACCGTGGCCAGAATAATCCTGATTTTCCTTAATGTCATAAAGTCTGTGTTATTTGTTTCCGTTTAGTAATCCTTACTATTTGTATGCTCACCTCGTAGAGCAGGTAGAGGGGCAGCGCTACGGCGAAGAGCGTAAACACGTCGGTTGTTGGGGTGATGACGGCGGCCGCCATGAGGATAGCCACTACGGCGTGTCGGCGATAGGTGCTCATCCACTCGTCGGTGAGCAGTCCCATGCGTGCCATCAGACCGCACACCACAGGCAGTTCGAACACCACGCCCATCACCAGGCTCATGCCAAGGAGCGTGTCTACATACGACTGCAGCGTCAGCATGTTGGCCACGTCGGGACTCACCTGATAGGTGCCTAAGAAGCGCACCGTCAGCGGAAACACCACGAGGTAGTTCACCAGTGTGCCCACGATGAACATCACATAGGCTGCGCCCACTATCCATACCGCATAGCGCCGCTCGTTCTGATAGAGCGCGGGCGACACAAAGCGGAACAGCTCGTACAGCACGTAGGGCGAGGCTACTAACAGTCCGGCATAGAGGGCCGTGCGCATGTGAATCATAAACTGCTCCGTCAGCCCCGTGTTCATAAGGTGCAGCCGGAACGCCTCTGCGCCTATCAGCCTGTAGCTGATGAAGTCGCTGCTGCGCGGAGCCAGCACGATGGCAAACAGCTCGTCCTTCATCACGAAAGCCGCGATGCCGCACAAGACGGTCACGACGGCTATGCGGATGAGCGACGAACGCAAATCGTCCAGGTGGTCCCAGAAGGTCATCTCGGCCATGGTCTCTTAAGTGGGGGCTTTAGTTCTTCAGTTCTTCATCCCCTTCCTTCATGCCGTCCTTGAAGCTCTTCACACCCTTGCCCAGGCCCTTCATCAGCTCGGGAATCTTCTTGCCCCCAAACAGCAACAGCACGATGAGCGCAATGACCAGAATCTCCTGCATTCCTAATCCAAACATATTTCCAAGTATTTGTTTCCAGTTTAACCGTCGGTTGGCCGACCTTGTTTAAAGCCCGACAAAGGTACGAAAAAAAATCTAATTCGCTGTCTTTTTGACCAAAAAGTTTAGATTTACATCTTTTTCTTGCGCGATTCGGAAAAAATGCCGTATCTTTGCAATCTCCAAGGTAAAAGCTTATTTCTTTTTGACGTATGGAATACGAATTGATATTGCGCATCTTTGTGGCTGCCCTGCTGGGCGGGCTGATCGGCCTCGAACGTGAATACCGCTCCAAGGAGGCGGGTTTTCGAACCCACTTCCTCGTGGCGATGGGCTCGGCATTGTTTATGGTTGTGTCGGCCTACGGATTCAGCGACTCGATGAACAACGAACTGCAGCGGTGGGATGTGTCGCGCGTGGCATCGCAGGTGGTGAGCGGCATCGGTTTCATCGGCGCGGGCACCATCATCTTCCGCAAGACGGAGAACATGGTGAGCGGACTCACCACAGCCGCCGGCGTATGGGTCGTGGCAGCCATCGGACTGGCTTGTGGCGGCGGCATGTACAAGGTGGCCGTAGCCAGCACGCTCCTGGTGCTGGTAGGCTTGGAAGCCTTCAACTACTTCCTCCACAAGTTCGACAAGCACAAAAAGGCATACTGATTTTTTTTATTTACTTTTTATAATAGAGTGCGGCGCCGATGGCGGTGCAGAACTCCGCATACTTCGGTATGTGGAAACGGACGCCGTATATCTTCTCAAGCAACGGGTATACATCCTTGCACTGCGGCACGAGGGTGAGGTTGCCGATGAGCACGAAGTCCTTGATGCCCGAATTGATTGCCGAGAGGATGGCTGCCGAGCCGATGGTCTGCAGCACCATCGTGATGAGGCCTATGGCGATGTCCTCCTGCCGCGCGTTATACTGCGCCTTCGAGAAGAGCGAGGCCGTAGCCTCCATCGGCAGCCCGGGCAGCGGATGCGTCGAGATGTCGCCGATGCTCAGGTTGATGTTGCGGATGTCGCCCTTCATGGCCAGGCTCTGTATCTGCTTCGGATCGCGCGTGTTCAGCATCACGCGGGCCAGGCCCTGCAGCGTGCCGCCGCCGATGCCGATGCCGCCGATGTGGCGGATGTCGTCGCCGTCGCACTGCACGAAGCTCGTACCCGTGCCCATCGACACCACGATAGCCTTGCTCAGGCCGCTCTCGAAGCGGGCACCCAGGCCGTCGGCGATAAACTCGTCCACCTTCTGCGTGGGAATGCCGTAGACGGCCTCGTCGACATAGGCGGTGCCCACGCCCGTGAGCATCACCTGCTCCACGTCCTGCAGGCTGATGTGGTTGTCGTGCAGATACTTGCCGAAGGCTCCGTAGAGCGAGGCCACCTGGTCGGCAGCGGTAGTGCGGATGGGAGACACCACGCGATCCTCGCGCAGTCCCACAATCTTCGTGGTGGATATGCCCACGTCTATTCCAATGATGATTCCCATAGTCTCGTTTTTTTTCTTCTTCTGAAAATTCCGCCGCAAAGGTAGCAACAATTCTTCAATCGCCCAAACTTTCGCCACAAAAAAACAGCGGCCGCCATATGACGCCCGCTATATACTATAATTTTCGTGTTTTATGGTGTCAGGGTGTCAGAATGCCGATGTACAAAGGGCTGCACCCTGTTTTCATAGGGTGACAAGGGTGACAGGAGGGTGTCAGGTTTTCAGTGCTACATGATAACAGCGGCGCTTCTCTCCCTTGCCCTTCTGATAACCATTCCGATAGAGGTAACTGCCTAATAGTGTGGCATTTGCCTGATTGACGATGTTCACCCGCCGTTCGTCACGAATCTGCGTCAGTATCTCTGTCGGGCTGAGCAGCAGGCTTTCAACTCCTGCCTGCGGATGGCAAAACATGTCCTCGAAGAGGGATACTGCGTTGGGAACTTCATAGTAGTCGGCATTGTGTTCCACGATCTGCCGCTCACGCTCGCCGGTGAAGGCATACTCCTCCCCATGCTCTATCTCATAGACAATCTGCGCATACATCTGCGGATAGTCGATGGCCCGGTCGCCCTGAACGTCGGTGTCTATCACGCCATTGACCTCCACGACCAGATAGCGGCGGGAGCCGGAGGCATCCTTTAGCGGTGCCAGCGAGTTGGTGGTGGCACAGAAGGCGGCGTTGCGCTGGTTCTGCTCAAACACCGTAGAGTACATCTTGCGCTCCTTCACGTCCGTACGCTGGATGAGGTGTTTGAGGAAGGCTGTCTGCGCCTTCGATATCTGGTCGTATTCGTCGATGTTGATCAGCAGGAAGCGGCTCAGGGCCCTGACGGCCTCCTTCTTGTTGGCAAAGTCGATACGGTCTATGTAATAAGGCATCAGCTCCTTAGGCAGCAGCATGCGCATGAAGGTCGACTTACGCGTACCCTGTCCGCCCACCAGCATGAGCACCATCTGTGCCCCGTACATCGCATCGCTGCCGCTTCGCCACTGGCTCACCATCGAGCGCATCCATATCTTGAAGTTCTCTGTCCATCCTGGCGTTTGCGTGCTAACGCGTGCGGCCATCTCGCCCAGACGGTCGCGCCCGTCCCACTTCGGCAGCGCCTGCAACCACTGACGAACGGGGTCGTACTCGCTTATCCGCTCGGAGACGAGTATGCGCTCCAAATCCTTCGGCCATACCTTGATGCCCTCAGCAATAGCGGCATTGTTGATGTCGTTCTGCGCCTCCTCCGTCAGCGGCTTCCACCAGAGCATGTAGCGGAATTTCTCCTGATACTCCAGTTCGCCCGTCACGCAGTTGCGGCGGAACATATAGCGGCGATTCAGGAACTCCTCGAGCAGCTGCTGATGCATCAGCGACCGCTCTATAGGGTTAGCCTGCCCCAGTCGGTGAGTCTCATAGGCATTATTGAACGACGAGCGCACCATGACCTCCTTGCCCCGGAACTCGCGCATAAAGATGGTCTGCTTGACAGCCAGCTCTTTGTCGATGCCGGCCTTGCAGCACTCAGTGGCGAGCCGCACCAGATAGTCCTCAGGCGACAGTTCCTGACCGTATGCCAGCTCACGGCAGATAAAATTATATTTGGTGACATCCATCTCGCGACGGGTGTAGCCAGGCAGCAGCTCTGTGTCCAACTGCACCTGGGCAGGCCGCGCTATCATCGGAGCCGTAGTCTCCGTCAGCGGCTCTGTGGGCTGGGGCATCTCAATGGGGCGTGCATCGGGACGGTAATACACCGCCGGATCGGACGACAGGCGGAAGCTCTCCTTACCGTCGTGCGCCACCTCGTCCACCTTTATGCCCGTTGATGCCAAGGCAAAGTCGGCGGCACGCTTATAGGCATACTGCTGAAACAGAGCTACTTGTCCGTCGTCTGTAGGCAGTCCGCCACCAATAAGCCGATAAGGGATGAGCACCACCAGCGACTGGCCGCTGGCACCGACAAAAGACAACAGCGTCTGTTCCCAGAGGTTCACCTTCTGGCGCAGCTGCTCAAGCAGTTCTGTACCGCCCTCCACCTGGAAAGTCAGCAGCACCAGTCCCGTATAGACTCCGCCCTCGCCGGCTGCCGGACTTACCGACGGCAGTTCCTCCTCGACGATAGGACCGCCTGCCATACCTCCCATCATCGGATAATCGCGCAGATTCCTGACGGCATCCACCCGTTTCTGATACCTGCCCTTGCGAATCCACTCGGCCACAGTCTGTAGCGTTACATACTTCTCGCGCCAGTGTTGGCGATACAAATACTTCATCAGCACTTTTGTCATAGTTTCAGTGTTTTTTGGTTTGTCAATATTCTACTCTTATTCAGCAAATAACGTGCCATTATCATCCAATAACCTGCCCTTATTGTAAAATAACCTGCCATTATTGGAGAATAACCCATCCTTATTATTTCCGTCTGCCAACCTGTCACCCTCCTGTCACCCTTGTCACCCTATGAAAACAGGGTGCAGCCCTTTGTACATCGGCATTCTGACACCCTGACACTCTAAAACGCAAAAATCTATGTATAATAACACAAAAAAGGCATGAAATAGCAGATTTTGCCAGAACGCATCCTAACACTTTCTCCACCGCACTCGAAAAATTGTCAGACCGCACTCTAAAAATATTTCCCCTGCACTCGAAAAAGTCCTCCCCTGCACTCACTTTTTTCTTCTTCTGAAAATTCCTCCGCAAAGGTAGCAACAATTCTTCAATCGTCCAAACTTTTTAACCACGATGATATCCTCTCCCACGCTATGTATTTTTTCTATGTTAAATTGATGCCTTTTATATCTTTCTAAACAAAAGGTGTCGTTATTCCGCGACACTTTCTAAACAAAAGGTGTCGGACTCTCACGAGCCCGACACTTCTAACGAAAGGTGTCGGACTCTCACGAGCCCGACACTTCACATGTAAAGTTCTAAAAATTACCCTTGGGGGTAATGGGGTTACCGCATGGCTTACTTGCCAGAGAGACCGTCGGCAAAGCCGGCATAGGTGTGCTTGCGATAGTAGTTCTTATCCCAGAGTCCGGTGGGCTCGCCCTTGCGCCAGCCGCTGTCGGCAGGCGAATCGGTGGCACACCACTGGCAGATGCCCCACTGCTGGGCGACGGGGATGTTCTCGAAGTAGGCCTTGACGACAAACTTGTAGAGCTCGGCCATCTGCTTGTGCTGCTCCTCGGTCATGTCAGCCGTCATGACGCTGTTGCCGTCGGCATCGACATAGCCCATGTCGAGCTCGCTGACACGGCAGAGCTTGCCAGAGGCGGCGATGAGCTTGAACATGTTGACGATGGCGGCCTTCTTGCTCTCCTGGGTCTTAGGATCGGCATAGCACGAGATGTGCATCTGCGAGCCGATACCGTCGATCTTGGTTGTGCCGTCGGCTTCCCAGCGGTTGATCCAGGCGATGAGGCTCTTCAGCTTGTTGTTCTGGTCCCAGTCGCTCTCGAGGTTGTAGTCGTTGATGAAGAGCTTGACATCCTCGGGGCCGTACTCACGGGCCAGACGGACGGCGGTGCGCACATAGTCGAGGTCGCCCAGATAGTCCTGCCAGAAGAAGTCGTCCTTGGTGTCTGCCGTGGCGTGTTGCAAGGCATAGACACCCTCTGCGTCGGCATTGCCGCCGGAGATGGCCTCGTTGACCACATCCCACGCTTTGACCTTGCCTTCGCAGGCTTCCATCATGCCCTTAATCCAGCGCTCCATAGCCCAGGTGAGGGTATCCTTCTTCTCCTCGTCGGTGAGGGGGATGGAGTTGAGCTTCTCGATCTTGCAGACCTTGAGCGAGTAGAAGTCAAGGGTGGCATCGGCCGTCTGAGGCTTCAGGATACAGTCGTAGTTCTGACTGGGGCTGCCGGTGAGTCCGGGGAACTTCAGGGCATAGGTTTTGCGGCCAGCCTCGACGGGGATGGCAGCGGTGAACTGCTGTGCGTCGCCGCCCCAGCCGTTCTGCACGGTGAGCTGTACGCCAGAGGCTTCCTTGTCGGCCTTCATGTCGACATAGAACACATAGTCGCCCTCGTCCAGCTTGTTGTCGCCGCCAGGCACTACGAAGAACTGGCTCCAGGCACCTGTGGGCACAAAGTGCAGGGCACCGTTCTGGATGGGAGGCTCGCAGCCCATAGGATAGTGGGGGAACTTGCCGTCGGCCTTGTTCTCGTAGGTGTAGAAGTTGACTTCCTTCTCTACCTCGACAGCGGGGCTCTCGAGCTTGTAGAGAGCTACGCTCTTGATGGTGTATGAGCCAGCATAGTCGCCTGACTGTAACAGCATGTGTACGCCGGTGACGGCAGCGGTGGTGGTGAACTTGATGTCGCGTGTCTCCATGTTGGCGTTGAAGTCGAGAACACCAGTTTTGATGTCGTTACCCCAAGCACCGATGACATAGTGCAGGTTGTCGTTGGCGGGGTTGCCTTGAATCTCGAGGCGCATCACGTACTCAGCACCCTCTTCCAACGAAATGCCGTCGGCAACCATGTACTGCAACTCCCAGAAATTGGGTATGGTGCCTGTCGTCGTGACGGTGAGGCCGTCGCCCGTGGCTGTTGCCTTGGCATTGATGGCCTCGGGGAACTGTCCCCACATGGTGTAGGAACCTGCCGTTGTCCAGTCCTTCTTGTAAACCTCCTTCTCTATCTTGGCATTGGGGTCAATGTCAAGCTCCTTGTCCTTCATCAGTGAGTTGAGCCACTTCACGGGCTGCTGGGCGTGCCAGGCCAGCGTGTGGCCGTATACGGAAAGCCCTGCATCGGTGGCGGTATTGACATACTCGGTAACGGTGCCGAAGTTCATCGTGCCGTTGTCGCTGTTGACGCATGATGCCATCTTCATGCAGTTGCCGGGTTCGGTCTCGTCGAAGTTGGAGTTGACGAGCGAGTAGACGAGTTCCTTCTTCAGATAGTCGGTGGCGGTGGTGCCGATGCCCAGATGGAAGTTAGCATACTTCGCGCGGTCAACATACTGCTTCAGGGGCTGATAGTCGTTCAGGTAGAGATAAGCCTCCTGCTCGGCGGGGCGATCGACCGAATAGTTGTTCGTGTTGAACTCGTCGGCACACGAAGCCATGAGAATGGCTCCGAGTGCTGTTATGATGAGTGATTGTTTCATAGTCCTTGAGTTTTAGATTCTACTTTGTGTAAACAGGAGAAAACTCTTCGATGGTGACACCGCTGCGCTGCCAGACGAGCTTCTCGCTAACGGCAGCCTTCTGGGCATTACCCAGCTCGTCGGTCTCGTTGAAGTCGATGTTGTAGCTGAGTTCCATCAGGTCGCGGTCTTTGTTGTTCCACGACTTCTTGGCGCCGTCGTCGCTCCAGGTACCTGTACCGGTGGCGGTAATACCGTCGGTGACGGGGGTAATGGTGCAATGGTCGCTACCGTCGAAGGTCAGCAGCAAGTCGAAGTTCCACGTCTTGGATACCTTCACGGTCTCATTGGTCTTGTGGCCGTCCTTGTCACGCTTGTACTGCCAATAGTCGTTGGTGGTATAGCTGGCGTGATAGACGACGGTATTCATCGAGCGGGTTTCGAAGAAGCGCGTGGGAGCCTTCTCGATGTCGTCGATGGAGCTGTTGCCGTTGGTGAGCCAGTAGCCATGATACTTGTTCTGATACTTGACACAGTAGAGCACATAGTCCATCGGGGCAATCTCCCATTGCGTCTCGTCGGTGCGCACGGGGTTGCCTCCCTCCTTGAGCATGCCGCTGAGGATGCGGCTGAAGCCTGTCTGACCGGTCATCACCAGGGGGATGACATAGGTGTTCTTCACCGCCTCAGGGTCGTTGAAGAAGGCATCGGTGAGCTGCACCTCGGTACCGCCGTTCATGGTGCCTTTGAAGTCGAACGTGGTGGTCTGCAGCTGATAGTAGCTTTCGGGCATCACCTTGACGGGGCTGCCGTCGGCAAAGGTGAGTCCGGCGACCAGTGTGGGATCGACAGCCACCTGAACGCTGCCGTTGGTGCCGTTGTAGGAACCTCCGAAGGTGGCCATGATCTTGCACTTGTGGGCCTTGTCGAGCGTGGTGTCGTACTCGTCGTCGCCAAGGACGATGGTGCGCACGGGATACTGATAGGCGAAGTAGACGGTGGTGCCTCCCTCGTAGTCGGGGAACTGCTGGTCGCCATTCTTGCAGGAGGTCAGGCTGGTGGCCATAGCGCAGAGAGCCAGACCTGCAAGTAGAAATTGATTGATATTTCGTTTCATAACTATCTTTTTTTATTTTAGAATTTTACATTGTGTTTTTACTTGCTCCAACCGTCGTTCTGCTCAAGGTTGCTCCACTTCAGAATCTCCGAGTAGGGGATGGGGCCATAGGTCTGATAGTCCTGATACTGACGAGCCTCGACATTGATGGGGCTGTAGCTGGTGACTCCGGCTGCGGAGGTGGTGATGCTCACACCCTTGGCACCCTCGGAGAGGTTGGCCTTCCAGCGGCGCAGATCCCAGAAGCGGTGGTTCTCGAAGCAGAGTTCCAGACGACGCTCGTTACGGATGAGCTCGCGCATCTTGGACTGATCGCTCTTGATGCTCTCAAGATAGGGGTCCTGCCAGCCGTCCTCATGGACACGTGCGCGGAGAGCCTTGATGACATCGTAGGCAGAGTAGGACGCGCCGCCCACGCGAGCCTGCGGACCCTGAGCCTCGTTGGCTGCCTCGGCATAGTCGAGCAGCAGCTCGGTGGTGCGGATGCGTGCACCGAAGTGGCGCTGGTCGGTAGTGCTTGAGGGGTTGAGGTTCACATCGTCGCGCATGAGCTTACGCATATAGTAGCCTGTGGTGGTCGACTTGCCGTTTTCCTTGTTCAGTGCGTCGAGGGTCGTACCGTCGGCCTGCGTGTTGATGGCTGTACCGTTGGTTCCCATTTTGTCGCCGTTGATCAGGATATAGGCATGCAGGCGAGGGTCACGGTTCTCATAGGGGTTGGTGGCATCGTAGCCCGAAGCGCTGGCCGTGATGGGATAGCCGTTGGCCATCGGGAAGGCATCGACCAGGTTTTGTGTGGGGTTGATGCGTCCGTTGCCATAGAGCGAGGGAGGGAAGTTGTCGCTCTCCATCGAGTGGCTGTCGCCCACGTTTCCGCGCCATACAATCTCGATGGGGTCGGGGTCGGTGAACTTATAGCTATTGATGAAGTCCTTCTCGTTGTACCACTTCCAGCCGGTGGGGTCGACAGCAGCCAGACCGCCACGGAGGTTGAGATAGTCGGCAGCATACTTGGCAGCCTGCTCGTAGGTCATGGCACCACCGGCAGCATAGGCGGGAGAGGCAGCGAAGATGGCTACCTGAGCCTTGATGGCTGCAATGATGGTGGCATCAATCTTGCCGCGCTGCAGCTTGCCGAAGGCGCGGTTGTACTCCGCATCGGTGGCATCGATGGCAGCATACTTGGCAGGAATGTTGTCGGCAGTCACGTCGCCATAGTGGGCGGGCAGGTACTTCAGCGCCTCGTCTAAATCGGCCATGATCTGGTCGATGCACTCCTTGAAGGTGTTGCGGGGCTGGTTGAAGTCTGAGTTCTGATCCTCAGAGGTGAGATGGATGGGCACACCCATGAGCTGGCCGCCTACCATTCCGCAATGGGCACGCAGCAGATAGAACATGTGGAGGGCACGCAGGGCGTAGGCCTGACCGCGATAGAGGTCCATGTGCATCTGATTGAGGGCCTCGCTGGTGTAGTCCCACTTTACCTTGTCGATATTCTCAAGGAAGAGGTTACAGTACTGGATAGCATGATAGCGGGTGTCCCACTGGTTGACGGGATTGGTCTGCGAGGTCCAGTTGCCGGTAGCCATCTGCTTGTAGCTGTTGCTGTTGTCGTTGGAGACAGCATCGTCGGTAGCTACGTCGCTGACAGACGAGCCGTCATACGGCAGCACCAGGAAGGCATTGTCGATCAGACCGCGGGCAAACTGCGGGTCGTTGTACATCTCAGAGATGTCCTGAACGTTCTCCAGTGCCGGGTCGAACAAGTCGTCGCAAGAAGTGAAGGCAGCGCAGAAACCGCAGCTGACGATACCTGCAACGAGGATATTGTTGATATTCTTGAGTTTCATATCTTGAATCTTTTTAGTCATTTTAGAACATTACTTGAACGCCCAGGTTATAGAAGCGAGCCTGAGGTGCAGAGCCGACGCTCATCTCCAGCAGTTTGCGCTCCTTGGCAATGGTCAGCAGGCTGTTGCCGCTGGCATAGACGGAGAGACCCTTGACGAAGCCATTGCCGAAGATGCTCTTCGGGAAGTCGTAGGTGAGCTGAACCTTGGCCAGGTCGAAACGCGAGGTGCTGTAGGTCCAGAAGTCGGAAGTGGTGAAGTTGTTGGCACCGCTCTGAGTGGTCAGACGGGGATAGGTGGCGGTGGCAGCGGTCTCGGGAGTCCAGCGTCCGCGGACAACGGCCGAGTACTTGTCGTTCTCGTCAATCCACCAGTAGCTGTTGTTCTTGACAGCCTTGCCGCCAAAGCTACCCGTTCCGAGCATGAAGAGGGTGAAGTTCTTGTACTTCAGCGTGAGGTTGATGCCCAGCGTGGTGGGAGCACCATACCAGCCGCCGCGTCCCAGGTCTACCTGGTCCTTGCTGTCGATGACGCCGTCGTTGTTCTGGTCCTTGTACTTCAGGTCGCCGGGACGTACGGTGGTACCGCCGAGCTTCTGTACCGGTGAGTTGGCCACATCGGCCTCGTCCTGGAAGAATCCCAGGCACTCGTAGCCCCAGATGGTGTCGATGGGCTTGCCCTGACGATACTGGTAGCTGTCGGCAAAGTTGGAGTCGTCGCGCTTGGCGGCATTGGTCGTATAATGAGTAAGGTTGGCTCCAATCTGGAATCCGAAGTCACCAAAGTCCTTCTTGTACTTCAAGGCGAGGTCGAAACCTGTGCGGCTGTCCTCGTTGAAGTTGATGTAGGGCAGGAACGACGACTCAGGATAGTAGACGCGGAAGTAGCTGGGCAGCGTGTTGTTGGCAGTAATCACACCACCGGTTATCTTGTTGGTGAAGAACGAGAAGTCGGCAGTCAGCGCGCGCTGCAGCAGGGCAGCATGCAAGCTGAGCGAGAACTCCTTGCGGTGCAGATAGCCAAAGTCGTCGTTGCCGCCGCGCTTCGACTGTACGGCCGAGTGTCCGGTCTCACCGTTCCAGTCCCACCAGCCACCGCTCTCGTAGGTAGCCTGATACATATAGTAGTTTTCGATACCCATATCAGTCTTCAGGTCGCTGTAGCTGGCTGAGAGCTTGAGTTCGTCGAAGATGTTCTGGTTCTGCATGAACTGCTCGCGGGCCATGTTCCATCCCAGCGTGAACGAGGGAGAGACCCCAGCGCGTTTGCCCTTAGGCAGACGGGCTGACCAGGGAGTAGCGAGGGCTACGGTACCGAAGTAACGCTTGTCGTAGTTGTAGTCGACCTGGAAACCGAGGTTGGCATTGCTCAGCTTGTGATAGACACCCGACACGCTCTGCTGGTAGCCGTTGACGACAGCGATGGCGCTGAGGTTGTGGACATCGGCAAAGGTGCGGTTGTAGTCGAAGTGGGCATTGAAGGCTATCGTCTGGTTGTCGGTAGAACCGCTGATGTTCTGCACACCCGACTTCTTGTCGACGGTATCGTGGTTGTTCAGGGCTACGATGACATCCTTGCCGTTATAGTTGCTCCATGTGGGCTCGAAGATGGCATAGGTGTTGTTGAACGAAGTCGTGTAGGAGGTGGCATAGTCGACACCCACGAGGGCGTGGAAGCTCAGACCCTTCAGCAGCGAACTGAGGTCGACGTTGACACCGGCATCAAACTGGAACTGGCGCGAGGTCCAGGTGTTGTAGCCTGCACACTTCATGTCGGCAAACACGTTGGTGCGATCAATCTGGCTACCGCCCAGGAAGCTGCCGTCGATGATGTTGGTGGTGTTGTCGATCATGGTGCGTGCTATGGTTGCATTCTCGTCGAGGAAGCTCGTCGGGATGAACGGGCTGATACGGTGAGGACGCTGCGTAGCTGCCGTCGACCAGAAATTGGCACCGTTGGTACCGCGCGAGTTGTAATAGGTGGCGTTGGCATTGACGTAGGCGGTGATGAAGTTGTTGATCTTCATATCCACATTACCACGCACGTTGAAGCGGTCTACATAGTTCTTGTCTGCCTCTCCGAACTTCAGGAAGTCGCCCTGACGATAGTAGCTCACGTTGGCATAGAACTTGGCGCGGTCGTTGCCGCCCTCAATCTCGGCAGTGATGTCCGAGCGGTTGTAGGCCTTCCTTACATACTCCGAGCTATAGAAGTTGATGTTCGGATAGCGGTAGGGATTCTGTCCGCTGGCATAGTTGTAGATGTCGGACTGAGAGTAGAGGGGAGACAGTCCGTCGTTGGCCAGTGCCTCGTTGTAGAGCGTCATATACTCGGCAGAGCCTAAGTATTCGGGATAGCTCTTGGCCACGTTCCAGCCCGTATTGGCACGAACGCTGACCTTCAGTCCGTCTGTCACGTGACCACGCTTGGTGTTGATCAGCACCACACCCTTGGCGGCGCGGCTGCCATAGAGCACGACGGCCTGGGCACCCTTCAGGAAGGTGATGGTCTCTATCTCGTCGGGCTTCACGTTGTTGGCCTGACGGGGGATACCGTCGACGAGTACCAGCATACCGTTGGGAATATTGACATCGTCGCCATTCTTGCTGAATTCCGACGAGCCTTCCAAGCCCCACATACCGTTGCCGTTGAAACCGGCAACATAGCCCTGCATATTGTCGAGGCTGTACGTATTGTAGTTCTTCTGCATCAGCTCTCGGTAGTTGATGGACGAGACACCACCCAGCACATCATCCTTGGCGACCTTGCGGAAAGCCACGTTGACCAGCGAGTCTTGTCCTGTCTCTATCTGGGCAGCGGCAGGGGTTACTGATGTGGCTGCCAAGAGGGCTGACAATATGATATTTTTGTTATATTTCATAACTCAATATGTTCTTATGTTATTATGTCTTTTTAATGCGTTCTTAAGTCTACCATCCCGGGTTCTGAGGATATTCTGCATACAGATAGGTCTCAGCATCCTTCAGAGGCAGCAGATAGTGCTTGGTGCCAAAGGAACGTTCGACGATAACGCTCTCGCTCCATCCAGTGACCTCGGCATCGCGAGGGTCGTTCTTGGCGTAGTCGAAGTTGCCGACACGATAGAACTCCTGACGGGTCTTCTTGGTGTAAGGCTCTTCGGTGAGCAGCAGCCAGCGCTGCAGGTCGTTCCAGCGGAAGCCCTCGAAGGCGAGCTCGCAGGCACGCTCGCGGCGTACCTCATCCATAAACTTGTTGCGGTCTGTCAGGAACTTCTGTGCCACATGTCCTGCACCCACGCGGTCGCGGAGCGTGTTGATGGCGTCTACGGCATTCAGCGAGCAGCGGTTGCTCTTGTAGGTAGCACCACCGGCAGCGGCACAAGCCTCGGCATACATCAGGTAGAGATCGGCCACACGCATGTAGGGCAGATAGGTCTGCAAGGCACCACCCCAGTTGTACATTCCGTCGTACTTGTTGCACTGGTGGGGCACGAGCTTCTGGCAGAAGTAACCTGTACGGCTACCGTCGGCCGAGCGCTGGGGATTGCCCGTAGGCACCATGTTGCCGCCTGTGTAGAGCTGCAGATACTGGTAGTCCTTGTCAGCAGCACCAGGTGTGGTGTTGAGGAACTTGAATCCGTCGAACATGATGTCGTGATAGAAGCGGGGGTCGCGGTTCTTGAACGGATGGGTGGGGTCGAAGCCAGACTCCGGGTCTGTGATGGGCAGACCGTTCTCCATACCGTAGGCATAGTTGATGTAGTTGGCGGTAGGCATGTGGATGATAGCGTCGTGCTCCACCAGGTTGTTCACCTTCGGACCCCACAGCTTGGCGAAGTTCCAGTTCGAACCGTTGATGTCTGGCTGCGGACCACGCATGATGGCCTCGACGGTACCCGGCATGCGCCAGCTCTGACCTGTGGTATAGAAGATGTCGGAGAAGTTGGTGCCTCCATCCTTGGCAGCCTCGTGGTTGTAGATGTCGGTGTAATTATAGCCAGCCAGAGCGTAGGGCGACTGGGGCAGGGCAGCGATGGCCTCGCCGAGTGCATCGGCAGCCTGCTTGGCAAAGTCTTCGTTATACTGATAGGTCTTGCCATTCTTCGAAGCACCCGTCTGGGCACCCAGCTCGTTCAGCGGAGAGGCAGCCCACAGCAGAGCCTTACCCATGTAACCCAGGGCGCAGACCTTCGTGATGCGCAGGTCGTTCTTGCCGTAGGTGCGCTTACCGATAGTGGTGTTGTCCCAGTTGTCGGGCAGCAGGTCGGCAGCAGCGCGGAAGTCCTCAGCAGCCTTCTGGGCGCACTCCTGGAACGAGAGTCGCGGCAGGTTGAAAGGACCGGCAGCAGGAAGAACGTAGTCTACATAAGGCAGTCCGCCGAAGTAGATCATCTGCTCCAGATGCCACCAGGCGCGCATGAACAGCAGCTGTCCCTTGATGAAGTTCTTCTCCTCCTGGGTAGCATTGGTCAGCTTCTCAATGTTCTCCAGACCCAGGTTCATCTTACGGATGACATACCAGGCGTGTTCGAGCGAGTGGGCAAACTTGTCGTTTGAGGTTGGGTTCAGGTTGCCGCCTCCACGGTGCAGGTAGGTCTGGTCGTTGTCATACCAGTTACGGTAGTCGCCCAGGTCGAAGTGAGCCGTCAGGTGACTGTCGCCGCCGCCGGTGTTCATTATCTCGTCCTCACCCCAGTTGAAGGTGCAGCACCAGAAGTTCGACTCCTTGTTGGGAATGCAGTTGTAAGCCTCCTCGACGAATCCCTGGAAGTTCTGGAAGTTCATGAATGCCATATCAGGATTCACGTCGGAGTCGGCAGTCTTGTCCAGATAGTCGGTGCAAGAAGTCATCCCGAACGAAAGGGCCAAGACGGTAGCACCCGACAGAATGTATTGATTAAATATCTTTTTCATTGTTGTAGTCATTTTACAGATTGAACTTTACACCGAAGTTGATACGCTTCATGGTCGGGTAGGCACCAGTAGCACCACCGTTCGACGAGAAGTTCGACTCACGGTCGTCGGGCATGCGGGTCCAGAGCCACAGGTTGTTGGCGCTGACGAAGACCTTCAGGTCGTGGATGCCCATCTTGCGGATCCAGGGCTGTGTGAAGGTGTAGGCCACCTCGACGTTCTTCAGACGGATGTAGCTACCGTCGCACAGATACTGCGTACCATAGTAATAAGAGGGCTTTGTGTTGAAGCGCGGTGTCAGCACCTTGGCATTCAGGTGGTCGTCGCTCCACCAGGTTCCCTGGTCGTAGACGTTAGCCAGCATGGGGTCGGAGAGGCTGATCATCGTGACATCGCGGGTGACGTTGGTCACGCCATAGAACTGTGCGAAGCACGAGAAACCCTTATACTCGAAGCCGATGGTGGCGTTGTAGGTGTTCTGAGGCGAACCAGTATAGCCGTAAGGCACATTGTCGTTGGTGTTGTCCACCTGACCGTCACCGTTGAAGTCGACGATGTAGTAGTCGCCGGGCAGCTTCTGGTCGTCGCTGGAGTCGTGCTTAGGCGAACCGTACAGGTCGTCGTAGGTCTGCATCATACCCTTGTCGATGAAGGAGCGGTACTGGCCGATGGCATAGCCACCCTGCATACGATAGGTAGGATAGAGGCTGGGGTCGTCGCGCTTCACCACCTCGTTGATGGCGTGGGTCATATTCAGGTTAGCCCAGACACGCATCTTATTGGGGAATACCTTGTTGAGGCGTACCTCCAACTCGTAACCGTGTGTCTTCACCTCACCCAGGTTCACCCATGCGGGGCTCTGACCGAAGTAAGCAGGCACGAGCTGCGAGCCACCCACCAGAATGTCGGTACGGCGGTCGCTGAAGATATCGAACGAACCAGCAATCAGTCCGCCCAGGAATCCGTAGTCAATACCGAAGTTGAACTTCTTTACCTTCTCCCAGTGTACGTCTTGGTTACCCACGGTCTTCTCGCGATAGAAATAGTAAGGAGAACCCGGGGTACTGTTATCGTTGATGTTGAAGCCGTTGCCCGAGGTCACATCGAGCACGGTACGTCCGCCGTAAGCCCACTGGCTCATGTACATCCAGCGCTCACCGACGTTGTCGTCACCGATGGCACCGTAGGAGGCACGCAGCTTCAGCATGTCGATGATGTGCTTGTCGCGCAGCTTCTCCATGAAGGGCTCCTCACTGATGGTCCAGCCTACGGCTCCTGAAGCGAAGAAGGCGAAACGGTTGTCCTTCGAGAACTTCTCCGAACCGTTGTAGGCACCGTTGAACTCCACCGAGTAGCGGTTAGCCCAGTTGTAGGTGGTACGGAACACCCAGTCCTCGCGGTAGTGGGGAATCTCCGAACCGGTGGCGTACTCCTGACGGCCGAAGTTACCCATCAGGGTGACGTCGTGCAGTCCGAACTTGCGGGCCCAGTTGAGTTGCAGCTGGTAGTTCAGGTTGCGCTGGGTGGCCCAGTTGTTGACCTCACCACCATTGGTAGTCCACTTGTTACCCATCGTGTAGTCGAAGCGGTCGTACTGCTCGTAGGGCTGCTTATACTGTGCGATGCCTGTCTGCGGGTCTATCCACTTCAGCTGTGGGTCGTTATACAGGTCGGCAATACCGCGGCGGTCCTCACGGAACACGTTATCCCACGAAATCATGCCGCGGAACGACAGACCCTTGGTGATGAAGTCAAGATTCTGCTCCAATACGAAGTCGGTATTGATGCGGGTGGTGGTCCAAGTCTGCACACCACCGATGCTGGAGGTCTGAGCCGAGTTGCTCACGTTGGTCGAACCGGGCAGGAAGCCCCACGAGCCGTCGCTGTACTGAGGCAGGAAGGCATCGGGCGAGATATTGTAGACAGCAGCCCACATCTGTGACATCTGCCATCCGAGGTTGCCGCCGCCGTCCCACTCGTGGCCGCGCTCCCAGGGGTTGGTCTGCTTGCCGTTAGAACCGGCGATGTTCACCTTGAACACCGTGCTCTTGGTGATGCTGAAGTCAAGGTTCGAGCGCACGTTCACGCGGTTGTAGGAAATGCTGCGGTCGTATTTGCGCCCGGTGGGGAAGGTCTTCATCAGGTCACCCTCGCTGGCGAAGTCGACGCTGGCGAAATATTTCACAAACTTCGTACCACCCGAGATGTTCAGGTTTGCATTATACGACATCACGCTCTTCTTGAACATCTCGCGCTGCCAGTCTACGTTCGGATAGCGCTCGCGCTGCTCGACGGTGGTCTGGTTGCGATAGTTCTCGATGAAGCTCATGGGCAGCATCTTCGAGAAACTCTCAGGGTAGAGGTTCAACTCGTGCTCAATGGCGACGTTGCGAGCCTTCAGGGCATCGTAGGAGTCGAACTTGTCGGGAAGCATCGAGGGAATCTTCATCACGGCATTGGCGGATACGCTGATCTGTGCCTTACCCTCGACACCACGCTTGGTGGTAATCAGGATGACACCATTGGCACCCTTCACACCATAGACGGCGGTGGCCGAAGCATCCTTCAGCACGGAGATGGTGGCTACCGACTGGATGTCGACACTCGACATCGGGCGCTCGATACCATCCACCAGCACCAGCGGCGACGAGTTGTTCCACGACGACTGTCCACGGATGATGATCTGAGGATCTTCCTCACCAGGGATACCCGACGAGGCCGTCGTGACGACACCGGGCAGGTTACCCGTCAGGGCCGAGCCGATGTCGGTAATACCTGCGGCACGCTCCAGCACTTCACCTGTGGTCTGGGTGATAGCACCCACCACCGAGGCTTTCTTCTGCTGGCCGTAACCGACCACAATCACTTCTTCCAGCTGGGTGTCGTCCTGCAGCGTGGCGTTAATCACGCGCAGCTTGCCGACTTTGACCTCTCGCGTGGTCATACCCACATACGAGAAGACGATGACCGATTGCTCCGATGGGACGTTCAATTTGTAGTTGCCATCGAAATCAGTCACTGTACCCAGGGAAGTGTTTCCCTTCACCACAACCGAGGCACCGATGAGTGGTTCCCCGCTTGCATCAGTCACCGTACCCTTGACGCTGATACTCTGGGCGTACAGCAGCGAGCTGCACGTCAGCATCATCATCATGAGTGCGGTCTGTCTAATCAATTGCTTTAGATTCTTCATTTTGACAGATTTTGATTCATAGTTGTTTTACATTATTTTGATTACGTTAATGATCTCTTCTGTAGCGTTCGTGCGAATAGATTGATGTCATCGACGCTGCAAAGATAAGCGGTTTCGCGCGAATGGCATTTCTCGTGTGTAACACGGTTTTTATCTTTTGTAACATACTTTTATAATCTTTGTTTTTCCGTGATTATCCGTTACTTTTACAATATTTACGCCCTGTTGCGGAACAGCCAGTCTCCTGCCGTCTGGCGAGTAGTATTCCATACGCGTACTACCGTCCTGAACGTTGTCTAATGACCATCGCTCCGTCATGCCGGAGGTCTCTCCGTCGTTGCTCAGGAACACGCTCTTGATGTAGACGGGTGTACTGCCATAGGTCCAGAAGCCGGCTATGTAGATATGCGACGGGTCTACGTCGTGGTCGTACTGGGTGCAGGCATCGTCTTTGTAGGCCTTCATCTGGTGCAGGTCAATGGTCACCTTGGTCTGGTTGCCAAAACTGATGCGGTAGGGACAGCTCCAGTAGTTGTTCACGTCGAAGAGACGGAAGGACGCTCCTGCAGACTGTGGCTGTGACAGTTCCACCACGAGGTATTTGTATGCCGACAGGTCCACACCGTTGGCATACTGCCAACCGCCAAAGCCATATTTTCCTGTCACCAGTTTGCCTGTCTCCTCGTCGAAGGTGCCTTGTTCCCAGATGCTTGGGTTCAGCCATTCCTCCGTGAGCGAGAACAATGGCTCCTCCTTGAAGGCTGGCTTGTAGTCGGGCTGGTTGATGAGTTCCTGGTACGCTGGCGAGGCATAGTACTGATATTGGCGGAAGATAGGACGTGGACAGGCCTCGGGGTCGGTGAGGAAGGTCTGCCCGTCAGGCTTTGAGTCGTCATACTGTGCCAGCAGGTTGCCATCGGTGAAGGTCAGCCAGCTGACGTTGCACGTCTCTTCGCAGATGCGCATGAAGTTGGCTCCGAAGCCCGTTCCGCCTGCTGTGCCCGTATTCGACTTGCCCCACGACGACTTGTACTTCGAGGGAGCCCAGTCCATCTCGGTGACCACCACGGGATGGGTAACGGCCACAGGCAGTATCTGCTGATCCCAGCCTCGCTTGAAGTCGCGATAGTTCACTGTTACGTCGTCGTCGCCGTGACCGCCGTTATACCATCCGGGATAGCAGTGTACGGCAAATCCGATGTTGTCGCCTTGGATGGGATATTTGGCAAACCCCGCATAGTTGGATTGATAGCCGAGCCCTGGAACGAGGAGAATGTTGTGGCAGTGCTGGCGTATCACGTCTACAATCTCCTGCATATACTGTGTCATCACCTCGTCCCTGTCGCGCGTACCATTATTGATATGTATGGGTTCGTTGGCCAACTCAAACAGGACGGCACCGTTGTTCTTCAGCTTCTCGTGCTGGGCCACATGCGCCCACACCTTTTTCAGATACTGGTGATAGGCATCGCCAAGGGCTATCGTCTCCGGGCAGACACCTGGCGGGCGCATCACTACGTAGAGCCCCTTCGAGATGGCATATTCGGCCATCGGCACAAAGATGAGGTCGAGATAGGTCTTGAAGCGCTCGAAGTCGAACGCCGAGATGTCGTTCTCGCCTGTGGTCTGCTTGCCGGGGGTGTTGCTCCAGTAGGGGTCCATGTGCTGTCGCACGAAGGTCATCTTCCATCCGGCCTTCAGGATGTTGTCAATGATGCCCTTGTTGTAGCTCAGGCATCCGTTCACGTTGTAGTCATTCCACTTCGTCCCCTGCTCGTTGAACCAGGGACTGAAGGTCTGGGCCCAGCCGTGCATATTGACACGCTGTCCCTCGGCATTCACCAGGAACAGTCCTTCCACATGGAGGGCCGAAGGCTTCGTCTGGGCGCAAGCCGTTCCGATGCTTCCTGCCAGGAACAGGCTCAGTAGCAAGATTCTTGCTCGATTTAGTTGCTCATGCATTGTTGTTTTATATTTTTAGTTCTTTACATTGTTTTCTTGAGAGAAGGGGGGAGACTCACGCCGGCCCCCGTTTTGAAAAGTTTTACATACCAAAACTACTAACTCTTATTAACTGTCTAAGCTTACTTTGAGAATGAATGGTTTTTTCGAAAAAGTTACATTGAATTTCGGGTGCAAAGATATATATTTATAAGGTAAAGGAGTTTGCCGTCCGTAACATGGACTTTGTTGTTTGTAACATGCCCTCAGCGCAATTACAGCACAAAAGGGTTTTGTTACACGCCGCAAAAACACCCTGAAATCTCGTTGTTACAATCAGAATAGAAATTGATACAGACTCTAAAGCAAGTCTCAGCGAAAATCCGTATCTTTGCAGCAGTGAATCTTAATTATAAATATACTATTCGTATGAAACGCTTTTTCCTGTTAGGGGTGCTGCTGGCCACCCGGCTCCTTGGAGCGAATGCCGCTGTTGATCCGAATTTCTATATCTTCCTGTGCTTCGGACAGTCGAACATGGAGGGGGCTGCCCAGCCTGAAGCAGAGGATATAGCGACTCCTGGATCCCGTTTTCTTCTCATGCCTGCCGTCGACGATCCGCAGCGGGGCCGGACTAAAGGTCAGTGGTGCGAGGCCGCTGCCCCCTTGTGCCGTCCCAACACGGGACTGTCGCCTGCCGACTGGTTCGGACGCACGCTCATCGAGTCGCTGCCCCAGCATATCAGGGTGGGAGTGGTTCATGTCGCTATCGGTGGCATCCGTATCGAGGGCTTCATGCCCGACGAGATAGCTGCCTATGCCGAAAAGGCTCCCGACTGGATGAAAGGCATGCTGAAAGCCTACGACAACAATCCCTATGAGCGACTGGTATCGCTGGCCAGGCGGGCACAGCAGGATGGAGTCATCAAGGGAATACTGATGCATCAGGGAGAGTCGAATACGGGCGAGGCCACTTGGGCAGGCAAGGTGCAGAGCGTCTATCAGCGCCTGTTGAGCGACTTGCACCTCCAGGCCGCGCAGGTGCCCCTGTTGGTAGGCGAGGTGGTGCAGGCGGACGGCGAAGGCCAGTGTGTCGCCATGAACAGTCAGATCAACGCCCTGCCCCAGACCATTCCTACTGCCCACGTCATCCCCTCTGCAGGCTGTTCCAACCTGCCCGACAAGCTGCACTTCGACGTGGCGGGCTATCGCGAGCTGGGGCGCCGCTATGGCGAGACGATGCTCCAGCTGCTGGGCTATCAGGTGCGTCCGCGCTATCAGAATCCCCATCTCTCGGCTCGTGAGCGCGCTGCCGACCTCTGCAAGCGACTCACCCTGGAAGAGAAGGCACTGCTCATGCAGGACGAGAGTCCTGCCATTCCCCGTCTGGGCATCAAGAAGTTCTACTGGTGGAGCGAGGCCCTGCATGGAGCAGCCAATATGGGCAATGTGACGGTGTTCCCAGAACCCGTAGGCATGGCCTCGTCGTGGAACCCTGACTTATTATATAAGGTGTTCGATGTAGCTTCTACCGAGTTTCGTGCCCAATACAACGAGCGTATGTATCGCGGCTCTGGCGAGGACGAGAAGTTTCACAGCCTGAGCGTCTGGACACCCAATGTCAACATCTTCCGCGATCCGCGATGGGGCAGGGGACAGGAGACCTATGGCGAAGACCCTTATCTCACCTCCATCATGGGCGATGCCGTCGTGCGCGGCCTGCAAGGTCCCGAGGATGCCAAATACCGTAAGCTCTGGGCTTGTGCCAAGCACTATGCCGTACACAGCGGGCCGGAATATACCCGCCATACGGCCAACCTCACCGACGTCTCGCCGCGCGACCTGTGGGAGACCTATCTGCCAGCCTTTAAGTATCTGGTGCAGCATAGCAAGGTGCGCGAGGTGATGTGTGCCTACCAGCGCCTCGACGACGAGCCCTGCTGCGGCTCACAGCGCCTGTTGCAGCAGATTCTGCGCCAGGAGTGGGGCTTCCCCTATCTCGTGGTCAGCGACTGTGGGGCTGTCACCGATTTCTATACGTCGCATAAGTCCTCCTCCGATGCTGTCCACGCCTCCGTTGTAGGCACGCGGGCCGGCACCGATGTGGAGTGCGGCTTTGGCTATACCTATGCCTCCATCCCTGAGGCAGTGCGCCGCGGACTGATCACCGAGGACGAGGTCGACAAGCATGTGCTGCGGCTGTTGGAGGGACGCTTCGACCTGGGCGAGATGGACGACCCCTCGCTGGTCGAGTGGTCCAAGATTCCTTATTCGGCTATGGACACCAAGGAGAGCCGCCAGCTGGCACTCGAGATGGCGCGCCAGTCGATGGTGCTGCTCCAGAACAAGGGTGGCATCCTGCCCTTGGCTGCCCACAGCGGCGAGACCATTGCCGTTATCGGGCCCAATGCCGACGACAAGCCGCTCCTATGGGGCAACTATAATGGCGTGCCCAACCATACCGTCACCATCCTCGACGGCATCAAGGCCAAAAACACTAAAGTCGTCTCGTTCCCTGGCTGCGACCTCACTTACGACAAGGTGATGGACTGCCTGATGAACACCTGTTGCACGATGGACGGCAAGCGGGGACTCAAGGGCACCTTCTGGAACAATACCGACATGAAGGGACGCCCCGTTACTACACAGTATTACACCACTCCGCTCGCTGTCACTACGGCTGGTATGCACAACTTCGCCCCTGGGGTGAAGATTGAGGACTTCTCTGCCCGCTATGAGACCACGTTCACCCCACAGCAGTCGGGCGAGTATGTCATCAACGTCGAAGGCTGCGGCCACTTCGAACTCTATGTCAACGGCGAGCAGAAGTTCGTGCAGCACACCTGGCGTACCACGCCCGTCCGCACGGCCATTCAGGGCGAGAAGGGCAAGGACTATCGCATCGAGGTGCGCTTCCAGTTTGTCAAGACCTGGGGTGCCAACCTCAAGATCAATATCGCCAAGGAACAGCCCATCGACTATCAGCAGGCCATCGCCCGGCTGGAGGGCATTCAGAAGGTCGTCTTCGTGGGTGGCATCTCGGCATCGCTCGAGGGCGAGGAAATGCCCGTCAACATCGATGGCTTCAAGGGTGGCGACCGTACCCATATCGAGCTCCCCAAGGTGCAGCGCGATTTCCTGAAAGCCCTCAAGCAGGCTGGCAAGACCGTCATTTTTGTCAACTGCTCCGGCTCGGCCATTGCCCTCGAACCAGAGATGGAGACCTGCGATGCCATCCTGCAGGCATGGTATGCCGGCGAGGAGGGTGGCAATGCCGTGGCCGACGTGCTCTTCGGCGACTACAACCCCAGCGGCAAGCTGCCCGTCACCTTCTATAAGCGCAGCGACCAGCTGCCCGACTTCGAGGACTACTCCATGCGCGGCCGCACCTATCGCTACTTCAACGATGCCCTGTTCCCCTTCGGCTATGGCCAGTCCTACACCACCTTCGAGGTCGGCGAGGGCCGCTACGAGTTTGTCGAGAATACCGATATCTGCGAAGTCACCGTCCCCGTCACCAATACGGGTCGACGCAACGGAGCCGAGACCGTGCAGGTGTATATCCGCTATCTCGACGACCCGGAGGCTCCCTTGAAGACCCTTCGTGCCTTCCAGCGCGTCGAACTGCAGGCTGGTCAGCAGCAACAGGTCACCCTCAAGCTGTCGCCCATGAGCTTCGAGTTCTTCGACCCCGAGACGAACACCATGCGCGTGCGCCGCGGCCATTACGAAATCCTCTACGGCACCAGCTCCGCCGACCGCGACCTGAAGAAACTCAGCCTAGAACTCTGACCACTGATTTCGTAGTATAGATCAATACTAGGATATAAAAAAAAGCAGGCTGCTGACTTCCTGTAAGTCGCAGCCTGTTTTTTTGATTCTAGTTTTCGGCTGCTGAGGTAGGTATTAAAAATGTAACCGCCAAGTTTTTTTGAAGATTTTTATTAGGTATTCCAGGTTAAAATAAAGTGAGAATTATTTGGTAGTTTGCTTATTTATTTATATATTTGCACCGCCAAACGTAAATAGCCGCGCATTTTCAAATACTAACATTCTAATTTACGACAACTGCGGGCTGTTTTACAACTATATTATATGTCTGAGATATTTAACGAGGAAGCATTACAAGCTCTTGACGACAGGAGCGAACTCAAGGAGATGCCACGGGTGGTTTCTCCCGGACTCTGGCTGATGCTCTCCACGCTGCTTTTGCTGTGCGGCGTGGCCATCTTCTGGTGTATGTCTGGCAAGGTCAACTATACCGTCAGGGCCCAAGCCGTTGTATTCCCGTTTGCAGAGGCCAAGGCGATTACGGTCCCGTACGGGGGGATCGTCCATCATGTGGTAGCCACCAACGGTCAGGAGGTGGCAGCCGGCACTCCCCTTGTCAGCGTCCGCTCGCAGCTGGCGACCACCACTCTGACGGCACCTGAGTCGGGAGTGGTGCTGACCTCGAAGCCGGCAGAGAGCAAGTTTGAGCCTCGCGAGCCTGTGGCATGGATACTGCCCCAGGAGGCTCGGTTCCACGAGCGCGAGGTGTTGGCCTACGTGACATTCAAAGAACTCAGGAAGGTGAAGCTGGGTGCCAAGGTGCAGCTGACACCTGCCGACCTGGAGCGCGAGAAGTGGGGCTATGCNNGCACCGTCAAGGGCATCGAGTCGTATCCCACCAACCGCCAGATGGTGGCACAGCGGCTGAAACTGGCCGAGCTGGCATCCATCATCCCTGCCGAAGAACCAGTCTATGAGGTGCGCATCGTGCTCGACCGTGATGCCGACGGGCTGGTATGGAGTCGCCAGAAGAGTGAAGGCATGGCCGTCACTACGGGCATGCCCTGCCATGTGCAGATCATCTGGAATCGTAAGTACGTATGGGAAGTGCTGTTAGGACGAGTAGAGAACACGTTGAATACATTGCGAGGGAAGTAGGCTTATGAAGAAAGTGCCCATGGTAATGCAGATGGAATCCGTGGAGTGTGGTGCTGCCTCGCTCTCAATGATTCTTGCTTACTTCGGCAAGTGGCTTCCCCTGGAGCAGGTGCGCGAGGCGTGCAGCGTGAGCCGCGACGGCAGTTCGATGAAGAACATCCTGTTGGCAGCCAGGGCATACGGTCTGGAGCCCAGTGCCTATAAGGTGAGTGCTGAAAATCTGGCAGGCATGGAGCCCGCCATCATCCACTGGAACTTTGAACACTTCGTTGTCTTCAAGGGCATGCGGAAAGGCAAGGCCCATCTCAACGACCCCGGCATCGGACCGGTAGAGATACCGATGGATGAGTTCCGCCGCTCGTTTACGGGTGTCGCCATGACCTTCAAGCTGACCGACCGTTTCCAGCCCTCGGGCCATCCCACTAACATCTTATCCTACATCAAGAGGAACCTGAGCGGAGCCAACGAAGCTTTCTGGCTGACATTTATCTTCACCCTGCTGCTGGCAGTGGTCACGCTGACCCTGCCCCTGCTTACGCGCGTGTTCTTCGACGAGATACTATCGGGTCGAAATGCGCAGTGGGCCACCATCTTCTTCT
>DDPY01000025.1:5414-177147 GCA_002342415.1 Prevotella sp. UBA2456 | reverse complement strand
CCTATTTCAGTACAAGACAAATGATTGCTTAAATTTCTCTGCAAAATTGGGAGCGAAATAGGGTGAAAAAACAGCTGTTTTTTGGCCAGATAATTTGCAAATACCATGAAATATTCGTACCTTTGCAATGTCGGAAGTGAGACGGAAGGGAGCTGCCAGGCGAGGCAGAATTTGCGTTCAGGCCTGCGAAAATTTACGCCCTGCCCAGGCAGTAAAAACTGAAAGCCCACGGAGGACAAAAGGAGCGAGCGAGCTTCCAATAGGAAACTTATAAATTTATTTACATTATCTTATTATCAACGACGCCGCAGGCGAGGTGCTCTACGCTGATGACCTGACCGTCGTAGGCCAGCTGGATGTCGGGAGGCAGCTGGGCGTTGACTTCGGCATGACGGCCGATGTCGTGACTGGAATGGACGAGCCACGTCTGCGGGGCATGAACGCGACGGGCAAAGGCTACGGCCTCCTGGAGCATCTGATGCGAGTGGTGGGGCGTGTGGCGCAGGGCGTTGACGATGAGTACGTCGCAGCCCTCGACGAAGGGAACTTCCGAGGGGCTGATGGTCTTCATGTCGGTGATGTAGACCAGCGTATGACCTGCGAGCTGCTTGCCTTGCGCATCGAGCGGTGTGAGGCGATAGCCGAGGATGGGGAGGTCGTGGTGCATCACCTGGAAGGGCAGGATGTGAATATCGCCAATGGTGAACGCCTCGTGGGGATGAATCTCATGAAGCTGAATGGCGGGCACACCGGGATAGCGGTGCTCGGCAAAACAGTAGGGCAGCATCTGGAGCATTCCCTGACGGGCCAGCGGGTCGGCATAGACATTGATTTCGCCAAACTGGCAGTAAGGGCGTATGTCGTCCATTCCCCCCATGTGGTCGTAGTGGGCATGGGTGATGAGGATGCCGTCGATGCGTCGGAAGGGATGCGGCATGATTTGCTGTCGGAAGTCGGGTCCGCAGTCGATGAGCAGTCGGGTGCGCTCAGTCTCGACGAGTGCCGAACAGCGCAGCCGCTGGTCGTGCGGGTCGGTGCTGGTGCAGGTGTGGCATTGACAGCCGATGGTCGGCACGCCACACGAGGTTCCTGTTCCAAGAAATGTCAGCTTCATCACTCTCTCCACTTTGTAATCGTTAAAAAATAAATTGGTATAATAGCCACTTGTTCAGACCACCCCTGGCCCCTCCTAACTTAGGAGGGGAAACAGACACTCAAACAACGTTCACCTCGGGATGGATGTCGATGCCAAAGCGTTGGCGCACATCGTGCTGGATGGTCTCGCAGAGGTGCAGGATGTCAGCACCGGTGGCCCCTCCCCTATTGACGAGCACCAAGGCCTGACGGTCGTGAACGCCAGCCGGCCCTATGGAGCGTCCCTTCCATCCGCACTGGTCTATCATCCACCCGGCAGGTATCTTCTCGTGGTCGGCATCGACGGTATAGTGCGGCATATCGGGGTATTGTTCTGCAAGCTGCTCGTACTGGCTGCGGGGCACGACGGGATTCATGAAGAAGCTGCCGGCATTGCCGATGACCTGCGGGTCGGGCAGCTTGGCCTGACGGATGCCGATGATGACCTGACGCAGCTGCCCGGCAGTGGGCTGAGGGATGCCCCGACGGTCGAGCTCGGCGCGGATGTTGCCGTAGTCGAGGCGCGGCAGGAAACGGTCGGAGAACTCATATACGACGTGGGTGATGAGGAATCGGTTCTTCCACTCGCCCTTGAACCGGCTCCAGCGATAGCCGTACTGACAGTCGTCGCGGCTGATGACGCACGACTGGCCCGAGGCAATGTCTACGGCATGCACCTCGCGGATGAGGTCCTTGACCTCGGCACCATAGGCCCCGATGTTCTGTACTGCCGACGCGCCCACATCGCCCGGAATGAGCGAGAGGTTCTCGGCTCCGTAGAGGCCGTTGCGCAGGCTGAGGGCCACGATGTCGTCCCACGTCTCGCCGCTGCCGCAGGTGATGCGGGTGGCGCTGATGGCGCAGCCCTTGACAGCCGAGTGGACCACGATGCCGGGATAGTCGCGCGTGAGCAGGAGGTTGCTGCCGGCACCGATGATGATAAAGGGCTGTGCCGACTGCCGCAGGATGGCAGCCACCTGGAGGGCTTCGTCCGCGTTGGCATACTCCAGGAATCGGTCGCAACGGGCATCAATGCCAAAGGTGTTGTGACGCTTGAGACTGTAGTTGCGAAGGTCGATGATAGACATGTGAGTTGGGGGAATATTAGGTTGTCAACTTATACAGCCGCCACTCGCCGCCCTTGCGCTGAAACGTCATCTCGAGCTCCATGCCGTTGGCAATGCCGCGCAGCACGAAGACCTTGCGATTGCCCTCGGGACGGGGCTTGCCGTAGATGATGTTGTAGATCATCTGCTTGGGCAGTTCGGGCGCAAAAGCCTCCCAGGTGTCGGGAGTGATGACACCGTCCATGCGTGCAAAGTCGTCGTCGGGGTCGGGGCCCTCGAACTGGATGCTCTCGGCGAGGCTCTCCTCCTGAAACTCGGTGTCGGTGGAGAAGCGCGAATAGAACTCGAGGAACGAGGCATTGTTGGAGGCGCTGATGGGGATGGTCTGTATCTCGGTGAGCATCCACACGCCGCGCAGGCGGTTGAAGACATGCTGTATGATGGCTCCGGTGTTGAAGTAGATCATTTCTACCACCGCATGATTGACGCTGGTGTCCTTGACCACCTCCATGTGGCGCTCGCTGTCGAAGAGCAGAGTGTAATACTGCTGGCGCATAAAATAGCGTTCCATGCGCCACTGACGCTTGTCGATGGTCTCGACCTTGTTGCCGTTGACCTTCTTGAGCGGGAAGGCGATACGCTCCATCTGCAGCTTGCGGTTGGCAGCGAAATTATAGAGGAAATCGTCGAAGAGCTCGTCGGCAGCCTTGGGCATAGGGAGATTGGCCAACAGGTCGTCGGAAGCATCGGAAACTGCCAGCGAGTCGGCTGTGACCACTGTAGAATCGGCGGGGACAGTCTCCTCGGTGTTGCTTGTCTTGCTGCCCCCGCAGGATGCCAGCAATAACAAACATAGAACAACCACAAAAAATTGCTTCATTGATGCTTTCTCAAAAATCGTTCGACAAAGGTACGAAGAAACAAGCAAAGCGCAAAATAAAATGAGAATTATTTTGCACTTTGCAGGAAAATCGGGTGTAAAGCAGCCTCTTAGCGCTTACTTCTCACCTCTTAAAAGCTATAACTGAGCGTGCAGAGCAGCTGATGGCGATTGTCCTTCACGCTGACGGGGGCACAGTTGTTGGTGATGGTCTCCGTCAGGCCGGTGGCATCGCTGATGTATTGTGCCGAGAGTCCGTTCTGATAGGGATAGAAGTCGCCGTTGCGCATCGAGTACTGATAGGCGAGGTCGATACGGAACTGGTCGAGGGTGAAGCCCACGCCAGCCATCAGCCGATGGGTTTCCTTCCAGTTGGTATAGTCGGTAGTCGACGCCATATAGGTGGACGATGTCAGCAAGGTCTGATCGCGCACGCCCGACTCCTTGTAGATGGGCGACTGGTAGTTGTAGCCGATGCGTACGGCTATCATCGGGTCTACCTTGTATTCGGCACCAAGCTTCAGCGTCGACACCCCGCGCAGGGTGCGCTCCGTGTGGCGCTTCGTCACCTGCTCTGTGGAACTGTTCTCATAGTAGTAGCCCTGCCAGTCTCGGCCCGAGCCAGTGATGGTGCGCATATCGTTGGTGCTGTAATCGGCATACTCGAAGCCGGCACCCAGGGCGAGGCTGCCGCCTACGGTGTGACCCAGCGAGAGTCCGAAGCGCCAAGGTGTGTTGAAGCGGAAGTCGGCATCCGAGCTCACCTCTTTCAGCATGCCTACGGCATCGTGGATGGAGGTGATGTTCTTGGTGGTGAGCTTATAGAAGGTAGGCGACGCCACGCTGGCACCGATGCGGAAGGGCGACTCCTCGATGGGGCGCACGATGATGCCCGCCTTGAAGTCGAAGCCGTGACCCGTGATCTTATGATCGTCGCGCAGACCTACGGGCTGGATGGCCCCATCAGCCGTCATGAGCTGCTCATCGTACTCGGTATAGCTCTTATAGTGGACATCGCGGACACCAAAGGTCAGACCCAGGTAGACGCGGTTGTTGATGTTGCCGGAGATGTTGAAGTCGTACTCTCCGATATAGCCCGTCTGGGCGCGGTTGAAGTTCCAGTCGAGCGCATCGTAATAGGACACGCTGCCGTCCTCGTTCTCGATGACCTTCATATACAGCTCGTCCACCTGGCTCATGCCGTAGTTGGTGTCCAGATCGCCACGAACACCCTTGATACAGGTCTGGCGGTTCTGCGACGAGCCGTCGATGGCCTTCCCGGCTGCCGAGAGCACATGATTGAAGTTGCGGCTCTTATGGAAGTTGAAGCCGAAGTTCAGGTAGCTGTGCATGCCCGAACGGGTGGAGAACACCACGCCTATCTGGTCGAACGAGGCCGAGGTCTTGGAGCCGTCCTGAAACGACTTTCCATCAGACTGCGACACCAAGCCGAAGCTACCCGACACCTGCGTGTGACGGAAGAGGCCGATGCCTGCGGGGTTGGTACTCATGGTGGAGATGTCGGCCCCAAGGGCATCCATCGCGCCACCCATGCCCACATAGCGGGCTGTTCCATTCAAGTCTTCAGTGGCCAGCTGTGCTCCGATATAGGTATCGAGGATTACTCCCTGAGCCTGCATCTGCGCTGCCAGCATCGTGGCAGCAGCCATTAGATATATCTTCTTCATCATACTCGTATTCTTTACAGTTAAAACTTTCAACTCTCAACTTTCAACTTTCTCATCGACCTTTGGTCGCTTTGTACCTTCAGGTCAAAGAACTACCTCCGTCCGCCAAACGAGCGTCCGCCAGACACTGAGCGTCCACCGCCTCCGAAGCTGCCTCCGCCTCCGAAGCTGCCGCCGCTACGGCCTCCGCCGAAGCTGCCGCCGCCAAAGGACGAGCTGCCGCGACTGCTAAAAGTGCGCCCGCTGCTGTAGGTGGTGCGCCCGCTGCTGTAGGTGGTGCGTCCGCCTCTGCTGCCAAACGTGCGTCCGCTGTCGTAGCGGGTGTAGCGGATGGGGCGCGAGACGTAACGATAGCTTCTGCCAGCGTACCAGCGAGGTCCGTAGTATCCACGATAGCCGTACCAGCCCACATAGCCATAGCGCCAGGGACGATAGTAGCCAAAGTGCCAAGGGGAATACCATCCCCGGTAATACCAAGGGTCGTCCCAGTACCAGGGGTCGTACCAGGAGTAGTAGCTCGTGTAATACCAGGGAGAATCCCAGCGTCCGTCACGATAGCCTTCCCAATAGGCCTGTGAGGGCGTATAGCCGTCGAAACGGCTCATGCGGCGGGTGTACTTATAGTCCTCGGCTACGGTCTCTTTATAGGTGGAGTCGGGATAGACCCCGCGCACAGCCGAGAAGTCTATGATGTCGTTACCCGCAGAGTCTATCGGAGTGACGCTGCTCCACGCACGACGGTTATAGTCGTCCACCGAACGCGTACTGCCCGAATAGTAGGTGTTGGTAGGCATGCCGTAAGACCGTGCCTCCTTAGCCTGGTTCTCCTTCGTCGGAACGAAGTACATGTCGTCGTCCTGTGCTGCCACCGAGAGAGGCAGTACTCCCATGAGGAGCAGGAACATCATCAGCTTTTTCATCTTCATTCTCATTATGTTTATTGGTTCACGATGCAAAATTAACACTAATTTCACTGCAAAATTAGGGAAAAACCCTAAGAAGTGATAGGTTTTTCCCTATTTTTTGTATATTTGCACTCAAATTTAACATTATCAAATGAAGTATTTCGAAGTATCATTCACCATTGAGCCCTGTTCACAGGACGCACAAGACCTGCTGTCGGCGCTGGCCGGAGAGGCAGGATTCGAGACTTTCGAGGAGACCGCCGACGGGCTGACAGGCTACGTGCAGCAGTCGCTCTTCGACCAACCGGCGCTGGACGCAGCCCTCGAAGGCTTCCCCTTCGACCACACCCGTATTACATATAATGTACGCGAGGCTGAAGACCGCGACTGGAACGAGCAGTGGGAGCAGGAAGGATTCGAGCCCATCGTGGTTGCCGAACAGATAGTGATACACGACGGACGCCACACGGGAGGCACAGACCTTGCCCACTACCCCATCGCGATAGAGATTGATGCCCGTCTGGCCTTCGGCACCGGCAGCCACGAGACCACCCGCATGATCTGTGCCACGCTGCTCGACATTCCCGTTGCCGGCAAGCGCGTGCTCGACTGCGGATGCGGGACGGGCATCTTAGGCATCTGTGCGCTCAAGCTGAGCGCTGACAGCTGCACCGCCTACGACATCGACGAGTGGAGCGTGGACAACTGCCGCCACAATGCCGTCATCAACCACGTGGACGAGCGGATGACAGAGCTGCACGGCGACGCTACCCTACTCGACCGTACCGACATCGGGCCTTTCGACCTCGTGATGGCCAACATCAACCGCAACATCCTGCTGCAGGACATGGAGCAATTTGCACGCGTAATGGTTCCTGACGCGCGACTCGTCCTGAGCGGATTCTATCAGCAAGACTGCCATCAGCTCTGCGAGCACGCACAGCGTCTGGGACTCGAACTGCAACAACAACGGCACGACGGAGAATGGGCGTGCCTGCTATTCCGCAAGAAGCTATGAGAAGACTCTTCGTCATCACCTGCCTGCTGGCCGCCACCATCGGCTGCCGCGCTGCCAACCGCATCTTCGTGCCGAATGTGCGCTCGCTCACCAGCATCGTCAACGGCGACTGGCTGAACCGACCCGTGATGGAGATGGGACGCGGCGACCGACTGAAGATAGGTTTCGACGAGCTGTCGCACCAGTATCACCGATTCGTCTATCGCCTGGAGCACTGCGAAGCCGACTGGACGGTGAGCGACGCCCTCTTCGAGAGCGACTGGCTGGAAGGATTCAACGGCAACCCCATCGAGGACTATCAGAACAGCATCAACACCACCGTGCTCTATACCCACTACCAGCTGACTATTCCCAACGAGCGGTGCCGGCTGAAGATGAGCGGCAACTACCGACTGACCGTCTACAACGAGGATCAGGGCGACGAGCCCGTGCTGGAAGTGGAGTTCTACGTGGTGGAACCGCTGATGACCGTCGGACTGGAGGCTACCACCAATACCGACATCGACCACAACGTGAGCCACCAGCAGCTGTCGATGAGCGTGAACTACAACAACCTGAGCGTCACCGATGTGGACAGCCAGCTGCGCACCGTCGTGATGCAGAACTGGCGCGAGGATACTGCCCGCCGCGACGTGCGCCCCAACTATATCAACATGAACGGGCTGGGCTGGGAGCACAACCGCCAGCTGATCTTTGATGCCGGCAACGAATACCATAAATACGAGATTCTCGACGTGAGCCACCCGACGATGGGCATTGAGCACATCAGCTGGGACGGCGAACACTATCAGGTGTGGCCCTTTGCCACAGGAGTGCGCAAGAACTACCTGACGGACGTGGATGCCGACGGAGCCTTTGTCATCCGCAACAGCGACATCCGCGAGGTGGACTATACCTGCGACTATGTGTGGGTGAACTATCAGCTGACGGCACCCTACGAAGGCGACTTGTACATTGACGCACACTGGACCACCGACCACCATCGCGACACCTACAAGATGCGCTACGACGGAGCCAAAGGCTGCTACTACACCCAGCTGATGCAGAAGCAGGGCTACTACTCCTACCACTACGTGAAGGCCGACGGCAGCCAGCCGCGACTGGAAGGAAGCTTCTACCAGACGGAGAACCGCTATCAGGCACTGGTCTACTATAAAGGTGTGGGTGAACGCACTTGGCGGCTGGTAGGCTATCGGGCATTGGAGTTCCGATAGGCTACGGGTGTCTGCCGATAGACATGATAGAAACTGGCAATGAAATAGTTGGGCGTGACGAAGCGCAACCGGCTGGCAATATCCTCCACGCTCTCGCTGGTCTCGGTCAGCAATTGGGCAGCTTCCTGCAAGCGCAGCTTCAGGGCCAGATGGCGCGGACTCTTATAGAGATTGGCAGACAGCACCTCGACGAGTGTTGCCTCGTCGATACGGGCCATTGCGGACATCTGGCGCAGGGAGATAGCACTATTCGGATTCTCATGCAGATAAGGCAATATCTCCATCATGGCCTGGTCGAACAGACGCTCGCCCTCGCCTACCCTGTCCTCGTTGTTGTCGATGCCTACCGATGCCGGAGCCAACACCTCGCCCGTCAGCGAGTCGGAGCGCTGGGCAAAGCTCTTGATGCGCCTCAGCAAATCGTCTTCCTGCTGATTACGGACAAAGCGCAAGCGCGTGTTCCGGTAGAACAACGCGAAGTTGGCAAGCAGCACGGACGCAATAATCAACGCCAGCAGGAGGTAGATACCCGTTGAGCGCCACCAGGGCTGCTCGACATTGACTACCCACGAAAGGGGCTCCTCGTTCCAGGCATCGGGAACCATCGAGGCCTGCAAATCGACAATATACTTTCCCGGGCGCAGTCCCGTCAGCGGCAAGTGCAGCAGTCCGCGCTTGTCGACACGCCCGTCGCTATTGGCATAGGACAACACGCGCCAGTCGTCATCCAGACCACGCACGCGGACGCGATAGTAAGTCTGTCCCGGACGCATATAGTTGAGTCCGGAGAAAGTGAGCGACATCGAGTTCTGATTGTAGTTGACTGTCAGCTCGCGTGCACGAGTGATGGCGCGATCCAGGATGACGCGCCCGTCAAGCTTGGTGCCTGCCTCTACGAAATGGCCATTCACCAACAGGCGGATAAGTTTAGGATAAAGCCTGAAGGAACTCACTTCTTGCTCGTAGAAGTTGGACGGATGGAAAGCCACCATGTGGTCGAGCGTCTGCATGACGATGGTGCCGTCGCTGAGTTTCAGGGCACGCCCGTTGACAAACGACTCGTTGGGTACATTGTCGGCGGCCGTATAGGTCTCTATCTGATGTACGCTGTCGCCGCGAATATAGAAATGAGACAATCCATAGCTGGTTCCTATCCAGATGTCGTGACTATTGTCCTCGATGACGCTGTGAACCATCTCGTTGAGCAGTCCGTCGTCGTGGGTGAAGACAATCTTCTTGGTCGTACCGGGCTTCATCAGTTCCAGGCCGGTATAGGTGCCCGTCCACACCCATCCTCGGCTGTCACGATATTTGCAGTTGACGTGACGAGGCAGCGAGGCGGGAGCCAGCTGCTCGTCCATCATGCGGGCATATTCCTTGTATTCGGGATCGTTCCAGTTGTAGCAGACGAAGGGAATCTTATAGGGACGCGAATAGAGCAGGCCGCGCTTCTCGGTACCTAACCAGAGTCCCCCCTGACGATCGAAACAGATGGTGTTGACATCGGTATTCAGTCGGCGTCCATGTGTGAGAAAGAGTTCCTCGATATGATCCTTCACGCCCGTTTCGGGACTATAGCTCCAATAGCCGTATTCGCAGGCTATATAGAGCCGCCCGCGATGCTTCACCATATTGTTGAGATGATAGGGTACGGAGAAGATTTTCTCCCACCGGCGGGTGTTCACATCGAATCGCAGCAGGATGGCCTCCTTGTCGCCATTGCGTATCTGATAGTAGAAATTACTGTCTGGATAGATGACCGACGAGCGTGTATAGCGGCTGGCTTCCACAGAGTCGAGGGCTGTAGCATCGTATTGGTGACGACCTGTTTTGAGGTCGTAGACGGATACCGTGCTATTGGCATAGAACTGGAGCAGCAGCTTGTGGTTGTAGACATCGACATCATGCAACTCCTCCTTCAGGCGCAGGGGAATGGTGGTCTTGTCGTTGATGCCATAGAGCTGGGAGCCGGAGAGCATCCACAAGTGATTGTAGACATCGGCAAAGAGATCGTCGACGGGACGCTTCATACCCAGACTCTTGATGACGCTATCGACATTGGAAATAAAGCGCTCGGTCATCAGGTCGACACAGGTCACCGATTTCTTGTCCTTGAGCCAGATATGATGAAAGCGGTCGAAGTAGAGATGATAGTGCCCGTTGTATTTGGGCAGCGGAAACAAGTCTTCGGGCTTGGGGTCGATATGGGTGAACGCCTCCCCATCGTAGAAGTTGATGTGTCCGATGGTGGTGATGACCATACGGCCTGTCTTGGTGCACGAGATGGTCTGGGCACTGTTGTCTGCCAATCCGTTGGAAGCGTCGTACGAAAAGAATAGTCGTTGAAGCTTCGGACCAGCCATAGCGTACATCGCTACCATCAGCATGAGGGTAATCAATGAGCTTTTCGTCAAGGTCAGGCACTTACTCATATACTAAAACATGGGCACCAATTCAATTTTGCTGCAAAATTACATTATTTTTATGGGCATCATGCAGAGTCCACCGAATATTTAGTATTTATTAGTATTTTAGGCGAGGGCGAATGTTAAAAAACGAAAATCATTAGAATAGTTGGTGACAATTGATTAACTTTGCAGACAAAATAAACACTAACTGAAAAGCAAAATGAAAAAACTATTTCTCACCTTATGCCTGATGGTATCTGCTTTCACTGTTCAGGCGCAAAACGAGGCCATCACCAATCAGACGATTCTGGACTTACTGAAGGAGGGGTTCAACTCGGAAGAGATTATCGGTGCCGTAGAAAGCAGTACGGAGCGCACAATCCAGTACGACATTAACTACATGCGCCAGCTGAAAGCAGCCGGAGCAGATGCCGCACTGATTACCTATCTGCAGAAGATTGCCAAGACGGACTTCGGCTATGAGGGCGTCCTCTGGTGGAACACTGGCGACAAGCCCAAGAAGATGTATCGCACACAGTTTGAGAAGGAGTCGAAGGGCTTCAATCTGGGAACGATTGCAGCGATGGGTGCCGGAGCGCTGTTGGTGGGTTCGGCAGTATCGGGCAGCAAGCCCTCGGGCGCTGTGGCTGGAGCCGCTACGGCTGGTGCCATCGCCATGATGTCGACAGGTAAGGACATCAAGAAACTCATGCTCCCCGGACACACCTCGAAGCTGCAGCTGACGGGCGAGAACGGCCGTCATCCCGTATTCCGCTTCTACTTCCCCAAGACGGAGAACAACAGCTTTGAGAAATCGGCCGACAACTGGTATCAGATTGTGATGGCCAACATCCAGAGCCCCAACGAGTTCCAGCTGGTGAAGATGCAGGTGAAAATGCCCAAGAAGAACGGCAAGGGCGGACGCAGACTGTTCCCAGAAGGTATGTCGTATGGCATCATGGGCTTTGAGGGCAGCAATGCCTCGAACCGAACGATGGTAGACTTCGAAATCAAAGAAATCAACAATAGCACGTTTGAGGTGACCTTCCCCAACGAACTGGAGCCTGGAGAATACTGCTTCTTCTATAAGGGCGGACTGGGAAGCGAGGCTTTCAAGGAGCATCCCTTCGGTTTCGACTTCACCGTACAATAAGCAGAACGATAACATAAAGAATAAAAAAAGAGCTCTCCTGACCGCCTACGGTTGGGAGGGCTTTTGTTTTGGCACGATATTTGCTTACCTTTGGGCAAAAGTAACAAACGTATATAATAACAAACATATATAATAAAATAAGGTATGCAAAAAGGTAATATCGGGGTTACTACAGAGAACATCTTCCCCGTCATCAAAAAGTTTCTCTACTCTGACCATGAGATTTTCCTGCGCGAGATGGTATCGAATGCTGTCGATGCGACACAAAAACTCAAGACATTGGCCCAGCAGGGTGAGTTCAAGGGCGAGCTGGGCGACCTCACCGTACATGTGAGCCTGGATGCCGACAAGGGAACCATCACCATCTCTGACCGAGGCATCGGAATGACTGAGGAGGAGATTGACAAGTATATCAACCAGATTGCATTCTCGGGTGTGAACGACTTCCTGGAGAAGTACAAGGACAATGCCAACAGCATCATCGGACACTTCGGACTGGGTTTCTACAGCTCGTTCATGGTATCGAAGAAGGTAGAGATTGTCACCCGCTCGTATAAGGACGGTGCCAAGGCTGTGAAATGGAGCTGTGACGGCAGCCCAGCCTACGAGATTGACGAGGCAGAGAAGGACGATCGCGGTTCGGACATCATCCTCTATGTGGATGACGACTGCAAGGAGTTTCTCGAGAAGGCCCGTCTGGAGCAGCTGCTGAACAAATACTGTAAGTTTATGGCCGTTCCCGTAGCCTTCGGCAAGAAGCAAGAGTGGTCGAGCGAGAAGAAGGAGATGGTGGACACCGCTGAAGACAACATCATCAACAGCGTGGAGCCCCTGTGGACCAAGGCTCCGTCGAGCCTGAAGGACGAGGACTACAAATCGTTCTACCGTACGCTCTACCCCATGTCGGACGAGCCGATGTTCTGGATTCACCTGAACGTGGACTATCCGTTCAATCTGACTGGTATCCTCTACTTCCCACGCATCAAGTCGAACATCGACCTGCAGCGCAACAAGATACAGCTCTACTGCAACCAGGTGTTCGTCACCGACCAGGTGGAGGGCATCGTGCCCGAATTCCTCACGCTGCTGCATGGTGTCATCGACTCACCCGACATTCCCCTGAACGTGAGCCGAAGCTATCTGCAAAGCGACCGCGAGGTGAAGAAGATTTCGACCTATATCACCAAGAAGGTGGCCGACCGCCTGCAGGCTATCTTCAAGGAGAACCGCAAGGAGTACGAGGAGAAATGGGACGACCTGAAGCTGTTCATCAACTACGGCATGCTCTCGGAGGAGTCGTTCTACGACCGCGCCAAGGAGTTTGCCCTGTTCAAAGATGTCGAGGGCAAGCACTTCACCTTCGACGAGTACAAAACCCTTATCGAAGGAGCCCAAAAGGACAAGAACGACCAGCTGGTATATCTCTACGCCACCGACAAGGAGGAGCAATACTCCTACATTCAGGCTGCCAAGGACAAGGGATACTCGGTGCTGCTGCTCGACGGCCAGCTCGACGTGCCCGCCATCCAGATGCTGGAACAGAAGTTTGAGAAGAGTCACTTCACACGTGTGGATGCCGACATCATCGACAGACTCATCGTCAAGGACGACGCTCCGAAATCGAACCTCACGGAAGACGAGACTGCCAATCTGTCACAAGTGTTCCGCTCGCAGATGCCCAAGATGGAGAAGACGGAGTTTATGGTCGAGGTGCAGAGCCTGGGCGACAGCCAGCGCCCTGTGGTCATCACCCAGAACGAGTGGATGCGCCGCATGAAGGAGATGAGCCGTTTCCAACAAGGCATGAACTTCTATGCCCAGATGCCCGACTCGCTGAATCTGGTACTCAATGCTGACCACCGACTGGTAAAGGAAATCTTGTCAACGCTCAACTCTCAACTCTCAACGGAGCTAAAGCCCATCGAGGCAGAGCTGAAAGGCCAGGAGGCCCGACTGGCTGCCATTCGCCAGCAACAGGAGAAGAAGAAGCTCGAGGAGCTGACTCAGGACGACAAGGACATGAAGGCCGAGACGGAAAAGGCTGTCGACGAGCAGAAGCACAAGAAGGAAGAGTTGCTGAACGGTTTTGCCGCCAAGAACGACATCATCCATCAGCTCATCGACCTCGCACTGCTTCAGAACGGCATGCTGAAGGGCGAAGCTCTCGACAAGTTCCTAAAGCGCAGTGTGGACTTAATCAAATAAGGCCATCGGCCACAGACAATAAGCATAAAAAAGGCTTCCTCAACGGGAAGCCTTTTTCTGTATGTCGGCAAACTCGCCGCTGGCGTGATAGCCAGCACTGGCGGCAGTACGTGTCTGTATGCGATAGGCGGGTGAGAGATAGGGTCCCCAGTCGAAGTTGCCGTCGTAGGTAAGGTCAAAGTAGATGTCACGAGTGGTTCCGTCGTCCATCGTTCCCGAGAAGTGGGTGGTAGTCAGTCGGCGCGGATAGATCCAGACATTGTTCCAACTGTCGGCATACTGCACGCGGATGTTACCGTTGATGACCTCCCAGCGGAACTCGCAGTAGTAGTAGTCTACGTAGCGGCTGCGAACGTTGTAGTCTACCTCGTAACCCCATCCTCCATAGGCATTCTCACGCTCAAAATACATCGTGGTGCGATAGTCGTTGCCCGTGAATCCGAAACGGTCGTAGAGATAGGTCTCGATATATCCTGTCCACGAACCCTCCAGCACGAAGGCATCGTCGGCATCGTAGTAGTCGTCGTTGTGGTAACGGTTGTCACAAGCCGTCAGGGCACCGGTGAGGGCGACAGTCAGAACGGCAGTCATCAGTAGTGTAAAAAACTTCTTCATAGCAGTATTGAATTTAAAATATGATTCGTAAATTGATGGTGCAAAGGTACTGAATGATTGTATTCATTGCAAATGGAAACACCTCTTTTTCATAGGGATTTCCCTATTTATGTAGAAAAAATACATAATTAGTAAAAAAAAACGATAAAAGCCTTTGCCATTTCAAAAAAAATCCTTATCTTTACCACGTCAATTAAAATGACAAGCTGAAAGAGTAAACGATTTCTTTTCCATTATTAATACTATCATTAGAAAGTAAGAAGCGGCATGGTTGTGAAACTCTGCCGCTCCTATTTTTATTTTCATGATTCCTCACCATCTGACTTTTTCTTTCCGAAATCAGGATCGACTTTAATAAAAGCGGTCACAGCGAAGGTGATGGCACAGAGCGCCATTACGATGATAAAGAACATGCGATAGCCCAGGGCATCCTTCATCCAACCAGACAACATACCCGGGAGCATCAGACCCAGATAGGAAATCGCCGTACAGAAAGCATAGTGGGATGTCTGGAACGAGCCTTTGGAGAAGTAGAGCATGTAGAGCGTCAGCGCAGTGAAGCCCACGCCATAGCCAAACTGTTCGACAAAAAGACAGGAACTGATGATAAACAGATTCTCGGGCATAGCATAGCTCATGTAAACATAAACGATGTCGGGCAATGTGATGGCGCATACCATAGGCCAGAGCCAGCGCTTGAAACCGTCACGACCCGCCAGCATACCACCCAGGATGCCACCTAACGTCAATCCGATCACACCTACTGTGCCACTGGCCAGTCCAAACTCCTGGGGCGACAGTCCCAAACCGCCTGCCGAATGGGGACGCATGAGGAAGGTTACGCTCATCTTGGTCAGCAGTGCCTCCGGGAACCGGTAGAAGAGCAGGAACAGCATGGCATAGAGCATCTCGCGAGGAGGCAGCTTCTGGAAGAAGGTCTTAAACGCTGTCACCACTCCGTGCATCACCTCACGGGCGTTCGTATTATGCGGAGCATCCGCATCGGCCCGGGGCATGATATAGGTGTGATAGAGCCAGATGGCAATAAACAATGCCGCCAACCCGTAGAAGACCAGGCACCACGTATAGGCCATCTGATAGCGGAACATCACTTGCAGCACTCCGGCTACCGGAATCAGCACGCCATTGCCAAAGATCACAGCCAGACGATAGAACGTGTTGCGGATGCCCACGAACCACACCTGCTGGTGATCGTCCAATTCGAGCATATAGTACCCATCGGCAGCAATATCGTGCGTCGCGCTGGAGAAAGCCATCAGGAAGAAGAAGGCCATCGTGCCCTGAAACCAGAACGGGGTATTGAGCGTAAACGCCACACCCGCCAGCGACGAGCCCAACAAGAGCTGCATGGCCAACACCCACCAGCGCTTCGTGCGGTAGAGGTCGACAAAGGGACTCCATAGCGGCTTGATCACCCAGGGCAGTCCCAGCCACCCGGTATAAAGGGCGATGTCGGTATCGGTCAAGCCCAACTGCATATACATAACAACTGCCACCGTCATGACCACCACATTGGGCAATCCTTCGGCAATATAAAGGGTCGGTATCCACGACCAGGGATTTCTGTGTCTGTTCATTGTTTATTTTTAATATATTTGTTTAATTTTTGCACCGCGATAATAATGCAACAATATCTGTTCGTAGGTATATCCCTGCTGTCCCATGACGGCAGCACCAATCTGACATAGTCCTACCCCATGCCCCCAACCCTTACCGAGCAGCCGGAAACCGGTAGCAGTCTTCTCCACATCGAAGGCCGAACTATAGAGATGCGACTCGCTGAGAACGCGGCGTATCTCAAGTTCCTTGCCGATAGTAAATGACTTCTTGGTGCCGACAATCTTCAGTTTCCAGATACGTCCGCTCTTGCCCCGTTCCAGGGGAATCAGGTCGGTAATCTGGCCAAAGTCGTCTTTCAGATTCTCATTGACGAGCTTTGACAGTTCCTCTACGGTGTACTCTTTGGTCCAGCGATAGAAGTCGTTGGTTTCCTGATCGTAGTCGTTCAGCACCTGCGAGAGCACATTCTTGTCACTGGTATTGCAGAAGGGGTCCTCGACGCTCACCAGATAAGGCTTGGGTGTATCTTCCCAACAATACTGGAACTCCTCAGTGCGCCCTCCACAACACTTTGAGAAACGGGCATCACAGATTTCATTGCCATCACACAATATCTGTCCGTGGGTCTCTTTCAAGGCCCGCTCGACATTCTGGCTGGTCTGCTTCGTGATACCCTGATAGCGCTGACAATGATCGTCGGCACAGACATCAAAGATGGTGTGATCCTCACGGTCGTACCAGCGTATCAGCTCGTCGTCCTTCTTGATAAACGAGAAGAAGTCGTTCTTCTGCTCCTGTTTCTCCTCTCGCCGCTTCATCTGGGCCAACAGCCACGAACGGGAGATGACGGCGTGGGCCTTCAGGAGTTCCAGTCCTGCTGTAGCTTTCATCTCGCTCGAAATGACCGAAGCCAGATACTTCTCGACGGGGAGTTCGTTGATGGCTGTGATTTTCTCCGACTCTACGACCAGGCGCAAGGTTCCCAAGAAGGTCTGGGTCTCTTTGCGCTCCCAGTGGAAATTGACTCCGATGGTGACATCAGACAAGGAGAACGAGGCTGTCGGGCGCTGGGGAGTAAACGTCAGCTCGCGATACTGGTTTCCCCGCCATAGGATGCCGCCCTCTGAGAACGACACCGTCTGTTCTCCCTCGATGGTCTCGCCTTTTGCCGTATAGGCATCGTTCAAGGTAAAATGTATTTCCTGACCACTGGCAATACCCACCTTGACGATGGGTTGTTCCTTGTTCTTGAAATGGGACTCCTTGTCGTGCTCGTGCTGCAGCTTCTCCATCACCTCCTGAGCCTGTTCCGACGTTAGCGACACCTCGTGCAGGATGCCGAGAGCCTGCTGGGCTGTCAGCGCCCTGAAGTCGTTTTCGCGAGGGGTGATGATCAGTCCGCCCATATCGACGGCTCCCGGACTAATCATGCATTGCTCGTAGCAACTGGGGCGATGGCGGCGACGGGGCAGTACCACGCTCAGGAGTTCCTCGCCCGCACGCCACGCAATGATATTCATCATGGGCTCACAGTCCTCGCCCTTTCCGTCCGTATCGCCGGTGAGCGGCAGACTGCGATAAAGGCGCTGGAACAGTTGTTCACCCTCCTCCACGCTGTGACTCCTGATGACAAATGCGGTAGCGGGATAGTCGGCTACATACCAGATGCCCTCATCGTCCCCGTTCCTTATCACCTCCGTCAAGTTGCGCGACAGTCGCTGCCACGAGGCTTGCAGAGGCAAGAGACCACTGCTGACAGCCTGCAGATGGGCATGATCGGGTGCCGACGCTCCGCAGCGAGGTCCATTATATAATAAGGTGAGGTCACTATTGAGCTGAGCCAACCGAAGCATCTCTCCGTACATCGGAGCAATCCGCTGCGGCTGGTGTTTCAGGGTTGGCAAGGTGAAATGTACGGGTAAGATGGGAAACGGGTTGACCAGCAACTCGTAGCGTCCGTCCACTACCCTGTGCATCTGGGACAGAGGACGGTTCTTTGCACAGAGGAAGCAGGGACGCTCAGCAATCGACTTGGCATCTATCTTGGCTCCCGTCGACTGTATGCGAGCCGGATTCCACTGCGCCTTCAGCGTAAAGCTGTCGGTGACCAGTTCCTTCGTCTCCACCTTCTCTAACTGGCGGTAGCGCTGGCGCACCTCGTCCCAGGTCTGCAACTGGCGGGTGAAGAAGCGCATCACCGACGACTGGCTTAAGACATCGTCCTTACCTTGTAGCATCTGCTGGCGGGCCTTCAGCTCCATTGTGCGCAGACGATCTTTGTAGAGGTTGTTGGCATTGACTTTCTCAACGCTCAGTGCTGCATCGGAATTTCCGCCCCAGCGACGGCAAAGATACAGTTCTGTGAAAATACGACCGATACGGTAGCGCCTTGAGAACATCAAGCCCAGAGCATAGTCCTCGCCATAGGATGTATTGGGGAATCCGATACTGCGCAGAACGGGCGTAAAGAAAGCACGAGGCGCTCCGAGTCCATTGATGCGCAACGCATTGTTGGGACCGTTCTCGTCTGTCCACTCCTGATGGTCGATGATTCCCGGAGGCAGCGTATTCAGCTCGAAGTCGCACATACGATAGGAGCCGATCACCATTGCTGCCTTCTGGCTGTAGAAAGCATCGACAATCGTCTGCAGCGTCTTGGGTGACGAGTAGAGGTCGTCGGAGTCCAACTGAACGGCAAAGCGGCCACAACGACTACTGTACACCGCCTCGTTCCAGCATCCGCCAATGCCCAGATCGTGTCGCTCGGGCACGATGACATATAGTTTGTCGGCATAGTGCTGCGACAGATCGGAAAGAATCTCCCCCGTACCGTCGGTCGAGTGGTTGTCTACTACTATCACGTTATACTTGAAGCTCGTCTTCTGTGACAGGGCACTCTCCACAGCGTCCCTGATAGTCTTGGTCCGATTGTAGACGGGAATGATGACAGAAGCCTCATACTCGAACTCCTGTTCGCAGAAGTCAACCTCATGATACTGCATGGGATCGACCAGCGCCTGAACGGCTTTCAGGTGTGCCGTGCAGGCCTGCTCCATCTCTATCTGAACGGCGCGGTTGGCAGGATTCACATAGTCGAACTGCTTCTCGCCCGAGGCCCGAAGGTCTAACTCCTCTTCCGTATACAGATACTCGTTCAAATGAAACAGCTGCCCTTCACGGCTGAGGAAAAGGCGCAAATCGTAGAATCCGGCATACTGGTAGTCGCGATCGCGGTCTGTGGTGGCATATTTGTGCAACAGCGACGTACGGATAAGCACCAGCGATCCGAAATCGAAGTCGTCGCGCAACGAGCCTTCCTGATAGTCGATGACCGGATGAGACTTACGCTGTCCCTGCTCCATTGTATATCGGTCGGCATAGACCATAGCAGCATCCGTGTCGACGGCGGCTAACAGCATCCGTTCCAGCGCCCTCTCTCCGATAGTGAGGGGAACCGGCTTCAGTGCCAACAGCACAAAGGGAGCCTCAGCCTGCTCGGCTACACGCATCACCATCTCGCTGCTCTGCAATGGGATATTCTCTAACAAATATACATTTTTCACCGTCAGGTTACTTTCCAACTGTCTGACGGTATGAGACACCTCACCTGCCTCATGACAGGCAAGGAAACAATCTATTTTTTGTATCATTTTAGAACCTGTAATTTCTAATTTGGCACAAAGGTACGCTATTTTATCCACTTATCGGCATTTTTCACATTAAAAGTTTTTAATTATTTGGGATTTCATTCACTTATTCGTACCTTTGCAGCGTGAAATCGAAAAAACGACTGATAGGAATGACTCTGGCTGAACTGAAAAGTGCGGTTGGAGCATTTGGTATGCCTGCCTTCACCGGCAAGCAACTGGCAGAGTGGCTATACGGCAAGCGTGTAGGCAGCATCGACGAGATGACCAATATCTCCAAGCAGAACCGCCAGCGGCTGGACGAGGAGTTGGAGGTAGGACTCATGCCTCCCATCGACTGCCAGCGCTCCAAGGACGGCACCATCAAGTACCTGTTTCCTGTCAGTTGCGACTCAGTCGCAACAAGCCACCAGGGACTCTTTGTCGAAACCGTTTTCATACCCGATCACGACCGGGCAACGCTGTGTGTCTCGTGTCAGGTGGGATGCAAGATGAACTGCCTGTTCTGCCAGACCGGCAAGCAAGGGTGGCAAGGAAATCTTACTCCTGCCGACATCCTGAACCAGATTCTGGCCCTGCCCGAGCGCGAGCAACTGACCAATATCGTCTTTATGGGCCAGGGCGAGCCTATGGACAATCTCGACGCAGTGCTGCAAGCCACCGAGGTACTCACCGCCGACTGGGGATTAGCGTGGAGCCCGCGCCGCATCACGGTGAGCAGTGTGGGCGTGCGGGGCAAGCTGAAGCGCTTTCTCGACGAGAGCGAATGCCACGTAGCCATCTCCATGCATTCACCCCTTCACGAGCAGCGCCAACAACTGATGCCTGCCGAGAAGGCGATGCCCCTGCAAGAGACCATCGGGCTGTTGCGCCAATACGACTTTACCCACCAGCGCCGCTGCTCGTTTGAATACATCTGCTTTGGCGGGCTGAACGACACGCCCACCTACGGGCGCGAGATAGTGCGACTGCTCGAAGGACTTGAGTGCAGAGTCAACCTCATCCGTTTCCACGAGATTCCCAACGTCAGTCTGCCCGCCTCCGACGAGAAACGCATGGAGTCTCTGCGCGACTATCTGACGGCTCACGGAGTCTTCACTACCATTCGAGCCAGTCGCGGACAGGACATCTTTGCTGCCTGCGGTCTGCTAAGCACAGCCAGACAAGCACGCTGACGATACAATACTAAAGAAACAGAAAACATCGGAATAAACGAAATAAGAAAATGGAAGAAAGAAAAATTCGCGTAGCTATCACGCACGGAGATACCAACGGTGTAGGTTACGAGGTCATCCTGAAGGTCTTTGCCGACCCCACGATGCTCGAACTGTGCACCCCTATCATCTATGGTTCGCCCAAGGCAGCAGCCTACCATCGGAAGGCGCTTGAACTGGAGACCAATTTCAGCATCATCAACTCGGCCGAGGAAGCCCGCGACGGACGCGTCAACCTGCTGACCTGCTTTGACGACGAAGTGAAGATAGAGTTTGGGCAAGCCTCTCAGGAAGCCGGTCAGGCAGCACTCAAAGCACTCGACAGGGCGATGACCGACTACCGCAGCGGACTCTACGACGTGCTGGTGACAGCACCTATCAACAAAGCCACCATCCAAAGTCCCGAATTCCAGTTCCCCGGGCATACAGAGTATATCGAGACGAGCGTGGGCGAAGGCAACAAGGCACTCATGATACTGATGGACGAGAACCTGCGTGTAGCACTCGTCACCACCCATCTGCCTATCAAGGAGGTGGCACAGGCCATCAACAAGGAAGTAATCGTCGAGAAGGCAACCATCTTCCACCAGAGCCTGAAGCGCGACTTCCGCATCTCCAATCCCCGTATCGCCGTGCTGGCGCTCAATCCTCATGCCGGCGACGACGGTGTGCTGGGCTCAGAAGAGAAGACCATCATCAAACCCGCCATCGAGGAGCTGTCCGAAAAAGGCATACAGGCCTTTGGCCCCTACCCTGCCGACGGATTCTTCGGATCGTCAACCTATAACCATTTCGACGGCGTGTTGGCCATGTATCACGACCAGGGCCTGGCTCCCTTCAAGACCCTTGCACTCTCCAACGGTGTCAATTTCACTGCCGGACTCCCCATCATCCGTACATCGCCCGATCACGGTACGGCCTTCGACATTGCCGGACAGGGCAAGGCCGACGAGAACTCCATGCGCCAGGCCATCTATACGGCTATCGACGTGTTCCGCAATCGGCAGAATTACGACGAGCCCCTGAAAAATCCGCTGCCCCGGCTCTTCCACGAGAAGCGCGAGGACGGCGAGAAAGTGCGCTTTGCCGTATTCAAGTCCAACAAGAAAACGGAGGCGGAAAGTTAAATTTCTGCCAAAGTATGCCATTATGTCAGATTTTCTTTGTACCTTTGCCCGCTAAATGAATAATTCTGAGTTACAGAGCATCAAGCAGCGTTATAGCATCGTGGGCAACTGCGAGGCTTTGAACCATGCGTTGGACGTCGCCCTTCAGGTGGCGCCTACCGACTTGTCTGTACTCATTGTCGGAGAGAGCGGCGTGGGTAAGGAGATTATTCCACGTGTCATTCACGACAACTCGCCACGCCGGCGTGAGAAATACTTCGCCATCAACTGTGGCTCCATTCCAGAAGGCACCATCGACTCGGAACTCTTCGGACACGTGAAAGGCTCGTTCACGGGAGCCATCAACGACTCTCCCGGCTATTTTGGCGTTGCCAACAAGGGCACCCTGTTCCTTGACGAGGTGGGTGAACTGCCGCTGGCCACACAGGCCCGACTGCTGCGTGTGCTGGAGACGGGTGAATATATTCCTGTGGGCGGCACCGAAATCAGAAAGACCAACGTGCGCATTGTAGCGGCCACCAACGTCAACATCCAGCGGGCTATCAGCGAGGGACGCTTCCGCGAAGACTTGTTCTACCGTCTGAACTCCATACCCATACAGATGCCTCCACTGCGTGAGCGCGGCGAGGATATCGTGCTGCTGTTCAGGCTCTTTGCCATGCAGATGGCAGAGAAATACCGTATGGACAAGGTCGTGCTGACCGACGAGGCCAAGCAGATGCTCATGCGCTACAAATGGCCGGGCAACGTGCGCCAGCTGAAGAATATCACCGAGCAGATCAGCATCCTCAGTCCTGAGCGGCAGATTACTGCTGAGCTATTGGCGCGATTCATCCCTCAGGACCAGGAGACCACCCAACTGGCTACCATCCGCAGCGACAGCGACCGTTCGTTTGAGAACGAGCGCGAGATTCTGTATAAGATATTGTTCGAACTGCGCTCCAACGTCAACGACATGCGCCGCGAGATCAGCACGCTGAAGAGACAGATCGAGGACGTGCAAGGCACTGGGAGCCATCTGGCTACCACGCCGAACGTTCCCACCATCCCTACCATTCCCACGATGTCGCCCGCTGCCGTCACCAGTACGATGGAGGAAGCCGAGGCCGAAGAGTATATAGAGCCTGCTCCGGAAGTCGAGAACCTCAATGTCAACGACTGGAGCCGCCAGGCACTCGAAAAGGCGCTCCAGCGCAATGCCGGCAACCGCAAGAAGGCGGCACAGGAGCTGGGCATCAGCGACCGCACGCTCTATCGCAGGCTGAAGCAATACGGACTGGATAATATATAAGAAAAGTAAAACAAGGCAAATTATGAGTAACCTGAAAAGAATAGTGAACATGGTCTGTCAACACAGCTGCACCGACAAGCATCTGCGTCGTCTCTTACCCTTCGGGCTTTTTGCCCTCCTGCTGCTCACGGGCTGTTCGGTCAGCTACAAATTCAATGGAGCCAGCATCGACTACTCCAAGGTGAAGACAATCCAGATAGCCGAGTTCCCTATTCGTGCCTCCTATGTATGGGGACCGATGGGACCCATGTTCAACACCCAGCTCAAGGACCAGTTTGCCTCCCATACAAAACTCCAGCAGGTACGGCGTAACGGCGACATGAAGCTGGAAGGCGAGATTACACAGTACACGCAGCGCAACAAGGCGGTATCGTCAGAGGGCTATTCTGCGATGGCAGAACTCGCGATGACCGTCAACGTTCGCTTCACGAATAACAGCAACCACAACGAGGACTTCGAACGCCAGTTCACAGCCACTCGTACCTATGAGACGACCCAGTCGCTCAGTTCTGTGCAGGACAGACTGGTCGAAGAGATGGTAAAGGACCTGTGCGACCAGATATTCAATGCCGCTGTGGCCAACTGGTGATGGGAGTTGAGAGTTGACAGTTGAGAGTTGAGATAGATATGGAACTGACGTCATTGATACAGCATCCCGAGCTGATGGACCGCGAGACACTCTACGAGCTGCGGTCCACACTGGCACTGCATCCCTACTATCAGACGGCCAGACTGCTGATGTTGCAGAATCTCTATTTGCTCCACGATGCTGCTTTCGACGAAGAACTGCGACGCGCAGCCCTCTACATCACCGACCGTCGTGTCATCTTCCAGATGATTGAGGCCGCCCACTATCAGTTGCAAAACACGGTTGCCGAGGATGACAAGAAGACCGAAACTGCCGACCCCAACCGCACCATCGACCTCATCGACTCCTTCCTTGGCTCGATACCTTCCGACGAGTTGCAGGCGCGCCCACAGCGGAAGCCTACTCCCGCCGACGCTGCCATCGACTATGTTGCCTATCTGCTCGATACCGAGAGCATGCCCGATAACGGCAATGTGCCCCAGCTGCGCGGTCAGTCGCTTATCGACACTTTCCTCGAAGAGGAACAGGGACGCATACAACTGAGCGACACACCAAGCGACACACCGCCCGTCGAGGCCAACAACAGCGACGACGAAGAAACTCCCGAGGAGGAATTCTTCACTGAAACGCTGGCACGTATCTATATCCGGCAAGGGCGCTATCAGAAAGCCCTCGACATCATCGGACGCCTCAATCAGCAGATGCCGCAGAAGAATGCCTACTTTGCAGACCAGATGCGATTTCTCGAAAAACTAATAATAAACAGTAATAAAAAACAAAATTAACATGTACACATTATTTGTAATTCTTATCGTGATTGCAGCCATACTGATGATCGGTATCGTGCTGATTCAAGAGTCGAAGGGTGGCGGTCTGTCGTCAAGCTTCGCAGGTTATAACCAAGTAGCTGGCGTTCGCAAGACCACCGACTTCATCGAAAAGGCCACATGGGGCTTGGCTGCCACAATGGTCATCATCAGCGTCGTGTGCGCATGGGTTGCACCCACCGCATCGGCCGACCAGTCGGTGATGGAGAACATCGAGAATCCTGTCACCAATCCCAACAACCTGCCCGGTTTCGGTGCCAGCCAGCAGAAGGACGCTACCGCACCTGCTGCTACTGCTCCTGCTACAGAGGCTCCTGCTGCTGAAGCTCCTGCCAAACCTGCAAAATAAGGATCTCAACTTTCGCAAGCTTCAGTTTTTAGAGGTGAGAGGTAAGAGGTGAGAGAAATGCTGGTCTCTTATCTCTTACCTCTTACTTCTCACCTCTTACCTCTTACCTCCAATAAAATGCCATACGGAGTTGACAAAAAGGAAAAGAAACAGGGTTTTTGCTTAATTATTGCTTAAATATTTGGGTATGTCACGAAAAAAGTGTAACTTCGCACCGTATTTTGGAAAAAAGTGTATCCCATATCAACAAAAGTTAAAGAAGTAAGAAACAAAAATAAACTCTTAAACAAAGAACAAAACAATGAAGAAGTACAACTTTAATGCCGGTCCCTCTATGCTTCCCCGCGAGGTGATTGAGAAGACCGCACAGCAGTGTTTAGACTTCAATGGCTCTGGTCTCTCTCTGATGGAGATAAGCCATCGTGCAAAGGATTTCCAGCCCGTAGTCGACGAGGCTGTAGCTTTGGTCAAGGAGCTGCTCTCCATACCCGAGGGCTACTCTGTAATCTTCCTCGGCGGCGGTGCAAGCCTCGAGTTCTGCATGATTCCCTACAACTTCCTGATCAAGAAGGCTGCCTACCTGAACACGGGTGTATGGGCCAAGAAAGCCATGAAGGAAGCAAAGCTTTTCGGTGAGGTAGTAGAGGTGGCTTCTTCTGCGGATGCCAACTACACCTTCATCCCCAAGGACTGGACTGTTCCCGCTGATGCCGACTATCTGCATATCACGACGAACAACACCATCTACGGTACCGAGATTCGCAAGGACCTGGACGTGAACGTTCCCCTGATTGCCGATATGTCATCAGATATCTTCAGCCGTCCCATCGACGTGAAGAAGTACGACGCCATCTATGCCGGTGCCCAGAAGAACCTGGCCATGGCCGGTGTCACCATCGTCATCGTGAAGGACGACAAGCTGGGCCGCGCACCCCGCGAGATTCCCACCATGCTCGACTATCGCACCCATGTCGAAAAAGGCTCTATGTTCAATACTCCTCCTGTGGTGCCCATCTACTCGGCTCTCGAGACCCTGCGCTGGATCAAGAAGAACGGCGGCGTAGAGGCAATGGACAAGCTGGCTCAGCAGCGTGCCGAAATCGTCTATGGCGAGATCGACCGCAACAAGATGTTCCGCGGTACTGCCGTTGAGGAGGACCGTTCGGTCATGAACCTCTGCTTCGTGATGGCCGACGAGTACAAGGAGCTGGAGAAAGACTTCCTCGACTTCGCCACCTCCAAGGGCATGGTCGGCGTGAAGGGTCACCGCTCGGTAGGCGGCTTCCGTGCATCGTGCTACAACGCCCAGACCATCGAAGGCTGCAATGCCCTCGTTGCCTGCATGAAAGAGTTCGAGGCTAACCATTGATCATTGAACATTGATCATTGAACATTGAACATTATGCGTGCCGACAATCAGATTCTGATAGACAGCAAGGCATTTGCACTTAGAATCATCAATCTGTATAGGTTCTTGAAGGATGAGAAGCAGGTCTACGTCTTGTCTAAGCAGGTTCTGAGAAGCGGCACAAGTATTGGAGCCAATGTTCGTGAAAGTGTCAATGCTCAAAGTCGGATGGATTTTGTTAACAAATTAAATATTGCTCTAAAGGAAGCAAACGAAACAGAATATTGGCTTGAACTACTCCACGAATCAGGCATGTTAGACGACAACCAGTTTGGTTCTATCTATGATGACTGCAACAAGATTGTAGCCACACTGACCAAAATCATCAAGACAACCAAGGGGAGCGACAAATAATGTTCAATGTTCAATATTCAATGTTCAATAAAATAACATGAAAGTTTTAGTAGCAACAGAGAAGCCTTTTGCAGCCGCAGCTGTAGAGGGTATTCGCAAGGAAGTAGAGGCCGCTGGCAATGAGCTGGCCCTGCTCGAGAAATATACTGAGAAGGCACAGCTGTTGGACGCTGTGAAGGATGCCGACGCCCTGATTATCCGTTCGGACAAGGTAGATGCCGAGGTGCTCGACGCTGCCAAGCAGCTGAAGATTGTGGTCCGCGCCGGAGCCGGCTACGACAACATCGACCTCGCAGCCGCTACCGCCCACAAGGTGGTAGCCGAGAACACACCCGGACAGAATGCCAACGCCGTAGCAGAACTGGTATTCGGACTGCTCGTCTTTGCCGTGCGCAACTTCTACAACGGCAAGGCCGGTACGGAGCTGATGGGCAAGAAGCTGGGTATTCTGGCCTTCGGCAACGTAGGCCGCAACGTGGCTCGCATCGCCAAGGGCTTCGGCATGGACGTTTATGCCTACGATGCCTTCTGCCCCGCCGAGGTCATTGAGAAGGCTGGCGTACACGCTGTAGCCAATCAGGATGCCCTGTTCGAAGAGTGCGACGTGGTCAGCCTGCACATCCCTGCCACCGCAGAGACCAAGCAGAGCATCAACTACGCACTGGTAGGCAAGATGAAGAAAGGCGGCATCCTGGTGAACACCGCCCGCAAGGAGGTCATCAACGAGCCTGAACTGCTGAAGCTCATGGAGGAGCGTCAGGACCTGAAGTTCGTCACCGACATCATGCCCGATGCCAACGACGACTTCAAGAAGTTCGAAGGCCGCTACTTCTCCACCCCGAAGAAGATGGGTGCCCAGACTGCCGAGGCCAATACCAATGCCGGTATTGCTGCTGCCCGTCAGATCAACGCCTTCTTCAAGGACGGCGACACCAAGTTCCAGGTGAACAAGTAAGCGTCTACCCAAGACATACGGAAAAGGCCTGACTGCTCAGACAGCTCAGGCCTTTTAAGTTTCTACTTCTACGTTATATCCTATAGGTGCCCGTCCACAATGTTCAATGTTTTCCCGGACTGCACTCGAAATATTTTTTGCGTGCACTCAAAAAAGTTTTTCACTGCACTCCAGAAAGATCTCCGTCCCCTTGCATCGGCAAAGGTACAACTCAACTCTCAACTAAGGGTGACGGGTGACGGGGTGACGGGGTTATTTGTAAAGTCTTCGCGTACCGCGTGGGCGCGCGCGGTACGCGAGGAGTTTTCCCGAACGCCCTGTCACCCGTCACCCGTCACCAGGGCCAGGGGTGTGGGATTAGTATTGTTATTATTCATATTTGCTTTCATTGTATCAAAAATTTTTCCGCAAAGGTAGCACAATTTAATTTTAGGCTCGTCATCGTCGTAAAAAACATCGGTTCTGATTGCAAAGGTAGGATTTTTTTTCGAATCACGCAAAAAAACAGAAATAATGTTAGCCGATATATTGCATGATGATGTCGACGATTTGCTCTTCCGTCTTGTCATCGGCAGTGATGACCAGCTGGTAGTTGCGCGTGTCATAGCGCGACGTGCCTGTATATTTTTTCACGTAGTTCTCACGCATCTCGTCCACCTTGTCGATAATCTTGCGGGCCTCTTCTGGTGTGATGTTCTTTTTGCGGGCCAAGCGCTCCACGCGGTGCTTCATGGAAGCTTGGATGAAGACGCTCAGGTGGTTGGGATGCAGACGGAACACATGGAAACCGCTGCGTCCTGCCACCACGCACGACTGTTCTACTGCGAGGTCCTGAAGGATGAGCGTCTCGGTTTTAAACATCTCGTCGGTGGTCAGCAGGTCGGGGCCTTCGCCACTCTGAGGCAGCTCCATGTCGAGGCTGGAGCTGAGCTTCAGGAAGTATTCCACATCAGCCAGCCAGCTGTGCTTGCGGCCTTTCAGCTTCTCAATTTCTTCTGTCGAGAGGTGGTATTTCTCTTTCAGGGCATTGATAACGGCCTTGTCATAGAAGGGCACTCCTAACTTCTCGGAAAGGAGGCGCCCCACAGTGCGGCCGCCGCTTCCTAACTCGCGATTGATGGTAACGACAAATTTTTCTTTTGTATTCATATTCTTTCTTTAGGGTTTCTTTATCATTCCTATTTTCGGCTGCTTTTAAAATAGTTTTAAACTATGTTGCAAAGATACAAAAATTTTATCCGAAATGCAAGGAAAACGATTATTTCTTTCTAAAAACTTGCATTTTAACTCAAATCGGGCACACTCATTTTTCGCTTTTTTTTATTATTTTATCCTGTAAAGATACGGATAATTCAGAAATTATTAGTAACTTTGCGGAAAAATTAACTTCTAAAACAAAAATAACAACTATGCAAAGTGATCCCAAGCAGTGCCTTTACTGCCAGAACAACGAGACCCTGCACAATCTGATGATTGAGTTTGCAACCCTGCGTGTATCGCGCGCATTCCTTTTCAAGGAACAGACCTATCGCGGCCGCTGCCTCGTGGCCTACAAAGACCACGTGAACGACCTGAACGAGCTGTCGGACGAGGAGCGCAATGCCTTCATGGCCGACGTGGCACAGGTGACACGCGCCATGCAGAAGGCCTTCAACCCCGAGAAGATCAACTACGGTGCTTACAGCGACAAGCTGTCACACCTGCACTTCCACCTGGCTCCCAAGTATGTGGACGGTCCCGACTACGGCGGCACGTTCCAGATGAACCCGGGCAAGGTCTATCTCAGCGATGCTGAATATCAGGAGATGATCGAGAAAATCAAGTCATGTCTGTGAGTGAGAGGTGAGAGGTAAGAAGTGAGAGGTAAGAAGTAAGAAGTAAGAGCAAGAGAAATATGGCAATTATAAAACCATTCAAAGGAATACGTCCACCGAAGGAACTGGTGGAGCAGGTTGAGAGCCGCCCCTACGACGTGCTCGACAGTGAAGAGGCTCGCGCCGAGGCCGGCGACAACGAGAAGAGCCTCTACCACATCATCAAGCCCGAAATCGACTTCCCCGCAGGTACATCGGAGTATGACCCGCGCGTCTATGAGAAGGCTGCCGAGAACTTCCAGAAGTTCCAGGACAAGGGCTGGCTGGTGCAGGACGACAAGGAGCACTACTACATCTACGCCCAGACCATGAACGGCAAGACGCAATACGGTCTGGTGGTATGCGCTCATACCGACGACTACCAGAAGGGCCACATCAAGAAGCACGAGCTGACGCGTCGCGACAAGGAAGAAGACCGCATGAAGCACGTCCGCGTGAACAATGCCAACATCGAGCCGGTATTCTTTGCCTACCCCGACAACCAGGTGCTCGACGAGCTCATCATGCGCTATGCCAAGACGGAGCCGGAATACGACTTCATTGCACCCATCGACGGATTCCGCCATCAGTTCTGGATCATCGACGACGACAAGGACACGCAGACCATCACCCAGGAATTTGCAAAGATGCCCTCGCTCTACATTGCCGACGGGCACCACCGCTCGGCAGCTGCCGCCCTCGTAGGAGCTGAGAAGCAGAAGCAGAACCCCCACCACAAGGGTGACGAGGAGTACAACTACTTCATGGCCGTATGCTTCCAAGCCAGCCAGCTGACCATCCTCGACTACAACCGAGTGGTAAAAGACTTAAACGGCTTAAGCTCAGAGCAATTCCTCGATGCGCTCAGCAAAAACTTCACCGTCGAAGACAAGGGTACTGACATCTACAAGCCCAAGGAGTTGCACGAGTTCTCGCTCTATCTCGACCAGCACTGGTACTCGCTGAAAGCCAAGGAAGGAACCTACGACAACAGCGACCCCATTGGCGTGCTGGATGTAGACATCTCGTCGCGGCTCATTCTGGACGAGATACTCAACATTGGCGACCTGCGCTCATCCAAGCGCATCGACTTTGTAGGCGGACTGCGCGGACTGGGCGAGCTGAAGCGCCGCGTAGACTCAGGAGAGATGCGGGCAGCACTGGCCCTCTACCCTGTCACCATGCAGCAGATCATGGACATTGCCGACTCGGGCAAGATCATGCCTCCGAAGGCCACCTGGTTTGAGCCCAAGCTGCGCTCAGGACTGGTCATTCATAAACTGAGCTGAGCAAACTAAACAGCACTAGTAAAACTAGTATAACTAGTAAAACTAGTATGACTAGCAAAAATGTCCGACGAATACAAGACGATAGCCAGCACAAGCGAGGGATATTACACCGAAAAGCGGAGTAAGTTCCTCGCTTTTGCCCATCACGTAGAAAACATAGACGACATCAAGAAGTTGCTGGCCGACTATCGGAAGAAATACTACGATGCGCGCCACGTATGCTATGCCTATATGTTAGGACCGGAGCGCACGGACTTCCGGGCCAACGACGACGGAGAGCCCAGCAGCACTGCCGGAAAACCCATACTCGGACAAATCAACTCGAACGAACTCACCAACATCCTCATCGTCGTGGTGCGCTACTATGGCGGTGTCAACCTGGGCACCAGCGGACTGATTGTGGCCTATCGCGAAGCTGCCGCCGACGCGCTGGCCCACGCCAGTATAGAGACACGCCAGGTAGAGGAAATCGTCAAGTATTCGTTTGCCTACCCGCAGATGAACGATGTGATGCGCATCGTAAAGGACATGAATCCGCGCATCGTCAGTCAGACCTATGACAACACGTGCGAGATTGTGTTATCCATAAGAAAAAGCGAGGCCGACCAGCTGCGCAGTCGCCTCGCTAAACTATTGTAGCCCCCAATAAGCTCAGAGCTCGATAATCGTTTCCTCGAACTTACCCTCTTTCGTAATCAGATACCTGCGCGAATTGAGCAGCTCGGGCCTGCGCCCGGTATCGTGAGACTGGTAGAAGTTCAGGAGTGTGATTTCGTATTTGCTCGTGATGTAATACTCCATAAAGCGCTGTCCGAAATCATCGGGGCGGTCTTCCGGCGTCTGTTCGTAAATGGTCAGAAAGTCGATGGGCTGATGCTGCTTGTCCATCGTATAGAGGCGCAATACGGGAGTGATGGAGTCTACCATCTCGGCCACCATGACCACCTGACGGCGATAGGCTGAGGGCAATCCCAAAGCCTTAAGGTGGGCACTGACTGGATAGCCGAAATGCTCTTTGACAATCGCAGGCACACTGACAAAGGAGCCTATCTGTTCCAGATGACTGCCTGCCGTCCTGATGGGCAGGGTATGAATCTGCAACGTGTCGAACCAAGCCTCCACCGGATCGGTATAGATGCCCGACCGCTGTTGGATCTCCTTCACCTGCTCAGCCTTGCGGATGCTGTCTACCATCTCCATATAATAAGCTGCGTCGCGCTTCTTACCGCCACACGACACCATCGCCACTGCCACGACAAGCAGCACGCTCAGACACACCTTATTATATGGATGACCTCCCACCTGTCAACTCTCAACTGTCAACTGTCAACTCTCAACTGTCAACTCTTAAAAGGGCAGGTCGTCAGTAGAGCCCTCGCCCGCAGGCTCCTGAGCAGGAGGGAACGGAGCAGCCTCAGGAGCAGACTGCTGAGGAGGGAACGGAGCAGCGCCGCCCATCGGAGCAGCAGCCACCGGTGCAGCACCACGCACCACATTGTAGGCACGAATATCATTAAACCAACGGCCGTTGAACTCGTGTGCATCAATATCGAAGCTCACGGTGAGATCCTCACCCTGCTGAATATTGAACTGCTTGATACGGTCTTCGCCAAAAACACGGAACACGCACTTACGAGGATACTGACCGGGAACTTCTATCACATAGTCTTGAGACATCCATGAGTTACCAGTGCGCTGAGACACTCCACTACTTGCCGGTAGAACGGCAATAATTTTACCTGTTAAATCCATAATTGTTATACCTAAATTTTGTTGTTGTTTTCGTTTTCAGAATGCGAAATTACGCAAAATAATCCGAAAATGAGAATTTTTAAGCAAATATTTTTGTTATTGAGCAATAGTTTTTGTATTTTTGTAGTCAATTTGGAATGAATTGAACTAAAAACAGAAATATTCATGAGATTTACAGTATCAAGCACTGCTATCAGCAGCAAACTAAATGCTCTCTCAAGAGTTATCAACAGCAAGAATTCACTGCCCATCCTGGCAGACTTCGTCTTTGACATCCAGAACGGTATGCTCCAGCTTACCGCCTCTGACAGCGAGAACGTGATGAAGACACAAGTCGAACTGACAGAATGCGACGGAGACGGACGCTTTGCCATTGCCAGCCACAATCTGCTGGAGGCAGTAAAAGGCTTCTCCGAACAGCCTATCACGTTCGATGTCGACCTGCAGGCCAACATCGTCAAGATTCTGTATCAGAACGGTCTTTTCTCGCTGCCTATCGAGAGCGCGGACGAATATCCCCAAACCCAGACCATCGGCGACGGTGCCACCACGATTGTCATCTCCAACGCCCTGCTGGCAGAGAACATCAACCGCACCCTCTTCGCTACCGCCCAGGACGAGTTGCGCCCCGTCATGAACGGACTCTACTTCGACCTCTCTCAGGAGTGTCTGACCATCGTAGCCAGCGACGGCCATAAGTTGGTGAGAAACAAGATTATGAGCATTCAGGGTGAGCAGCCTGCCGCATTCATCATGCCCAAGAAGCCGGCATCGCTGTTGAAGAATCTCTTAGGCAAGGACGGAGGCGATGTCATCATCCGATTCGACGAGCGCAACGCCCAGATCAACTATGGCGACGGAGAACTCACCTGTCGGCTCATCGAAGGACGCTATCCCAACTACAACTCGGTGATTCCCCAGAACAACCCCAACCAGTTGACGGTCGACCGCCAGTCGCTGCTGGCCGCCCTGCGCCGCGTTCAGCCCTTTGCCAACAATTCGAGCAACCTCATCCGTTTCCACGTGGAAGGCGGCACCCTGCAACTCGATGCCGAGGACTACGACTTCTCCAAGACTGCCACGGAGCGCATGCTGTGCGAGTATAACGGACAACCCATGAGCATCGGCTTCAAGGGTTCATCGTTTATCGAGATTCTCAGCACCTTCGACTGCCAGGAAGTTATCATACAGCTGGCCGACCCCAGCCGCGCAGGACTGGTGCTGCCCTCAGAGCAGCCTGAGAACCAGGATGTGCTGATGCTGATGATGCCCATGCTGCTGAATGACTAAACGCAAGAAGAAGTAAGAAAAGGAAAATCATGAAACTGAATCTGAAAAAACCACTGGTCATCTTCGATTTGGAGACGACAGGACTTGACTTGGTCAAAGACCGCGTCATACAGTTATCCTATATCAAGGTCTATCCCGACGGACGGGAGGTGCGCGGCAATGAGCTCATCAACCCCGAAAAGCACATCGACCCTATCATCACGCAACTGACGGGCATCTCTGACAACGACGTCAAGGACAAGCCTACCTTCAAGCAGCTGGCAGCCAAGCTCAACGAGGTGTTCACAGGGGCCGATATTGCGGGATTCAACTCCAACCACTTCGACGTTCCCCTGCTGGCAGAGGAGTTTCTGCGTGCCGGCATCGACTTCGACTTCTCCAAGAGTCGCCTGATTGACGCGCAGACCATCTTCCACAAAATGGAGCGCCGCAACCTGGCCGCTGCCTACAAGTTCTATTGCGGACGCAAGATGGAAGACGACTTCGAAGCCCACCGTGCCGACCAGGACACGGAAGCGACCTATCGTGTGCTGATGGGCGAGTTGGACAAGTATGCCCCCGGAGCCAACGAAGACCCGGAGAAGGTGCTGGAGAACGACATGCAGGCATTAGCCGACTTCTCCAAGCAGAACGACAACGTAGACTTTGCCGGACGCATCGTATGGGCTGAGGTCAACGGGAAGCGCACTGAAGTGTTCAACTTCGGAAAGCACAAGGGACTGCCCGTTGCCGACGTATTACGCATGGACCCAGGCTACTACAGCTGGATTCTTGGCGGCGACTTCACCTATAATACCAAGCAGGTGTTGACGCGCATCCGACTGAGAGAGGCGAATAAATAGAAATGAGAGGAGGGAGGAAAGAGGAGAGAGAAGTGCAGGGAGCATTAAAAATTAAGAATTAAGCATTAAGAATCATGCTGAAAGGCAAGAAAATAGTATTGGGCATAACGGGCAGCATTGCTGCCTATAAAGCCTGTCTTATCATCCGTGAACTGGTGAAAGCCGGTGCTGAGGTTCAAGTGGTCATCACGCCGGCAGGCAAGGAGTTTATCACTCCCATCACCCTATCCGCGCTGACACAGAAGCCCGTCATCAGCGAGTTCTTCTCACAGCGCGACGGCACCTGGCACTCGCATGTGAAGCTAGGGCTGTGGGCTGATGCCATGCTGATTGCCCCCTGTACCGCCTCTACCTTGGGAAAGATGGCCAACGGAGTGGCAGACAACATGCTCATTACCACCTATCTCTCCATGAAAGCCCCCGTGTTTATCGCTCCCGCCATGGACCTCGACATGTACCGGCACCCGACTACCCAGCAGAATATGGAACGGCTGAAAGGCTTCGGCAACCATATCATAGAGCCTGCGAGCGGATTTCTTGCCTCCGGACTTGAAGGCAAGGGACGGATGGAGGAGCCGGAGAACATCGTGGCCTGTCTTGACGACTTCTTCGAGGAGAAAGACCTCCAAGGCAAACGGATTATGATTACGGCAGGACCCACCTACGAGAAGATAGACCCCGTACGTTTTATCGGCAACTACAGCAGTGGCAAGATGGGGTTTGCGCTGGCAGAAGAGTGCGCCCGTCGTGGTGCCACCGTCACGCTCATTGCCGGACCCGTGAGCATAGCGCTCTCCAAGGCTTATGCACAGCGCATCCAATGTGTTCACGTAGAGAGTTGCGAACAGATGTACAACGCTGCCACCGAGTCGTTCCCCAGTCAGGATGCCGCCATCTTGTGTGCCGCCGTTGCCGACTTCCGCCCGGAGACGATTGCCGAGCAGAAAATCAAGCGGGAAGGCGACGATCTGGTGATCCGCCTGAAGCCCACCCACGATATTGCAGCCCAGTTGGGCAGGATGAAGCAGGGCCAACTGCTGGTAGGCTTTGCCCTGGAGACGAACGACGAACAGAGCAACGCCCAGAAGAAACTGGAGAAGAAGAACCTCGACTTCATTGTGCTGAACAGCCTCCGCAACGAAGGCACGTGTTTCCGCTCGGACGACAACCAGATTAGCATTCTCTCACGTACCGGTCAGAAAGACTTCGGCCGCAAACCCAAGTCAGAAGTCGCCCGCGACATCATCGACGAGCTTTCCCTACAACTGAAAGACAAATAAAGCCACTTCTCACTAAGGCAAATCAGAGAAACGCTTGCGTGCTTTGACATAATACTGCCAAAGCAGTGAGAAGCGACGCTGCTCAGGAATGCGTGCCTCGACACGCGAAGACTGTATCTGCCTGCGGTCTTCCTCAAAGTCCTTCTTCCAACGCCGGAAAGCCCGACGGGCACGGTAGATGGCAAGGAAGTCGCCTACATTGCGGTTGACAATCAGCGTCTCCCATGCTGCAACATAGTCCAGCAGCCAACGCCATCGCATCACGGCATTCAGCTCGGCATCAGGCAGGCACTTGTAAAGCATCGTCAGATTGTTGCGGAAATTGAGGAAGGTCTTCATCGGGTTTGACTTCGGCAGCGTTCCTCCTCCCACATGATAGACGTAGCTCTCGGGCAGGCAGTAGATCTTCCGCCCGCGAATGCGCAGACGCCAGCACAGGTCTATCTCTTCGTTATGGGCAAAGAAACGCCCGTCCAGTCCGCCACAGTCCCAATAGTCCTTGGCACGGACCATCAAGGCCGCCCCAGTAGCCCATAGCACCTCGGCGGCATAGTCGTACTGCCCGTTGTCTTCCTCCACAGTATCGAAGATGCGGCCGCGACAGAAAGGATAGCCTAAGCGATCGAGGTATCCCCCACTCGCTCCCGCATATTCAAACATATCCTTATTATATATAGAGAGCAGCTTGGGCTGACACGCCGCCACCTCGGGATGAACGTCCATAAACTCGATGAGCGGTGTCAGCCAGTGATGCGTCACCTCGATGTCGGAGTTCAGCAAGAGATAATATTCTGCTTCTATCTGCTGCAACGCCTTGTTATAGCCTTCGGCAAAGCCCCAGTTCTTTTCCAGCACGATGAGCCGGCACTCTGGGAAATGCTGGCGCAACAAGTCGAGCGAATCGTCCGTCGACGCATTATCCGCCACATAGACAGTGGCTTCATCGCGAGAGTAGTTCAGAACCGTCGGCATATACTGTGCCAACATCCTGGAACCATTCCAATTCAATATTACTATAGCAACCTTGTCCATATCTCTCAACTGTCAACTTTCAACTCTCATTGCAACGCCACACTCGCAAAGCGAGAACTTTCAACTCTCAACGCCGTCTTGTCGTGATTGAAGTCACCCAAGGATACAGTCAGCAACTGGTTATCGTAGTCTGCACGCGCATCAGCAGGAGCCAGCTCCACCCGTATGTAGTTCTTGGTGAACCCATGCATCGCGCGCCCACGGGTGGCTTTCTCGAAGAGCACCTCTGCCTGCTGGCCCTTATAGCGCTCATAGAACGCATGGGTCTTCTGGTCGGACAGCTCCAACAGGCGTTGACTGCGCTGCCGCTTGTCCTGGTCGGAAACTACATAGGGGATGCCCAGCGCCGATGTTCCGGGACGCTCGGAATAAGGAAAGACATGCAGTTGGGTGACATCCAGACGCTCCAGGAAGTCGTAGGTTTCCTCAAAGCACTCAGGTGTCTCCCCGCGACAGCCCACCATCACGTCGACACCGATAAAGGCATCGGGCATCACCGCTTTGATGCGGTGTATCTTGTCGGCAAACAGCTGAGAGTCGTAGTGGCGGTGCATCAGCTTCAGCACCGTATCGCTGCCACTCTGAAGGGGAATATGGAAATGGGGCATGAAAGCACGGCTCCGGGCACAATAGTCTATCAGCTCGTCACTCAGCAAGTCTGGTTCCAGACTGCTGATGCGATAACGCTGAATGCCTTCCACACCATCCAGGGCCTTCACCAAGTCAATGAATGTCTCCCCGGTAGTCTTACCGAAATCTCCGATATTGACCCCCGTAAGCACAATCTCTTTTCCGCCCTCTCGCGCCGCCTCTGTCGCCTGGGCAACCAGCGAGTCGATAGACGGATTACGGCTGAAGCCTCGCGCATAGGGTATCGTACAGTAGGTGCAGAAATAGTCGCATCCATCCTGAACCTTCAGGAAGTAGCGCGTGCGGTTACCTTTCGAACAGCTGGGAGCAAAGGTCTTGATGTCCTTGGTCTTCTGCGTATGATAGACAGCTGTACGGCTGCGGTCCACAAAGCCATCCGACAGAAACTGGATCAGATTCGCTTTCTCGTTAGACCCTAACACCAGATCCACACCTTCTATATGAGCCACTTTCTCCGGCTCCAACTGGGCATAGCAGCCTGTCACCACCACGAAGGCACCGGGATTCTCACGCACCAGCCGATGGATGGCCTGACGACACTTGTGGTCGGCAACCTCGGTGACCGAGCAGGTATTGATAAGGCAGATGTCTGCCGGTTCGCCTTTTGCGGCCGTCTGAACGCCCATCTCCTGAAGCATCTTGCCAAAGGTAGATGTCTCAGAGAAGTTCAGTTTACAACCTAAGGTATAATAGGCTGCTTTCTTACCTTGAAAAGCCGAAGTATCTATCATATAATATAAGGTGTTGTGATAACCGGGCACAAAGGTAGTGATTTTTATCGTAAAAAGCCACTTTTTTTGCAAATATTCAGATTAGTGTATTTTTTACATGAATTTTAACATTTCGTAATTCACTGATTCATAGCCGTTTGCAAAAAAGTTACAAAAACAGGCAAAAAAAAGTCGCCAAAAAAAGAACAACGTATCAAAAAAATGCCTAACTTTGCAGCGTTTTAATAAACAAATGATTGTTTTACAGATTTAAAAGCATTAGAAAAATGAAAAAATTAGTATTTATGTTCGTAGCTGTTGCAGCTATTTCGTTCGCTTCTTGTGGTAACAAGACCGCTCAGGCTGAGGCTGTTGATTCAGACTCTATCGCAGTTGTTGACAGCGTTGCTGCTGACACAGTTGCTGCTGACACTGCAGCTGCTGACACTATCGCTAAGGACAGCGTTAAGTAATTAGCACGAACAAATTGAGAGAATGACCGCCGAACGATAAGTTCGACGGTTTTTTTGTACCCGCTCATTTCACATCTTTTTTTGACAAAAAAAATCCCGACTGCCAGCAGGCAATCGGGATTCAACAAGTTATAATACTATGATTTGCTTTACAGCGGTATTATGCTTCAGCGGGAGCCTCCTCCTGAGCGGGAGCCTCAGCTACGGGAGCCTCTTCTACTGCAGGAGCAGCCTCTTCCTTCTTCTCTTCTACGGGAGCGTTCTCAGCGACAACCTTCACAGGAATCTCAGCGACAACCTCCTTGTGGAAGTGAACCAGGGCAACGAAGTCGCCTACAGTCTTGGCTTCCTTCATGGTGATGATCTTGCGATCAATCTCATGACCGAGCTTCTTCAGCTCCTCAGCCACCTGGTTAACACCCACCGAACCGTAGAGCTGACCAGTGACACTCACCTTGGCGGCAATGCAAAGGGCTACGTCCTTGATAGCCTCAGCCTTCTTCTCAGCGTCAGCCTTGAGGGCTGCCAGCTTATGAGCCTGCTGCTTCAGGTTCTCAGCCAGAATCTTCTTGGCAGAGGGAGAAGCAATCACACCCTTACCCTGAGGAATCAGGTAGTTACGGCCATAACCAGACTTAACGTTTACAATATCGTTCTTATATCCTAAGCCGATAATATCTTCTTTCAGTATAATTTCCATTTCTTGCGTCCTCCTTATTTTACTTCATCATGTCAGTTACGTAAGGCAGCAGAGCAATCTGGCGGGCACGCTTAACGGCCTGAGCCACACGGCGCTGATACTTCAGAGAGGTACCGGTGATACGACGAGGCAGAATCTTGCCCTGCTCGTTCAGGAACTTCTTCAGGAACTCGGGATCCTTGTAGTCAATGTACTTGATACCGCTCTTCTTGAAGCGGCAGTACTTCTTCTTCTTCGTGTCGATAGAAGGAGCGTTCAAATAGCGGATTTCTGATTCTTGTGCCATAGTTTAAGCCTCCTCTTTGTTACCAAGTTTGTTACGACGCTTCTCAGCATACTCGATGGCATACTTGTCAAGCTTTACAGTCTGGAAACGAATCACCTTCTCGTCACGACGATAGGCAGTCTCCAATACCTTTACTACTGATGGCTCAGCCTTGAACTCTAACAGGCAGTAGAAACCTGTCGACTTCTTCTGAATAGCATAAGCCATCTTCTTCAGTCCCCAGGTCTCTTCACTCAGAATCTCTGCACCCTTTTCGGTCAGAGTATTCTTGAACTTAGCGACCGTTTCCTTCATCTGTTCATCAGACAAAACGGGAGTCAAAATGAAAACGGTTTCGTATTGATTCATACTACTTTAAATGATTAAAAAAAACTATTTTTGCAATTTGCGGCTGCAAAGGTACGAATAAGTGAGCAAATAAACAAATTTTATTGGAGTTTTTTCCTTCCAGAGCTCATTTTTCACTGTTTTCGCCCTTCTTTTCTACTCTCGACAGCCGGAATTATCGCACCGTAAGGTGGAAACATCCTTGCTTGACCTCATACTTGACATAACAGCGCCCTTCCTCGCGCTTGTCGCGCAGCACCTCGGAAAGCACCCATTTCAACGTGTCGTCGCGCACGGGCTGGCTGACGGGATGATAACGGTTATAGCAGATGTCGAAGGTGGTGCCGAAGAGATGGCACGACCGCTCCGTAGCGTTCAGGTTGTGGCGCTGCAGGTGTGCCACATCGTCCATCGACCGCAGCACACTGGTGACGATAATCTTATTGAGTGGCACCGACTTGACATAGAGGCTGTCGTAGAAAGCCTGTCCGATGTCTTGCAACAGGATGGCAGCGCGAGGCACCAGATACGGGATGCTGTTGCTGAGCCGGTCGACATGATAGTAAGGGCTTTCGCCCACATACACCAGTTCCTTCTTGCGTTTCTCGGCATCATCGCGATTCTTGACAGGTCGCACGCCCCACCGCTCAGCGGCTACAATCTGCACATCCTGAGCATCCGGGAAAGCATCCCTATAGCTTGGCACAGAGAGGATGCGATGGCCGGTCGACTTCAACGGAGCAGCGATAGTCGCATTCTGCGCATCGTCAGTGCCAGAAGGCAGATGCCTGACAACAGCAAGCGCGGCCACGATGGCAAAGAATCCAACGAAGAACTGCAGTTTAGAGGGATGTTTCTTCTTTCTCCTCATATCATCGACGTTTAGTCTTCTGGAACCATTCGTTCAACATGCCACGAGGAATGCCTCGCCGCACCGCATCATCGAGCACCCGCCGCGCTTCCTCGCGGCGCTCGAGCACCAGCAACAGGTCTACGTGCGACACCACATATAAAGGGTCGCGAGGAGCGAGCAGCTCAGCCCTGCGCCAGTCGTAGAGGGCTGCATCGTCCAGCTTCATGTCGCGCTCCAGATTGGCACGGGCGGCATAGGCCACAGCAGAGTCCGTATGCATCTCGATAGCCTGGTTCAGCTGATCGAGGGCATCCTGCTTGCGTCCCATCTGCTGCAGCACGACAGCCAGCGACAGCCGCGCCTCGAAATGGCGAGGCAGGAATATCAGCAGGTCGTTCAGGTCGTTACGAGCCATGTCGAAGCGTCGCAGATGCGTGTTGGCATATGCCCTGTAGAAGAGGGCTGCGGGATTGCGTGGCTCATGTTGCAAGACAAGGGCATACTCGTCGACAGCATATTGCCACTGCTTCAGTTCGAGGTTGGCCGTAGCCTTGCGCAGATGCAGGTCGGTAGACCATTTACTGGTGGCTATCAGCTTGTTGAGCACTGTCAGCGAATCGCGCCAGCGCTGGGTATCCTGGGCGTGGAGAGGGAGTTGCGATAAAATCGCAACATACAAAACAAACATGCGAAGGGATGCCAGAAGCCGCGAGGTTGCCAGAGAGCGCTGGGAGGCCTGAAGGCACCGGACTGGCAGGAAGCGCTGGGGATTGATGATCTGTTTCATGCCTTTAAGATATAATCCACAATCCACTGACCCACTTCCTTCGTACCATATTTAGCACCACCCTCTACCTGGATTTCGGGCGTACGCACATTGGCATCGAGCGAGGCATTGACAGCCTGGCGGACGAGTGCGCCCTCCTTATTCAGTCCGAAATGCTCCAACAGCATGGCTGCAGAGAGAATCTGTGCCAGCGGGTTGGCAATATTCTGTCCGGCAGCCTGCGGCCACGAGCCATGCACAGGTTCGAACAGCGGCGTATGCTCGCCCAACGACGACGAGGGCTGCAGTCCCATCGAGCCCGTGATGCACGAGGTCTCATCGGTCAGGATGTCTCCAAAGGTATTCTCCGTCACGATGACATCAAAGAACCGTGGTTCCGTCAGCACGCGCATGGAAGCATTGTCGATAAACATATAGTCAGTGGTTACCTCAGGATACTGCGACTCCATCTCCTTGGCAATCTGCCGCCACAGACGGCTCGAAGCCAACACGTTGGCCTTGTCGACCACCGTCAGGTGCTTGTGTCTCGACATCGCCATCTCGAAGGCCACCTTCAGGATGCGCTCAATCTCAGGACGCGTATAGACGTTCGTATCGAATGCCTTGTCATCATCCTGGTATTTCTCGCCAAAATACATGCCGCCCGTCAACTCGCGGATGACCACGAAGTCTGCACCACGAAGCAGTTCCTCCTTCAGCGGCGACTTGTGCAGCAGACAGTCGAACGTAGCCACCGGACGCACATTGGCATAGAGGCCCAGCTTTTTGCGCATAGCCAGCAGTCCCGTTTCAGGACGCATCTTCAGTGTGGGATTATTGTCATACTTCAAGTCGCCCACCGCCGCAAACAGCACGGCATCAGCCCGCATGCATACGTCGTGGGTAGCAGCGGGATAAGCATCGCCACACGCCTCGATGGCGCAGGCACCCACCAGTGCCTCCTCGTATTCAAACTCGTGTCCGCACTTCTGGGCTATAGCGTCCATCACGGCCACACCTTGTTTCATAATCTCCGGCCCGATACCATCACCAGGCAAAACAGCAATCTTTAGTTTCATATTTTAAACTTTTTAGTAATTCATTTTGCAAAGTCATTCTCCACGATGTTCAGCATCTTGAAGGTAGCCTTGATGGCGGCTTCCGTCTGGTCGGCATCCAGCCCTCGAGTACGCAACAGCCCGTCGTGATAGTGCCACGAAATCACCGTCTGCACCAAGGCATCCGTACGTCCGCCAGGGGGGATAGACACCTGATAGTTGGCGAGGATAGGAAACGTGCGACCGAGGTACTTGCGATAGATGAAGCGCAGGGCCTTGACGAAGGCGTCGTACTGTCCGTCGCCCGTAGCACCAGCCTCATACTGCCGTCCGTTGATCTCCACCCGCACGTTGGCACCAGGCTTCAGGCCATAGGCCGTCGACACCTGATAGCTCACCAGCCGCACCTTGTCTTCCGAGCCGTCGTGTTTCAGCACATCGGCCACGATATAAGGAAGGTCTTCCTGCGTCACGATCTCCTTTCTGTCGCCAAGCTCCGTGATGCGCTGGGTGACGCGACGCGTCTGCTCTGGCGTCAGCTCCAGCCCGAGCTCCTCCAGGTTTTTGGCAATGTTGGCGCGCCCAGAGTTCTTGCCTAAGGCATACTCCCGCTTGCGCCCAAACCGCTCAGGCATCAGCTCGTTGTAGTAGAGGTTGTCCTTCGAGTCGCCGTCAGCATGTACGCCCGCCACCTGTGTGAACACATTCTCGCCCACGATAGGCTGGTTGGGTGCCACGCTGATGCCGCTGAAGCTCTCCACCATGCGCGAGAGGTCGTTGAGCTGGCTCTCCACGATGTTGGTCTTGGCGTGGAACTGGTCTTTCAGGATAGCCTGTACGGAGGCCAGCGGAGCATTGCCACAACGCTCTCCCAGGCCGTTGACGGTGACGTGCAGTCCCTTGGCACCGCTGAGCACGGCAGCCAGCGAGTTAGAGACCGCCAAGTCGTAGTCGTTATGGGCATGGAAGTCGAAGTGCACTTCTGGATAGCGTTTGATCATCTTGCGGAAGTACTCAATCACCTGCAGGGGATTCATCACGCCTAAGGTGTCGGGCAGCATGAAGCGACGAACTTTACATTGAACATTGGACATTGAACATTGAACATTATTTGCATCCGCCTCTTGTTGAGCAGCTGGATGGTCACAGACCAGCGCATCCATGAGCTGATAGACATAGTCTGGCGAATCCTTCATACCGTTCGACCAGTCCTCCAGATAGAGGTTGACGCTCAGTCCTTTCTCATGTGCGTAAGCTATCTCGCGACGTATGTCGGCAATATGCTCCTCTGGGGTCTTGTGCAGCTGATGGATGCAATGCTTGAGTGAGCCCTTGGCCAGCAGGTTGATGACCTTACCGCCACAATCGGCAATCCAGTCTATCGACTTGCCGCCGTCAACAAATCCCAACACCTCTACCCTATCGAGCTTGCCCACCTGGGCGGCAGCACGGCAAATCATGCTCACCGCCTCTTTTTCACCCTCGCTGACACGAGCCGAAGCCACCTCAATGCGGTCTACATTCAGGTCGTGCAACAGCTTGCGCGCCATGACCAGCTTCTCATGCGGCAGGAATGACACCCCGTTGGTCTGCTCGCCGTCGCGCAGCGTGGAGTCCATGATCTCGACGAAGGGCGGTATGCGCTGATAGCTGTTTACTTGTTGCGCTGTTCCCATTGTTCTATCTTGTCTTTGTTTTCCACCAGGAAGTCGATGTCGTCCAATCCGTTCATCAGGCAATGCTTCTTATAGCCGTTGATGTCGAAGTGCTCCTGCCGTCCCGTGGCCTTGTTGGCCACCGTCTGGTTGGGCAGGTCTACCTCCACCTCCATCTTGGGGTCTTGACGGATGCTGTCGAAGAGTTCTGCGAGGAAATCCTCTGTCACCACTACTGGCAGCACGAAGTTGTTCAGTTCATTATTTTTATGGATATCCGCAAAGAACGAGCTGATGACCACGCGGAATCCGTAGCCCGCAATGGCCCATGCCGCATGCTCACGACTGGAGCCTGAGCCGAAGTTCTTGCCAGCCACGAGGATACAGCCTCCGTAGGTAGGATTGTTGAGCACGAAATCCTTGTTCAGCGTGCCGTCAGCATGGTATCGCCAGTCGCGGAAGAGGTTGTCGCCAAAAAACTTCTCCTCCTTGGTGGTGGCCTTGAGGAAACGGGCAGGGATAATCTGGTCGGTGTCTACGTTCTCCAACGGCAGGGGTACGCAGGTGCTGGTGATGATATTGTATTTCTGTTTCATAATAGTGTACGTGGATCGGTTATTACTCCAGTTACTGCTGCAGCCGCTGCCACAAGCGGCGAGGCGAGGATGGTGCGCGAGCCGGGCCCTTGCCGTCCCTCGAAGTTGCGGTTGGAGGTAGAGACGGCATACTTGCCCGCAGGCACCTTGTCGTCATTCATCGCCAGACAGGCCGAACAGCCAGGCTGTCGGATCTCGAAGTCCGCCTCGGCGAGCACCTTGTCCAGTCCCTCCTGACGAATCTGCTGGTCGACCGCCCATGAGCCGGGCACGAGCCATGCCACCACATCGACAGCCTTCTTCCTGCCCTTGACGATAGAGGCAAAGGCGCGGAAGTCCTCGATACGCCCATTGGTACAAGCGCCCAAGAAGACGTAGTCTATCTTCTTGCCCAACAGCCGTTCGCCAGCCTTGAATCCCATATAGTCGAGTGCTTTCTGGAATCCTGCCTCAGGCATTTTGGCCTCGGCAGCCGTCTGCGGAATAGCCTGTGTGATGCCTATGCCCATGCCTGGATTCGTTCCGTAAGTCACTCGCGGTTCGATGTCTTCGGCGCTGAACGTCAGTTCCTTATCAAACACGGCATCGTCGTCGCTCCGTAGTGTCTTCCAATAGGCTACGGCTTGATCCCACGCCTCGCCCTTGGGAGCATACTCCCTACCTTTCAGATAGGCAAAGGTCACCTCGTCAGGGGCGATGAATCCGCCACGGGCACCCATCTCTATCGAGAGGTTGCAGAGCGTCAGCCGACCCTCCATAGAGAGGTTGCGCACCACCTCGCCCGCATACTCGACGAAGTAGCCTGTAGCTCCTGAGGTCGTGAGCTGACTCATCAGATAAAGTGCCACATCCTTGGCTGTCACCCCCTGTTGCAACTGTCCGTTGATGGTGATGCGCATCGACTTGGGCTTCTGCTGCAGGATACATTGCGAGGCCATCACCATCTCCACCTCTGAGGTGCCGATGCCAAAGGCTACTGCCCCCACAGCACCATGTGTCGAAGTATGGCTGTCGCCGCAGACGATGGTCATACCCGGCAGCGACAGTCCCTTTTCAGGTCCCACCACGTGGATGATGCCGTTGTCGCGTGAGTTCATGGCAAAGTGGGTCAGTCCGAAGTCCTTGGCATTCTTGGCCAGCGTAGCCACCTGCTTGGCACTGACGGGGTCCTCGATGGGTTTGTCCTGGTCGTGCGTAGGAGTGTTATGATCGGGCATACAGAATATCTGTTCTGGACGGAAGCACTTCAGCCCCCTGGTCCTCATGCCCTCGAAGGCCTGCGGTGAGGTCACCTCGTGACAATAGAGGCGATCAATATACAGTTGTGTGGGACCGTCGTCTACTACCTGCACCACGTGCTTGTCCCATATCTTGTCGAAAAGTGTATTCATACGCTTGCTTATTTCTTAAACTTGTTGATACAGTCGATATATGCTTCTACCGATGCCGTCACGATGTCGGTGTTGGCACCAAAGCCGTAGTAGAGACTGCCGTCGTACTCCACCTGCATGTGCACCTTACCCACGTCGTCGGAGCCCTTCGAGATGGCCTGGATGGTAAACTCCTTCAGCGTCATCTGCTTCTGGATAATCTTCTTGAGTGCCTTGATGGCCGCATCGACAGGTCCGTTGCCCGATGCAGCAGCCTCGAACTTCTGATTCGAGATGTCCAGTCCGATGCTGGCCACACTCTTCACCCCCTTACCCGTCGTCACCTGCAGGAAGTCGAGCTTCACGGCATGCGCCTCGGCGGTGTCAGCACCAGCCAGCATCAGCACGTCGACATCCGTCACCTCTTTCTTCTTGTCAGCCAGCTGGAGGAATTTCTCATATACCTTATCCAGTTTCTCCTCGCTGAGCTCCACCCCGTTCACCATCAGTCGGTATTTCAAGGCGGCACGCCCAGAGCGCGCTGTCAGCACGATGGAGTTGTCGTCGATGCCCACATCCTTGGGGTCCATGATTTCATAGGTATGCACATTCTTCAGCACACCGTCCTGATGGATACCGCTGGAGTGTGCAAAGGCGTTGCGGCCTACGATGGCCTTGTTGGGCTGCACGGGCATGTTCATCAGGCTCGACACCATGCGGCTCGTGGGATAGATTTTCGTCGTATTGATATTGGTGTCGATGCCCAGCGCGTGATGGCACTTCAGTATCATGGCAATCTCTTCGAGCGAGGTATTGCCGGCACGCTCTCCGATTCCGTTGATGGTCACCTCCACCTGGCGGGCACCCGCCATCACGCCATTAAAGGTGTTGGCCGTTGCCATGCCCAGGTCGTTGTGGCAGTGGGTGGAGATGACGGCGCGGTCGATGCCGTCCACGTGCTCCTTCAGATATTTTATCTTCTCGTAGTACTCCTGAGGCAGACAGTAGCCTGTCGTATCGGGGATGTTCACCACGGTGGCACCAGCCTTGATGACAGCCTCTACCACCTGTGCCAGATACTCGTTGTCCGTACGTCCTGCATCCTCGCAGTAGAACTCTACGTCCTCCACATAGCGCTTGGCATACTTCGTAGCACGGACGGCGCGCTCTATAATCTCCTCGCGCGTAGAGTTGAATTTGTACTTGATATGCTCGTCGCTGGTGCCGATACCCGTGTGTATGCGCTTGTGCTTGGCATACTGCAGGGCCTCGTTAGCCACGTCGATGTCGTGCTCTACGGCTCGCGTCAGTGCACAAATGGTGGGCCACGTGACGGCTTTCGAAATCTCGATCACCGAGTGGAAGTCGCCAGGGCTCGACACAGGAAATCCTGCTTCAATCACATCGACACCCAACAGCTCCAGCGCCTTGGCCACCTGAATCTTCTCTACGGTGTTGAGCTGGCACCCAGGCACCTGCTCGCCGTCACGGAGCGTCGTGTCGAATATAAACAATCTGTCGTTCATCTTAGTTCTGTTTTTTATTGTGTCGTTAAAAATTTTTATGTCTCGGTCATACGACTACGAAAAAAGCCCTTCACACTCGGAAGTGAGAAAGGCCCTTATCGTCGTTTGCTTTATATCTTCAAATTACATGCACGCCTTATCACTTCCGACCACTTTACGCAGTCGAATAATAATCAGGTTGCTAATCAGATTGAAACTTCTCATTTTGTTGCTGTTTTCTAAAAATTGCCTGCAAAAGTACGTCTTTTTTGCGAAACCGCCAAACAAATCGCCATTTTTTTCAATGGTATACTAAAAAAAGCCCTGCTTCGCAAGACGCGAAGCAGGGAAAAGCTAATCATCACATTTTACTATACGCTTGTAACGTATCCGCTTACTGATGCTGGTCACGCAGGAGGTCGTTGACGGTCTTGACGGGATTGAAGGTGGCCAGAGGTACTTCCACGAAGACGGTCGACCAGTCGCTCATGGCACCGTTCCAGAGGCCGGGCAACTCCAATGCCTGCAGCTCCTTGCCGCTCTTCGACTTCTGCGAGATGAAGCCCGTGGTGGGATCGACATACTTGGGCAGGTCGAAGGGCTGACCCTTGTAGTCCTTCACAGCGCATACCAGGTCGACAGGGTTGAAGTGGGTGCCCTTGGTGAACATCTCCATATACTCCTTGTTCGACTTGTCTATCTGGCTCGACTCGAGAATCTGCAGACTTACGGTGCCGTCCTGATTGTAGGTGAGGAACGGACCGCCGCCAGGCTCGCCGACATTCTTCACCACGCCGCAGACGCGCATGGGGCGGTTGAGCTTCTTGCGCAGGTAGATAACCAGCTCGGCATCCTCCAGCTCCTTGATATCGGCCTTGCGGCAGCAGAGGTCTTGCTGTACGAAGCGAATCATCTCCTCAATCTGCTCGTGGCTGTATCTGCCCGTATCCAGCAGGCGCAGGTACTCGAAGGCCCTCTTCTGCAGGCTGACCAGCACGCCGGCAATGACCTGCTTCCACTCCACGGTATCCTGCTTCAGACGGTCGGGCACCACGTTGTCGATATTCTTCACGAAGATGATGTCGGCATCAATCTCGTTCAGGTTCTCTATCAGTGCACCGTGACCACCCGGGCGGAACAGCAATGAGCCGTCAGCATTGCGGAACGGGGTGCCGTCGGGGTTGGCGGCAATGGTGTCGGTAGAGGGCTTCTGCTCTGAGAACGAGATGTCGTACTTCACCCCATACTTCTGGGCATAGAAGTCGGCCTTCTGGGCTACCTTCTGCTTGAACAGCTCCATGTGCTCGTGCGAGACAGTGAAGTGGACGTGCGACTCACCATTGGAAGCCGCATAGAGGGCTCCCTCCACCAGATGCTCCTCCATCGGAGTGCGAGCACCCTCGGAGTAGTTGTGGAACAGGAGCAATCCCTTGGGCAGCTGTCCGTAGTTCAGTCCCTCGGGTTTCAGCATCTGGGCGGCCACGGCCTTGTAGTCGCCGGCGGCCATCAGCTCCTTCACGCCCTTGCCACAGTTCTTCTTGCATACGGCATCGAGCTCGCTGTAGAAGGCAAACTTCTCGATGTTGTCGAAATATTTCTTCTCGAAGTCGGTGGTGGGCACGTCGTACTTGGCATCGACAAAGGCGAACATATCCTTGAACATGCGGCTGGCGGCACCCGATGCGGGCACAAACTTCACCACCTTCTTACCTGCGGCCTTATACTGCTCCCAGGCTTCGACATACTGCTGGCGGTCGCCTGCCGTAGGGGCAATGATGCCCTTGCCGATGGCGGCTGCGGCCTCCAGTTTCAGGAACGGGAAGCCAGTCTTGAACTCGCCTAACTGTTTCTCAATCTGTGCCTCAGAGATTCCCTTCTGAGCCAACTGCTGTAAATCTTGTTGTGATAGCATAAATTTGTATTTTGGTTTTTAGAATAGTTTGTTGCTACTAATCTGCAAAGATAATATAAAAAGAATAGAAAACCGAATATTAAAGGAAATTTTTGTATTTTTTTATTCTTTGGTGCCTGTAGCTGATTGCAGCCAGGCGGCACACATCTCTGCGCAGCGCTCACCGTCGACACCCGCCGAGACGATGCCCCCAGCATAGCCGGCACCCTCGCCGCAAGGGAAAAGACCCTCCAGGCGGACGTGCATCAGCGTCTCTGCGTCGCGAACGATACGCACGGGCGAAGAAGTACGGGTCTCGACACCAATCATCACCGCCTCGTTGGTAAGGAAGCCATGACTCTGACGGCCAAACACGCGAAAACCCTCCTGCAGTCGGCGGCTCACGAATTGGGGCATCCAGAAATGGAGGGGCGACGAGAGAAGCCCTGGAGCATAGGAACTCTTGGGCAGGTCATAGCTCAGCCGCCCGTTCACAAAGTCTGCCATGCGCTGGGCAGGTGCCGTCTGGCGGCGGTTACCCTGCTGCCAGCAGGTGCGCTCCAGCTGTTCCTGAAAGTGCATCACGGCCAGTGCACGCTCAGCGGCAGACCCTGTCGTCGGCTGTGTGGTGTCTTGAAGCAGCCCTTCGCTCATCAGGTCCTCCGGCCGCAGTTCCACCACCATACCTGAATTAGACCACTGCCCGCCGCGATTGGAAGGGCTCATGCCGTTGACCACTATCTGCTCCTTGTCGGTGGCAGCAGGGATGACGAATCCGCCTGGGCACATACAAAACGAATAGACACCCCTTCCGTCGACCTGCGTGACAAACGAATACTCGGCAGCAGGCAGATAGCGGCCGCGACCTTTGGGCGAGTGATACTGTATCTGGTCGATGAGCTGGGCAGGATGCTCCAGTCGCACGCCCACGGCAATACCTTTAGCCTCTATCTCGATGCCAGCATCTGCCAGATAGCGATAGACATCGCGGGCGGAATGGCCCGTAGCCAATATTACGGGGCCGCGCAATTCGAGCATGCCGCCGTCCTTGCCGTCCTTGCCGTTTCCGCATGTTGCGACTGTGTCGCAACCAACCCGTTCCTCGCACAGGCAGCCCACCACTCGCCGACCCTCGATGAGCAGCTGTGTCATGCGCGTCTGGAAATGCACCTCGCCGCCAGCACGCAAGATAGTCTGGCGCATGTTCTCTATCACTCGCGGCAGCTTGTCCGTACCGATATGCGGATGGGCATCAGCCAGAATATTCGTCGATGCTCCATGCTGGCAGAACACGTTGAGAATCTTCTCCGTCGAGCCGCGCTTCTTGGAGCGCGTGTAGAGCTTACCATCAGAGTAGGCACCTGCCCCACCCTCGCCAAAGCAGTAGTTGCTCTCGCTGTCCACCTGCTGCGTACGGGCTATCTGTGCCAAGTCGCGCTTACGCTCGTGTACATCCTTGCCACGCTCCACCACGATGGGACGCAAGCCCAGTTCGATGAGCCGCAGCGCAGCAAACAGTCCGCCAGGACCAGCCCCCACCACTATCACCTGACGCCCCTCGGACACATCAGGATAATGTACACGCTGATACTCGTCGTCATGGGGCTGCTCGTTGATGTAGGCGCGCACCTTCAGATTAACGAAGATGGTACGCTGGCGGGCATCGATGCTACGACGCAGGATGCGCAGGGCTGTCAGCGTGCGCACGTCGAAGCCCTCGGTCTCGGCCACATACTCGCGCAGGGCACGCTCGTTGGCTGCTACATGGGGCTGGACACGTATCTGATACTCTTTTATCATGGATTACTTCTCGCCTGTAAAGAGGTCGTTGATCTCGGCAATCTCGTCCTCGTCGAACCACTTCGACAGCCGCTCGCGGGCCTTGGTCTGAATATCGGGATCGACATCAGTCCACACCTTCTTCAGCACATATACCAGCACGCCCAGGTCGTCGGCCAGGCCAGCAATGGGAATGGCATCGGGCACCACATCGAGCGGACTGATCAGGTAGCCCAACGCTCCGATAATCATCGCCTTGTTGGTGGCACTCACCTTGTCACTCTGCAACGTATAGTAGAGTATCAGCGCTGCATACACCAGTTTCGCACCAGCACTCTTGGCAATACGGGCAATCTTCTCAACAAAGTCCTTCTTCGAGAACCTGTTGGCATAGTTCATAAATTCAGGTAATTCCATATTCTTCTTATATTTTTGATGATACTTTCAACTCTCATTTCAGTCTGACCACACGAATGCCAGTAAACGTAGGATGCTTCGAGAGATAACGGCGCAGCGTCATGGGCTCCTCCACCACCTTGTGGCGTAATTGCGAGGCATTGAGCAGATGCAACCCGTCGGCCCGCCAGACGGCAAAGCCCAGATGGGCAATGTCGAGGCCCGCCTTCGTGCACGTGATGGCCAGAATATCGCCGTCCTTGACGGTTTGGCGCATCAGCGCCGTATTCTTGACTGCCGACTTGGGAATATAGCGCACCTTCAGCCCCGTGAGCGACTGCTCCTGACGGGCGATGACAGGCACCAGCTCTGGGTGAGCCTTCAACGCCTTGTAAGCATCAGGGTGCTTGCTCATATAGCTGACGCCGACCTGCTGAACAGCAGTGAAGGGCGGGTTGGGCTGCTGGATATCATCCACGAGTCTCATGTGCACTTTGTCTCGAATCCAGTCGGTGAAATAGTGCAGTCGCGAGGCATAGCCCTCCAGTTTCCCACCACGATAGCGCAGCTGGCGCAAGGCCTCAAGATAATCGTTCCACGAACGTTTACCCTGCTCTGCGCAGAGTTTCAGGGCACTGACCGTCTCCACTAACGTGGTGCAGTCCAACTGGCGCGTGTTCACCACCAGCTGCTCCTCGCCGTTCACCTCCAGCGTGTGGGCTACATAGGGCACACCCAGAAAGTGGCGGGCCAGCGTGAGCACATCTGTCTGGCAATGGCTCTTCTGCAACAGCCGGCAGACGGTGAGGCTGTCCTGTCGCTCGTAGGTTACCTGCGCCTGAAGAATGGAGGGGAGGAAGCATGAAAGCATGAAAACGATGACCGCCACCATCATTCCACGCGCGTGTACATTATATATAAACTTACTCATATTCACTCGCTACCTTTTCTTTTTATACGGCCCACGAGGGCCAAAGTTTAATCCGAAGTAGATATTAAAGTCGCCAAAGATGTTGTTAGTGGCAAAGCGCGACTTGTGATAGTTATAGGCGCGCACGATGGCGGAGGCACCAGCATACCACTTGGTATTGTTCCACACCAGTCCGAAACGCCCGATGCCGTCAATATTGAAGTTATTGAAGCTGAAGCCCTCGGCTTTCTCGCTCTCGTTCTCCGAGTACGATTTCTTATAGGCCAATGCCAGCGAGAGGCTGGAGCATAGCAGCCAGTTGCGCGCAAACACCCAGTTGTAGGCATAGCCCACCGAGGCGCTCACGTCACGATATTTCACACTGCCGAAGTTGAAACTGCTGTCCAGCTGTACCGTTTGCCCAAGCCGCTCCTTTGCCAACGCCTCCAGGCGGCGGTAGTCGAAATCGATATGATTGGTCAGATAGCCCAGACCGGCCATCCATGAGCCGCAGCTAATCTTTTGGCACGAGCTTTGGGCAAAGGCGGCAGGATAGGAAAAGTGGCGATAGTTGAAGATATAGTAGAGATTGACACCCGTGATGCTCACCTCCAGCCCGTCAAAGTCAACGCCATTCAGAGGGTCTGTGTTGATATGGGGACCCATGTTGACGTTGCGAATCTTATAGTCGTTCACCGTTCGGCGGAAGAACACATCGGCACCAAAGCGGGCACTATAAATGCTGGCATCGAGTTCGAACTTAGGTCTCTTGTTGAATATATTCAGATTACGCAGGTCAACGGTAAGTCCCAGGAATACCCACCGCCAGCCAAAATAAGGGCCGAAGCGGATATCCGTCTGAGGCGAGAACGAAATAGACTGCCCCTTGTCGCCCGAAGTGCTCAGACGGTAGTAGTCGTAGGTCACTATCGCCTGTCCCATCAATGCCCAGTTGTAGTGCTGGGGCTCTACATAGAGGGTATCCTGGTCGCTGAAGCTGTCGATGAGCCGTTTCAGCCAGCCTGCCTTCTTGGGCTTCGGCATGCTTAGCGTGTCGCCCCCCAAGGGCGCCAGACGCAGCGTATCGGAGCCTAAGGCCGCCAGACTCAGCATCAACATCACTATCGCAGCCACCTTACGCATCATGTCAGAATTTTCCCAAGATACGGTCCAGAGCCCAATTGACGGGAGTTGCAGACTCGCTGGTGCTGTCGCAGACACCCAATCCCTGCAGATGTTCTATCACATTCTTGATAAGCGGAGCCTGTACATAAGGTGGATTGGGCACCGCAAAATTCTCCTCGCCCTGCATCGTATAGAGGTGGATAGGCTGGAAGTCGAAGACGGAGAATGATACGGCCCCACGATTGCCTATCAGGTGGATGCGGTCTTCACAGGCAGACTCATGGGCCACAAAGCACCAGGAGCCAGAACCCGACAGACCGCCCTCAAACTCGAAGCAGGCGTTCACCGTGTCCTCTGCCTTGTAGAGCCCTCCGCGATTGGCACAGATGCCACGAGCCTCGACGATGACACCAAACAGCTGCTGGAGGTAGTCGAGCTGATGGGGAGCCATATCGTAGAAATAGCCACCACCCGCAATATCGGGCTGAACACGCCAAGGCTGCTCTGCTGGAACCGCATCGTCACCCTCGCGCGGACAGGCAGCAAAGCGCACCTGCACATTCACCACCTTACCTATGACACCACGCTCCACAATCTCCTTCACCTTCTCGAAATAGGGCAATTTGCGACGATAGTAGGCTACAAAGCAGGGCACACCCGTCTGCTCGGACACGCGATTGATACGCGCACAGTCCTCATAGCTCGATGCCAAGGGCTTCTCCACATACACCGCCTTGCCTGCCTTCATGGCCATGATAGCATAGGTGGCGTGGCTCGACGGAGGAGTGGCCACATAGACGGCATTCACCTCATCGTCATCTATCAACTCCTGGGCATCGGTATACCAACGAGGAATACCATGACGCTCAGCATAACTGCGGGCATGACGCTCACTGCGAGCCATGACGGCAACAACACTCGAGCCCTCCACCTCCGAGAAGGCTGGGCCGCTTTTCTTCTCTACGACATCACCGCATCCGATGAAGCCCCACTTGATATTTTTCATATTTCGCTTGCAAAGTTACTAATTTTTGGATAATTTTTGTACCTTTGCAGCACAAAAAAACATAAACGATGGAAAAGCAAGTTGATATGAGCCTGATGAAAGCCCGCAGCTACCGCCGTGTGCTGACCACGGGCATCAGGCTATTTACTGAAAAATTCCGCCCCCTGTTCAAGGCATCGTGGCAGATGGTGACAATCTATGCGCTCTGCTGTGGTGCACTGGGAACACTGGCAACTATCAAAATTCCTGAAATTACGATGGCCATGATGCAACAGATGGCTGTCTATCAGGGTATCTTTGCAACCACCCTCCAGCAATACAGCATCACGCTGATGGAAATACTTGCACTGTTGCTGCTGGTCACGGTCACGCTTTATCTGGGGTCGGCACCCATTCTCAACAAGTTGAAAGAACACAAGGAGACGGGCAACATCACCACTCCTCCCAGCTGGCTCACAGCATCGCCAAAACTGATGGGGCGCACACTGAAAGGCTGTCTGCTCACGCTATTGGTATGGATGGTGCCTATGGTGCTCTTCGCTGCCGCCCTGGCCACTGCCGAGGCGATGAGTCCAGGATTCGTCTTGCGACACTATATCACAACGCTGGGCGCACTCACCGTCTACATACTCATTGTCATGCTGGCAGCACTGCCCCTGATGTACGTGCTGATGAAATACATCATGGAACCACCAGCAACCTATTGGAGCACGCTCAGGCAATCTTACGGAACAGGCGCACGACACTGGGGAATGCTCTTCCTCGTCTTCTTTGCAAGCACACTCATGGTGGCCATTGCCTCATTCATCATTACCCTGCCCGCCAGCATCCTGCAGTTTGCCAACCAGCAGGCACAGACAGGACTACTGATGGGAGACCCTCTGGGCATGCCGTCCTATATGCCCTGGCTCACCTTCGCCACCTTCACGCTATGTAACTTCATCAACTTCTACGTCTTCCAGATAACGCTGGTACACAACTACTATGCTTATGGCTCCATCGAGGCCACACAACAGGAACGCAAACAACAATCAAAGGAAATACAATGAAGAGAATCCTATTTATCGACCGCGACGGAACCATCATCCGTGAACCGGAAGACGAGCAGATTGACTCGTTCGAGAAACTACAGTTCGTGCCCCGTGCCATCAGCAACCTCGTGTTTCTGCGCCAGCATACCGATTATCTGTTCGTCATGGTGAGCAACCAAGACGGGTTGGGTACAGAGGCTTTCCCTGAGAACACATTCTGGCCTGTACAAAACTTCATCCTCGACACCCTGAAGGGCGAAGGAGTGGAGTTCGACGAAATACTTATCGACCCGCACTTCCCCCAGGACAATGCTCCTACGCGAAAGCCGAACACAGGACTGGTAGAGAAATACATGAACTCAGAGGAATACGACATCCAGAACTCATACGTCATCGGTGACCGCGAGACGGACCGCCAGTTCGCTGAGAACATCGGATGCAAATTCCTACAGGTATCCCCTACCACACCCGACTCATGGGACAAGATTGCAGAGATAGCCTATGGTGGAGAGCGCAAAGCCGAACTGCGACGCACCACCAAGGAGACGGATATCTACGTCAGCCTTGACCTCGACGGCAACGGACACTGCGACATTCAGACGGGATTGGGATTCTTCGACCACATGCTGGAGCAGATTGGCAAGCATGGCATGATAGACCTCACGATACATGCCAAGGGTGACCTGCACGTAGACGAGCACCATACCATCGAGGACACTGCACTCACGCTGGGCGAATGTCTGCTCAAGGCCCTGGGCGACAAGCGCGGCATTGAGCGCTACGGCTACTGCCTGCCTATGGACGACTGCCTATGCTCTGTAGCACTCGACTTTGGCGGACGACCCTGGCTGGTATGGGATGCTGTCTTCCTTCGCGAAAAGATTGGCGACATGCCTACGGAGATGTTTCTGCACTTCTTCAAGAGCCTCAGCGATGCAGCTAAGATGAACCTCAACATCAAGGCAGAAGGAGGCAATGAGCACCACAAGATTGAAGGTATTTTCAAGGCATTGGCACGTTCGCTCAAGATGGCTGTCCGTCGCGATGTCTATCACTACGAACTGCCCTCCACCAAAGGAGCATTGTAATCGACATATCGAAATATCGGCATATCGAAATATCGGCATCTCGCCGTCTCGAAAACAATCAAAACAAACTGAGTGAGAGGTCCTGTTGGGGCTTCTCCTCTTTCTTTTCATCCTCAAGATCGTCACGAAACTGAAGCATCAACTGCTGGGCATCAGCAGAGCCACTGGCATTCAGACGATAATAGCCCCTGCGCCCAGTGCTCTCTACGAGGGAATGAGCAGATTTGGAGTTGCGCAACAAATACTGCTGCACGTAGACACGCAACTCATCATAATCTGGCTGCGAGAAAAACGTAGAGTTCATGTTGAACACATGCTTGACAATAGCCTGCACACTGACACCACGTTCGCCTGCTTCCATAAGCACCTTCAATATCTGCTGGTCGTAACTCAAGACTTTAAAATGCTAAAAAATAACTGTCAACTCTCATTGCGAAGCCACACTCTCGAAGAGAGAACTGTCAATTCTCAACTAAAAAAGACTGGTATGCCCTTGCAGCCTACCAGCCCTTTTATGCTTCTTGTGATTTGATTAAGCAAGTGTAATCTTTTCGTCAGCAGCAACGAGCTTGCCCTCCTTAAAGAGCCAACCCAGACCCAGCAGAGTCTCCTCTTCGCTGATCTTAGCTGCCTTGGCAATCTCCTTAACGCTAAGAGCCTTCTCAGCAGCCGCCAGAGCCTGATATACATCGCCAGCCTTAAAGCCAGCATTCTCTGCGTTTACTACTACTGCAGCTGCCTTCTTGACAGCAGCCTTCTTGGCGGGTGCCTTCTTTGCCTCTTCTGCCTTAGGAGCAGCGGCCTTCTTTGTAACTTTCTTTTCTGCCATAGTTCTTTAAAAAATTTAAGTCTATTGAATTTAGATATTTTCTAACTATCTCTTTTTGACGCTGCAAATTTAAGAACTTTTCAGAATCGTTGTTATCGCAAACAGCCGCTTTTTGTTATTTTTACACTTATTCTTGACCTAAGTCAATCACTATTCTGCCAAGTGAACTTCTAACTGCAATTCTTCCAACTGTTTAGGGTCAAGTTCGCCTGGTGCATCCAACATCACATCGCGACCCGAATTGTTCTTGGGGAAGGCAATGCAGTCGCGGATGCTGTCGAGACCAGCCATGATGCTGACAAAACGATCCAGTCCAAAGGCCAGTCCTGCATGAGGGGGGGCTCCATACTTGAAAGCATTGATAAGGAATCCGAACTGAGCCATAGCCCGTTCTGGCGAGAAACCGAGTATCTGGAACATCTTCTCCTGAAGCTTTCCGTCATGGATACGCAGCGAGCCACCACCGACTTCGATACCGTTACAAACAAAGTCGTAAGCCACTGCGCGTACTTTCTCCGGTGCAGTATCAAGCAGGGGAATATCGTCAGGATTAGGCAGCGTGAACGGATGATGGGTAGCCATCAGACGCTGCTCCTCGTCGCTCCACTCGAACAGAGGGAAATCGACAATCCACAGACACTTAAATGTATTCTTGTCGCGCAGCCCTAAGCGATCGCCCATTTCCAAACGCAGCGTGCAGAGTTGGGTACGCGTCTTATTGGCTTTGTCACCACTCAGGATAAGTACCAAGTCACCATCTTTTGCACCCGTCTTCTCCTTCAGTTTGGCCCATACTTCAGGTGTATAGAACTTATCAATGGACGTCTTGACCGTACCATCGGTATTGTACTTGACATATACTAAGCCCTTGGCTCCTACCTGAGGACGCTTCACGAAATCAGTGAGCTGGTCAAGCTGTTTACGGGTATAGTCTGCACAACCAGGAACTACGATGCCACCAATATATTCTGCCTCATTGAATACAGGGAACTCGCCCGTGCCTTTCAGCGCATCCATCAGCTCGACAAACTCCATGCCAAAGCGCAAATCGGGCTTATCGGAACCAAAGCGACGCATGGCTTCATGCCAGGTCATTCGCTCCAGTTTGGGGAGTTCGACACCGCGAACTTCCTTAAACAGGTGGCGTGCAAGGTCTTCGAAAATCTCCAGCACGTCTTCCTGATCGGCAAACGACATCTCGCAGTCTATTTGCGTGAACTCTGGCTGACGATCAGCACGCAGGTCTTCGTCACGGAAGCACTTGGCTATCTGGAAGTAGCGATCAAACCCAGACACCATCAGCAACTGCTTCAGTGTCTGAGGACTCTGGGGCAGTGCATAGAACTGACCAGGATTCATGCGCGAGGGCACCACAAAGTCGCGTGCTCCCTCTGGAGTAGAACCTATGAGGATAGGTGTCTCCACCTCAATGAAATCCTTGGAATCCAAAAAGTTTCGAATCAGAATGGTCATACGGTGGCGCAGTTCCAGATTCTTGCGCACACACGAGCGGCGCAAATCGAGATAGCGGTACTTCATACGGATATCGTCACCACCATCGGTATTGTCCTCGATGGTAAACGGAGGTGTCTGACTCTCACTCAACACATTCAGCTCCTGAGCCAGAATCTCGATGTCACCAGTAGGCATCTTGGAATTCTTAGCCTGACGCTCGCTCACTTCACCTTTCACCTGAATACACCATTCACGCCCCAGGCGATTGGCTTGCTCACAGAGGGCAGCATCCTTTGACTCGTCGAACACCAGCTGCGTCAAACCATAGCGGTCACGCAAATCGACGAAAGTCATTCCACCCATCTTTCTCGTTTTCTGTACCCATCCGGCCAGCGTTACCTGCTGACCTACATTGGCGAGCCTTAACTCACCACAAGTATTCGTCCTATACATAAATATATATTAGTTTTTCTTACAGCCTGCAAAGGTAGTGCAAATCGAGCAAAAAAACAAAAGAAATGCAGATTTTATTTTATTTTTCCAAATCACTCTATGCGCAAGCACATCATCGTCAAGTCGTCATTGGGTTCAGCACCTTGACGATGGCGCAGGACGGATTCATTGAGAACCGATACTACCTGAGAGGCCCTTTCGAAACGAGTACTGCGTAACACCTGCAACAAACGCTCATCGCCAAACTGCTGTTGCTGGATGTTCTCAGCCTCGTTCAGACCATCGGTATAAATGAACAACGGACGTCCCTTGATGCTCTCTATCTGTTCGCCCTCATAGACCATATCTGGCCACAATCCAATAGGAGCATTGGGCAACATCTCCAGAAATTCACCATGAGCACTGCTGCCGCCAATCACAGGAGGATTATGCCCCGCATTGCAGTAATCAAGATGCCCTGTCTGAAGATCAACCAATCCAATGAACATGGTGACAAACATTCCTTGCTCATTATCGGCTGACAATTCTGCATTCATACGGGTAACGATCTCCGCAGGCATCATCTGCTGGCCTGCCAGCGTACGGAAGAGGCGTGTCACCTGAGCCATGAACAAAGATGCCGGTACTCCCTTCCCAGATACGTCGCCAACACAGAAATAAAGCTTATCGCCTGCAAGTACATAATTATAAAGGTCGCCTCCAACCTCGCGAGCTGGGGTCATAGAAGCATAGAGGTCAAGTCCCTTACGATTAGGGAACACATGGGGCACCATAGACATCTGGATGTCGCGAGCAATACGAAGCTCAGACTCGATACGCTCCTTGGCTGTCGTCGTCTCCTCCAACTGGCTATAGGCATGCTGCAACGCTGTATGCGCCACAGCCAATCGTTTGCCAGCCCGATAACGGAACAGCAGGAATATCAGCAGACCCACCAAGACGATAGCGATAATACCCGTCAGGAAACGCGACCGTTCCAGCTGGCCCTTCATTTGAAGTTCATCCAAGCGGAATAATGTATTGAGCTCGTCTAACTGCATACGACTCTCTCGAGTGTACACTGAGTCCTGCTGCTCAAGGATGGCCTTGTAGATGACTGCAGCCTCCGCACCGCGACCTGCCTGCAATAGGATGTCGGCCCGAAGCAGTTCTCCCTTTCCCTGACCTTGTTCCAGATGGTTCAGACTATCGCTGTAAATCAGCGCACGGCGTACGTCACCTCGTTTCAATGCAAGTTGCGCATGATGGCGTAACAAAGTGGCGAGTTCGTTATCGCTATCCACCTGCTTGTTCAACTCCTCCGCGCGTTGGATTTCTTGCAAAGCATCGTCAAGTAAACCTTTGGACAACAGAATATTAAAGTAGTTCTGATGGAAGCTGAGAAACGAGCGATTCCACTTCTCCTTGCCGTCCCTTTTAGCACGTTCGTCCAAAGACCGACGCCAAGCTACACACGACTGCTCCAAAGACTTGAAATCCTTTTGCTCGTTCTGTACCTGACACAATAGATTGTAGGCCTGATCAATATACTCAGTATCATCTTTTTCATTGTTTAGCAAATCCACACTCTTCCGCAAAGCATCAGCTGCCAAATCGTGCTGGCCTATATCGCTGTAGATATTACCCATCAGCTGGTATGCCCACGCCCTGCCATAGTTATTGTCGCGCTGTTGGGCATCGTTCAACATCGCCTGAGCCTGACGCAAGGCGGTCTGCGTTTTCGAAGTATAGTGATAAGAGAACACTACAAAACGCCATGTGCTGTAATAGTCTTCCCAACGCTCATGCTGTTTGAACCACTCTAATTGCTCTGGGCCGTCGGCAACAAGCGTGTCGTACAACTGGGCATTATAGAGAATGATGACCTTGTCCCAGCGAGCATCAGCCTCGTTGGCCACATGATGCCGACTGGCCTCGTAGCTGCGCCACTGGTCTATCACTTGCAGCACTGCTTCTGCATCGCCCGTTTGCATCATCTCCAGCATCAGCCGCTTATAAGTTTTTGTACGTTCCTCTCCTTCAGTTTTCGCCAAGGCTCCTCGCAAACTATCCGCAACAGCGGTTTGCGCCATCACATCTCCCACCCTGTTACTTCCCAGTAGCACAAATAGCGCTATAAACACTGCTCGCTTTAATAAATACATCATTTCTCTATTTCTTGGTTTTAAGTAAGGTCTATTTTGACTGCAAAAATACTAAAAATATTCCAATATTAGCGCAACTCGGACGAAAAAAGTTACAAAACTAAAAAAAACAAACTAATTTTTTGTCATTACGATTTTTATTCGTACCTTCGCGCATTATTATATTTATGAACTTAAACAAAGACAAGAAGATATGAAACCTATTAAAATTCTGAGCGTAGATGATGAAATGGATTTGGAATTGCTACTAACGCAATACTTCCGTCGTAAAATACGTAAAGGAGAATATGAGTTCTTCTTTGCTCATAATGGCTTAGAAGCATTGACACTGATGCTGAAAGAGAAAAACATCGACATCATTCTGTCGGATATCAACATGCCCGAGATGGATGGTCTCACACTGCTGACAAAGGTCAACGAGATGCAAAATCCTGCCCTGAAATGTATTATGGTTTCTGCTTATGGCGACATGGGAAACATCCGCCAGGCCATGAACAACGGAGCATTCGACTTTGCGACGAAACCTATCGATCTCGACGACTTGAGTATCACCATTGAAAAGGCTATTGCTCAGATAGAATACATCAAGAACTCTGAAGAAGAGCACACCCAACTGGAATCTCTGAAGACAGATCTCGCAGTGGCTGGCGAGATACAACATGCCATCCTCCCCCGCATCTTTCCGCCATTCCCCGAGAACGACAAGGAGATGGATCTGGATGCCCTGATGACTCCAGCTAAGGACGTAGGCGGCGACTTCTACGATTTCTTTCGTATTGACGACGACCACATCGGAATAGTGATGGCAGACGTAAGCGGAAAGGGAGTGCCTGCAGCTATCTTTATGGCTGTCAGTCGTACGCTGATACGCACTGTGGGACTACAAGGATTCACACCTGATATATGCATGACTAAATCGAACGACCTGTTGTGTGGCGAATCAGTAGATTCCATGTTCGTCACAGTGTTTTATGCTATATATAATATCCGTACAGGTGAGTTGGACTATTGTAATGGCGGGCATAATTCACCCTACATTCTGAGAGCAGACGGAAGTGTACAGATGTTGCCTATGAGTCCTAACTGTATAGTAGGTGTAATGAGCGGTATCACCTTCAAGAGTGAGAAGGAACATCTGGGCGCAGGCGACACACTGGTGATGTACACAGATGGTGTGAACGAGGCCTTCAACGTCGACTTCGAAGAATACGGTGAGGCACGTATGGAGAAGATTCTAAGCGAGCTGAACGGCAAGAGCTGCCACGAGGTGACAAACGGTCTGCTGGCGGATGTTAGACAATACGCCAATGGCGCAGAGCAAAGCGACGATATTACCATCATGGCTCTGAAACATAAAGCATGAAAAAACAATTCGATAATAAAACATTAGCCTCTGCTGCTGTGCTACTGGCAGGCGTGGGTATAGGTGCCTATCTGGGGTATGATTACCTAAGCCAGAAGAATCTGGAATTGCAGCAACAGTTGGAGATACTGACCAAAGAAGAACAGCGATCGGCTGTTATGCAGCGCGTAAACGCTCAGATGGAAGAGATTGCCAACGAGGAACGACGCATCAGCGATGAACAACGCGAAGCTGCCGAAGAACAGACGAAGGTTGCAGAACAGGAGCGTCAGAATGCCGAACAACAGCGCCACAAAGCAGAGGAAGAACGCCAGAACGCACTCATTGCCGAGCAGAAAGCTATAGAAGCCTCGCGAGTAGCCAAGAATCAGCAGGCTATTGCAGAACAGGAGCGTGCTCAGGCTGAATATTCTAAGCGAGTAGCAGACACTCTAAGTTTTATCACGCTGGCGCGCTCAATGGGAGCAATGGCCACCAACCAGCTACAGGCAGGCAATTCCAACCTTGCCAACATGCTGGCCTATATGTCCTACCAGTTAACCGTCCGCTATGATGGCGACATCTACTACCCCGCCATCTATCAGGCTCTGGTGGCAACAAGCCAAAGCAAACAGACATGGAATAAACATAAAGGGGCTATTAGCAATGTGGAATTCTATCCAGGCCAAGCGGTAAAGTCCATCAGCGCCAGCACCTATGGCGAAGTGATGAACCATACTATGAATGGCAACGATATCGAGTCGAAGACTATCTTCCGCGACAATCATTACGATTTCCGAGATGTTTTTGTCCACAGTAATGGTAATGTCTTTGTAACAGCCCGCAACGGACAAGTGCACATCTTCAAAGACGACAAACTGGTAACTACTCTCACCCCAAATACGCAGGACAAATTATTAGGATGCACAAACTTGGGCAACCAGATGGTGTGTATCGGTGAGCGCACCATCAGCCTAATTGATCCAAATGCAAAAACGATTTTGGACACCAAGTCTCTTGAAAGCCGGATAACCACTTTCTCACGCTACGACAACTGCCCTATCCTATTTGACAACCAAGGGAAGCAACATATCATCAAATCATTCAACCACATAGAGAGCAGTCGTATTCCCTTTAACGGGCAGGTAACAGCGTTTGCGAGCTCCAAGAACACCAAAATGGTAGCCTATGGCATGCAAGACGGCACTATCTATCTGAACACTGCCAAGATGAAAGGCATTAAACTGGTAGGCCATCGCTCCAGAGTAACAAAAATCAAGATTAACGGATGGCGCATCTACTCGTCGAGCTACGACGGCAATCTGATATTATGGATGGGCGACCAAGAGAAAATCGAACCAATCACATTGTTTACCATCAACAGCTGGATCCTCGACTTCACATTCGATAACAAGAAGAATAACATCTGGGCTGGCGACCAAAGGGGGAACCTAACCCAAGCTTACATCTCAGTACCTATCATGGTGGGAAAGCTGAAAGGAAAACTGAAACGAAACTTCACACGCGATGAATGGGACTACTACATAGGCAACAACGTGCCCTACGAGAACATCATTGATAAGTAAAAAGGAAAGATATGACAATCGAAACTCAAAACCAAACAAGACAATGGGCAAAATGGCTCTTACCTTTTTACCTTATTATTTCTATTCCCTTGTCCGCTGCAGCTCAAGGTATCCCCTTCATCCAAAACTATAGTGCCATACAGTACAAGGCCCACAACCAGAACTTCGACATCATCACTGGCGACGAAGGCACCGTGTACGTGGCCAACTTTGAGGGACTGCTCTACTACAACCACTCGGAATGGCGCATCTTACACACACCAGGAATCACACGAATAACAGCAGTATTCCGCGATTCGAATGGCACTATCTGGACTGGAGGATATAACTATGTCGGTTATATTGAGAAGGACGAACTGGGCAGACTAACCTTGCACAGTTTGGAACGCACGAAAGTATTTCAGGGCGAGGTTCACTGGATATGGGAGAAACAAGGACACATATACTTCCTCGCAAGCGATGATAAGATTTACCAGGTCATCAATAACAATGTTGTCTGGGCGGCTGGTGAGCATTTACCATCCAACGGTTTCAGCGTTTTCGCTGGTCAAAGCCGCGTGACTCAAATACAACAATTGGAGAACGGCGAGAAAGCAGTGTCTACTAATGGCGACGGACTGATTATCGTTGACGCACAAGACAGAGAGATTATGCGCATCACCGAGGCCAATGGGCTATGCTCCAACAACATCAGCCACATCACCTACGACAAATTCGGCACCATTTGGGGCGCTACGGACAATGGAATCTTTGCTATAGCCTATCCCTCTATCTACACCCGATTCACCTCTCATGAAGGGCTACATGGCGAAGTGGTGACTATCAAGAAAATGGGCAATCACATCTATGCAGGAACCTTAAGCGGATTGTTCTGCCTGAACGGCAGCCTTTTCGAGATGGTCGGCCAACTATCGTATGCCTGTTGGCAACTCCAGCTACAAGGCCAAAATCTGCTGGCAGCAACCTCCGACGGAATCTTCCGTATCACCCCTGACAACAAAGTGCAACAGCTGACTACCGCCAACACCTTGTCTATACTGCCAGACGGTAATAGCTTCTATAGTGGGGAAATGGACGGCATCTACCTCAATACTCCCAGTGGACGAAAAAAGATAAGCGACATTGAGAAGGTAATATATATGTATAAGGACAAGCAAGGTACAATCTGGTTGCAAAACCTCTACGGAAAGATTTGGCGCGCTTTTCAACCCTATTCGGCAAGCAAGGATCCTGATGCTATATCCACCCTTGTCGACATGAATGGCACCATACTGCCGATGACCACCAGCACGACGCAGCCTTTCCCCTACCCTGCCTTTTCATATACAGACCTCGAGGGTGTCACCTGGCTCACTAACAGTAAAAGCAGGAAAATCTATGCATATTACAACGGAAAAAAGGATGAAGAGCTGAGCGAAAATGTCTACCCGCTGATGGACCTCTCCATAAGAGCCATGCTTCGAGATAAGAACACCCTCTGGATAGGCGGAGACAAAGGTATCAATATTATTGATTATACACGGCAGGAAATATTGAAAAATACAAAGCCTGTATTGAAGATACGTACATTCACTATGAATGGTGATAGCATACTATGGGGAGGATATGGCAAATGTCCCACGACTCTGCCCGACTTGCCCAGTAGCGTCAACAACATATCAATATCCTACTCCATTGAACATTCGTCGCTACTGTTGTTAACCCAGTACCGATACCGTATGAACAACCACGACTGGTCACCTTGGAGCACAGAAACACAGGAAGACTTCGTCAACCTGCCACATGGAAACTACAACTTTGAGGTGCAGGCTCGTGACGCTTTCGGACAACTATCTGACCCCGTCAGCATCAGTTTTGCGGTGCAATCACCCCTCTATTTGCGTTGGTGGATGATACTCTTGTATATTCTTTTGGGTCTATTGTCTATCCAGCGTTTCCTGCGCTGGCGTACCCAAAGGCTCGAAAAGGAGAAACATAACCTTGAGAGTATCGTACAAATGCGCACTGCCGAAGTGGTGAAACAGAAAGACGAGATTGAGGAAAAATCACGCAATCTGGAGAAGGCCCTTCAAGACCTTGGCGAGGCGCAGGACGAGCTGGTGCGTCAAGAGAAGATGGCCACCGTAGGTAAACTGACCCAAGGACTTATCGACCGCATACTAAACCCACTCAACTACATCAACAATTTTGCCAAGCTCTCCGAAGGCCTTGTAAATGATGTCAGAGCCAACATCGAGGATGAAGAGGAGCACATAGACAAAGAGAATTACGAAGATACGATGGATGTGCTTGACATGCTGAAGGGGAACCTCCAAAAGGTGGGTGAGCATGGTGCCAACACATCACGTACTTTGAAAGCTATGGAGGAGATGCTCAAAGACCGTACGGGCGGTATCGTGAAAATGAGCCTCACAACTCTACTGCATCAGAATGAGGCGATGCTGAAAAAATACTTCGAACAGGAGATTGCCCAGTATCATATCAGCACCGTGTTTGAAATCCCTGAACAGGAAATTGACATCAACGGAAATGCAGAACAACTTAGCAAGACATTCATGAGTCTGTTGGGTAATTCCATCTATGCCGTAGTAAAGAAAGCACAACGGAAACAATACTCACCCGAGGTCAAGCTGAAAGCGCTTGTCAAAGAAAAGGAAGTAATAGTCACATTTCGCGATAACGGCATTGGTATTGAGAGCACCATCATCGACAAAATCTTCGATCCGTTCTTCACCACCAAGACCACGGGAGAAGCATCTGGTGTAGGACTCTACCTAAGCCGTGAAATTGTGCAAAACCACAATGGCGACATCAGTGTACAGTCGCAAAAGGACGAATTCACCGAATTTACAATCACATTACCAACCCTCTAAAACGGAATGGATATGGAACAGCAAGTGGAAACCTTAAAACAACAGTTGAAAGAACAAGAGAAGTTGGCTTCGTTAGGCATGCTGAGTGCCGGCATTGCACACGAGATACAGAATCCACTCAATTTTGTCATCAACTTCAGCAAAATATCGAATAAGCTCCTCACTGACCTGACAGAAATCGTTGAAGACAATGAGGACAAGCTATCCGATGACGACCGCGAAGAAATAGACGATATCGTGGCAGACTTGAAGGAGAATATGGAAAAAATCGTGGAACACGGTGAGCGTGCTATCAGCATTATTCAAGGCATACTGCTTGTTTCAAGAGGTAAAGAGAATGAATTTCTGCCCTCAAACGTCAACAATATCGTCAAGGAGTATGTATGGCTATCTTATCACGCCATGCGTGCAAAGAACAAACAGTTCAATATCAGCATCCACGAGAACTATCAGGAAGATATGCCACAGGTAATGGTCATTCCGCAAGACTTGAGCCGAGCCATACTCAACCTGATGAACAATGCCTGCTATGCTTGCTGGGAACGAGCCCAGGAAGAAAACGACGACTATCATCCCACCATCAGCATCAAGACCACTTTGGTTGACGGGCAGATTACCATCCAACTTGCCGACAACGGTAAGGGTATGACTGATGAGGTAAAACAACGGCTCTATGAAAACTTCTTCACCACCAAGCCTATAGGACTGGGTACAGGACTGGGCATGAGCATTACGCGCGACATCGTAGAGAACAAACATAAAGGCAAACTCACCTTCGAGTCTGAATATAACAAAGGCACCACTTTCACCATCACAATCCCTGTAAAGAAATCATGATACGACGCCTATTCATTATTATATATATATGCTGTTGCTTTATCTCTGTGCACGCACAGAGCAGTGAAGAACGCTACCGGGCCATCTACGACCAGGCAGAGCAGGACTACAACATCGGCCGTCTGGAACATGCCGAACAAGAACTGAGCAACAACCTCAGAAACTTTCCCATTTCCATGAGGCAGAGTGCATACCGCCTACTCTCATTATGCTATCTGGCTATGGATCGCAACGAAGATGCAGACAAGTATGTACGCCTGCTTCTTCAGGATAATCCCTACTACAGTACTACCATCAACGATCCGCAACGGTTCATCGATATGGTGGAGGACATCAAGTCTGGACTTTCGGCCACCATTACAACAGCTTCCAGTCAGGCAGAATCGCTACAGGAGGTGCCAGTGCCTACCACACTGATTACCGAGGAGATGATTCGCGACTCTGGGGCACGCAATCTGCAGGAACTGCTGACAACTTATGTCCCTGGCATGTATATCATCGACTGTAACGACGACATCAATATCGCCATGCGTGGAGTCTATAGCAACGGACAGGAGAAAATCCTGTTCATGCTCGACGGCCACCGGCTGAACAGCTATTGTACGAATACGGCCGCCCCCGACTTCAGCATCTCGCTTGAGAAGTTGAAGCAGGTGGAGGTGCTGCGCGGACCGGCATCGTCGCTCTATGGCGGCGTAGCCATGACGGCTGTCGTCAACCTCATCACCAAGAAGGGCGCTGACATCGACGGTGTCAAGGTGCGCGGAGGCGTGGGCAACTACGGACAGTATCATGGCGACCTCATCTTTGGCAAGCGATACTTCGACCTCGACCTGCTCATCTGGGGCACGCTGAACGGTGCCAAGGGACAGACGAAGTATGTCAACCAGCAGAACACCGGTCTCAGAATGATGGGTGGCGACGTCACCGTAGGCGGCATCGGCAACCGGCCCAGCTATGACTTCGGTGCCTCCATCAGATACAAGAACCTGCGATTCCTTTACAACACGCAGTTTTCGCAAGTGCAGGCTCCGATGACCATGACCCACACCTTCTCACCCTACGACATCAATAAATACAAAACCTTCTATGGCAACCGCCCCAGTCATACCACCATCTCCCACCATGCCGACCTGAGCTACGGTCAGCAGTTCCATAATGTCTACCTCAAAGGACAGCTCTCCTTCGACAACAGCGACCTGGCACACTATCAGGTCATCACCGACCCTCCCCTGCCCGGACTGATGGAACTGCTGCCCCTGCCTGTAACATCAAAGGCACTGGTGGGCGACAGCGTGGGCGGCTTTGCACGCTACATCAGCGGACAGGAACACACCTTCGGCGCCAAGGTGGTGGGCGACTGGAGCTACGTCAACCATGATGCCCACAAGGGTCTGCTCACCTTCGGTGCCGAATACAGCTACTTCCAGCTGGACGATGCACGCTACGTCTTCGTCTACGACTTCCAGAAGACGCTACCAGAGACCATCAACATCTCCGAGATGGGCAAGGGCCATGAGAACAACTTCAACGTCTTTGCCCAGCTCAAGCACCAGTGGGGACCGCTCATCCTCAATGCCGGCATGCGCTTCGACTACAAGGCACGCTACGACTCCACCTCCATCCGCGAGTTCTCGCCGCGCGTGGCCCTCATCTTCGTGCAGCCCAAGTGGAATGTGAAGCTCTCCTATGCCAAGGCCTTCATCGACGCCCCCTATCTATATCGCAAGACCAACCAGTTCCTGAAGGCGTTATCCAACTTAAGCCCGACTGACCACGACCTGGACCTCAATCCGGAGACGATGCACTCCTATCAACTCACCTTTGGCACCACACAACTGGTGAAGGGACTTAACATGGAGCTTAATGCCTTCTACAACCGTGCCAAGGACATCATCTACATGGACTTCCTCGAACATTACAACATGGGCAACTCGAAGATTTACGGATTGGAGTTGAGTGGCGACTATTCATACCGCCGTTTTGATGCACATCTCGCCGCCACCTGGCAGAAGATATCTGACTACGAATTGTTCGAGGAGAAATACAACCGCGCTTTCAACATGCCACGCTTCATCGCCAACGGCGTACTGGCTTGGCAGGCCACCAAACATCTGCGCCTGCATACACATTTCTCGTTCACCTCGCGCCAAGTGACCGACTATATGGACATCCTAAGCTATGGTGCCGCAGCAAGGGCACAGAAAGTATACTTGGAGATGGAAGCTCTGGAAGTCATACAGGGCTCTCTCACCCCCGAGCAGAAGGCCATCATGAATAAGGCGGAGAACGAGCGTGATAAATACCTCAGCAACGTGTATGTCGCCAAGGATGTACCGCCCTACTTTCTCTGGGACTTAGGTGCCAACTACAAGATAGGCCAGCTGGAACTGACGCTGAACGTGCACAACGTGCTCAACCGCGACTATACCATCAGCGGTGCCTGCACCGGACTCATTCCTCAGAGGGGTCGCTGGTTCAGGTTCGATATCGCCTATAAGTTCTAAAAGACATCCATAAAAGCATACCTTCTTCCATCAAATTAAGAGGCACCGCCCGTCTGGGCGATGCCTCTAATCTTTTCTTCAGAACTCTGATCTGCTGAACTTACTTCACCTTGGCAACGATAGCCTTGAAAGCCTCAGGGTTATTCAGAGCCAGGTCGGCGAGCACCTTGCGGTTGATCTCGATACCAGCCTTAGCCAGCTTGCCCATAAGCACAGAGTAGCTCATACCCTCTTGACGTGCAGCAGCGTTGATACGCTGAATCCACAGTGCACGGAAAGTACGTTTCTTGTTCTTACGATCGCGATAAGCGTAGGTCAGGCCCTTCTCCCAAGTGTTCTTCGCTACTGTCCAAACATTCTTGCGGGCACCAATGTAACCGCGGGTGAGCTTAAGAATTCTCTTACGTTTTGCACGTGATGCTACGTGATTTACTGATCTTGGCATAGTTTCTTACTTCTTTAAATGTTTGACAATAGGTGAATTAACGGAGACACAACAGGTCACGAACCTGCTTCATGTTACTGTTATCAACAACAGTGTAACCCTGAAGATTACGCTTCTGCTTCTTGGTCTTCTTAGTCAGAATGTGACTGTGGTAAGCGTGGTGTCTCTTGACCTTACCTGTTCCGGTGAACGAGAAACGCTTCTTCGCTCCGGAGTTTGTCTTTACTTTTGGCATTGTTTTTTTATTTTTAATTGTTATTAAATAGTGGCGACTACGCATATACCAGGCGCGACGCCTTAATTATTTACTATTTACAGACTTACTATTACTCATCTGCTGTGTCAGTAAGTTTCTTCAGCGCATCAGCGCTAATCTTCGCATTGGCGAAAAGTCCACCGTTTGAAGGTTTCTGCTCTGCTACTTGCTGTCGAGCAACTTCCTTAGCTTCTGCTTCACTGGCCTCACGGTCACGAGCCTGCTGACTCTTCTTGGCTACGCCAGCCTTCTTGGGAGCCAGATAGAGGAACATCTTCTTGCCTTCCAGCGAGGGCATACCCTCTACCTTGCCATATTCTTCCAAATCGTTGGCAAAGCGCAACAACAGCACCTCACCTTGTTCCTTAAACAGAATCGATCGTCCACGGAAGAATACATAAGCACGAACCTTATTACCATCCTGAAGGAATTCCATTGCATGCTTCAGCTTAAACTGATAGTCGTGCTCGTCGGTCTGAGGCCCGAAGCGTATTTCCTTAACCTCTACCTTCACCTGCTTGGCCTTCATCTCCTTCTGGCGCTTTTTCTGCTGATAGAGGAATTTTGAATAGTCTATCAATCGACAAACAGGAGGATTGGCATTTGGTGAAATTTCCACCAAGTCAACCCCTTGATTACGTGCCATATCCAAAGCTTCACGCGTTGGCACGACGACACTATCGCCCTCACCAACGATTCGCACTTCACGTACTCGTATCTGCTCATTGACACGGTACTGATTCTTCATGTTGTCGTTCTTCATCAACTATTTTTTCAAAATCGGCTGCAAAGTTACAACAAAATCAGCAAATTACAAAATAATTCGAGATTTATTTTTATTTATTTGGTATTTCACTCGATTTACACTACCTTTGTAGCCCAATCAATAAAATTATGACAAGAAAGAAGAAACCACTTCCGATATTAGAGAATATCACCATTACCGACTATGCCGCTGAGGGTAAATCATTGGCCAGAGTCGACGATATGGTGGTTTTCGTACCTTGGGCTGTCCCTGGTGATGTCTGCGACTTACAAGTGAGACGCAAGAAACACAGTTATATGGAAGCAGAAGTTATCCGCTACCATCAATATAGTAATGTACGCGCAACCCCCTTTTGCCAACATTTTGGCACTTGTGGAGGTTGCAAATGGCAACAACTCCCCTATGCAGAGCAACTGAAGATGAAGCAGGAGCAGGTCTACGACCAGCTGACGCGCATTGGCAAGGTAGAACTCCCTGCGTTTCGCCCCATTCTGGGTAGTGTAAAGACACAGGAGTATCGCAACAAACTCGACTTCGGCTGTTCCAACAAGCGCTATCTGACAAGTGACGAGATAGCCCGACTGCCCCACGACGAAAGTCAGAGTCTAAAGGATCAGCCCGCCATTGGTTTCCACATCACGGGAGCCTTCGACAAGATTTTGCCCATTGAGAAGTGCTGGCTGATGGACGACCTGCACAATCAGATACGTAATAGCGTGCGCGATTATGCCGTCGAGCACCATCTGTCATTCTTTGATCTACGCCAGCAAGTAGGACTTCTGCGTGATGTCATCCTACGTAATTCCAACACAGGCGAGTGGATGGCTATCTTCCAGTTCCATTACGACGAGACTGGGGGTGAGCAAGAAGCCTTGGGGCTGTTGCAGCATATTTCTGACCGCTTTCCTCAGATTACGTCGTTAATGTATCTGAACAACCAGAAATGCAACGATACCATTGGCGACCAGGAGATTCTCACCTTCAAGGGCAACGATCATATCATAGAGACGATGGAAGACCTGCGCTTCAAGGTTGGCCCCAAGTCATTTTATCAGACCAATACCGAGCAGGCATATCATCTATACAGCGTAGCCCGCGACTTTGCCGGGCTGACAGGCAACGAGCTCGTCTACGACCTTTATACCGGAACTGGCACCATTGCCAACTTTGTGGCCCGCCGTGCACGCAAGGTCATTGGCATTGAGTACGTGCCTGAAGCCATCGAAGATGCTAAGGTCAACTCACAACTGAACGGCATCAGCAACACACTGTTCTATGCCGGCGACATGAAGGACATCCTCAACGACGCATTTATACAGCAACATGGTCAGCCAGATGTCATCATCACCGATCCACCCCGTGCAGGCATGCATCCCGATGTGGTAAAGACCATTCTTCGCGCATCACCCCGGCGCATCGTCTATGTCAGTTGCAACCCTGCTACTCAGGCCCGCGACCTACAATCGTTCGACAACGACTATCGCGTCGCCGAGGTACAGCCCGTCGACATGTTCCCCCACACGCCCCATGTGGAAAACGTAGTATTACTCATCAAACGATAATAAAGCATGAAAAAACTATTCACACTGGTTTTAATGACCCTTGCATTGACAGCCAATGCACAAGAAGAAAAGAAGACAACCACCATTGAGTTGCCTCAATGGGTAAAAGACATCAAGTTCAGCGGATACGGCATCTTCCAATATCAGGCTCAAAACCCCGATAATAAAAGCGAAAATGCTTTCAACCTGCGTCTGCTCCGCCTCATCCTTGATGGTAAGATAAGTAACGTAGCCTGGCGCGTTCAGCTTCAGGGATCGTCGAATTCCGGCCCCGGCAACCCAACCGTCATGCTTGTCGACCTCTTTGCCGAGTGGCAGAAGTACAACTTCTTCCGTGTCAAGGTAGGCCAGTTCAAGCGTGCTTTCACCTTTGAAAACCCCACTCACCCCATCACTCAGGGTTGGTACTCCTATGCCAACGTCATCAACAGCCTGTCGGGTCTTGGAGACCGTTCAGGCGAAAAGGCCTCTGGAGGCCGTGATATCGGTATACAGATTCAGGGTGACTTCCTGAAGAATGCCTCAGGACGCAACCTGTTCCACTATCAGGTAGGAGTCTACAATGGTGAGGGTATCAACCAGAAAGACCTCGACAACAAGAAGGACATCATCGGCGGTCTGTGGTTTATGCCCATCAGCGGTGTTCGTATCGGAGCCTTCGGATGGACAGGAACACGTGCCAACATGACCTATACCGATGACAATGGAACACAACAGTCCATCAGTATGCGCAAGAACCGCTATGCCCTCTCAGCCGAATACGACAAGGACGACTGGACGTTCCGTGCCGAGTATCTGCACAGCCAGGGCTGGGGAGCCAAGAAGGTCGACAGCCGCGAAATAGATTTCTCAAAGGGCGATAAAGCCGATGGCTTCTATGTCTCCGGCCTCGTCCCCGTTATCAAGTCGAAGTTGAAAGCCAAGGCCCGCTATCAGGTCTACCGTCCACAGAAGGAATGGGGCACGAGCAAGACCATGTATGAGATTGGTGCCATCTACAACTTCACCCCGAAGATGCAGGTGAATCTGGAGTATGCACGCGTCAACGACCGCTCGCTGGCCAAACACGACTATAACTTCTTCGACGCAGAGTTCAGCATCAAGTTCTGAACTTCCGTTTCAAGGCCTCCCACAGGTGCGTCTTCTGGCGCAACACGTGAATTGAATAAGCCGTGCTGACAAAGGTCAGTGCGGCTTCTGCTATCCAATAGCTCCACCCTGCCAGAAGGCACGATACGGTATAGGCTCCGATTCCTATCAGCAACTGAATGACAAAATAGCGGCCCACAGCCCATGTTCCACGATAGCCATATTGCCAATAGGCATAGCCACCCACAGCCAGCATCTCTGCCACATGGGCTACCACAATAGCCAGCCCCGTTCCCCAGATGCCCCACCAGCGGAAACCCGCCACGATGGCTATTAGCAACACCACAAAATAGGACGTCTCCAACAGCAGGTACGCCCCCGAGCGGCTACGCGCCAGGGTTATATAGGCTATCGGCATGGAAACCACCTTGAAATACATGGCCAGAATAGCCACTTGTGCCATCGCCACCACTGGAACGAAATCAGCAGAAAACAGCAGGGGTACAAGCAGCGGCAAGGCAGTGAGCAGTGCCACAAGCATGGGCGAGAGCAAAAGCAGCGACACTTCCATCTGTTTGTTCACCGTCTCGTTGGTCTTACCCATGTCATGACTGATAGCCGACAGGCGGGGGAAGTAGTCCGTCTCCATCGACGAGAATACCATTCCTGCATAAGTAATGGTAATCATATAGCCCACATTGTAAAACCCCACGTCGTCCAGACTGCCTGCCACGTTCAGGTAGGCCCTTATCAGCATCTCCGTAGCACTTCCCAAGGCAGCAGCCATCACAAAGGCGAGCCCCAGTTTTATCATGCTCGCGCCACGCTGAAACTGTTCCCGACTGAAGCGAAGCCTCAACGGATAGCAATGCCAGGAATAGCTGATGGTGACCAGCATTCCGGCTCCCGCCATCAAGACGATGGCAGGCACCACTCCCGAGTGGCGCAGATAATAGTATAGTGGCACCGTAAGCAGCACGGAGGCCACCGCCGTAAACAACTGTATCTTCGCCAACGCCCCCAACCTGCGAGTAGCCTTCAGAATAGCAGTCTCGCCACCAGTGATAGCCAGCATCGCCACCGACAACGCCAGCATGGCATAGTGAAGCGTATGGTTACCCCAGGTAAACGACAGCTCATTTATCAATGGGCTGACCACGATGCAGAACGCCATTCCCAACACAGCCGCAATCATGCTCCATAGCCGTACCACCTGCACATATTCCTCCACCTGCCGCTCATCCTGACGCTCATAGTAATCCGACAATCTGGGCACAGCACCAAACGAAATGCCTAAGTTGGTACATTGCGAGGCGAAGTTCTGGGCCGACACCAGCAAGGCATTCAGGCCCATGCCTCCAGCCCCCAACAGCAAGGCCATACACTTGTTGCGCACAAGGCCAATCAGGATGATCAGCCCCTGCACTCCACCGAAGACACTCGTGTATTTCAACACGTGATCGTAGCTGTTATTACTGCGCTCGCCTTGCATAATAGTTTATTTTCGAACGCAAAATTACGTTTTTTATTACGTAATTCCAAATAAATTCGTATCTTTGCACATCATTATGGATACGAGAAAGCCCTTTGTCAGTTTCATCCTGGCCTACTACAACTTGCCAGTTCAGATGCTGTGCGAATGTATTGACAGCATTCTGGCGCTATCGCTCACCGCCGATGAGCGCGAGATTATCGTAGTGGATGACGGTTCGAAAGTCAGTCCCATGAACGGACTGATGCAGTATGGCGACGACATCATCTACGTGCGCCAGAAGAATCAGGGACTGAGTGTTGCCCGCAATACAGGCATCGAGATGGCCACAGGACGGTATCTCCAGTTTGTCGATGCGGACGACTGCCTGCTGAAAGTTCCCTATGACTACTGTCTAAAACTCTTGCAGAACCATTCAGATGCCGACATGGTCATGTTCGACTTCACCAGCACAAACGAGAGTAGACAACCTATGCCTGACGACGTATCCTGCACCACGGGTGTTCAACTGTTGCGCCATCACAACATCCACGGCACAGCCTGGGGCTATCTGTTCAAGAAGAATGTATTGGGTACTCTACGCTTTACCCCTGGTATTTATCACGAGGACGAAGAGTTCACGCCTCTGTTGCTCAGAGGCGCTAATCATGTCTACACCACCCATGCCAAGGCTTACTACTACCGTCGTCGGCCCCACTCCATCACTATGGATACTGACGAGGCGACACGCCAAAAGCGACACGACGACCGACTGGGAGTAATCCTGCGTCTCAAAGAGACATGTGACCGCATAGCATCCGACGAACGCATGGCGCTCCAGCGCCGGGTGGCCCAGCTGACAATGGACTACCTCTATCACATTATCGTAGAAGACCGCTCGGTACAAAAGCTAAGCCAGTGCATTGAGCGGCTGCGCCAAGAAGGACTCTTTCCACTGCCCAATCATCACTATACCCAGAAGTACGCTTGGTTTAGAACTTTGACAAACCATGCACTCGGACGGCAACTCCTGATACACGCCCTACCACTGTTAAAGAAGGAAAGATGATGCACCCTGTGATTTCCGTTATCGTATGCACGTACAACCAGCAGGACACAATTGGCCGCACGCTGGACTCCATCCTCATGCAGCAGTGCCATGTGCCTTTCGAAATCGTAATCGGCGAGGATTGTTCCACAGACCGCACCCTCACGATTTGCCAAGATTATCTCCGGCGATACCCAGACATCATTTGTCTTCTGGCCAACGAGCATAACAAAGGGGTGGTAGACAACTATTTCGACTGCATACTGGCATGCCGGGGCGAATACATTGCCGACTGTGCCGGTGACGACTTCTGGGTGGACCCGCTGAAGCTGGAGAAGGAAGTCAGCATAATGGAACGTCATCCTGAAGTCACTTTGGTGCACACCAACTGGAACAGCTACAATAAGCATACCGGCAAGACACGGCGAAGTCCGCAGAAGCCCTTCGAAGCCCCCTTCACCACAGGTAAGGAGATGCTCGAAGCCATCATCATCCAGACGAAGGTGCCCGTCATACATCTGGGTACATCGCTCTATCGCAACCGCATCATCCGCGAGACTTTGCTTACAGACGACTCGCAGCTGCGCAACAAGGAATATGGTTGCGAAGACCTGCAGATAGGTTTCCTCATGGCACTACAGGGCACGATTGCCTATCTGCCAGAAGTCACGCTCAACTACAGCCAAGGCGGCGAGAGCGTATCAAACTCTGCCAACCACCAGAAGCAGTTCTGCTTTACCCTGCGAACCAGCAACCTCAGTTGGCTATTGGCACAGCGTCACCATATTCACACGCAGGCCACGGAGCAGTATTTCCAACAGCGCATCTTTGCCTTAGCGATGCATGCTTTCAGGGCACACGAGCCATGCTTGAGGGATAAGACGCTGGAAACCGAGCAGGCATGGCAGTGTGGCCGACCACTTCGAAGCAGCCTGCTGTTTTACATCATGCGACACCACACACTTTGGCGGCTGGCTTTACAAGTGCGCAATGTTGTCATCTATGCCAAGCGTGCACTTCAGTAAGCAAATCGGAGAGTTTACGTACCACCACATTCCGTCAATCGTAAACAATGGTCTATAAAGTAATGCCATCTTTCGGTTTATTGCAGTATAGATTTTCTTGTTTTAGGGTGTCAGGGTGTCAGAATGCCGATGTACAAAGGGCTGCACCCTTTTTTATAGGGTGACAAGGGTGACAGGAGGGTGATAGGATTTTATGGCGGTAAGAGAATTTACTTTTTGCCCAATAACCGCCCCTTATTGCCCAATAACCTGCCCTTATTGCACAATAACCAGTCCTTATTGGACAATAACCTGCCCTTATAGCTATCACCATGCCGTCTACTTTTTAGGGAACGTTCGTAACACATTTTTTCCCTGCACTCGAAAACTTTTTTCTCTGCACTCGAAAAAGTTTTCCTCTGCACTCCAGAAAAAATTAGTTCATTTCCCCATCACTTCGCTAAACAGCTGCTCCAACTGGCGGCCTATCGCCCGTGGCGATGCAATAGTTGCCACCTGGGCTGACAGTGAAGCACCGTCAATCGGGCCATTTTCCATTACTGCATGCATCGATGCTGCCAGCGCCTGTGCATCGTCAACGGGAACAATGCTGCACCCCTCCCCTAACTGCAGGCAACGAGGAATACACGTCGTTGCCACCACTGGTATCCCCGTGCTCATAGCCTCCAACAGTACCAAGGGCTGCACCTCACTCCTGCTGGCCAGCACCAGTGCATCACTTTCATATAACAACTGGCGCACCTCCTCACGCGCTATAAGCCCGTGAGTGGTCATCCCTTCCGTCATCTGTGAGCGACAGTCCCTGCTGTCAGTCCCCCTGCCCGCAATGGCTAATTCCACCTGCGGATGAGCACGACGCAACGAACGGAAAGCTTCGAACAAGACATCATAGCCCTTCAACGGCCAGTAGTTGGCCAAACAGCAGAACCGGAAGGGGCGGCCCGCAAGTGGCAGCCTTGACAGATGGTGGTAGAAGTCTACGTCTATCGTATTCGAAATGTACTGCCAGCGATAGTCCCGCCCGAAATATGGGGCAATATTGTCCACTTGCTCCTCCGAGACATGTACCACACATGCAGCTTCCCTGTAGGCTTCTTTCAACAAGCCTATTTGCCATGCAGTACTTGGAGCCGGTCCAAACTCCTCTTCAAACATCTTATACGAAAGATGCTCCGTTATGACATAGGGAATCCCATACTCCCTACTGATGAGCATTGCCGCATAGCCAGCCCACTTGGCACAATGGGCATGAAGAATGTCGGGACGGCCGTATCTCGCCACATAGTTTTCAAACATGGAACAGACAGTACTGACCCAACGCTCCACATTATGACGCACCATTTTGGGCACCCCACGCTGATAGTTCTGATATACGGCAATGCCGTCCATCTCGTGTTCATAGCGATGCCAAGGCAAAATCAGGTAGTCTTTCCAATTAACGGTCACCCCCAACTGCACGTTGCTCAGGATACGAACCTCATGCCCCAGTGCCGCTAACGCCTTGGCCTGATCGAGACAGAACAGACCACCATAGGGTACAAAAAAAGAAGGCAACTCAAGTATATGCATATATACTATAACAAAAAAAGAGCGGATTTATTATCCGCTCTTGATAGATTTCTTCTGCGTCGCGAGATTTATGCCTCAGCAGGAGCAGCCTCCTCTGCGGGAGCCTCGGCAGCAGCAGCCTCAGCAGCCTTTGCAGCCTCTTCCTCAGCCTTGGCAGCAGCCTCGGCAGCCTTCTTCTCAGCCACCTTCTTGGCCAGCTCCTCGTTCTGAGCCTTCTCAGCCTTCAGCTGGGCAGCAGCAGCCTCCTTCTTTGCCTTGGCCTCAGCCTCGGCAATCTTCTGCAGACCATTCTGCTTGTCAGCCTTCCATGCGTCAAACTTCTTCTGAGCGGTAGCCTCGTCGAAGGCACCCTTCTTCACACCGCCACGCAGGTGCTTCATCATGTACACACCTTCACGGCTCAGAATGTTACGAACGGTGTCGGTAGGCTGTGCACCAGTCTCGACCCAGTAAAGTGCACGCTCGAAATTCAAATCTACTGTGGCAGGATTGGTGTTAGGGTTGTAAGTACCAATCTTCTCAGTAAATTTACCATCACGTGGTGCTCTTGCGTCAGCGATCACGATGCGATAGAAAGCATAGCTCTTACGACCGCCGCGCTGCAATCTGATTTTTGTTGCCATTGTTTTTTAACGTTTAAATTTTAATGTTTTAATTTGAATTCCATGCTCTTAACTCGTAAAAGCGGCTGCAAAGGTACGCTTTTTTTGCCGTTCCACCAAATATTTTCCGAAGAAAACATGCTGTTATGACATTTTTTCACTACCTTTGCAAAGAAGATGATTACCGAACTGTCCATATTGATACCTACATATAACAGTACGTGCGTAGAATTGGTGAAGCATCTGCACCGTATGTGCGAACAGATTGCCAAGCCTTTCTGCTATGAGATTCTCGTGGCCGACGACGGCTCAACCCTCTCCCAGGCAATAGAGGCCAACCAGCGCATCGCCCTGCTGAGCCACTGCCAGTTGCTGATGAAGGGCACCAATACGGGCAGCGCAGCCACCCGCAACTATCTGGCTGCCCACAGCCGCTATCCCTGGCTACTCTTCCTCGACAGCGACATGGTCATCCCCGACTCCGACTTCATCCGCCGCTATCTGGTGTGCGACACAACCGATGTCGTCAGCGGCGGCATCCGCATCGCTACCCCCCCCGATGCCTGCAGCAACCTCAGATACTGCTATGAGAAAGCCGCCGAACCTGCACATACGGCCGCTCGCCGCAATCGTTCCGGTTTCCAGCAGTTCCGATCTGTCAACTTTCTCATCCGCCGCACCTGTTTCGATCAGCATCCCTTTGACGAGCGGTTCCAGAAAAGCGGTTACGAGGATGTGCTCTTTGGCAAGCAACTATGCGAGGGCGGAGCCACCATCCTGCACATCGACAATCCGCTGACGCTCGTCGACTTCGAGGACAACCAGGCCTATCTCTCCAAGTGCGAGCGCTCACTGCGCACGCTCCAACAGTTTCGCCACGAGCTCAAGGGCTATTCACGACTGCTCGACATCGCTGCTGCCCTTTCTCCCATTCTAAAGTTATGGCATCGCTGCTTCGGCAGCCTGGAGCGTCGCCACCTGACTGGCCTCCACCCCAACCTGCTCGTCTTCCGCCTCTACCAACTCGGCTACCTTGCCTCCCTCTGAACATACACAAAAAAGAGAGCCAAACAACTCTCTTTATCGGTTTTGCGGAAGGTGAGGTTCCCACCCTCTATTTCAAGTAATCGCGTTGGAAACCAACACCTTACGTTTTCTCTATAATCCATAGTAATATGTACCCTCTAATACATATATAATACACTGCTGAAACTACTGGCTATTTCCCGAATAGTTCGTGATGAGTGCCGAGACGAACCAGTTTAATAATGTCTGAAGTCTCGTCTATCCATATCAGCAGGAAGTTGTCCTCTACATGACACTCCATGAATCCCTTATAGTTGCCCGACAGCATGTGAGGCTGGTATTCCTGCGGCACGTGTCCTGTCTCTTCCAAGATAACCAGAAGATCATATAGCTTTTTCATCTTCTCGATGTTGTGCCTATAGCGCTTTTGGTCCTTCTTGAATTTAGTTGAGGGAATTATCTTCTTTTTCATTTGTCAAGTGACTGCATGAAAGATTCGAAACTACTAAGGTCGAGTGGTTGCAGTTCGTTCGGATCAAAGCCCTCCAGCTCTACACCAGACTGACATTCTTTCATTGCAGCCAGCGTTTCCGCATTAGGCTCGTTATACAGCGACTTCAACAGAGCGACTTCAACAAGGTTGTTCACACTGCGATGCTGCCTCCTGGCCTCAGTCTTCAACCCCTCCAAAAGGTAACTGGGAAGGCGGAAAGACACTGCTTTACGCTTAATCGTTGTTGCCATATCTTTTTGTATTACATGTTAATTACACTTGTATAGCACTTTGCGATGCAAAGATAAGCATATTTGCTGATATATCCAAACTTTTATGCAGATTTTTATCTGTTACACAAATGATTGATTACCGACTGTGCGGTATCTTCGTCAATGCCCGTACATTCGTTTACACGGAAAAGATGCTCCATTTGATTCTCGTTGAAGAAATCAACAAGCGGAGCATCATCGATAATAGCATAGCGGACCGTGCCCGGATTTGCGTCAAGCCACGCATCTATCTCGTTTCCTCGATGGATAGGATCAATGTCAGGTGTAACACCAATCACTTTCCCTGGCAAGTGACGGTCATCCCACATCTGGCGAATGCCGTCCTGTCCCATCGTCATCTTCCATGTCGATGTCACCACTATACCAGCATCCGTGCTGTCAATAATATGACGTAAGTTCTCTACACATACCGGGTCGAATTTTGCACCATAGTTATCACGTAGTGACTGACCTATGGCTGTCAGGTGTTCATGGTACCTGTCCGTCACCATCACACCATCGAAATCTAAGAATAAGATCTTTCTCATGCTGCAAAGTTAGCATCATTCTTAGAAATATCAAAGACTTTTTCTTCTTAACCAACTTATTTGGTCACTTTGACAGACCTGGCTGCAGATTTCCACCTTCCTAATGCCTCCTTCGCAATTTGTCCCTTCCGTTGTTTGCTGATGGGTCTGATAGCTTTGGGAGCTTCTTGTTGTACAGGTGTGTTGTCAACCACTACAGGAATAGTTGGCTCTCGTTTCTCATTAGGAGTGTCTTGTGAAAACAGTGACGTTTTTCGGGACTACCTGCGATTCCGTCGCGAGTCGCCCAGTGCTCCCTACAACATCCAATCCTTCACGGAGCTGGGATCTGCCGACAACGACTACTCCATAGCCAATGCTCCAGGAAGCATTCTGAAACCTGCATACTGCGAGAAAGTCAACTACATGTTCACCACCCAGGCCCTATACGAACAGTGCGGAAAGGCAGGCATCTACAAGCAGGATGGCGGCTACCTGATGAAAGACTTCCGTAAGTGGGCGGAGACGGAGAACACACAACCCATCATCTTTGTCTATGCCTACAACGACCCCTGGACGGGTGGCGGCATCAGCGACGAGGCTGTCTCGAAGAATTAAGACGAGCCGTCAGACGACGACACAAAAAACAAGCCGCCAGACAACTACACACAAAAAAAGCCTGCTCATTCCAGCGGGCTTGTTTTTTGCTTACAGCGCATCAAACGTTCCCTCGTCGGGATCCAGCGGAATGTCTATCGTCTCTTTCCCTGCATAAGGGTCTATTTCTGTAGAGGTCATAAGCAGTGTTTTGCAAGGCAAATCCATTACCAGGCAGACCGGACGGGAATATTCTTTCTTAGCAATCTTTTTCATAGCGGTAGGTTTTAACGGATGACTACCTTACGACCTTTCACAATATAGAGTCCCTTGGCTGTTGGCTTGCCCTCGAACTTACGTCCGTCGAGGGTGTACCAGACTCCCTCTCCTTGGGAGAGGGTTGGGGTGAGGTCCAGGCCCGTTGTCTCGCCGTCGTCGAACTCCATAGCCAGTGCATTATGAGGCACGTCGCTGACGGCAATCCATGCCACGTACGACGGCAGGATATGGTTCTTGGGGTGGAACAGGTAGAAGCCCAGGTTGTCGTAGGTATTATCGCCTTTCGGACGACCAAGGGTAAGGAAATTACTCTGCATCTCAGAGTCGGTCATCTTATGACCGCCCGGGTCTACACTACCCTTGAAGAGGTTGTCCTCGAATTCGGTGACAGCTCCAGGGTCGCCACCGTCGCAGCGCGTCAGGTAGAGCGGTCCTGTGCCGCCATAGGTGAGCAGCACGGGCGTCAGGGGCGGCACAATCTGTCTACCCAGCTTCTTCAGGGTGACCTTTTTGGTGTCTTTGTCTGTAGTGATGGCCTCGGCCCACCAGGCCGTCACGCCCTCGGGCAGTTCCACGGGATAGCCGAGTATCAGCGTAGACATGTGGCCGGCATTGCGGTTGACGGGGAAGTAGCTGAACATGTGACCTTGTTCCTCATAGACGGAATTGAACAACTTCCATACGTCTGCATTGCTATAACCATATCCCTGCGAGCTCTGTTTCCCCAGAATGAGCTGGTTGGTGGTGCCGTCCTTGATAAAAATGTCGAGGTCGTCCGGACAACCGCCAAAGACCGTATTCTTATTGCCCTGAAACTTCATGGTGGGTGCTTTATTATCCTTGTCGTCCACCAGCGTTCCTGCAGGTGTATAGGTGTCGACATAGAGTGTCTTCAGTGCCGTCATGTTCTCGAAGGCGTAGTCGGCTATGCTATCTGCCAGCTCCTGATGGATGGTCATCGTCGTAAGCTTCTTCGGCGCCGTGAGGAGATATCTTGTCTTCAGGCTATAGAGGACGTTGTCCTTGACACCACCCTCCGAAGCATTGCCGTTGAGGATAAAGGCCTCCTGCACCTGATGGCGCTGGGGAGTGGCTACGGAATCGACGGCAGCAGGTATGGTGACAGTATTCACCTCTCCCAGATTCTCGAAGACATTGCTGCCGAGTCCGACCGTCTTGAGCTGCTGCTGGTCGTTGAAGTAAGGCGTGAAGGTGTCGTTGATGACAAAGTCAGTATTCGACGTAGCGGCACCAGCCTTCTCGAGCGTGACGCCAAAGGGGCTTTTGCCGTTCGTCACGATTCTGACATGTCCGGGAATGGAGTCAGCGGTATTCTCGCCCATGTGTCCCGCATTGGTCACGTAGAAGCTGTCGCCTACATCATAGCGCAGGAACACCTTCAGCTCAGGATAGCCGTTGAAGGGATAGACATACTCATCGCTCGCGAGGGTGTATTTATCATTATATATACTAAACAAGAAGGGTTGCTTCATCTCTTCCTCCGTGCACGGCTTGATTTCGGCACCGCTGGGGTCGGAGCTGCCTCCATCCCAGCCAGTGCCTTTCACACCATCATCGCGGTAGAGGTAGAAATTATTCTGCAGAATCTGACTATAACGCTCACCGGCAATGGAAGCGAAGTAATCGCTGCCGTGATGGATGACCTTTCCGCTGAAGTAGCTGTGATAGATGCCCGAGGTGTTGCTACCGTCTGCCTTCTCTATCTTGCCCACCAGTCCACCGACCTGAGCGTCTGCTTCCACGGTGATGTCGCTATAGCAGTATTCTACGGTGTTGTGGTTGTTGGTCATATAGCCGCAGATAGCACCAAACTCGTCGTTGCCATTTTGGTACTGCCTCACGCTACCTCCCACCACGGCACAATGTTCGATGGTGCTGTGGTTGTACATTCTGCCGCAGATAGCACCGATGTGACAGTCGTTTCCATCGCCGCAACGGATGTCCACATTCACCAGTTTGAGGTTCTTGACTCTGCCGTTGTCTATCTTGCCGAAGAGTCCACGATTGTTGTCCTTTCCTTCAATTTTCAGGTTTTTGATAATGTGCCCTTGGCCGTCGAATGTTCCCCCAAACTTGTTGTCGTCATCCCATCCGATGGTATGGCCGTTGAAGTTACGATTGTTCATATCAAGGTCGGCCCTCAGCTTGATGGTCCATCCTTTATAGCCTTGGTCGTCATCGTCATAATCACCCCACAGCTTATGCAGTGCAGCAAGGTCGGCAGGACAATCAATAAAGATAGTCTTCCCCTCTATCTTGAAACTACCCGATATCGACCCGTCCCAGGGTTCGGGCTGGGTCTGTGCCATGATGGCAGTCGTAGCCAGCAGCCAGCATCCGGCAGCAAACAGTATTCTTTTCATATTTCTTCTTTTCATCATCTTTTTACTTAATAAGCAAATTTCACGGTTTCCTTGTCGGTGGAGATCAGTCCTACCCCGCTGACGCCAGGTGCTGTGAAAGTGACGCGACCGTTCTCGTCAGCCTGTTGGCGGCCCATGATGGCACCGTTGGCCTGATAGAGACGCACCTGCTGACGCGGCTTGGCACCCGTTACCAACAGATTGCTGCCCTGACGGCTGACACGCATGTGGACGCCTGCGTCGTCGTTGTTGTAGATATTCTTCACAGATACCACCTCCGATGACGGATAGAGCGTTACCGTACCATTCTTGCTGGCCAATTTGAGGTCTGGAGTAAGTTGCATATACCAGCCCGACTTGGGATCCTTGTAGACCAGCGTAGCACCCACATACATCTCCTTCTTCTCCGTGACATTGGGAACGGTAATGGTGACGTAGCCTGCGCGGTAGCTGCCGCAGTCATTCATACATCCGCCATCGCCCTTCACATCTTCGGGCTTGTTGAATATCATCTTGGTATCGTATTTGATATGGCCTTCACCGCCACCGATGTAAACCACAGGACTGTGCGCATTCTCCTTGAGTCCCACAATGTAGGCGAAGTCACTCCCTGACTGGCGTCGTGCGTAGTTGCGCACACAGATGGTGATGTGGTTGTCGCCATTCTCGTGGACATGCTGGGCAGCCACGAAGCACTCCAGACGCGGATGATAGGGATAGAACGTCTGGGTCTGTTGTTCGTAGACACCATCCTCAGCCATTTCCTCAGCCGTACGGCGAAGGGTACCGTTCTTACGTGCACGGCGGCGAGCCAGGAAGCGGGCATAGCTCTGCTCCTGAATGCCCAAGACGTCGTCGTACTTCACGTCGAGCACCGTATTCACGCCCGCACCTATTATATATGGTATAGTGACGCGCTGCTGGGCCGAGTTTCCAGCGGGAATCGTCATGTTGAGCGGATACTGCTGGTCATCTACCGTCAGCACGCACTCGCTGATGGTCGATGTACCGTAGTTATTGACGGTGACGAGCAGGTTGATCTCGTCCTTGTCGCACTGGAAACCCTGGTTGTTGTCGTTGTCGAACGCAATGGTGTAGTTGAAGGCGTTGCCGAAGTAGGCTGCCGTCTTATTCAACTGCGAGTTGCCCAGAGAGTCAGCAGCCACATAGCAGACCTGAATCTTCTCCTTGGTCATAAAGCCGTCGAAACCATAGATGTCGTTGTTGTCTTTAATCTGTACGGCAGTGATGGGTGTGCCGATACCGAAGCTGCCGTCCTTGTTGGGCACCATTCGTGCGGCACGTAGTCTGAGCAATGTACTGTCTTGTGCGAACACCGTCTCACGCCACAGCAGCGCCACATTGTCCAGCGACTTGGCCTCGAGGTCGGGTATGATGCGGAAGTCTTCCACGTCCGTATTCTCCAGCTCGAGCGACGTATTGATGCCCTGATCAGGCTTTCCGCTCATATCGTAGCTCTTCACCTGGAAGAACGTGTTCTTCGACAGCGAGTCAGGCTGGCTGGTCCATGCCAGGACGTTGTGGTCGCCCACACGGCGCAACTGCATCATGACGTCGCTCTGATCCACGTCGTGCATCGTGATATTGTTGCCTGCATCGACGGTCATACAAACATTCTCGTTCTTCGTGCCGTCACTCTTGCGGGCAACGACGAATGCCGTCGAGCCGTCGTAGGTAACGCGATAGTCCTTCAGTATGCATGTCTCGCCAACGGCCATCAGCGGCACAGGTGCCGACCAGGTCTCGTTGCCGTCAAAGCGCGACATCATCAAGTTACCGGTCATCACGAGGTCGGCGAGGTCTGTGGTGTCTTTCGCTGTCACCCAGCTACCCTTATCGAGGAGTCCCTCCTGCCAGATGGCTACACCCGTACCGTTTTCGGCCAGTGCCACACGGGGTTTGAAGGATGCGGTCTCGGTAGAGCTGTAGACGGGTTTGGGTCTGATCCACTTCTTGCCTGATTTCTTCTTCGAGTAATAGAGGCTATAGACTCGGCTGGCACGCTTCACGGTCTGGTCCAGGTGCAGACTGTCTTCCAAGTCCTCCTGGGCAATCTGTCCTACCGCCTGCTCCATCACCACGAGGTCGGTGCCAGGCACGGAAGCGGCGTCGTAATCGGTACAACCGCCTACGCTACTGTCCGAGAGGGGGACGGGATCGCCTGACGATGCCACCTCGATAGCATAGTCGTTGGGGTTCTCATAGCTGACCTGATAAATGACGCTGTCGCCTCCCGAAACGAATTTCACGGGCTGGTCATAGTCTACGTAATTGGTCATGAACATACCGGGCAGTTCCGGGTTTGCTCTGCGCAGCATAGTGTTGGCAGGCTTGTCTCTCGGGTCGTCGAGGTCGCTCAGGTAGTATGTGAAGTACGGGTCGAACGGATTCTTGTAACTCTTCGGCTTGATGAGTACCTGTTTTGCATTCAGACGACCAGCATTCAGCTCTCCATGCTTGCTCCATCCCAAGAACTTCACCTTGTAGTACAGTCCTGCACCGGCATACCAGCTATAGGCACTGCCGGAGAATTTGTTGCGGAAGTCGAGTCGGCTGCCTCCTGCATATTTGAAGTTGATGCCGGCTCCCAGACTGGCACCGGCTTCGGCACCAGCGATGATGGCGTCAATCTTGGCCTTGAGCTTCAGGTTGAAGAACGCCTGTCCTGAGAATCTGAAGCCAATCATATGGTTCTTCAGCGGACTCCAAGAATCGTCCAGGTTGTGAAACGCGAAGAGACCTGCCGTCGCGGAGAGCATGGCTCCGGCGTTAGCACTGAGGGATACACCGAAGAATTCACTGAAGGCCTTCGTTATCTTGTTACTGCCGAGCCATTTTGACGCTTTGGTAGCCCAGGAGTCTCCTGTTTGGGGTTTGGGCCATATCGCTGCTAATGCATTCATGAAGTCAATATGGCAGGAGAATCCGATATTGGCATTGGCGCGAATGCTTAACTCATCCAAAGCCTCCATGCCGAAGAACCACTGTGCAAACTGATCAGGACCAGCCAATAACCCTGATAAGGGCGAACTGACCTGACAGAAGGCCTCGATAAAGGCTCCGCATCCAGCTTGCGCCTGCAGCAGTTTGGTACGATCATTCTCTTTGGGGTTTTCAATCCCGTTGCCTCCTAAGAATTCAGCTATCGGGCCAACAATCTCGCCAGCGTCAATGTTTTCATATCCGACTTCCTCGTTAGTGGATGAAGTAACAGTATACGACGGTTTAGGCTCAGGTGCATCGTTTTTTTTGTCTTTTTTGAGAAAGTCAAATTCTTTACCGGCACCAATGGCAAAGGAAAGTGTGATTTTCTTAGCCTTGAATAAATCAGCCGCAAAACCCCAACGTGTGTAGAACGGTGGCGTCAGGGGTATTTTCCAACTCATGTTCATGCCGGCAGCAGGAGCCTTCTCGGTCATCCATTTCTTGGCGGTGTCTCCTGAGTCTTTAGGATCCATACGATCATTAGTGGATTCCTCCATCACCCTCTTCATCTCATCGGTATCGAGGAAGACATTGGCGAGAATGGGCAACTGGCGTACCTCCGTACCGTCGAAGGCCACTGCGGGACGTCCCGATTTGTTGACGTCCAGATACCCAGCCAGGTCATAACGTAAGCTCCAGTAGCTGTAGTCGTACAAGGGACTGTAGATTACCCTCGACTCGCCAGTCAGGTTATCCTTCTTGATGTCATTCTTCTCGGCGCCCTTGACCTTTTTCAGCGATACGACGCTGGTGTGCGGCACGTTATTAGGTGCAACGATGGCCACCTCCATCTCCGCATAATTGTCGTACTCCATGCCTTTCGCTATCTTGACGGTGTCCTTGTGCGAGGCATATTCGTCGTAGAAGACGGTCTCCGTCAGGGGTGTCGGCAGGATGTCACTCTCCTGGATGTCACAGATATACTTGCCGCCACGAAGGTCGATGGTCGGTGTCAGCGTGGAGAGTACTGCGGTGGTTACCGTAGGCGACGTGATGGGTGCAGCAATCGGTTCCAGGTAGATGTCAACCTCTTCCGACTCGCCGCTGATGATACCCGTGATATGGTCGTAGGAACCGGGATACATGCAGAGCTTGGGCAGGAAGCCGTCGCGATAGCACTCGATGGTGGCGGGCTCGCCGTCGGTCAGCACGTACAGGCGATTGGTTTTGGGGTCTTTGCCCCATGTCAGCAGGTTGTCGCCCTTAGGGTTATTGTCGTAGTCGGCCAGCACGGCGTGCATGGTCAGTCCGTCCACATCCGTCGAGCGAACTTTGTTCAAATAGAGGTTCACCCACAGCGTATCGTGATGGGAAAACAGGCGCGAGTCCAGATAGGTGGGGTTCGGTGCGTCCTTTCGCTTGTGCTGGTTGTAGGGCATCTTATCACCCGACATCACCGTTATGCTGTTGTCGTTCACATGTGTGACGGCATCCACGGCCCACCATTCAGGTCTCAGCTTGATGCGCTTGAAATTGTCGCAGCGCATGTACGCCTCCTTGAGGTTTCCGTTGTTGTACGTATAGAAGGTGTACAGCTTATCGGTCACCAGACTCGGGATATATGTGGTGTCACTCTTCTCAGTATCCTCGTCGTAGTAGATGAGCTGCAGGTCGTAGTTGCCCGGCACGATGCGGCTCTTGTCCAACATCACGGAGCGCAGCGACATCGAACCGTAGCTATGGCTGTTGAAGGTATAGGTCTTCGCCATCTCTTCGCCTTCGTCCCGCGGCCATATCTTCACCTCCAGCTGCATCTCGCCGATGGGCGGCATGATGTAGGCGTATTTATCTACGGCATACAGTCGCGACGAGTTCTGCGAGGGGTCTTCCTTACTCTTCACAACAGTGACGCGCACGTAGAAAGGCCTATTGCTCTGAGCCTTGTCCAGACGCAGTACGATGTACTGATTGTCGCGCGCCGTGTAAATCTGTTTGTAGAATCCGACGGTGTCTTTGGGTGCCGGGTCGTAGAACAGCGTCTTCAGCGCATCCATCTCCTCACGGTTGTCCTGAATGCCGTGGTCTATCACCTGCCACTGGAACTGGCTGATGTCGGCCCAAGAGTCCAGCTGCCCCAGGTTCACGGCACGTTCCACCGTGAAGTCGTCTGCCCACGCAGTGCTCACCGTCAGGAAGAGCATCGCAAGTATCGAAAGTGTAATTTTTCTCATAATACGAAGGGTTTTAGGTTCGTTGATTATCAATTATTGGTGCAATAATGGTTAGTACATTACATAGTTTCTGCAAATTTAGAACTATTTTTTCAAACGACCAAGAAAAACAAGAAAAAAAAGCGGAACAACCCTTTTCGGTCGCCCCACTTTTTCAATTTTAAATCCTTCAATGCGGCATTACATTTTTGAGGTGTCCATCCCTCTATTAGGGTCATTCTCAAACACTTACAATTGTAAGACACTGACAATCAGACACTAAAAAAGGGAACCGATTGGGTTCCCTTTTACGATACTTGCGGAGAGTGAGGCTCCTTTGGCGGAAGGTGAGGGATTCAAACCCCCGATACCCGAAAGGGGTATACCGGATTTCGAGTCCAGCGCGATCGATCACTCTGCCAACCTTCCTTGAACGAAGTTTTGCACCTCTGTTCGAAATCGGGTGCAAAATTACACAATATTTTTGAATCTGCCAAAATTTTTATGGAAAAACTTACTCCTGACGCGATAATATGCGATAGACGGCTGGAATATCGACATAGCGACGGATATGGTCGGCCAGCAGATCATACTGTTGTTGTTTGTAAGCCTGATAGTCAAAAGGAGCCTCCTGTTGGAGCTTATCGGCAAAGGGCTGCAGGAGAAAGTCGGTGAAACATGGGTTGTCGAGGATGCCATGCAGGTAAGTGCCCATACAGCGGGGATTGAGCAGGTAGCCGTCGTCACTGCCATCGCTGAGGTGGAGCATGGGCGACGGAGCTGCCAGCGGCACGGTGGAGCCCATGTGTATCTCGTAGCCTCGCAGTATGGAGGCTGGTGCGGCAGCGAGGGTGCCCGTAATCTGGCGCGTCTGCTTGCTAAGGTGATGGATGGTGGTGGTAACGGGCAGGAGTCCGAGTCCGGGCATACGCTCGACATCGCCTTCAACATGATGAGGGTCGCAGACCCATTGCCCCATCATCTGATAGCCGCCACAGATGCCCAGCACGGTGGCATGTTGCCGGTGGGCGCGAATGACCGCCTCAGCCATTCCGCTACGCCGCAGGTGGTAGAGGTCGTCGATGGTCGACTTGGAACCTGGCAGGATGATGATGTCGGCTTCGGAGAGGTCGGCAGGGTTGGAGGTATAAAATAGATGTACGCGCGCGTCACGCTCCAGAGCGTCGAAGTCAGTAAAGTTGCTCATGTGCCGCAACAGCACCACTGCCACGTTGATTTTTCCCTGACGGGCCTGCATGGACTTCTGCGACAGTGACATACTGTCTTCCTCCTCAATATGGATATGGGAGAAGAAGGGCACCACGCCCAGCACGGGTATGCCGCAGAGCTGCTCCAACATCTGGCGTCCGCTGTCGAAGAGGCTCAGGTCACCTCGGAACTTGTTGATGAGGATGCCTTTGATGCGGCTTCGCTCCTGCGGGGGCAACAGCATGATGCTGCCATAGACGGAGGCGAAGACACCTCCGCGATCGATATCTGCCACAAGGATGACATCGGCATCGGCATGCTGCGCCATAGGCATGTTGACCAGGTCGACATCGCGAAGATTGAGTTCGGAGATGCTGCCAGCGCCTTCGAGGACGATGGGATTATAGCGCGACGCCAGACGATCGAAAGCCTCGCAGACTGCCTGGCGAAGCGCTTCCCTACCCTCTCGGCGGAAATAGCCTGAGGCAGACTGGCTGCCTGCAGGACGGCCGTTGAGTACTATCTGTGACGTATGGTCAGACTGTGGTTTTAGCAGGATGGGATTCATGTCCGTATGGCAGTCGATACCCGCAGCCTCTGCCTGTACAGCCTGTGCGCGTCCTATCTCGAGACCTTCGGACGTGGCATAGGAGTTGAGCGACATGTTCTGCGCCTTAAAGGGGGCGGGATGATAGCCGTCTTGCCTGAAGATGCGACAGAAAGCAGCCGCGATGACGCTCTTGCCCACATCGCTGCCCGTGCCTACGAACATGAGCGGATGTAACTTATGGTTCTGCATAGTGATAGAGGTGGGTATAGCTTGCTAAGATATTCTGATGCCGGATGACGGGTGTGGAGACAGGGCGATGCAGTGCGTCGTACACTTGTGTGGCACTGTCGGGCTGGGGGTCAAGGAAACGGGTGTAGTGGAACTCGTGTCCGCGGTACTCACGGCCGTCAAGCCAGAAGCTGCGGTAGCCCAGCGTGAGCCGGCGGTCGCTGTGGCGGGCTGTAATACGGTAAGGCAGTGCGCCGCACATAGGGTATTCGCCGTCGTCGCTGACGATGCTCTGGCAGAGATACATCATGCCGCCGCATTCGGCAACGATGTGGCCACCCTGCTGGGCATAGCGCCGTATGGCGTGGCGGCAGGCAGCGTTGCGAACCAGTGCTTCCAGGTGTTTCTCAGGATAGCCGCCGGGCAGGTATAGCAGGTCTACATCGTCGAAACAGGGAACGTCCTGTTCAGGGTTGAAGAACCTTGGGGACGGCCATTGGTCGAGCACTTCCTGATAGACAAATGAGAAGCTCTCTGCATTGCGCGCCACCAGCACACGGGCTTTCATCCCATGAAACTGAGACTTTGCTGCGGGGAAAGTGGGGTTTTCATCCGATGAAATTCCCAGTCGGCATAGCGACTGCCAGTCGACGTGCTGCTGCATCAGTCCGACAAGGCCGGCACCGTCGGTCGCGGTGCTGAAGTCAAGTCCCAGGTAGCGCGACGGTTGCTCCAGACCGGCGTCTTTTGGCAGGAAGCCCAGGGCGGGCAACCCAAGGTCGTCGGCCACCTGCTGAAGCATCAGTCGGTGGCGCTGGCTGCCCACCTTATTAAATATAACGCCGGCAATACGGACGTCGCGACGGAAGCCTACGAAGCCGCTGAGCAGTGCTGCCATGGAGTAGGCCGCCGAGCGGGCGTCGACCACCAGCACTACAGGCAGCCCCAGCGTGCGCGCCACCTCGTAGGTGGAGCCACGATCGCGGTCGTAGCCGTCGAAAAGACCCATCATGCCCTCCACCACACAGATGTCGGCATCGCGGCCGTAACCCGAGAAGAGCTGCCGCACATGGTCGGGCGAGGCCATGAAAGTGTCGAGATTGACACTGGGACGGCCGCACACCGCCTCGTGGAACTTGGTGTCTATGTAATCAGGGCCGCACTTGAAGGGTTGCACCCGGTAGCCTTTCGCCCGGAAAAGCGCCATCAGGCCCCTGGCAACAGTCGTCTTGCCAGAGCCGCTCGTAGGGGCTGATATCAGGAAACTCGACTTCATCGGGTGCAAAAATACGACTTTTAGTGAAGAGTGAAGAGTGAAGAGTGAAGAATTTGCTTCCGCCGTCATTAATTTAACTTTTTTTTGCTGCATTGCTTACCAAATTCTTCACTCTTCACTCTTCACTCTTCACTTTTTTTTGTACCTTTGCACCCGAATTAATGGCAATCAGGTCGAGAGAACGACCTTGATGTAAGGGAATCAGGTGAGAGTCCTGAACAGTACCTGCTGCTGTAATCCTCGTTTAAGAGGCTTGTTCGTATAACGCCACTGACACTGTCGTCGGGAAGGCAGAACAGGCTGAGGAAAGTCAGAAGACCTGCCACAAATACCGAAGTAGGGGCGCCCAGGAACAGGCGCCGGCCGAAATAACAGTTTGGGAATGAAGAAATGTTTGCTGGGGCTGGCACTATTCTGCACGGCCCAGACACAGTTGGCACAGACCACCCTGCAGGGCGACTCGCTGCAGGAGGTCGTCGTGACGGGTACTGGCACGCAGCACCTACTCAAGAATGCACCCGTACAAACGGAAGTCATTACGAGCAAGATGCTGAGCCAGTATGGCGGCAAGAGTCTGGAGGAAATCCTCGCAGGACTCACGGCCTCGTTTGCCTTCAACGAGGGCGACATGGGTTCCCAGATGCAGATGAACGGTCTGGGCAACAGCTACATCCTGATACTCATCGACGGCAAGCGTATTCACGGCGACGTGGGTGGCGAGAATGACCTGTCACTCATAGACCCGCACAACATCGAGAAGATAGAGATTGTCAAGGGTGCCCAGAGTGCCCTCTATGGCTCTGACGCTATGGCGGGTGTGGTCAACATCATTACCAAGAAACACACGGAGAAAGGCGTCTATGCCGACAACATCACCCGTTACGGTTCGCACAACGACTGGCGCCAGCACAACACGGTAGCCCTGAACTTTGGCAAGGTGACCAGCCAGACCAACTTTCAGATGCAGCGCAACGACGGGTGGCAGAACACCGCCGAGGAGTTTGCCGAGGGCATGGTGCTGACTGACAGCAAGAACAAGACCGTCAACAAGTTCCGCAACTGGCAGCTGGCCGAGCGTCTTACCTACCAGCCCCTACCCTCTCTGGAGCTATATGCCGAAGGCTCTTACTACAAGAAGAACATCATCCGTCCCACCAACGGTACCCATCCCAGCTGTGACGTCTACACTTATGACCTGCGCTACAACAATGCCTCGGCATCAGCCGGCGGCAAGTGGTGGCTGGACGACGCGTCCCGTGGTTCGAAAAGAAACCACCTCACATTGGATGTCGATTGGAACAAACACGCCTACTACTACGACTATACAGCCAAGCACTACGACTACGTGCAGCTCAGAGGCGAGGAATATGGCGACCAGAACGGTGAGTGGTTCTCGGTAGCCATGCTGCCCGGACAGAGCAAGCTGCAAAGTGACCAGCAGCGAGTCATGGCACAGCTGAAGGGCATCTTCTATCTGCCTTACGCCAACACGCTGAATGCAGGGGCGGAATACCGCTACGACTATCTGAAAGCCCCGGAGCGTACGGAGACAGGAACTGCCAGCGACCATACGTCTGCCTTGTACGTGCAGGACGAGTACACCCCCAAAGACTGGCTGAACATCACTGCCGGGCTCCGTCTCGTGGACAATCGTAACTTTGGTGTCCGTGTGACCCCAAAGGTCAGCGCCATGCTGTCTGCCGGCGATTTCCGCTTCCGTCTGGGCTGGAGCCAGGGATTCAAGACTCCTACCGTCAAAGAATTACATTACCGCTATCTGCACGTCATGGGTAGCAGTATGTTCTTCAACATCGGCAACCGGCAACTGAATCCACAAACCAGCAACTACTATTCTGCCAACATCGAGTATCGCGGTCATCGCTTCACAGCCTCGTTAACAGGCTATCTGAACAAGCTGGACAACATGATTGCGCTGGTCAATGTGCCCGTGGGCGAGATTCCTGCCGGCATCACTACAGCCTATCTTGGCGACGGCAGTGACAATGTGCAGGCCCGTATGTACAAGAACATGGACGATGCACGTACCAGCGGACTGGACGTCACGTTGTCCTATCAAGTGATGAAAGGTCTGACGCTGAACGCTGCCTACAGCTATCTGGACACCAAGGCCCATCTGTATGATGCCTCCAAGGACCAGATGCAGACTGTTACCATTGACGGAACGGCCCACCACAAATGGAGCGCTTCGGCCATCTACAGCCACACGTTCAGCCCTCTCTACAAGCTGGGAGTCAGCCTGTCCACCCGTGGCAGCAGCACCCGCTACTATCAGAACAACGGCAACGGAAAGGGCTATCAGATTTGGCGCATCAATACGACCCACGACCTGGGCAAACAGGACAAGGTGCTTGCCTATAGGGTCGAACTGGGTGTGGACAACCTATTTAATTATATAGATAAGACGATGCACCCCTACCATCTGGGCAATAACACGTCGGGCACAACGATGTATGCCAGTTTCGCCGTCAAGTTCAATTACGGGAAAAAAGTTAAGTACAATAAATTATCCTTAAAAAAACAAACAAGCAATGAAGAAGATTAAATCTTTCGTACTGGCTGCTTTGGCCTTTGCCATGGTAGCCAACGTGTTCACCGCCTGCGGCGATGACGACAACAAGACCGAGAACGTTATCAACAACATCGTGTCTGAGTACTCTTACAACGACCAACTGGTAGCCAACCAGAAAGCCAAGTCCAAGAAGAACGTGGCCGTGCTGCTGGTTGCCTTCGGTTCTACCTGGAACAATGCCTTCTTAGCTTTCGACAAGGCTAAGGCTGCCTACGAGCAGGCATTCCCCGAGGCTGACGTCTACATGAGTTTCTCCAGCGACATCTGCATCAACCGTGCCAGTGCCGGTGAGAACGTCGACGACAACGGCAACATCGTGAAGCGCGACTATTATGAGCCCCGCTATCTGCTGCACGCCATCGGTGCCGCTCAGTACAGCAAGATCTACGTACAGTCGCTGCAGGTCATCCCGGGCGAGGAGTTTGCTGCTGTCGTAGCTTCCGTCAAGAAGTTTATGAACAACGGCTACATTGCCAATGCCCACCTGGATGACGACTATCTGGCCAAATTGGCCGACGACGAGGCCATCTTCTTTGGCATGCCTCTGCTGAACGACCCCGAGAAGGATGTACCCGAGGTGGCCAAACAGCTCAATGCCCTCTATGCTGCTGAGGCAGCCCAGGGCGTGGTGGCCTTCATGGGCCACGGCAACCCCGACAGCTACGACACCTTCAAGGCCAATGTCCGCTACACCCAGCTGGAGGAGGCCCTGCAGAAGCTCAGCCCCAGCTACTTTGTCGGTACTGTCGACATGCCCGACAACTACAAGCAGGACGTGATGCAGCGTATGCAGAGCAAGGGCATCAGCAATGGCAAGATTTATCTGCACGCCCTGATGTCTATCGCAGGTGACCACGCCCACAACGACATGGCTGGCGAGGGTGCCGAGTACTGGGACGAAGAAGACCCTGAGAGCGAGGACAACAGCTGGTTCGAGTACTTCAAGAACAACGGTTACGAGTCCATCGTATCAATGCCTGCCGGCAACAAGCACCCCCAGGGCCTGCTGGAACTGCCTGGCATCCTGAACGTATGGATTCAGCACACCAAGAATGCTGAGTTCCTGGAAGATGCCTATCACTCAATGTATCCTGAAGAGTAATTCTATTGCATGAATAAGAAAAATGCAATCCTACTCTTGGTGGCACTCTTTTCAGAGAGTGCCACTTTTTGTCAGATTCACCAGATGGAGCGCAAGGACACGTCAGTCGTTGACCGTTCCTACAATCTGAACCCTGTCGTGGTGACGGGTTCCGGCCACCACCAGCGTCTGAAGTCGACGGCCACGCCCGTCCATGTGCTCTCCAGCCAGGAGATTCGCGAACAGGGCATCTCCACCTTCGACCAGGCGCTGACACGCATGCTGCCCCAGGTGTCGATGGCTCCTAATTCCATGGGGACATTCCTCCGTCTGAACGGACTGGGCAACAAGTATATCCTCATCCTCATCAACGGACAGAAACTCTCGGGCGACATCTCAAACAATGTGGACCTGAACCGTATCAGCATGTCGCGTGTCAAGCGTATCGAAATCCTGGACGGCGCTGCTTCGTCACTCTACGGCAGCGATGCCATCGGCGGCGTCATCAACATCATCACCGACCAGCCCACCAGTTCGCTGGTCAGCGTGACCAGCGACACGCGCGTCAGCGGAAATGGCATACTGACCCAGGGCGTCAATGTCGACATCTTCAAGAACGGCTTCGGTTCCTATACCACATTTACCCACGACCGTGCCGACAGCTATCAGAACAATGGGCTGGAATACAAGAAGGGCTCTGACACAGAGACGCAACAGACCATAGCCCCCTTCTTTACGGGCTACCGTTCGAGCATCGTGGGACAGAAGTTCACCTACGCCCCCAACCAGCATCTGGCACTCAATGCCGGACTGGACTACAGCTACAAGATAACCGACCGTCCCCACACGCGTCAGGACATCACGGGAGGCACCGACTACGAGATGCGCTACAAGGGCTTCCGCTGGTATCTGGGCGGTATCTATAAGTTCACCAACCGCCACTCGCTGCAGGCCGACTTCACCGTCGACCGCTTCCGCTATGGCAAGGAGTATGCTGTAGACACCAAGGACTATGCCATTGGCGACTACGTGCAGTCCAAAAAGCAGCGCACGATGGAGGGAAACCTGAAGGCCGTGCTCGGTCTGCTGGAGGGCAGTACGACCATCGTCGGTGCCAACTGGCGCAAGGACTATCTGACGGCCACCTCGGGCAACATCGACCAACATGCCTATACGCTGGCGGCCTACGCCCAGCATGAGCACAAGCTGCTGAACGCCCTGACTGCCACCGTCGGTCTGCGCTACACACGCCACGAGACCTTTGGCAACCAGCTGACCCCGAAAGCCGTCCTGATGTATGCTCCGGGGAATCTGCGCTTTCGTGCCACCTACTCTGCCGGATTCCGTGCACCGGGCCTGGACGAGATTTACTATCACTACTTTTCCGTCAACCGAGGCAAGGCCCAGATTATCTTCGGCAACAACGACCTCAAGGCAGAGCACAGCCATTACTTCTCGCTGAATGCCGAGTATCGCAGCGACCTGCTGGCTGTCAGCATGACGGGATTCATCAATCGCATCAACGACATGGTGGTGCGTCAGGACATTCCCGTCGATGCGCAGTCGCTCAGTATGCTGCGCAGTGAGTTCCCTGAGATGACGGACGACCAAGCTGGTAAACTGGAACGATACTCTCGCTATGTCAACAGCGACAAAGGCGACGTCAAGGGGATGCAGCTGAATGTCTCTGCCAACCTCTTCAGCGGATTCAACCTCTCTGCCAACTATGTCTACACCTATGCACGCAGCAAGACGGGCGACGAATGGACTGCCATGGAGCGCAGCATCCGACATGCTGCCACCATTGCTGCCAACTATCACCACGCGTGGGGACGCTATGCGCTGAACGTCAACCTGAACGGAAAACTGCAGTCCAAGACCTACTACACCAGCTATGAGGACGCTCCAGGCTTCGGCATCTGGAGTCTGAACACCATTCACACCTTCGACGCAGCCAAATGGTTTGTCATTGAGCCGAGTATCGGCATCGAGAACCTCTTTGACCGGGTAGACAACCGTATCGATTCCAGCAACCGCAAGTATGCGCTCTACTCACCGGGACGTATGCTGACGGTAGGACTGAAATTCAAGTTTAAGTAGCAACTATTTGCTATTCTCAACTTTATTTTGTACTTTTGCTCCCATGAATGGAAAAATCATTATTGCCGGCATTGGTCCCGGCAGTCCGGACAACATCACCCCCGCTGTACTCCATGCAGTACGCGAGGCTGATGCCGTCGTCGGCTATAAATACTATTTCCAGTTTATCACCCCCTATCTGAAGCAGGGATGTGCGTGCATCGACACCGGCATGAAGCGCGAGCGCGACCGTGCCGAGCAAGCCTTCCGTCTGGCCGAAGAAGGGCAAACGGTGGTCGTCATCTCGTCGGGCGATGCCGGCATCTACGGCATGGCGCCGCTTATCTACGAGATGCAGCAGCAATGCCGCACAGCGAACGGCGATTCCGTCTCCACACCCCACCCCACAGTCGATGTGCAGGTGCTGCCTGGCATCTCGGCTTTCCAGAAGGCAGCGTCGCTCTTAGGGGCCCCCGTCGGTCACGATGTGTGTCTTATCTCACTGTCGGACCTGATGACGCCGTGGGACGTCATCGAGCGTCGCATCCGTGCTGCCGCCACGGGCGACTTTGTCACTGCCGTCTACAATCCCAAGTCGCACGGCCGCTACTGGCAGCTGTACCGTTTGCAGGAACTGTTTCTCGAGGAGCGTTCGGCCGCGACGCCTGTGGGCTACGTTCGTCAGGCCGGCCGGCCGGAGCAGGAGGTAAAACTCACTACCCTGGGCGACTTCGACCCGGAGGACGTTGACATGTTCACCGTAGTGCTTATCGGCAACTCGCAGTCGTACGTGGCCGACGGCCACTTTATTACACCGCGCGGCTACTACCGCCGTCAGGCTGACGAGACGCAGAAGGTGGGCCAGCAGATTATGACGGAGTCGTTTCGTACCATCGCCTCCGAGCTCAAACGGCAAGACTATCCGCTGGACCATAAGTGGGCCCTGCTGCACGCCATCCACACCACGGCCGACTTCGACATGGAGAACATTCTGTACACCGACCCGCAGGCCGTGGAGACTATATATAATAAGGTAAAGAGCGGCGAGCTGACTACCATCGTCACCGACGTCACCATGGTGACCAGCGGCATTCGCAAAGGAGCCTTGCAGCGGCTGGGCGTCGAGGCGGTGTGCTATCTGGGCGACCCTCGGGTGGCCGGGCTGGCAGCTCGGGAGGGCATTACACGCACACAGGCCGGCATACGACTGGCTGTCGAGGAGCATCCTGAAGCATTGTTTGCTTTCGGCAACGCCCCCACAGCCCTGATGGAACTCTGCGACCTCATCCGCAAGGGCAAGGCACGGCCCACCGGCATCATTGCCGCCCCCGTAGGCTTCGTTCACGTCTGCGAGTCGAAGCACATGGTAAAGCCCTTCCGAAGTATTCCGAAAATCATTGTCGAAGGCCGCAAGGGCGGCAGCAACCTGGCAGCCACGCTGTGCAACGCCATCCTTACCTTTGACGATGCTGCTGAACTAAATCCCGGCCGCGACTTGTAGACATAGTAACGGGGTAAAGACATAGTAACATAATAACATGTTTTGGTGTTGACGGGAGGTAAAGACAGAGTAACATAATAATAAAGACATAATAACATAATAACATATTTTGAGTTGATAGTTTTAAGACTAAGAAAGGAATAACATAGTTATGCAATTTGTGGTTATAGGTATTACGGACAATCCGAGGCCCTCTTTTTCACCGGAAGCGCTGGAATGTATTGAAAAGGGCAAGGTGTTCAGCGGGGGGCGTCGCCACCACGACATCGTGCAGGCACTGCTGCCTCAGGGTGCACGGTGGATAGACATCACAGTGCCGCTGGACGCTGTTTTCAAGCAGTACCAGTCTGCCGGCACCGACATCGTGGTGTTTGCCTCGGGCGACCCGCTGTTCTTCGGCTTCGCAAACACCCTGCGCCGCAAGATGCCTGAGGCGAAGATAGTGCTCTATCCGTCGTTCAACTCGCTGCAGATGCTGGCCCACCGCCTGCTGCTGGCCTACCACGACATGCGCATTGTGTCGCTGACTGGGCGTCCATGGCCCGAGCTGGACCGCGCCCTCATTGAGCACGCGCCGACGATAGGCATACTGACCGACCGCGAGCACACGCCGGCCGCCATAGCACAACGCATGCTGGAGTACGGCTACACGGCGTACACCATGCACGTGGGCGAACACCTGGGCAACCCCGACGAGGAGCAGGTGACCACCCTGACGCTTGAAGAAGCCACTCTGCGTACCTTCAACATGCCCAACTGCCTGATACTTCACTCAAAGCACTATACTCAATGCGTTAACCGAATAAAGCTATTCGGCATACCTGACAACCAGTTCACCCTGCTCGACGGCCGAGAGAAGATGATAACCAAGATGCCCATCCGGCTGCTGACGCTCCAAGCGCTCTGCCTCCCTCAGAAGCACGTGCTGTGGGACATCGGCTTCTGCACAGGCAGTGTTTCTATCGAGGCTCGTTTGCAATTTCCACATCTGCATGTCGTGGCTTTCGAAATCAGGCCAGAGTGCGAAGCCATCATGCACGAGAACGCCTGTCGTTTCGGTGCTCCAGGTATTGAAGTCCATATTGGTGATTTCCTGGAGATTGATGCCGAAAGTATTCCCCGTCCTGATGCCGTCTTCATTGGTGGCCACGGCGGCCGTCTTATGGAAATCATGCAGAAGACGCTACGTTACCTCACCCCTGACGGCTGCATGGTGATGAATAGCGTCAAGGCCCCAAAGGTTGTCAAGGACAGCCACGAGCTTTGGGACGAGGCCTGTCATAAACTGGGCCTCCGTCAGGAGCCTGCGACAAGAATCATTCTCAACGACAATCACCCCATAGAAATACTAAAATGCAAAAGATAGCCATCATCCAGATTAGCGAGGAAAGCAAGCATATTGCCCGTCTGCTGCTAAGCCAGTTGTGTTCACAGGATAAGAAGGCAGAAATTATCACTCGCCAGCATGTAGGCAAACGCTGGCACGACTTCGATGCCTTCGTATTCATCGGTGCCATGGGCATCTGCGTGCGTACCATCGCCCCGTATATTAAGGACAAGCACTACGACCCAGCCGTCGTTTGCATTGACAGTATGGGAAAGAACGTCGTCTCCGTCCTCTCCGGCCATATCGGCGGTGCGAACGAACTAACGCGTGACATCGCCAATATTCTGGGCGCCCATGAGGTCATCACCACCCTGAGTGACAACGCAGGACTTTGGGCACTCGATACGCTGGGTAAACGTTTCGGCTGGTCGGTAGCCAGCAACGTCGACGACATGAACGACAGCATCTTTGCCTTCGTCAACAAGAAACCGACGGCCCTGCTGCTGGAGGTGCGCGACGAGGGCACTGACTACCTGGAGACCACCCTTCCGGACCACGTCACCGTCATCGACGACATCTGTGAGGCCGACTCGCGGAAATACCGGTTGGTCATCATCGTCTCTCCCTTCGACCGCTGTGTCCCCTACGGCATGTTGAAACTCCACTTCGTCCCCATGGTGGGCACCATCGGCTTCGGACTGGCCCATCACCCTGACGACTTCGAGGACATCTACGACGAAATAGACAAAGCCTTTGCCCGGCGCGGCGTGCTGCCCTGCGCCCACCACTACTGCACCATCGACGTCAAGGAGGACGAGGAATTCTGCGAGATGCTGGTCGACGAGTACGACAAGAAGTTAGAGTTCTTCACGGCCGAACAACTGGCGGCCGTCGACGTGCCGAACCCCAGCGACACCGTAGCCAGGCACGTCGGCACGCCCAGCGTCTGCGAGGCCGCTGCCATACTGGGTTCACATCACGGCAAGCTGATTGTGCCCAAGGTGAAAGGCCGCAACTGGACAGCGGCGCTGGCCATCGACCACAGCTACCTGCGTCAGCCCGAAGGCCACGTCGAGATAGTGGGTGCGGGTCCTGGCGACCCAGAGCTTGTCAGTGTCCGCGGACGCCGGCTGCTGGAGCAGGCCGACCTGATTCTGTATGCCGGGTCACTGGTGCCGCGTCAGCTGACCGACTGCCACAAGGCTGGCGCCGTGGTACGCTCGTCGGCCGACATGTCGCTGGAAGAGCAGTGCCAGCTGATGCTGCAGCATTACCGGCAGGGACATCTGATAGTACGTCTGCACACGGGCGACCCGTGCATCTTCGGTGCCGTTCAGGAGCAGATGGCATTCTTCGACCGCGAGGGCATGTCGTACCACATCACGCCTGGCATATCGTCGTTTCTGGCCGCTGCCGCCGAGCTGCGCTCCCAGTTCACCATTCCCGGGCGCACCCAGACCATCATCCTTACGCGCGGCGAAGGCCGTACGCCCATGCCCGAAAGGGAACAGCTTCGCCTGCTGGCTCGCAGTCAAAGCACAATGTGCATCTTCCTCTCGGCCAGCATCGTCGACGACGTGCAGCGCCAGCTGCTCACGGAATATGCCGAGGATACGCCCGTGGCCGTGTGCTACCACCTGACGTGGCCCGACCAACGGCTGTACCGCGGCGTGCTGAAGGACCTGGCACGGCTGGTACACGAGCACGGACTGACGCTGACGACGATGATTGTCGTGGGCGAGGCCATAGACAACCGCGAGGGACTCAGTGAACTTTACAACAAACACTTCGGCCACCTCTACAGGAAGGCCACTGAATAAAACCAACATAGTAATGGAAGACTTGAAACTGATTGGCAGTCTGCTGCCACGCGACTACATGGTGTGCTTCGCCACACAGTGTCCGCAGAACCACGACTGCATGCGCTACTTGGCAGCGCAGTTTATCCCTGCCGACGTGGAGAAAGGTGTCTGCGTCTACCCCACGGCATGCCGTAACGGCCACCGCCGCTACTACAGCCAGATACGGCGGGTACGTGCGGCAAAGGGCTTCGGAGACATCTTTGCCAACGTAAAGCGCAAGGACTACATGCCCATGATGGCCGAGTTTAAGCGCCACATAGGCAGCGGCGGCACCTACTATCGCTATAAGAACGGCCAGCTGCTGCTCATGCCCGAGCAGCAAGAATGGATACGACAGCTGTTCAAACGATACGGATACAGCGAGGACGTAAAGTTCGGCTGCTACGTAGAGACCTATGACTTCCGATGAACGGAATAGCGCCATCAATCGTTACCAACCATTGGTTACAGTGTTACCAGCCGTTGGTTGCAGCGCATGCAATAATCAAACGACATACAGGATGATACTGATTCTTGGAGGAACAACAGAAGGACGCAAGGCAGTGGACGTGCTGGAGGAGGCCGGCAAGCCGTACTACTACTCGACGAAGACCGGCGAGCAGGCTGTAGCCCTGCACCACGGGCGGCGCACCGACGGCGCCATGGACACGGAGCTGATGACACGCTTCTGCCGCGAGCACGGCATACGTCTGCTGGTAGATGCCGCCCACCCCTTTGCCCGCGTGCTTCACCAGACGGTGGCCGATGTAGCCCGGCGCCTGGAGCTTCCGTTGGTGCGCTACGAACGCATCTACCCCGAGCGGTCGGACGCACTGACGTGGATAGACGACTACCGTGAGGTGCCCACCGACATACGCACGCTGCTGGCTACGACGGGTGTACAGAGCATCAGCCGGCTCAGGTGGCTCGAAGGTCACGGCGTCAGGGTCATCTACCGCATACTGCCCCGACAGTCGTCCGTCAGGCAGGCCCTCGAGCAGGGAGCCGGCGAGCAGCAACTGTGCTACTACCGCGAAGACGACGACAGCCTGCCCGACGCCGACGCCATACTGCTGAAAGAGAGCGGACTGAGCGGCGGCTTCCAGTCGAAGGTAGACGCTGCACTGGCCCGCGGCATGCGTGTCATCGTGCTGCGGCGGCCGCCCCTGCCTTGGCAGCACGTCAGCCGGCAGGCCCACTGCAACGGGCCCTACGGACTGCGCCGCGCCGTAGAACGGCTGCTGCCCGAATACTTCACGCTGCACAGCGGACTGACCACCGGCACCTGCGCCACGGCAGCAGCCATAGCAGCCACCCGGCGACTGACCACCGGGCAGGAGCCCGCCGAGGTCAGCGTCACCCTGCCCGACGGCGAAAGCATAACCGTCGCCGTGGGCTACGGCGACGGCTATGCCTACTGCACAAAGGAGGCCGGCGACGACCCCGACGTGACCGACGGTCTGGAGATACGGGCCACGGCCGAGCCGTCAGACCATTTCAGCATCGACGGCGGCCTGGGCGTGGGTCGCTTCACGCTGCCCGGCTTCGACTACGCGCCCGGCGAGGCCGCCATCAACCGCGGGCCACGCCAGATGATGCGTGTCAACATACACCACCCGGTGCACATCACCATCAGCGTACCCCGCGGAGAGGAGACGGCACAGCGCACCTTCAATCCGCGACTGGGAATCGTGGGCGGCATCAGCATCATCGGCGTCTCGGGCATCGTCATGCCCTTCTCAGAAGAGGCTTTCGTGGCCAGCATCCGCCGATGCATGCAGGTGGCACGGGCCAGCGGCGCCGACCGCGTGGTGCTGAACAGCGGAGCCAAGAGCGAACGCTACGTACGACAGCACTACCCACAGCTGCCCCCGCAGGCCTTCGTAGAGTATGGCAACTACATAGGCGCCACACTCGCCATGGCCAGCGAGCTGGACTTCCGGCATGTCACACTGGGTGTCATGCTGGGCAAGGCCGTCAAGCTGGCCGAAGGACAACTGGACACCCACAGCCGCCGCAGCACCATGAACAAGGAATTCGTCCGCCAGATGCTGGACGAAGCCCGTTGCACTGCCAACCTCAGCCGACTGACCCTGGCCAGAGAGCTGTGGGACATAATACCCAAAGAAAAGACAGACGACTTCTGCCGCGTCGTGCTGCACCACTGCCGGCAGCACTGCCAGCCGCTGGTGCCTCAGGCCGAGCTTACTCTGCTTCTGATTGCCGACGACGGAACAATACACTCGCTATGACCGGAGCACCCACCAGCGCCGTCACCGAATTGACGGGCAGCACACCCTCGAAACCCGGCATACGCGCTATGAAGTTGCACACCAGGGCCAGCAACGCACCGCACAATGCCGTGGCAGGCATCAGCTTACGGTGGTCGCTGCTGCGGCAGACGGCCCGAGCCAGATGAGGCACCGCCAGGCCTATGAACATGATGGGGCCGCAGTAAGCAGTCACGATGGCCACCAGCACACCTGAGCACACTATGATAAGCATGCGCGCACGCTGCACCGGAAGCCCAAGGTTGGCAGCATAACGATCGCCCAGCAGCAACATATTCATAGGTTTCACAAACAACATGCTCAGCGGCAACAGCACCGACATCAGCACCACGAAGAGCACCATCTGGTCGCCGCTGACGCGCGAGAACGACCCCAGACCCCATACAACAAAGGCCTTGACGTCCTCCTCGGGCGACAGGAACTTCAGCACACCGATAATGGCCGTGGCCAGATAGCCTATCATAACACCGATGATGAGCAGCGTGACATTGCCCCTGACACGCTGCGACACCCATACTATCAACAGCAGCACGGCCATCGCACCTACGATGGCCGCCACCGAGATGGCCACATCGCCCAGATAACCCAGGCGCGACAGGGCCACCCCGCCCAGCTGCCCCGACAGCAGCACCACGAAGGCCACACCCAGAGCCGACCCGTTACTGATGCCCAGCACCGAGGGCCCCGCCAGCGGATTACGGAACACCGTCTGCATCTGCAGTCCGCTGACGGCCAGCCCGGCACCGGCCACAATGGCCGTCAGCACCTGCGGCAGGCGCGAACTCAATATAATGTTAGACCATATCTCCGACCGGCTGCCACGTCCGACAAGGATGCTGCACACCTCCGACACCGGTATGCTGACCGTGCCGATAAGCAGGTTGACCACCGTCAGCACCATGACAGCCGTCACGAGAACGAGCAACAGCACAAGGAAACGTCTCATGGCAGCAGTCGGTAGAACGTAGGCTGGTAGTCCTTCTCCACCATGTCGGGATGAAAGATGGCCACGAGATCCTTCAGCAGCACGTCAGGCATGACAGGCACAAGCTCGTAGTAAGGCGTCGACTTCATGTTACAGTATATCACCTTGCGCTCGCGGAAGGCACGGAAAAGCTCGTTGCGCGGCTCCGAGGCCTTCAGCGCCTCATACGAGAACTGGCCCGGATAGGAGTTCAGGATGCGCCAGTAGTCAGCATCGGCAGCCATGGCGTACATCTGTTCGAACTCAACGTTCTCGCCCGCAGTCTCCTCGTCGTGAATGACGTAGTCGGCTCCCGCATCCTCAAAAATCTGAGCCAAGTAGTTCTTGCCGCCTACGGCATGCCAAGAGCCGTAGTGCATCTCGCCACTGAACACAGTGGGACGGTCGTCGATACCTTCGAGCCGTTCCTTGAGGTCGTTGTAGCGCTGCTCAATACCGCTGAACAGCTCGTTGGCCTTACGCTCCTTGCCTACGAAGAGGCCTACCAGCTTGATCCATTCAGCCTGACCCAGAGGGTCAAGCTCCTGATAGCCCAGGTGAGGCACCAGCGTAATGCCCGTCTCGCGAATGGCCTCATAGCCGCCACGCTTCGAAGGCGAGATGAAAATGACATCGGGCGCTGCTGCCAGCACCAGCTCGGGGTCTACATTGCCCTCCATGCCTATCTTTACACAGCTGCCCTCCTTGACACGCTTCAGCATGTCCTCGTTGAAGAGGTTCTTCGTACCGGTAATGCCCTTGATGACGTCGTGCGCATCGAGGACGGTGAAGTTTGACAGCTGCAGCGACGTCATCACGACAGTCGAGCGGATAGGCACCACCACCTTGGTATACACTGGCGGCACCTTGGTGTCGGCACTGCGCACCAAGGCAAAGCGGTCGGTACGGCCGATGGTAACCAGGCGCACGTCGGCAGAGTCGCGTACGTCGAAGCCTTTGGCATACTTGACCTCCACGAAGGCAGAGGTAGTGTCGACTGGGGTGTCGTCGTCGCTGACCGGAGTCTGGCGCTGGCCACAGCCGACAAGCACTATAGCAACGATGACGAACAAAGCGAAGAAGGGGTTTCTGTTCATAAGCTTAGAATAAAATGGGAAAATGAAATAGGAATAGCGTAAAGCGCACGAGTACTATGAGTAGCACCCACGACACCTCTACGCGCCGGTTAATAGCAATGGCACGATGCACATCGGCAGTGACCAGCGGACGGTCATTGGTGCCGATGTAGGCCTTGTCGAAATACTGGCCAAAGTAATAGTGCGGGCCACCGAAACGACAGTCGAGTATACCCGCCAGGGCCGCCTCAGGATAGCCGCTATTGGGGCTGTCCTGCCCGCGCCCATACCAGGTGACAAACGACAAGCGGTCCAAACGCCACGTCACCAGCAGCATGAGCAAAGCCGTGATGCGGGCAGGCAGATAGTTGGCAACATCGTCGATACGTGCCGCCCAACAGCCGAAGTCATGATAACGCTCGGTGCGGTAGCCAATCATCGAGTCGAGGGTGTTGACCATCTTATAGGCCATCATGCCTGGTACGCCTAAGAGCAGATACCAGAAGAGCGGTGCCACCACCCCATCGTTGAGATTCTCTGCCAGAGTTTCGAGGGCGGCCTGACGCACCTCCTGCGCACTGAGCGACGATGTGTCGCGGCCTACGATGCGTGCCACCTGTGCCCTGCCCTCCTCCAACGACCGGTCGACAGCATGGAACACGTCGCGAACTTCACGAATAAGTGTCGTGCCTGCCAGACAATAGAACACGCAGACAGCCCCCACGCCCATACCCAGAAAGACATTGATGCCATAGAGCCACTGCATGAGAAAGTAGAACCCTACATAGACGGCCGCAATAAGCAGAAGGGCAGTCACGGCACCCTTGAGACGACGCAGACGCCCGCGGTTAAGCCAGCGTTCCATGCATGCTATCACCTTACCAAAGGCCACTACGGGATGGGGCAGCCACGAGGGGTCACCCAGTCGCCAGTCGAGCAGCCAGCCTGCCAAGAGTATGAGTATTGCCTTCATGCCATTAGTGTTTGTACGATACGCTCAGCCGTGCGACCATCCCAGCGGTCGGGCAGTTCTCCTTGCTTCCAGCGTCCGGCTACCATGTCTGCCAGCGACTGGCGCAACCGCTCGTCGTCCTCGCCCACGAGTACATTAGTGCCTACCTTGACCGTCTCCTGATGTTCAGTATAACTGTTGAGCGTAATGCAGGGCACATGGTTGAAGGTGGCTTCCTCGGCCACATTGCCCGAGTCGGTGATGACACCCAAGGCATGAGCGGTAAGATAGCCAAACTCAAGATAAGACAAGGGGGGAACAAGGGTGACGGGCAACTGCAACGACTGTACCATTTGGTATGCCTGACCACGCAGCGGTGCAACAATCGGGATTCCAGCAGTCTGACTGGTAATGGTATGCAGCATGCGTTGCAGATTGGCCTCGTCAGCAAGCAAAGCCTTGCGGTTGAGGGTAAATACCAAGTAGCGCCCGTCGTCAATACCATCGAGGCAGGCGGGTCGCTGCCAACGGCTACGATGATAGCGCAGGGAGTCGATGAGGATATTGCCCACCATGTGAATGCGTTGCTGATCAGCCCCTCCTCGCGTAGCGATGCTGCTGGAACCTATGCCTGCCGTAAATAGCAGGTCGCTGAGTCCATCGATAACCAGACGGTTGATTTCCTTAGGCATACGGATATCAAACGAACGGGTGCCAGCCACCAGATGCGCCAGACGCAGGCCCCGCTTCTTGGTGACGATAGCAGCCGCCATCGTGGAGGCTAAATCGTCGACAACGACAACGGTATCCGTGGGATGCTGGTCGAGATAGCGCTCAAACTCAGACATCACACGCCCCGTGAGCTCATTAAGGTTATCACTTTCGACACCCAAGAAGGCATCGGGGCGAGGCATCTGCAAGTCGCTGAACAAAGACGGCTCAAGCGTAGGGTCGTCGGCAGGTCCGGCATAGACCAACTGATAACTGATACCCTCAGTCTGCTGGATAGCCCGAATGATGGGCGCCACCTTCACAAAGTTGGGACGGGCACCCGTGAATATGCAAACTTTCTCTTCCATGCCTGCAAACTTACACAAAATTTTCGAATCATGCAAATTTTGGCACCATCTTTCTGCACCAACAGGCAGAAATCATGCTTTAAACATTCGGCTTTTTGCAATTTCCAATCCAAAAGCTTCCAACGAGCCGTAATGCCGTTGGCAATGAGATTACTTCTCGTTGCCAACGACAAATAATCTCGTTAAAACAGGCCAACACTCCCCCCAATCGTCAGCAATTCCTTTGTACAAAGGCACTCCGACGAGGTGGGTGTTGGTCAAACACTCCCCCAACACTCCCCCAACACTACACCAAACACTCCCCCCAGCACTCCCCGTTTGTACAGATATTTCACATCTCTCCCATCTATGCATCAAAGGGGTTTTTATACTACGATACTATGAAAAAATTACGGCCTGGTGAGAGCGTAAAAATTCCCAAGGCTGGGAAATAAATCGCGCAGGTTAAGCAGTTTTTCGAGAGTCGATAAGATTGTTGTGTTTTTTACATAACTGACTGTTTCTTAATAGTGAAGCAGAGAGAGAAGGGACACATTCATATCACCCAGAGACCAACTGACTCTTTTTTGGGGGAGTGCGTGGGGGGAGTGTTTGGTGTAGTGTTGGGGGGAGTGTTTGGCCAACACCCACCCCGTCGGAGTACCTTTATACAAAGGACTTGCTGACGATTGGGGGGAGTGTTGGGCTGTTTTAACGAGATTACGGCTCGTTGAGATTGAAGCAGGATGAAAGGGGCTGAAGCGAGAGTGAAGCGTATCATATTTGTCAGGGATTGATGAAGACAGGAGCCTGCCCAATTGGCGACAGATTCCCACAAAATATTACTTGAAATCCTGTTGTGTATCCTCTCCCAACTCAAAGACGTTCTCGTCAATCTTCAATGCTTCAATTTGTTCTTGCATAGCCATATTCCTACTTATTTTGAGCAAAAGAAGGCAATTCCATTCGAATTATTCAAAAAATTGACTTTCACCGATTGCCCTTTGGACGTTTTTCCATAAAAAGAAGGCTTGTGGAAGCAATTTTTTTCAGTTTATCTTGCGTCTCATTAAAAAAATATTCGTATCTTTGTGGACTGAAAACTGGCAATACGGAACAAGGACACCTAACAAAAGAGAACGACATGGCGAAAAAAGAACCTGGATATGTTTACATACTGACCAACCCCAGTTTCAGAGAGGATTGGGTGAAGATAGGCAAGAGTTCGCGTCCTGTGGATGTGAGAAGCAAAGAACTGGACAACACGGCCGTTCCTTTGCCCTTTGAGATATTTGCCACGATGAAGACGGTGAAGTATAATGAGGTGGAGAAGTTAGTTCATAAGACTATCGACCGACTCACCGACTTGCGCATCCGTCAGAATCGTGAGTTCTTCAATGTTGCACCACAGGTGGCCCTTGACATATTCCATGATATAGCGATGACAATAGACGATGCTGAGGTGACGCTATATGAAGACAACAAGCCTGTTGTGGAAAGTGAATACAAGGAGCTGCTGAAACGAGAGGTGAAACGTCCACGGTTTAAGTTCTCAATGTGCGGAATCAAGATTGGCGAACAAGTCACATTTGACCCTACAGGCATTGTGGTAAAAGTAGCATCTGATGATAGTATCGAATATGAAGGTCGCATCTACAAACTCTCACCATTTGTTGGCACCTTTATGCCAGAGGACCAACGCAATGCTTCTGGTGCTTATCAAGGAGCCAAGTATTTCTCATACAACGGGAAGGTGCTGGATGAGATTAGGAAAGAGAAGGAAAACGATTTTTAGAGTTATGCAATAAAACATGTCTAACAAGTCACACTACAACAGCGGACATATTGCGATGAATAGACTCGCAAAGAGTGGAACTAAACATAGTTCCGCTGTAGAGTCATTGCATATAAAAAAGACATATCACGCACTTTATATAAATGATGCCATAGAATTCCTAAAAACGATTCCTGATAATTCAATTCAACTGGTGCTGATTGACCCTCCTTACAACCTTGATTTGGAGGTCTGGGATTCTTTTCCTGATTATCTTTCATGGGCAAAACAGTGGCTTGACCATCTTTGTCGCATACTGACAGACAAAGGTAATTGCGTTATTTTTGGCGGTTTCCAATTCCAAGACTTGAAACAAGGTGATTTGCTCGAAATACTCCATTATGCGCGTCATTGTACAAACTTGCGGTTGGTGAACTTAATTATCTGGTATTACAAAAACGGAATGAGTTCTCACCGTTTTTTTGCAAATCGGCATGAGGAAGCAATATGGCTGTCAAAAACCAAGAACTATTATTTTGACCTGGATTCTGTAAGAGTGCCTTATAGTGAAGAGGCAAAGAAAGCGGCGCTAAGGGATAAAAGACTTGTTCCTGAAAATATTGAGAAGGGGAAAAATCCTACTAACGTGTGGGAGATCGGCCGACTCAATGGAAATTCTACAGAGCGTGTAGGTCATCCTACTCAAAAGCCCTTGGAACTTATCCGTCGTTTTGTCAAGGCACTTTCATACGAAGGTTCTGTGGTTCTTGATTTCTTTGCTGGTTCAGGTACGACAGGACGGGTTTGTATTGAGGAAAATCGTCATTCCATTTTGGTGGATTCTGATATTTCTCTGAAAGATTATTTTGAAAAGCATAGAGCAAAGATGAATATGTCATCGTTAGCACCCTACGAAATTATGGAGGAAGTTGAACTCTTTGAGTATTTTGATAAGATAAAGAATTGCAACAATGTTCTATCAGTCTAACGATAATCAGTTCCATCTGTATCATGGTAATACCCTTCAAGTATTGCTTCAACTTAACCGCCAAGTTGATGTGATATTTGCAGACCCTCCATATTTTCTTTCCAATGGTGGCAAGAAGACACAAGGGAGGCGTTTGGTATCTGTTGATAAAGGCGCTTGGGACAAACCTAAGTCTTCAGATGAGATAAATAGTTTCAATCGTGCATGGATAGATGCTTGTAAGCCACTTCTCAAGGATAACGGAACTATATGGGTATGTGGAACTTTCCATAACATTTATTCAGTAGAGATGTGCTTAAAAGAAACAGGGTTCCAAATCATCAATATTATTACTTGGCAAAAGTCTGACCCGACTCCGACATGGGGTGACCTCCATTTTAATTTTGCGTCTGAGTATATCATCTGGGCGAGAAAGAATCCCAAGTCAAGACATTATTTCAACTATGAGTTGATGAAGCAGATGAATGGTGGTGTGATGATGCCAGATGTTTGGAAAATGCCGTCGGTAGGTATGTGGGAAAAGACATGTGGAAAACATCCCACTCAAAAGCCCTTGCGTTTGCTTTATCGCATTATATCGGCATCAACCCAATTAGGAGAAACCATTTTAGACCCATTTGCCGGGAGTTGTACTACTGGGATTGCTGCAAATCTGTTAGGAAGAAAATTCGTTGGCATCGACCAGAGTGAAGATTATCTCAACTTGGGTGTCAGAAGGAAAATTGAAATCGACAACCCTATTCGAGCCAAAGAGATGCAAATCCTCATGTCAAACAACCCTGAGGAAACAATGGTGTTAGTGAATCATGTTCGCAAGGAAACAAGAGAGAAGATGATTGAGACGGGTATCTGCTATCTGCGGGCTGGTGAATCTCAGGGGTCCTTATGTATAACTCCTGGTTTCGAGCGTATGGAATACGTGTTGTTGCATACTAGTGGTAAAAACTGTAAGTTTTTTAAATTGAAGCAAAAAGGGTGTTTTCAAATATGGACGAAAGAAACTCTTGAAGGTCATGGCTTTTCACCAACTCATGCATCATACTATATCGTACTAAAGTTCGACAACAATTATAACACTCGATTTAGGATAAACGAGAATATGACAGAGAGAATAAATAGTTATAGGGCAATATTACGCCCATTGAGTGATTTCATATATTAGAAATAGAAATAATTATGGCAAAGAAAAATCAGTCGTCAAGATTAACAACTCAGCAAAAGGCTGGTCATGGAGTAGTCAGTATTTTTGGTACTGAAGCGAAACTACATGATACAACAGTCGGCAATATCCAAAAGGCCGTTTATGAACAATTGAAGAAGGATTATCCGCAGCTGACATTCAGATATAGAACAAGTATTGCAAAGAAAGAGATCAATGATGCTCTACAGAGAGTTGACCCGGCTCTTGGGCAAACTTTGTTTGTTGAAAATGCGAGTATCATTCCTGATGGTGGTATTATTGAAGTTCAGGATGACAATGAAAACTGGCGAGTCGTTTTAGTGTCTGAAGCAAAGGTCCAAGGTAAGGATGTAGAGAACATTAGGCAAGGAAAGCTAGTGGGCAAAAACAATGACCAGGATTTGATGGCTGCGGGCAATGCCATAGAAAGGTCGCACAAGAACATTTCGGAAATAGCTAATTTTATGTTAGCAGAGTCCCATTTCCCATACGCTTTGTTTCTTGAAGGCTCTAACTTCCTGACCGAAACCATTAGGGTGACACGTCCAGACGGAAGGGTCGTTACTTTAGAATACAATTCTGGTATGCTAAACAGACTTGACCGTTTGACAGCAGCTAATTATGGAATGCCTATCAACACAAATCTCTGCAAGAATAAATTTGTGAAGCATATCGACAAAACAATTATGCTTCAAGCCGCCTCAATTTATACAGAGGGTAAAGGTGAGAGCTGGAATGTCAACGACATGTTCAATGTGATGCTAGAGATAGCCAATACGTCACTTCAGGTACTGTGGAGTGACTTGTTCAATCAGACGAAATAATTCCAGTATGTCAAGAAACGCAACAAATCAATTGTTACAAAAGGCGAAGAAATCGAAAAGTGATGAGTTCTATACGCAGTTATGCGATATAGAAAGAGAATTGCAACACTATCCAGATTGTTTTGTCGGCAAAGTGGTCTATTGTAATTGTGATGATCCACGAATCAGTAATTTCTTTCGATTCTTTGCCATGCATTTTCATGAAATGGGACTAAAGAAGTTGATTGCTTCTTGTTACAAAGAGGACGTCAACGACTTGTTTCTTTGCAAAGAGGCGGAGAAAGGGTTCTGGTGTGAGTATAATGGTGAAGATGGTGACCACTTCAATCCTGCCAATATCAGAATCAGATATTTTAAGGGTAATGGCGATTTTAGAAGCTCAGAGAGTATTCAGTTGCTCGAACAGGCTGACGTGGTAGTCACGAATCCTCCCTTCTCATTATTTAGGGAGTTCGTAGCGCAAATAGTGAGACACAACAAACAGTTCCTCATTATTGGAAACGTTAATGCAATCACATACAAGGAAATTTTCGACCTCATCCAAAAAGGGAAAGCATGGCTTGGTGTTAATCTTGGGCGTGGGATTTCCGGATTCATTGTGCCAAATGATTATAAGCAATATGGAACAGAAGTAAGTATGAATAGTGAAGGCCAGAAAATCATTGCCACAAATGGCTGTTTATGGCTTACAAACCTTGAACTAGAACAGCGGCATGAGGACATTAAGCTTACAAAGGTATACCGAGGTAACGAGTCAATCTATCCTAAATATGACAACTGCGAAGGTATCAACATCAACAAAACTCAGGATATTCCATGTGACTTTAGTGGGTTAATGGGTGTGCCTATCACATTCTTGCACAAATACAATCCAGAACAATTTGAGATAGTTAGATTTCGCAAAGGTGATGATGGCAAGGACTTGCGAATAAACGGGAAAAGTCCTTATTTCAGGATTCTTGTGAGGAACAAACGAATAGTCAATAGAGGACAGATGAAGTCACAAACTCAGACATTGGATGCAAATTAGACAAATTGCACGAATAAAACCGTTATAGAAACAAAGAAATCGTGAGATATGAGCAAGAAGTCAATCAGTTTTTTCAATGACCGCGAAGTGCGGGCCGTGTGGGACGAGGATGGGAACCACTGGTGGTTCTCGGCACTGGACATCGTGGGGGCTGTCAACCAGCAGGATGACCATGAGAAGAACCGTAATTACTGGAAGTACCTGAAGGCCAAACTGCGGAAAGAGCAGAGTGAGGTGGTTAGTGACACTACCCAACTGAAACTGACAGCGGCTGACGGCAAGAAATATAACACCGAGTGGCATCACCAGAGCCTTGAAGTTTACACCTGACATCAAGTTCGTGAACGACGAGACGCTTAATGAGTTTGTGGTGACGGTGGAGCGTTGAAATATAGGAGAAACCGATGCTAAAAATGATAAAGATTGTGACAGAGAAGACAGGGATAAAAGAGACGAAGAAGACGGAGAAGAAGAGTTACAAAAAACAGGGAATAAGGATGAAAAACAAAAATTATCAAGATTCGATTCTCAAATATCAATTAAAATTAGTACCTTTGCAGCCGCTAATAATAAATAAGGTATAAGAAAGAGATGATAACAGTCACAAACTTAGCTATTCAGTTTGGAAAGAAAACCCTGTACAAGGACGTAAATCTGAAATTTACAAGTGGAAACATCTATGGCATCATTGGTGCCAACGGTGCTGGCAAGTCAACCCTGCTGCGCGCCATCAGCGGAGAGCTGGAACCCAACAAGGGAACCATCGAGATGCAGCCCGGCGAGCGTCTGTCGGTGCTGGAGCAGGACCACTTCAAATACGATGAATATAGTGTCATGGACACAGTGCTGATGGGACATCAGCCCTTATGGCAGAACATGAAGGAGCGCGAGGCGCTGTATGCCAAGGCCGAAATGAGCGAGGAGGACGGCAATCGTGCCGCCGACCTGGAGATGGCCTTTGCCGAGATGAACGGCTGGGAAGCCGAGAGCGAGGCAGCACAGCTGTTGCAAAACCTGGGCGTGCAGGAAGGACAGCACTACAAGCAGATGTCTGAGATATCGAACAATGAAAAGGTACGCGTCATGCTGGCCAAGGCGCTGTTCGGACATCCTGACAACCTGCTGCTGGACGAGCCTACCAACGACCTCGACCTCGACACCGTTCAGTGGCTGGAGGAATATCTCTCGAACCTGGAGCAGTGTGTGCTCGTGGTGAGCCACGACCGCCACTTCCTGGATGCTGTCTCGACACAGACGGTCGACATAGACTTTGGCAAGGTGACGCTGTTCTCAGGTAACTACTCATTCTGGTATGAGTCGTCGCAGCTTGCACTGCGCCAGCAGCAGAACCAGAAGATGAAAGCAGAGGAGAAGCGCAAGCAGTTAGAGGAATTTATCCGTCGATTCTCTGCCAATGTGGCAAAGTCGAAGCAGACCACCTCGCGCAAAAAAATGCTGGAGAAGCTGAACGTGGAGGAAATCACCCCGTCAACACGTAAGTATCCGGGCATCATCTTCTCGATGGAGCGTGAGCCTGGCACCCAGATACTGGAGGTGGAGGGACTGAAAGCCGTCGACGCAGACGGAACAGTGCTCTTTGACAACGTGAACTTCACCATCGAGAAGGGCCAGAAGACGGTGTTCCTCTCGCATAACCCGAAGGCCATGACTGCCCTTTTCGAGATTATCAACGGCAACCGCGAGGCACAGGCTGGCACCTATAAGTGGGGTGTCACCATCACCACCGCTTACCTGCCGCTGGACAACACAGCGTTCTTCCAGTCGGAGCTGAACCTTGTAGACTGGCTCTCGCAGTACGGTACGGGCAACGAGGTGATGATGAAGTCGTTCCTGGGACGTATGCTGTTCAAGGAGGAAGATGTGCTGAAGCATGTCAACGTGCTCTCGGGCGGTGAGAAGATGCGCTGCATGATAGCCCGCATGCAGCTGAAGAACGCCAACTGTCTGATACTGGACACCCCCACCAACCATCTGGACCTGGAATCGATTCAGGCCTTCAACAACAACCTCATCTCGTTCAAGGGCAACATTCTGTTTGCCTCGCACGACCACGAGTTTATCAATACTGTGGCCGACCGCATCATCGAGCTGACCCCCAAGGGCACCATCGACAAGCTGACCACCTATGATGACTATATCTACGACGAGGCCATCAAGGCTAAGAAAGCAGAGATGTACAACTGATATTGGCACGATATTTGCTGAAAGACCCTAAAAATCAACAAAGCTATGAAAGAAGAAGAAATGAAGCACGTGGAAGAGGAAGAAAACCTCGTAGACACGGAAAGCACTGAGAATGAAGAGACAGCGGCAGACAGCCCTGTCAACGACGAGAATAGCAACGAAACAAACCAGTCTGAGGAGGCAGACCCGCTGGAGGCTGCCCAGAAAGAGATTGAACAGCTCAAGACACAGATACTCTATAAGACCGCCGAGTTTGACAACTACCGCAAGCGCACGCTGAAGGAGAAGGCCGAACTGATACTGAACGGTGGCGAAAAGGCTGTACAGGCTATCCTGCCTGTCATCGACGATATGGAGCGTGCACTGCAAAACGGTGAAAACACAGACGATCCGCAAGTGCTGCGTGAGGGCATGGAACTCATCTACCATAAGTTCATGAAATCGCTGGAGGGCTTGGGTGTCAAGAAGATAGACACCGACGGTGCTGACTTCGACACCGACCTGCACGAGGCTGTGGCAATGGTGCCAGGCATGGGCGACGACAAGAAGGGCAAGGTGATAGACTGTCTGCAGACGGGCTACCAGCTGAACGACAAGGTGATTCGTCACGCCAAAGTGGCAGTGGGGCAGTAGTTGAGAGTTGAGAGTTGAAAGTTGAAAATTGAGAAATTGAGAAATAAGAGATAATGGCACAAAAACGTGACTACTACGAGGTGCTTGGCGTAGACAAAAACGCCACCGAAGACCAGATAAAAAAGGCGTATCGCACCATCGCCATCAAATACCACCCCGACCGCAACCCGGGCAACAAGGAGGCAGAGGAGAAATTCAAGGAGGCTGCTGAAGCCTACGATGTGCTGCACGACCCCAAGAAGCGCGAGCAGTATGACACCTTCGGATTCAACGGTCCCGGCGGTGCCGGAGGTTTTGGAGGATTCGGGGCATCGATGAATATGGACGACATCTTCTCGATGTTTGGCGACATCTTTGGCGGACGTGCCGGATTTGGCGGTTTTGGCGGAGGCAGTCGCGGACCAGAGGTACATCGTGGCAGCGACCTGCGCCTGAAGGTAAGACTCTCCTTGGAGGAGATTGCCCATGGTGTCACCAAGAAGTTCAAGGTTCGCAAGGACATCACCTGCTCGCACTGTCAGGGTACGGGTGCCGAGGCTGGAAGCACATCGGAGAAATGTCCCACCTGTCACGGATCGGGCGTCATCACGCATACCACCCAGAGCATCTTCGGCATGATGCAAACCCAAGGAGTATGTCCTACCTGCGACGGTGAGGGCACCATCATCAAGAACAAATGTCACCACTGTCATGGTACAGGCGTAGAGAAGGGCGAAGAAGTGGTAGAGATCAAAATCCCTGCCGGTGTGGCCGAGGGCATGATCGTCAACGTACCCGGCAAGGGTAATGCCGGCCCCCGAAAAGGTATCAACGGCGACATACAGGTATTCATCGAGGAAGAAGAAAACGACACCTTTGTTCGCGACGATAACAACTTGATATACAACCTGCTGCTTGACTTCCCTACAGCGGCACTCGGCGGAGAGGTGGAAATCCCCACCATCGAAGGCACGAAGCTGAAAGTGAAGATGGAGCCTGGCACTCAGCCTGGCAAAACCCTCCGCCTGCGCGGAAAGGGTCTGCCTGCAGTTCAAGGCTACGGACGGGGCAACGGCGATCTGGTGGTCAACGTCAGCGTCTACGTGCCCAAGGAGTTGTCGCGCGAGGAGAAGGCTGCCATCGAGCAGTTCCGCAAGAGTGACAATTTCAAGGGTGATGCCGCTACCAAGCAAAGCATCTTCCAGAAATTCAAGAACTATTTCAACTAAATCGTAAATAGTAAATCCGTAAATAGTAAATCTCTGGATGAACTACCAAGAAACCTGCGAATATCTGTATAACCAGATGCCCATGTTTGAAAAGCAGGGAGCAACTGGATACAAAGAGGGGCTTAGCAACACACTGGCCTTGGACGAGCACTTTGGCCACCCCCACAAGGCGTTTGCCACCATCCACGTGGGAGGAACCAACGGCAAAGGCAGCGTGTCACATACCATCGCATCTATTCTGCAGGAAAGCGGTTATCGGATTGGACTCTATACCTCCCCCCACTTGGTTGACTTCAGGGAGCGTATCCGAGTGAACGGAACCCCCATCAGCGAGAACTACGTCGTGGAATTTGTAGACAAGGAGCGCGCCTTCTTTGAACCCCTGCACCCCTCATTCTTTGAGGTGACCACTGCGATGGCCTTCAAATATTTCCGCGACATGGAAGTGGACATCGCCGTCATTGAAGTAGGACTCGGAGGCCGACTTGACTGCACGAACATCATTACCCCACTGGTATCCGTCATCACCAACATCAGCTACGACCATACCCAGTTCCTGGGAGAAACGTTAGCAGAGATTGCCGCCGAGAAAGCTGGTATTATAAAGAAAGGAGTGCCTGTGGTCATAGGCGAGAATCACCAAGAAACACGCCCTGTCTTTGAAGCCAAAGCCAAGGAAATGGAGGCCCCGATTATCTTTGCGGAGGACGCTCCTGAAGTAGTAAGCGCCCATATCATGCCGAACGGAGGTATGTTGTACACAACCAAGCATCTGGGTGACCTGGAAGGCGACCTGGGCGGTATCTATCAGCAGAAAAACCTGAACACCGCCCTCTTCGCGCTGAAGCAGATAGCACTACAAGGATACCTCAGCCCACTTCAAGACGACTTCTTTGAACTGAAGAACGGACTGAAGAACGTCATTACCCATACAGGTCTGATGGGACGCTGGCAACAGATACAAGACAACCCACAGGTAGTCTGCGATACCGGACACAACGTTGGCGGATGGGAATATATCAGCCAACAACTGGCATTGGTGAAGAACAAACAGATGCACATCGTATTCGGAATGGTTAACGACAAAGATGTGAAAGGAGTGCTGAAACTGCTACCCACGGACGCTTCCTACTATTTTACGCAAGCCAATAGCAAGAGAGCCCTTCAATCCCAAACACTCCAGGCGATGGCTATGGAATTGGGGCTGAAAGGGAAATGCTATCCCGCTGTACGTGAAGCATATAAAGCAGCTATGAAGGCTGCTGGAAAAGACGATTTTATATTTGTCGGAGGGTCTTCATACGTCGTCGGAGACTTCTTGCGAACTTGCATTTAGGTGTTTTTAACACTCCCGTAAACGTTTTTTTAAGTGTTTCTTTCGTCATTCTCGTTTTTTTTCGGTTACTTTGCAAATTAGAATTTTGTAACTAAAAGCAAAACGTATATGGCTAACACAACGGAAAACGCGAATTTATGTGGTCTGAACCGCAAGGATTTCCAGACCACGGTGAACGGAAAAAAGACGGATCTTTACATTTTGAAGAACCGCAAAGGTTATGAAGTAGCTATCTCCAATTATGGCGGCGCCATTTGTGCCATCATGGTTCCAGACAAGGACGGCAATGTGGCCAACGTCATTCAGGGACACGGCAGCATTGAGCAGCTGACAAGCGGAAACGAGCCTTACCTCTCTACTCTCATAGGGCGCTGGGGCAACCGCATCTGCAAAGGACAGTTCACGCTGAACGGAAAAGAATATCAACTGGCTCTGAACGATGGTCCCAACCATCTGCACGGTGGTTCGGTAGGCTTCAATGCTAAGATATGGGATGCCCGTCAGATGGGGCCGCGCTCGCTGGCTTTGCATCGCGTATCATCCTATGGAGAAGAAGGGTTCACTGGCGAGTTGGATGTCACCGTAGAATTCACCTTCAGTGACAATAATGAACTGATTATCGAATATCTCGCTACCACCAACAAGAAGACAATTGTCAACCTGACCCACCACGCCTTCTTCAGCCTGACAGGTACCGCTGACCCCACCCCAACTATCGAAGACCAGATTTGCGAAATCAATGCAGACTTCTATCTGCCAACAGACGCTACGGCTATTCCTACAGGTGAGATTCTGAAGGTGGAAGGCACGCCCTTCGACTTCCGCACACCAAAGACTTTCGGACAGGACATCAACGCTGATAACGAGCAGATTAAATTCGGCAAAGGGTATGACCACAACTATGTGCTCAACAAGCAAGAAGAGGGCGAGCTGAGCTTTGCTGCCAGGATTACCGATCCGAAGAGCGGACGCACTCTGGAGTGCTACACCACAGAGCCGGGCATGCAGCTCTATACAGCCAACTATGCCAATGGCTACAAGGGTGCTAACGGTGCCACTTTCCCATGTCGCTCGGCAGTCTGTCTGGAGGCACAGCACTTCCCCGACACGCCCAACCGTCCCTACTTCCCCAGTGTAGTATTGAACCCAGGCGAGCGCTATAAGCAGAAGACCATCTATAAGTTTGGTGTAGTGAAATAAAAAGCGATTGGCTTATGGTGGAAATTGAATATGTAAGAAGCCGCTTCATCAAGCATTTTGATGGGAAGACCGGTAATGTATACACATCTCCTGGCCGTATCAACCTCATTGGCGAGCACACCGACTACAATGGCGGTTTTGTGTTCCCAGGCGCTGTAGACAAGGGCGTAATGGCAGAAATGCGTGCTAATGGCACAGAGGACACCGTGATGGCTTATGCCATCGACCTCAAGGACCGGGTAGATTTTAAGCTTTCCGACCCTAATGGCCCCAAGACATCGTGGGCCAGATACATCTATGGTATCTCGCTTGAGATGAAGAAATTGGGTGTACCCGTTAAAGGATTCAACATCGCCTTTTCCAGTGATGTACCCTTGGGAGCAGGCATGTCGAGCAGTGCTGCTATGGAAAGCTGCTTTGCCTGCGGACTCAACGACATCTTTGGCGAGAACAAGGTCAGCCAGTGGGATATGGTACTGGCTGGTCAGGCTACAGAGCACAACTATTGCGGTGTTAACTGCGGCATCATGGATCAGTTCGCCTCTGTCTTTGGCAAAGCTGGCTGCCTAATGCGTCTCGACTGTCGCTCACGCGAGTTTGAGTATTTCCCCTTCAAGCCCGACGGCTATCGCCTTGTATTGCTCGACTCGGTGGTAAAGCACCAATTGGCAGGCTCTCCCTATAACGACCGACGCAACTCCTGCGAGAATGTTGTCAAGCATATTCAGGCTAAGCATCCCGAAGGCAAGTTTGAAACCCTCCGCGACTGCACTTGGGAACAGCTCGACGAGGTACGGGCAGAGGTTGGCGAGGAAGACTACAAGCGTGCTAAATTCGTACTGGGCGAGAAAGACCGAGTGCTGGCTGTTTGTGACGCATTGAACGAAGGCGACTACGAAAAAGTAGGCGCACTGATGTATCAGACGCATGAAGGACTGTCGAAAGACTATGAAGTCTCATGTGAAGAGCTAGACTTCCTCAATGATATTGCCAAAGAAAACGGGGTGACCGGTTCTCGCATCATGGGCGGTGGATTTGGTGGCTGTACTATCAATCTGGTTCGTAACGATCTCTACAAGCAGTTTATTGCTAATGCCAAGAAACAATTCAACGACAAGTATGGTCATGAACCCAAAGTATATGACGTAGTCATCGGCGACGGATCAAGAAAACTCTGTTAAAAGGTTATCCTTTAGCAAATAAACGTTAAATAGTTAGCGTGAAGTGTAAATTTTACACCTTGCGCTAATTTTTTATACCCCAATCTTTTGTTAATTCAAAAAATAAATGTAATTTTACACCCAAATTCATTATATAACTAGAAACTACTTCTAAAATGAAAACTTACAAAGGAGTTTTTGCAGGAATGACAATGGCTATTGCCATGTTGACTGCTTGTGCCTCTGGTGAGCAGAAGGCACTGACGGTATCGGGTCTTGACCCTGCCAAGTTTGACACCCTTATCAACGAGAAGCCTGTCAAGTTGTACACACTGAAGAACCAGAACGGCATGGAAGTGTGCATCACCAACTATGGCGGACGCGTGGTGAGCCTGGTGGTTCCAGATCGCAATGGCAAGCCAACAGATGTGGTGCTGGGATTTGACAACATTGCGCAGTATACTGATACGCTGAATTCTCCCTCTGACTACGGTTCCTCTGTTGGCCGCTATGCCAACCGCATCAAGAATGCACAATTCAAGCTGAACGACTCCACCTACCAGCTCAAGGCGAATGACAACGAGAACTGCCTGCATGGTGGCGGCACTACAGGATGGATGAATCAGGTATATGATGCAGAGCAGATAGGCGACTCCATCCTCAAGCTGACCATCGTAGCTCAAGACGGAGAAAACGGTTTCCCCGGCACCGTCAAAGCAGTAACCACCTATAAGGTGACAGCAGACAACATGCTGGATATGACATGGGAGGCAGAAACCGACAAGCCTACCATCATCAACCAGACCAACCACAACTACTACAACCTGTCGGGCGACTTCAGCAAGCCCGCCTACGAGCAGGTGCTGTATGTCAATGCCGACAACTTCACGCCCTCCGATGCCAAGTACATCCCTACCGGAGAGATTCGTCCCGTTGAGGGCACACCCTTTGATTTCCGCACAGCGCATGCCGTTGGCGACAGTATCCAGTCGAAGTACGACCAGATTCAGAATGCCACAGGCTACGACCACAACTTCTGCCTGAACACCTTCAAGGACGGCAAAGGTGACGACACGCAGGTCTGCGCCTCGCTCTATTCGCCCCAGTCGGGCATTTTCATGGAGATGTACACCAACGAACCCGGCGTACAGGTCTACTCCGGCAATTTCCAGGGCGTAGGTCGCGATGCCGACATCGTGCGCAAACTGGGTGTAAAATATCCGAAACACGTCTCAATATGCCTGGAAAGCCAGAAGTATCCCGACTCGCCCAACCACCCCGAATGGGCAAGCCCTGTACTGAATCCTGGCGAGAAGTACTACAGCCATGCTGCCTACAAGTTCTCCACGAAATAAGCAATAACAAAAAATAATACTTAATTTTTTACAAATTACAATGAATACTATTACAGAAGCCCTAAGCAATAATGGGTTTGCAACAGCCGACTATCTGGTTTTTGTCGTGTACATTATTATTCTTGTAAGCATGGGTATTTTCCTGTCGCGAAACAAGAAAGGTGAAGAAAAATCGTCTGCCGACTACTTTCTGGCCGGTAACACACTGACTTGGTGGGCAGTCGGTGCATCACTGATTGCTGCCAACATCTCGGCAGAGCAGTTCATCGGCATGTCCGGCTCGGCTTTCAAGTCGGGTATTGCCATGGCCGCTTATGAACTGATGGCTGCCGCCACACTGATAGTTGTGGCAAAGTTCCTGTTGCCAGTGATGATTGAGAAGAAAATCTTCACCATCCCCCAGTTCCTTCGCGAACGCTATAACTGGGGTGTGGGTCTGGCATTCTCCATCTTCTGGCTTTTCCTCTATGTCTTCATCAACCTTACTTCCGTAGCCTGGTTAGGCGCTCTGGCTATCAAGCAGATTCTCGGCTTGCCCGCAGTGGCTGGTGTCTTCCTCGGCATGAATGTCGACATGACGCTGCTCTGGATTATCTTCGGACTCTTTGTCATCGCCGGCCTCTACTCTATCTATGGCGGTCTGGCTTCTGTGGCCTGGACAGACGTAATGCAAGTAACTTTCCTTGTCGGCGGTGGTCTGATTACGGCCTATGCAGCCTTGGATGTCATCGCGCCTTATGTCAATGCCGACAATGCCTTCTCTGCCTTAGGCAAGATTATGACGGAACTGGGCAATATAGATGGCGACAAGCACTTCAACCTGATAGTGACGCGCAACGAGGCCTTATATCCCGACATTGACGGTATCATGAACGCCACCGGTCAGGCCATCCTCGACGCTCAGGGCAACCCAGTGGGTTCCGACCCCTATTTTGACATCCCGGGCATCGTGGTCATCGTCGGTGCACTGTGGCTGACCAACTTGGGCTACTGGGGCTTCAACCAGTACATCATCCAGAAGGGTCTGGCTGCCAAGTCGCTGGCTGAGGCCAAGAAGGGTATGATCTTTGCTGCTTTCCTGAAGATTTTGATTCCGTTCATCGTATGTATCCCCGGTGTCTGCGCCTTCTATATCATGACCCAGAAGCCCGAGCTGTATGCTTCGCTCGCTGGCGAGATTACACGCTCCGACGATGCCTACCCCTTCCTCATCCGCAACTTCACACCCGTCGTGGTGAAAGGTCTGTCGTTTGCTGCCCTGGCCGCTGCCGTCATCTCGTCGCTCGCCTCGATGTTCAACTCTACTTCTACCATCTTCACAATGGATATCTACAAGCAGTTCTTCAACAAGAACGCCTCCGAGAAGAGACTGGTGACCGTTGGCCGTATGACGTCCGTCTGTGCCCTCATTCTGGCACTCATCGCCGTCTATCCAATCATGGGCGGTGCTGACCAGGCCTTCCAAGTCATCCAGGAGTACTCTGGCTTTGTATATCCCGGCGTAGTGGTCATCTTCGGTCTCGGACTGTTGTGGAAGCGCGCCTCGGGCGTAGCTGCAGTAGTGACCGCCATCGGCACCTTCGTATTCTCCATCCTGTTCAAGTTCATGATGCCCGACACCCCGTTCCTGCTCCGCATGGGCTATGTCTTCGTATGTCTGTGCATTCTGTTCTTCGGACTGTCGTTCCTGTCAAAGAACACCATCCCCGCCAAGGAACAGGAGCTCTGGGCCGTCAAGACCCAGCTGAAGTGGTCTGACCGCATGTTCTACCTCACCTTTATCGCACTGGTGATTGGCATCTGGGGCATGATGAAGGTAGAGCTACGCGCCTACGGCTTTGAGGCCATGTTCTTCCTGGCCAGCATGTTCTTTGCACTGAGCATCTACCTGCGCTCTAACGCCAAGGACAAGATACAGGATCCGAAGGCTGTAGACATAGACCTGAAGCTATTCCGCACAGACAGTGCTTTCAAGATTGGTGCCTATGGTGTCATCCTGATTCTTGCCATCCTCTACATCGCACTCTGGTAAGCACACCATCAGGCTATCACATACCAAAAGAACAATGACGTCATTCTATTTTGAACATCAGAAGATTTATCTGTCTGTCGACTGTATTATCTTCGGCTTTGATGATAACAAGCTGAAGATACTCATCGGTCGCAGGCAGATGGATCCTGGTAGGGGCGAATGGAGCCTTTACGGAGGCTTCGTCCGCAACGATGAGAGTGTAGACGAAGCTGCAAACCGTACGCTCTTTGAGCTTACAGGTATGCACGACGTGTACATGCGTCAGGTAGGAGCTTTCGGTAGTGTCAACCGAGATCCCGGTGAACGAGTGGTGTCAGTAGCCTACTATGCACTTATCAAGGTGAAAGACTACGACGAGAAATTGCAGAAGACTCATGAAGTAGAATGGGTAGACATAGAAAAAATGCCACCACTCTTCAGCGATCATTATGAAATGGTGCTTCAGGCCCGTAAGCTGATGAGACAAAAGATGAAGACCAACCCCGTAGGCTTTGAGTTGCTTCCAGAACTGTTTACCCTCACCCAGCTGCAGCGACTCTATGAAGCTGTGAATGGTGAGGAGCTCGACAAGCGTAATTTCCGTAAACGAATAAAAGACATGGACTTTATCGAGAAGACGGAATACATCGACAAGCAAAGTTCCAAGCGCGGGGCAAGCCTTTACCACTTCAACAAGCGGGCATTCAGTGAGGACTCAAATTTCAAGTTGTAGAGAATTTCAATGCAAACATCCAATTAAAATAAATATAACTATGTTAGAAGAACTGAAGCAAAAAGTATTCAAGGCCAATCTGGACCTTGTAAAGCATAATCTGGTGATATTCACATGGGGCAACGTGTCGGCTATCGACCGCGAAAAAGGCCTCGTCGTCATCAAGCCCTCTGGTGTAGAGTACGACGTCATGAAAGCCTCCGATATGGTAGTGGTCGACCTGGAGACAGGCAAAGTAGTTGAGGGCGATCTCAATCCCAGCAGTGATACACCTACCCACCTTATCTTATATAAGGCCTTCCCCGAGTTGGGCGGCATCGTCCACACCCACTCCACTTATGCCACCGCATGGGCGCAGGCCGGTAAGGACATTCCCAACATTGGCACTACCCATGCCGACTATTTCCACGACTGCATCCCTTGTACAGACTCTATGACTGAGGACCAGATGCCTGAATACGAAAAAGAAACCGGCGTAGTCATCGTGAACCGCTTCAAGCGTGACAACATCAACCCGGTACATACCCCTGCCGTACTTGTCAAGAATCACGGTCCCTTTGCCTGGGGCAAGGATGCCGATCAGGCAGTCTATCATGCAGTAGTGGCTGAGCAGGTGGCCAAAATGGCTTTCGTATCATTCTGCGTCAATCCTGAGACGACCATGAATCCCCTGCTGGTCGAGAAGCATTTCTCCCGCAAGCACGGTCCTAACGCCTACTACGGACAAAAGAAGAAATAATTTACTATTGACTTATAAGAACAAGCTATTATTATGATTAAAGCATTTGAAAACTTAGAAATTTGGTGGGTGACTGGTGCACAGTTGCTCTATGGTGGTGAGACAGTAAAGATTGTCGACGGCCACTCGCAGGAGATGGTAGACGGACTGAATGCATCAGGCATCATCCCCATCAAAGTAGTATATAAGGGTACCGCCAATTCTTCCAACGAGGTAGAGGCAGTGATGAAGGCAGCCAACAACGACGACAAGTGTATCGGCATCATTACCTGGATGCATACCTTCTCGCCTGCCAAGATGTGGATCAAGGGTCTGCAGGATTTGCATAAGCCCCTGCTCCACTTCCACACACAATATAATGCCGAGATACCCTGGGAGACGATGGACATGGACTTCATGAACCTGAACCAGTCGGCTCACGGTGATATTGAGTTCGGCCACATCTGCACCCGTATGCGCGTTCCCCGCAAGGTGGTTTGCGGATACTGGAAGAGCGAAGAGGCTCAGAAGAAGATTGCCGTCTGGGCACGTGTCGCTGCCGGTGTTGCCGATGCTCGCAACGTGCGCTGCCTGATGTTCGGTATGAACATGAACAACGTTGCCGTCACCGATGGTGACCGCGTAGAGTTCGAGCAGCGTCTGGGCTATCATGTCGACTACTATCCAGTCAGCTCTATGATTGACTACTGGAAGAAAGTCACCGACAAGGAGGTTGACGAGCTGGTAGAAGTTTACAAGAAGGAATATACCATCAAGATTGACGAGTCTGGCGAAGAGGTTTATTGGAAGAAGGTGCGCAATGCTGCCAAAGCAGAGATTGCCCTGCGCCGTGTACTGAAGGATGAGGGCGCTACCGCTTTCACCACCAACTTCGACGACCTGGGTGATGCTGACATCAACGACCCCAACTTCGCCGGTTTCGACCAGATTCCCGGTCTGGCCTCACAGCGCCTCATGGCCGAGGGCTACGGCTTCGGTGCCGAAGGTGACTGGAAGACAGCCTGCCTCTATCGCACCCTGTGGGTCATCCAGCAGGGCATGCCTATCGGCTGCTCATTCCTTGAGGACTATACCCTTAACTTTGCCGGCGACCGTTCATCGTGCCTGCAGAGCCATATGCTTGAGGTTTGCCCGCTGATTGCCGTCGACAAGCCCAAACTGGAGGTACATTTCTTAGGTATCGGCATCCGCAAAGAGCAGACCGCCCGCCTTGTGTTCACCTCGAAAGTAGGACGCGGCATCAAGGCTACTGTTGTCGATTTGGGCAACCGCTTCCGTCTGATTTCTCAGGAGGTAGAGTGCATCGAGCCCAAGCCCATGCCCAACCTGCCTGTTGCCAGCGCACTTTGGGTTCCCCAGCCTACCTTTGAGATTGGTGCCGGTGCATGGATTCTCGCCGGTGGTACGCACCATAGCGCATTCTCCTATGACATTACAGAGGAATATTGGGAAGACTTTGCAGAGATGCTCGGCATCGAGTATGTCAAGATCAACAAGGATACCAAGACCTATGAGTTCCAGCAGACTCTGCGCAACAACGAAGTTTATTATATGCTCAATAAAGCACTGAAGTAATATGAACGCAAAACAAACAATAGAAGCAGGTAAAGCCATACTCGGTATCGAGTTTGGCTCTACCCGCATCAAGGCTGTGCTCATTGACGAGCAGAACAAGCCTATCGCACAGGGTGCTCACGAGTGGGAGAACCAACTCGTTGACGGACTATGGACCTACTCTACCGAAGCTATCTGGTACGGACTGCAGGACTGCTATGCCGAACTGCGCAAGGACGTGATGGCACAGTACGACTGCGAGATTGAGAGTCTTGCAGCCATCGGTTTCTCTGCCATGATGCACGGCTACATGGCTTTCAATCAGGATCAGCAGATACTGGTTCCTTTCCGCACCTGGCGCAACACCAATACAGGCAAGGCCGCAGCCCAGCTCTCGGAGTTGTTCAACTATAATATCCCCCTGCGTTGGAGCATCAGCCATCTCTATGAGGCCATTCTCGACAACGAGGAGCACGTCGGTGACATTAAGTTCCTGACCACGCTGGCAGGCTATGTCCACTGGCAGGTCACTGGCCAGTTCGTACTGGGTGTCGGCGATGCTTCGGGCATGATTCCCGTCGACCCGGCTACCAAGACCTACGATGCCGGAATGGTAAGCAAGTTCAACGAGCTCATTGCTCCCAAGGGCTTCAGCTGGCAGCTGCTCGACATTCTTCCCAAGGTGCTGGTAGCTGGAGAGAATGCCGGTTTCCTCACGCCAGAGGGAGCCAAGCGGCTCGACGTTTCCGGTCACCTCAAGGCAGGCATTCCTGTCTGTCCTCCTGAGGGTGATGCCGGTACAGGTATGGTTGCCACCAATGCCGTCAAGCAGCGCACAGGCAATGTCTCAGCCGGCACGTCGTCGTTCTCGATGATTGTGCTCGAAAAGCCCCTTTCCAAGCCCTATGAGATGATTGACATGGTGACCACACCCGACGGTTCGCTGGTGGCTATGGTACACTGCAACAACTGTACTTCCGACATCAATGCCTGGGTCGGTCTGTTCAAGGAATATCAGCAACTGTTAGGTGTCCCTGTCGACATGAACGAACTCTACGGCAAGCTGTTCAACAAAGCCTTAGAGGGCGATGCCGACTGCGGTGGTCTGATGGCCTACAACTACGTTTCGGGCGAACCCGTCACAGGCTTTGCCGACGGCCGTCCCCTCTTTGTCCGCTCAGCCAACGACAAGTTCAACCTGGCCAACTTCATGCGTGCCCACCTCTTCGGTGCCATCGGCGTACTGAAGATTGGCAACGACATTCTGCTGAAGGAAGAGCAGGTACAGATAGACCGCATCACCGGCCACGGAGGCTATTTCAAGACCCCCGGCGTTGGTCAGCGCATGCTGGCTGCTGCCCTCAACTCGCCCATCTCTGTGATGGAGACAGCCGGCGAAGGCGGTGCATGGGGTATTGCCCTGTTGGCAGCCTTCATGGTTGGCAACAAGCAGCAACAGTCACTGGCCGACTATCTTGAACAGGTAGTATTTGCCGGCAACAAAGGCGTTTCTATCGCTCCTACCGCTGAAGATGTGGCAGGTTTCGAACGCTATATCGAGAACTACAAGCGCTGCATGCCCATTGAGCAAGCCGCTGTAGCCAGCAAGCAATAGTCTCTAATAAAGTTTATGGGATGGGGAGCTCTAATATAAAGCAGGCCCCATCCCTATACTCTTTGTCGAGCATAAGGCTGCCTCCGAGCAGCGTTGCCAAGCGCTGACAAAGAGACAATCCCATCCCGAGCCCCTCGTTGAAATCATTTAACTTAGTAAACTGCGTGAATATTCGCTCGCGGTCTGCTTCGGGGATGCCCGGTCCGGTATCTTTCACTATGAATCTCACCGTGCGTCTGTCCGTTTGCTCACACCGAAGGGTGATCGTCCCCTCGCTGGTAAACTTGTTCGCATTGAATAAAAGCTCGGTGAGCACCTTCAGCAGACACTCTTTGTCGGTCATCATGACCAGATTGTCGGGGATATCCGCTACGACCTCTAACTTCACCTTATCAGGGGCTTTCAGCGTCACCTCCTGAGCAGCCTGCAGACATATATAACTGCAGAATACGGCATCCTTACGCTCCAACAACTGAATATCCTCCAGGGCCAGCGTCCTCATCCAGTTGTCCATCATGTTCGTAATAGTCTGGCTGTTCTGCAGCATTTCGCGCGTAATCGTATTTTTCTCCTCCTCGTCAATCATACCGTAGGCGTCGCGCAACACCTGGGCAAAACCGCTGATGATATTCAACGGCGTGCGAATCTGATGGAACATATCGCGGATGAATGCCTTTTTCCTGCGGTCAGATGCCACAGCCATGTTCTTGGCAGCCAGCAGCTCCTCCTTTCGCTGCTCAGCCTGATTTTTCACATCCTCGAGGTGAGCCACATACGAGCCTATCGACTGCTGCATGGACGCAAAGCTGTTCTGCAACTGCCCCACCTCGTCGATACGCGGAGAGGTGGCAATCTTGTGCTCAAAGTTCATTTCCGTCACATCGCGAGCTTGGCGGGCCAGAAGACTCACCGGAGCAATCGTCTTCCTGACAAGATAGTAACAGAATGCAAACATCAGCAACAGACCGAAGAGGATGATGGACAGCACGAGATACAACAGCTGATTATAGCTCTTGAAGAAGTCGCTCTTGTCACAGATGATAGCTACTGTCCATCCAGAATTCCCCACCTGCTGGCGCAGCACAAGATTGTCGGAACTGTCCAAGTCGGACAGCCGGGCCTCGTTGCTTCCGGCAGCGATAATCTTCCCATGCTTGCCCAGCAACATATAATAGGAGTTGGGATAGCTCATATCCTGCGACAACAACTGCGACAGCCGACGCTGCGACAGGTCTGCCGAGATGATGCCTATCAGTTTTCCCTCTGCCGTTATCAGCGGTCTGCAGTAGGAAGCAATCATGTCGCGGTCGTAGATGCCGCTGGGATTATAGTCCTTGAACGGATCCACCCAGCAGGCTTTCCCCTGTTTCTTGGGCTCCGCATACCACGACATCTCGAAATAATTATAGCCCTCATTGCCCTCCTGCTCGGTCTCGATGTGCCCGTCGGTATTCATCGAATAGGCTGAGAAGTACTTACCCCACTCTGGGAAATAGTATGGTTCGAACGAGATGCTGCAACCGTTCAGGTTGGGGTTCACTTCCAGGATATGCCTTGACAGGGCAAACAGCGAGTCGGGTGTCAGATGCTGCATCACCTGCCATTCGGTATTGTTGACTGCCATCTCCACCTCATCCATTATGCCATTCAGTTGCAACGACATATTGGTCAGCATCTGCGTAGTCACACTCACCGTTCCCTGCAGCACCGACTGCCTGGAACGATAGAACAGGAATCCGATGGTCACCATGAAAATGGCCACTACGAAGGCGAAGATGCCAAGACTGAGCCTGAGCGACAACGACCGGCGGATGGAATGGAGAAGGTTACTCATACGGCTCATCAGGTTTTATTTGTTCTTCACGACGGCTGCCCTCTTTCTGTGCAGCATCCAGCAGCTTGTCGAGCAGACTGGTTACGTCGGTGGTATGCTCTAACAGCCGGTTCACCTGGGCGGTGATGACATCATCGGCCATCTGCTGATGCTGCTCACAGATAATCTTGGCAATAGCCGTTATATCTTTTACCGGAGCGGCCATCTTGTCGGACATCCGGTGCAAGACAGCATCCTTGACATGCTCCTCTTCCTTTACCTGCTGATAGGTAGCCTGCAACTCGCGGTTCTGCTGCTCTTGCACTTCCGTCTCGTGGCGCACCTCTTGCACATATCTTCCGAGCGACTGCTGCATGGTCTTGAAGCTGTGCTGCAACTGCCCTATCTCGTCGGAACGGCGACTGTCGGGAATGTCGTTGGCAAACTCGCCCCGCGCTATCTGCTGCGTCACCTTGGCCAGCTGCCGCAAGGGCCGCAACCTATTTCGAATCACGACGAAACAGAAGACGAGCATGAGCAGCAACCCGATGCCGCCAATCCACTGCACAGCCGTGCGCAGCTGGTAATAGGACGCATAGATATCGCTTTCCGGACAGATGATGGCCACGCTCCAGCCCGTATTCTTGAAAGGTTTGAAGAATACGTGGTTCGGCTCCCCGCCAATCATCATCACCTTATGCCCTGTCTCGCCAGCCAACATAGCCTGCCCTAAGGCTGTCTGTGCCGAGTCCGCGTGCTCCAGCGTGCTGGTGAAGATGGTCTCATAAAACAGCTTGGTGGTATCGGGATGCACCAGATAGGTGCCGCCCTTGCCCAACAGGATGCTGTAGGAGTTGGGATAGGGCTTGGCCTTGGATACGGTTTCCGAGAACCAGTCCAGACAGATATCCACCGAGAAGGTGCCTACCACATCGCCCCGTCGGTTATGAATAGGGCGGCTGTAGCTGGAGAATATCTCCTTGACGATGATGCCTTCCATCGCGTCCTCCTGGAAGGGCTCTATCCAGTACGGACGATTCAGCAGTTTTGGTATCAGATACCAGTCCATGCAGTGATATTGATAGTTGTCCGTGCCTTCCTGCTCGGTCTGTATGCTGTCGCCGCCATTATAGGAGTAGGCAGAGAAATAGCGCCCTTTCTCCTTGAAGTAGAAAGGCTCGAACGAGATACTGCAGCCCGTCAGCTCGGGATTGTTCTTCAGCACTTGCCGACTCAGGTCGAACATCCTGTCCGGCTCGTCCAGATGCTGTTCTATCACGCGGACCATATTGTCGGAAGCCACCTCCACTTTGTGCAGCGTGTTGTCTATATACAGCACGGTGCCGTCCAGCGTCTTGGTAGCCTTCTCCCAGGCCTCCTCACGTACCAGTTCGCGCGTTTCGGCAAACATCAGGCTGAAAGCAGCCAAGAAGATGGCAGCGGCTATCAGTACCACCCAGAAGCTGAGCCGATACGACAACGAACTGCTTATTATCTCCTTCGGTGTTTTCATTGTCCCATAAGTTCTTGATAGGTTACCGGCCGGCGCAGCAGTCCGCACTCCAGCATCAGTCTGCTGGCCTTCTCCACCATGTCTGGCCGCACGCGAAACTCGCGACGACGCGACTCGCGGTCCACTTGCAGCCGGAGCACCTCCTTGAGCATCATTTCCTGCATGATGCGATTCGTCGGAGCATGATAGCGTTTCACGTAATTCATCACGATGTCGAGCGCCTCGTCCGGATGAGCAGCAGCCCACTCCCACCCCTTCCGGCTGGCAGCGGCAAAGCGCCTGCAGTCCTCGCGCCGCGTCTTGAATACCTGAGGCTTGACATACACACCCGTCTCCTGAATATTGTAGTCGTGCTCGCTGAAACGGTAGAGACACTCCTCCGACAACCTGTAGCCAGCCTGCTTCAGCTGGTAGTATTCGTTATAGCTTACCACCATCGTGGCATCGACCGCACCAGAGAGAAACAGATTGATATGGCTGGTGAAACGCACCCATTCGTAATCCATCCCTTCCTTTTGGCTCATAATCATAGCCTGATAGCTCGGGTCAGAGTTGAAGATTCCCACGCGCTTACCTTTCATCTTCAGCGGATTCGTATCCCAGCGCGACACTAAGATGTTGCTGCTGTTCATCGAGTCCTGAAAGATGTTCACCAGGGGAAAGCCCTGGGCGATAAAGTCCATAGCCGACATCATCGAGAACATAGCGGCATCACACTCATCCGTCTTCAGCCGTTGGAAGGCCGAGGCCGTCAGCGACGGATGCTGTATCACCACGTCCAGTCCCTGCTCCCGATAGAATCCCTTCTCTTTCGCAACGTAATAGCCTGCAAACTGGGCTTGTGCCGTCCAAATGGTCGTGAACACAAACTTCTCAGCACGCATGCATGGAGATATCAGCAGCAACACTAATGCCAGGAGAAACTTCATCATACATTATAACACTTTACAAGGCTTAACACACAATTCACCTTCTTGGCTGCAAAGGTAACTAATTTTTTTCAAAACGCCATCAAAAACACAAAAAATAATGGGCTGGCATCCACCAACCCATTATGGCACTTTTTCTGTTGAGTTAACTCGATTGATCGTTTGAGTTAACTCGATTGATGATTTGAGTTAACTCAACTATTTCGGACCTGCTTTTCCAAGTCCTTCATTACTTGGCTCGGAACTGCTCTGCCTGCGACTGGATGAGCTCCTCGTCGTCGAAGTAGTTGATGCGCATAGCGGCTCGAACCTCACTCATGGTCTGAGCAGCAGTCTCGCGGGCACGCTCCGTACCCTTGCGCAGGATGTTGTAGATTTCAGGGATGTCCTGCTCGAACTCATGACGGCGCTGGCGCATAGGCTCCAGGAACTCGTTGAGTATCTGGTTGAGGAACTTCTTGCACTTCATGTCGCCCAAGCCTCCGCGACGATAGTGGTCCTTCAGCTCGTCCAGATTCTGATACTCGGGCCAGTACTGGGCAAAATGCTCAGGGCGCGAGAAGGCGTCGAGATAGGTGAACACGGCATTGCCCTCCACGTGGCCGGGGTCGTTCAGATTGACATGCAGGGGGTCGGTGTACATCGAGCGTACCTTCTGCCAGACGGTGTCGGCATCGTCGGAGAGATAGATGCAGTTGCCCAGCGACTTAGACATCTTCTCCTTGCCGTCCGTACCAGGCAGACGACGCGCTGTGGCATTCTCGGGCAGCATGATATTGGGCTCTACCAGCACTTCGGCATAGGTCTGGTTGAAACGGCGAACCAGTTCGCGCGTCACCTCCAGCATCGGTTCCTGATCTTCGCCGGCAGGCACAGTGGTAGCCTTGAACAGCGTGATGTCGGCAGCCTGCGAGACGGGATAGCAGAAGAATCCCAAGGGAATGCTGTCGCCCTCGAAGCCGCGCATCTTCACCTCAGTCTTCACCGTCGGGTTGCGCTGTACGCGAGAAACGGAGACGAGGTTCATCAGGTAGGTGGTCAACTCGGCCAACTCAGGAATCTGGCTCTGGATGAACAGCGTACACTTCTCGGGGTCAAGTCCTGCCGAGAGATAGTCGAGGGCCACGTTGACAATGCTCTGGCGGATTTTCTCCGGATTGTCAGCATTATCCGTCAAAGCCTGTACGTCGGCCATAAACACAAACATCTTGTCATAGTCGCCGGCGTTCTGCAGTTCTACGCGGCGACGCAGCGAACCTACATAGTGTCCCAAGTGGAGCTTGCCCGTAGGGCGGTCGCCTGTCAGTATAATTTTTCCCATCAGATTATTTACTATTTACTGGTTTACTATTTACTTTTTGCTAAACGCGTGCAAAGGTACGAAATAATTCCAATTACACAAAGAGAACTTTTCTTTTTGTATCAAAAATAAGTTTATTTACCTCACTGAGCATTTTTAGTTGACAACTTGTGCACGTATGTTTCCAACTTGGAGACACATGTTTCTAAGTTGGCTACACATGTTTCCAACTTGGAAACATAAAATACCCTTCTGTCAAAAAACAAAAGCATAAGCATCTGGCAAGATAAGAGCAGCAGAAGGGCAAATGTGTTTGCAAAAGTGCGCAATTGACACTGTGCACACTTTTGCAAACCATTTTTCTTGCTTATCACACAAATAATTCGTACCTTTGCAATAAGATAATCGTAAAAAAATAAATCAGTAAACAGTAAATAGTAAATCAGTAAATAGAAAACAACTATGGTATTGACTGACCGCGAGCTGTTCCTGCTCATCATCTGCACTGTGTTCTACGTCACCTTATTTATATTGGTGCTGCAGTGGAATCGTCGTAAGCTGCAACTGCTGCAGAGCCGACTGGACAACATCCACGCCATGCAGAAGATGGCCGTGATGGAGCAAAGGACAAACACGAAAGACGTGAACGACATCTTCTCGTCAGACGTCTACCAGCGCATCAGGCAATATCTGGCCGACGGAAAAAGTATGCCAGAAGCGGAATGGGCAGGACTGACGGAAGTGGTGAACGCCACCTACTCGGGATTTACAGACAAACTGTACAGCCTCTACCGCATGAGCGAACAGGACTATCACGTCAGCCTGCTTATCAAGATTCGCGTACAACCCAAGGATATTGCCACGCTGACAGCCCACTCGAAGGAGAGCATTGCCTCGACTCGCAGCAGGCTATACCAGAAGGTCTTCGGCAAGAAGGGCTCTACACGCGACTGGGACGACTTCATCCTGTCAATCTGAAACTGAACAACAAATCGTAACATAGTAATATTGTAAAATCGTAAATAGCGTATGATTGAGTATTTCTTAGCAAACATGTGGCAGGTATGGGCCATCGTGGCTGTGCTCTGCCTGATTCTGGAACTGTCGTCGGGTGATTTCTTCATCATCTGTTTCTCTATCGGAGCCGTCTTTGGCGTCATCGGCGCTGCCGTTGGACTGAGCGTCTACTGGCAGATTGCCGTCTTTGCACTGTTCTCGCTGCTCAGCGTACTCTTTGTGAGGCCCATAGCCCTGCGCTACCTGCACAAAAACGAGCCCAACAAACCCTCGAATGCCGATGCGCTGTTAGGCCGTACGGGGCGCGTAACGGAAGCCATCAAGCCTGGTGGAAAAGGCTATGTCCAGATAGACGGCGACCTGTGGCGCGCTGTCAGCACAGAGGACATCCCCACTGGCACTACCGTCCGCGTCGTCGGGCGCGAGAGTACCATCATTACCGTTGAGACATTATAAACATTTCATTATCAAATAAATAAAAACTATGGACATTATGAGTTATGTACTAATTGTTATCGTCGTCTTGGTCGTTGTCTTTGCCAAGATGGCACTAGTGATTATCCCGCAGTCGGAAACCCGCATCATCGAGCGTCTGGGACGCTACTATGCAACACTGAATCCTGGTATCAACATCATCGTCCCCTTCATCGACCGCGCCAAGGAGATTGTAGTGCTCACCCGCGGACGCTATGCCTACTCAAGCAGTATTGACTTGCGCGAACAGGTGTACGACTTCCCCTCGCAGAACGTGATTACCAAGGACAACATCCAGATGGAAATCAACGCCCTGCTCTACTTCCAGATTGTAGACCCCTTCAAGGCTGTCTACGAGATTTCGAACCTGCCCAACGCCATCGAGAAGCTGACGCAGACCACCCTGCGTAACATCATCGGTGAGATGGAACTGGACGAGACGCTGACCTCGCGTGACACCATCAACACGAAGCTGCGCGCCGTGCTGGACGATGCTACAGACAAGTGGGGCGTCAAGGTGAATCGCGTAGAACTACAAGACATCGTGCCCCCTGCCACCGTGCTGAATGCGATGGAGAAGCAGATGCAGGCCGAGCGTAACAAGCGTGCCCAGATTCTGACCTCTGAAGGTGAGAAAGCTGCTGAGATTCTGGCTTCCGAGGGTGAGAAGACGGCTATCATCAACCGCGCCGATGCCCAGAAACAACAAGCCATCCTTCATGCAGAAGGTGAGGCTCAGGCTCGCATCCGCAAGGCTGAAGCCGAGGCCAAGGCCATTGAACTGATTACCGAGGCTGTGGGCAAATCGACCAATCCCGCCAACTATCTGCTGGCTCAAAAGTACATCCAGATGCTGGAGGAACTGGCTTCGGGCGACAAGACCAAGACGGTCTACCTGCCTTACGAGGCTACCAACCTGATGGGCAGCATCGGCGGCATCAAGGACCTCTTTAAGAGTGAGAACTAAAAAAGTGAAGAGTGAAGAATCTGCTGCCGCCATTGGAGTCCGGCAGGAAATTCTTCACTCTTCACTTTTCACTTTCAAACTTATTATTCTTCCTTTTTAAGGGGAATGGTGAAACTGAAGGTCGAGCCTTCGCCTTCGACAGACTCCACATAGGCATCGCCGCCATTCTTGCGGGCAAAGTCCTGACAGAGCTGAAGTCCCAGTCCGGAACCTTCCTCACCGCCAGTACCATACGTAGTCTCGCCTTTATGGAAGATACTGTCTATACGGTCGGCAGCTATACCCACACCGTGGTCCTGCACACAGATACGCGCAAAGTCGCCTTCGCGCTTATAGTACACCTCGATGCCCTTGTCCTCGGGAGTAAACTTGATGGCGTTGGACAGGAAGTTGCGAATCACAGTCTTGATCATATCGTTGTCGGCCCTGACTGTCAGCTTCTCGTCGGAGGGTATATACTTCAGATGAATCTTCTTCATCTCTGCAATCATCTTGAAGATATCTACCACACCAGGCACCACATCGTCGAGGTCGATATCCTGATAGACCACATTCAGTCGGCCAGTCTGACTCTTCGTCCACTTGAGCAGGTTGTCCAACAGGTCGTGGGTCTCCTCCGATTCGCGGTTGGCCTTGTCGAGCAGATCGAAGATTTCCTGACCAACGATGTCGGGCGACACCACATTGACAGCCAGATTGAGCACCATGCGGATACTGGCCATAGGCGAACGCAAGTCGTGAGCAATGACGGAATACATCTTGTCGCGGTTCTGGATGGTGCGGCGCAGCTCCTCGTTCTGTCTTACAATGATGCGCTTGGCAGCCACCAGCTGTATCTGGTGCATCACGCGCATCACCAGTTCCTCCTTGTTGAAAGGCTTGGTAAGGAAGTCGTTGGCACCTACCTGGAATCCATGAACAAGGTCGGAAGGATTGTTGAGGGCTGTGAGGAAAATGATGGGAATATCCAGCGTCTCGGGATCTTTCTTGAGAATGACCGCAGCATCAAAGCCACTGATGTCGGGCATCATCACGTCGAGCAGTATCAGGTCAGGCTTCTCGGCCTTAGCCTGCTCTATGCAGGAAGTACCATTGTTGGCGGTGCATACCTTGAATTTCTCGTTGGTAAGTAATATCTTGAGTAACAACACGTTACTCACGACATCATCGACAATCAGAATCTTATAGTCACTCCGATTTATTTGGCTTTCAAAGGATTCGTTTAATTCCATTGTTTTAAAGGTTAGTCTTTTCAACTTGCAAAAGTAGCAAATATTTGGCGAAATGCCAAATATTTGCTTAACTTTTTACTTATATTCGCTCCACGACTTGATGCCTATACCTTCCAGTCCTACCATACAGAAAGCCTGAATGAAGGCACTGGCCAGACGGCTGTTAGTGATAAGCGGAACATTCAGGTCGATGGCTGCACGGCGAATCTTGTAGCCATTGGTCAGCTCATGGGTGGTCAGATCCTTCGGGATGTTCACCACCATGTCTATCTTATGCTCGTGCAACAGATCGAGTGCCTGGGGCTGACCGTTGTCCGAAGGCCAGTGTACCAGCGTATTCGCCACCCCATTGTCCGTGAGGTATTTGGACGTGCCGCCTGTGGCATACAGCTCGTAACCATGCTCGACTAACATACGCGCGGCATCCAGCATCTCAGCCTTCTGCTTGGCACCACCAGTAGAGAGCAAGACGGTCTTTTTCGGAATCCGATAGCCCACACTCAGCATCGACTTCAGCAGAGCTGTATTCGTATTGTCGCCAATACAGCCCACCTCGCCAGTCGACGCCATATCCACTCCCAGCACGGGATCGGCTTTCTGAAGACGGTTAAACGAGAACTGCGAGGCCTTGATACCCACATAGTCCAAGTCGAAGAGATTCTTGGACGGACGCTCAACGGGCAAGCCCAGCATCACCTTCGTGGCCAGTTCTATAAGATTGAGTTTCAGCACCTTGCTGACAAACGGGAACGAGCGCGATGCTCGCAGATTACACTCAATGACAAGGATGTCGTTGTCGCGTGCCATATACTGGATATTAAACGGTCCGTTGATGTGCAGAGCCTTGGCAATCTGGCGCGAGATGCGCTTGATGCGGCGAACGGTCTCGACATAGAGCTTCTGCGGAGGGAACTGGATGGTAGCATCGCCCGAATGAACGCCGGCAAACTCGATATGCTCGCTGATGGCATACGCCAGTATCTCACCGTCCTTGGCCACCGCATCCATCTCAATCTCCTTAGCATGTTCGATGAATTTTGAGACGACTACGGGATGGTCTTCCGACACATTGGCAGCTAATTGCAGGAAGCGCTCCAGCTCGTCCTTGTTCGAGCAGACATTCATGGCGGCACCACTCAGCACGTACGACGGGCGCACCAGCACGGGGAACCCTACACGGTCGACAAAGCGGTCGATGTCCTCCATCGAGGTCAGCGCACTCCATTCGGGCTGGTTGACACCCAGTTCGTTGAGCATCTGCGAGAATTTGGCACGATCTTCTGCGCCATCAATATCCTGAGCCGAGGTGCCAAGGATGGGGACATGTTGCTCGTCGAGATACATGGCCAGATTGTTGGGAATCTGACCACCCGTAGAAACGATGACACCATGCGGCTGTTCCAGGTCGATGATGTCGAGCACGCGCTCGAAGGTCAGTTCATCAAAATACAGGCGGTCGCACATATCGTAGTCGGTAGATACGGTCTCGGGGTTGTAGTTAATCATCACAGAGCGCCATCCCTCCTTGCGAATCGTATTCAATGCCTGCACCCCGCACCAGTCGAACTCGACACTGGAACCGATGCGATAAGCACCTGAACCGAGCACGATAATGGTGCGTCCGTCGTGCTCATAGCCTATATCGCCCTGACGGCCTGAGTAGGTGAGATAGAGATAATTAGTCTGGGCAGGATACTCTGCGGCCAGGGTGTCAATCTGCTTCACCACAGGCACGATGCCGAGCTGCTTACGGCGGTTGCGAACCACCAACAGGGCCTGATGCATATTGTGATAGTCCTGCTCCAGACCAACGGCACGCGCTATCTGGAAGTCGGTGAAGCCGTAGACTTTCGCTTCGCGCAGCAGGTCGGTGTCCAGCGTGTTGATATGCTGCTTCTTCAGCCGCTCGTCGATATCAATGATATGCTTCAGCTTATACAGGAACCACTTGTCTATCTTGGTCAGTTCATGAATACGGTCGATAGTGTATTCTGGCAGATGCATCGCCTTCGAGATGACAAAGATGCGCTTGTCTGTCGGTTCGCGCAGGGCAGCGTCGATGTCTGCTATGCGCAACTCCTTGTTCTCCACATAGCCATGCATCCCCTGCCCTATCATGCGCAGGCCCTTCTGGATAGCTTCCTCGAAGTTGCGTCCGATAGCCATCACCTCGCCTACACTCTTCATCGACGAGCCTAACTCCTTGTCGACACCATGAAACTTCGATAGGTCCCAACGGGGAATCTTGCACACCACATAGTCCAATGCCGGCTCGAAGAAAGCACTCGTAGTCTTAGTCACCGAGTTCTTCAGTTCAAACAGTCCGTAGCCCATACCCAGCTTGGCAGCAACGAAAGCCAAGGGATAGCCAGTGGCCTTCGAAGCCAACGCCGACGAACGGCTTAGGCGGGCATTGACCTCAATCACCCTGTAGTCTTCCGACTGCGGGTCGAAGGCATACTGCACATTACACTCGCCTACGATGCCGATATGACGGATAATCTTGATGGCTAAAGCGCGCAACTTATGATACTCCGAATTGGTGAGCGTCTGCGAGGGAGCGATGACTATCGACTCACCTGTATGGATGCCCAACGGGTCGAAGTTCTCCATGTTACACACAGTGATACAGTTGTCGTAGCGGTCGCGCACCACCTCGTACTCGATTTCTTTCCATCCTTTCAGCGATTTCTCGACCAGCACCTGTGGCGAGAACGAGAAGGCTTTCTCAGCCAGTTTGTCCAGTTCCTGCTCGTTGTCGCAGAAGCCTGAGCCCAGACCGCCCAAGGCATAGGCTGCACGCAGAATGACAGGATAGCCGAGGTCGCGGGCTGCCTGGCGAGCCTGCCCTATCGTCTCGCAAGCCTCGCTCTTGATGGTCTTGACATTGATCTCGTTCAACTTCTCTACAAACAGTTCGCGGTCTTCGGTGTCCATAATAGCCTGCACAGGCGTACCCAGCACCTTCACTCCATACTTTTCAAGTACACCACTCTTATATAATTCTACACCACAGTTGAGGGCAGTCTGTCCGCCAAAGGCAAGCAGAATGCCATCGGGACGCTCCTTGGCTATCACTTTCTCTACAAAGTAAGGCTGAACAGGCAGGAAGTAAATCTCATCGGCTACGCCCTCCGAGGTCTGCACGGTAGCGATATTCGGATTGATGAGCACCGTCTTGACGCCTTCTTCGCGCAGCGCCTTCAGGGCCTGACTGCCGGAATAGTCGAACTCGCCTGCTTCTCCTATTTTTAATGCGCCTGAGCCTAGCAACAGGACTTTCTTGATATTCTGGTCTTTCATAATGCTTCAATAAAACGGTCAAACATAAATTCTGTATCTACAGGGCCCGAGCAAGCCTCAGGATGAAACTGACTGGAGAACCATGGATTTGTCTGGTGACGGATACCTTCGTTCGAGCCGTCGTTCATATTCACGAACAGCTCGCGCCAGTCTTTGTCCAGCGTAGCGGTATCGACAGCATAGCCGTGATTCTGAGAGGTCACATAGCAACGGTTGGTTCCCACCTCCTGCACTGGCTGGTTATGGCTCCGATGGCCATACTTCAGCTTATAGATTGTGGCGCCGGCAGCCTTGCCCATCAGCTGATTGCCCATACAGATGCCGCAGATGGGCTTGCGACTCATCGACATCTGCTTCTTCAGTATGTCGACGGCTGCCACACAACGGTCGGGATCGCCAGGACCGTTGGCAAGGAACAAGCCATCGAACTCCATCGCCGTATAATCATAGTTCCAAGGCACTCGAATCACCTCGACCCCGCGACGGATAAGACAGCGGATGATGTTCTGCTTCACGCCGCAGTCCACCAGTACTACCTTGCGGCCTGCACCTTCATTATAGCGGATGATGTCCTTACAACTGACCCGCTCCACCCAGTTCACAGAACCATAGTCCTCAATCGCGCCACTAGTATCACTAGTATAACTAGTATCACTAGAATTATCCCCAAACACCAAGCGGCCCATCATCACTCCATGCTCGCGCAGCACCTTGGTCAGCTGACGGGTGTCTATACCCGTCACGCCCGGCACCTGCTCGCGCTTCAGCCAGTCGCCCAGCGACTCTACGGCATTCCAATGGGAATACTGCTCGGAATAGTCGCTTACTATCAAGGCCGTAGCATATATCTTATCACTTTCCATAAACGTAGCGAGTCCATTATCCTCTGTCGTAAAAGGAGGCACGCCATAGTTACCTACCAACGGGTAAGTGAGCACCATCATCTGACCGGCATAGCTGGGGTCGGTCAGGCTTTCCGGATAACCCATCATAGCGGTATTGAACACCACTTCACCGACTACTTGCTTGTCATAGCCGAAACTTTTTCCCTGAAATGTCGTCCCGTCTTGCAGGACCAGTTTTACATCTTTCATCTTTATTGTCAAACAATCTCTATATTATAAAAAAGTGAAGAAAAGCAGCGCTTGTATGGACGGCGGTAGCAAATTCTTCACTCTTCATTGTTTCTCTCATTAACTGAATCATTCAACGGTGACCGACTTAGCCAAATTTCTTGGCTGATCGACATCCTTACCTTTACATACGGCCACATGATAGGCCAACAATTGTAGCGGGATGGTAGCTACCAGAGGCTCTAAACACTCCAACACATCGGGCAGCTCAATCACTTCGTCGGCTATCTTGGCAATGGTGTTATCGCCTTTCGACACCAGCGCGATGACCCTACCCTGACGGGCCTTGATTTCTTGGATGTTCGAAAGCACCTTCTCGTACATCGCATTATGGGTAGCGACAACCACCACTGGCATATCTGAATCTATCAGGGCAATCGGTCCGTGCTTCATCTCTGCAGCGGGATAGCCCTCGGCATGAATGTAGGAAATCTCCTTCAGCTTCAACGCGCCCTCCAAGGCCACCGGATAAGAGTATCCACGACCCAGATACAGGAAATTGTGGGCATAAGTAAAGGTACGCGCTAAATCCGCCACTTTATCGTTGGTTTTCAGGACCTCCGTAATTACTTGCGGAATCTGACTCAGTCCCCTCGTGACCTTGAGATACTCCTCGCGACTAATCGTTCCCTTGGCCTCTCCCAGTGCTAATGCAAACATGGTTAGCACCGTCACCTGTCCAGTAAAAGCTTTGGTGGAGGCGACACCAATCTCCGGGCCTACGTGAATATAGGTTCCCGTATCGGTAGCGCGTGGGATGGACGAGCCGATGGCATTACATATGCCGTAGATGAAGGCACCACGCTCCTTGGCCAGCTGGACAGCAGCCAGCGTGTCGGCAGTCTCGCCGCTCTGAGAGATGGCTATGACCACATCGCCATCACCCACCACAGGATTACGATACCTGAACTCTGAAGCATATTCCACCTCGACGGGCACGCGACACAGCGACTCTATCAACTGTTTACCAATCAAACCAGCATGCCAGGAAGTGCCACAAGCCACAATCACGATACGCTTGGCCTCCAGCAGCTGACGACGATAGTCAATCAGTGCCGACAGCGTCACATGATTGCCTTCCACATTGATGCGTCCGCGCATACAGTTGGTCAGACATTCCGGCTGCTCAAAGATTTCCTTCAGCATAAAGTGGGGATAACCGCCCTTCTCTATCTGGCCGAGATTGATATCCACTTTCTTCACTGCCAGATCCTGCTCCTCGCCAAGGATGCTCATCACCTTCAGCTCTTCACCTAAGCGGATAACGGCAATGTTACCGTCTTCCAGATACACCACCTTGTCGGTATATTCGATAATGGGGCTGGCATCCGATCCCAAGAAAAACTCGTTGTCGCCAATACCTACCACCAGCGGGCTCTGCTTGCGGGCAGCGATAATCTGATTAGGATGGCGTTTGTCGATAATAGCGATTGCATAAGCGCCTATTACCTGATAGAGGGCCACCTGGACAGCCTCCAACAGCGTAAGGCTCTTCTTCACCATGATGTATTCCACCAGTTGCACCAGCACTTCCGTGTCGGTGTCGCTCTGGAAGATTACACCTTTGGCAATAAGTTTCTGCTTGATGTCGGCATAGTTCTCGATGATGCCGTTATGGATGATAGCAAGATTATGCGATTGTGAATAGTGGGGATGGGCGTTTCTGGACGAGGGCTCGCCGTGGGTAGCCCAACGTGTGTGAGCAATACCGACCGTACCCGTCACATCCTTATCACTGCAATATTCCGTCAGATTGTCTACCTTTCCTTTTGTCTTATAGACATTCAACTCATCGTGACCATTGATAAGCGCCACGCCAGCAGAATCATATCCTCGATATTCCAGACGTCGCAGGCCTTTTATCAATATGGGGAAAGCCTCTTTTTTTCCAATATATCCTACTATTCCACACATACGCTGTTATGTCTCGTTCGTTTTTCGGGTGCAAAAGTACAAAAAAATTGGCTAACTCAATGCGAGTTAGCCAACTTTTTTTATCAATAGAACTTGAAATAGTTCTTAGCGTTGTTGTAACTGATGTCTTCAACCATCTTGCCCAGCAGCTCACGGTCATCGGGCAGCAGGCCCTTCTCTACATCATTGCCTAAGAGGTTGCAGAGGATGCGGCGGAAGTACTCATGACGCGGATAGCTGAGGAACGAGCGCGAGTCGGTGAGCATACCGACGAAACGGCTCAGCAGACCTAATACCGACAGAGCGTTCATCTGACGAATCATGCCGTCCATCTGGTCGTTGAACCACCAGCCCGAGCCAAACTGTATCTTGCCAGGTTCGCCACCCTGGAAGTTACCCAGCATGGTAGCAATCACCTCGTTGGCACAAGGATTCAAAGTGTACAGAATGGTGCGTGTGAGCTTGCCCTCCATATTCAGTTTGTTCAGGAACTTCGACATCGCCTTAGCGGTATTGAATTCACCGATAGAGTCGAAACCGGTGTCGGGACCCAGCTTATTGTACATGGCGGTGTTATTGTCGCGGATGGCACCATAGTGGAACTGCTGTGTCCAGCCGGCATCAGCATCCATCTCGGCCATCACGGTCAGGAAGCAGTTCTTATACTGGCGAATCTCCATGTTCGACAGCTGCTGTCCGCGCATAGCCTTCTCGAAGATGGTCTCAATCTGCGAATCGGTGTAGTCCTCATCGTAGAACTCCTCGATACCGTGGTCTGAGAGCTTCGAGCCCTGGGCGGCAAAGAAGTCGTGACGCTTCTGCAGCGCATCCACCATATCGGCAAACTTGGTGATGGTGACACCGCTCACCTGCTCGAGCTGGTTGACATAAGCAGCAAACTCAGGCTTCTCGATGTTCATGGCCTTGTCGGGGCGCCAGGCGGGAATCATGATAGGGTCATCCTGAGCCTTGTGCTTGGCATATTCGATGTGGTTGTGCAGATCGTCAACGGGATCGTCGGTGGTGCATACACATTCCACATGGTAGTGCTTCATCAGTCCACGAGCAGAGAATTCGGGCTGCTTCAATTTCTCGTTACACTCATCGAAAATCTCGCGGGCGGTCTTTGGGCTCAAAAGCTTTTCAATGCCGAAGGCTGTCTTCAGCTCCAGATGCGTCCAGTGATACAGCGGGTTACGCAGTGTATAGGGTACCGTCTCGGCCCACTTCTCAAATTTCTCCCAGTCGGAAGTATCCTTACCTGTGCAGTACTTCTCGTCCACGCCGTTGGTACGCATAGCGCGCCACTTATAATGGTCGCCGCCCAGCCACAGCTCGGTGATGCTCTTGAAACGATGGTCGTTGGCCACCATCTCGGGAATCAGGTGACAATGGTAGTCAATGATGGGCATCTTAGCCGCATGATTGTGGTACAAGTCCTGGGCGACTTCAGTCTCCAGCACGAAGTTCTTGTCGTTGAATTGCTTCATAATATTGGTTTGTTTTAGCTTAAAAGTTTATAATTGGATGCAAAGATACGAAGAAAAGTGAAGAGTGAAGAGTGAAGAGTAAAGAATTTGCATCCGCATTGGATTTTTTTAACTTTTCAATCCGTTCTTCATTCTTCACTCCTCACCCTACACGCTCTCACCTCTTATTTCTCTACACGAATCCAGTCAGCATCTATCCATCCACGATCGGTCTTAGGATTAGTGTCGACGGCAACGAAGCCGAACTTGGCACCAATCCACTTGCCCTGCTTCATCTCGTACTGACTGCCACAAGGCGTGAACTTCTTGCCGTTCTGGCTCCAGGCGAAGCTGACAAGGGGCTTGCCGCCGTGAGCCGCACCGGCCTGGGCATTGCTGACGCGCAACCGCAGGTAGATGTCCTCGTGGATGCCGGGCTTATAGTCTATTTTGTCCTCGGCGGTAGGCTTCAGTGTGGTTATCAGCTCTTCCTGCTGGGCCTTGCCGCGGTCGGCATCCTGACAGGTCAGAATAAGCAGTTTGAACTCCCGTCCCTCACGGCGTACCACCAGTGCCTGATAGTTGTGACCCATCATGATAATGCCGCCCATCTGGCCGTCGGCCTTTGACGTAAAGCGCAGCTTGGCGGTGACGGTAAACTCGTCAGCCGGTGTCTTCTGCAGTAGCATATTGGGCACAGTCCACAGGTTCTTCCAGTCGGTGTCCAACTTATGGGTATAGATGCGCATGGTGCCGAAGGCAGTTGGCACACCGAACTTCTCGTCGTAGTTGGCCTGCCACTGCCACTGGCGACCGATAGCGGGAGCATTGAACTCGTCACTCTCCACGGGGTTGACCACCACCGTGCTCGACGACTTAGGTTTCTTATGGGTGGTGACGGGTTCGCCCTTCTTACCCATAACAGGCCAGCCAGTGCTCCAGTCGACAGGATTGAGGTGCATCACGCGGCCGTAGGCTTCCTTATCTTGGAAGTGCAGGAACCAGTCCTCGCCGTACTTCGTGTGTACCCATGCTCCCTGATGAGGGCCGTTGATGGCTGTCTTGCCCTGCTGCAACACCTTCTTGGCCTCATACGGGCCGTAGGGTGACTTCGAGCGCATGGCCAGCTGGAAACCCTCGGGCACACCGCCGGCAGGACACATAATCCAGTACCAGCCGTCACGCTTGTAGAACTTCGGGCCCTCGCAGGTGCGGTTCTCCGTGCCGTTACCGTCGAACACGATGACCGGCTGCCCTATGGCTTTCGTGCCGTCTGCCGACATCTCGCGGACGGTGAGGACCGAGGCGAACTTAGAGCGCGAGTTGGCCCATCCGTTCACCAGATAGCAGCGGCCGTCCTCGTCCCACAGCGGCGTGGTGTCAATATATCCCTTGCCGCGGATGACGCACACGGGTTTCTCCCACTCTCCGGCGGGATTCTTTGTCTTCACCATATACACCCCATGGTCGGGATCGCCCCAATAAATATAGTACTCGCCCTGATGATAGCGGATGCTGGGAGCCCAAACACCGTTGCCGTGCTGCACTTTATTATAGTGCTCCGTCAGTTTGCAGTCACCCTCGTAGAGCGACTTGAGCGCATAGCCCACAATCTCCCAGTTCACTAGGTCGCGCGAGTGCAGGATGGGCAGTCCGGGAGTACACTGGAACGAGGATGCCGTCATGTAGTAGTCCTCGCCAGAGGGGCCTACGCAGACATCCGGGTCAGAATAGTCTGCATTGATTACAGGGTTGGTGTAGGTACCGTCGCCATTGTCAGGCGACCATACTTGCGATTTGTACTGTGCCGAAGCCAGCAGCGGCAGCGCGGCCAGTACAGTCAGAATAAATTGTCTCATGTTCGTTGTATTTTTAGTTGGTAGTTTGTTCCACTATAAATGACGCGCATCACCCCCCGGATGTCATCATCCATCGTGGGATTATAGCGTTTGGTAAGCTCTAAGGCAACATGGCCCATCGTCCGGCGCACGTTGATTTCCACACATGGGTGCACCAAGCCGCCCTTCACCACCATCATGTCGACACCGAAAGGACCGCGATAGTTGCCCAGGTCCAGCTTTTCCATGATAGCCTCCCGCACACGTTCCAGCAGCGCTACCGGCACATAGCGTCCGATAGTCTCAAGTTTCTGCTGCTCGGTAGCCAGCACATTTCCTGTATAGGCTCCGTTTTTGGTCTTGAACAGTGACAGGCCAACGTAGCTGATGCTTCCCTGTCCGTCACACTCGAACTCCATGCCAAAGTCCTTTACCTTATTATAAAAAGGCTCTACCATCACGCTGCCCTGCCGGGACAGAATGTTGGATATCCAGGCATCGTTCTGATCAAAGCGTACCCCTCGCCCGCTCGAAGACCAAGGGGCCTTGACCACCGTCTGGCCCAGCCGCGCCATGAGTGTCTTTACCTCTTGCTGCTTTGCACACTCGAAGGCTTCGCCTACCGTTCCGTCCATTTGCAACTGAGCCAGCAAATGGGCTGCAATACGTCGATGTGACAGCAGTCGAGTCTGCACCAGAAAGTCTAACGAGGGGAGGATGCTCATATCTACGCCCCAACGCCTCAACTGGTGCAATAATGCCAAATCCCACCCCCAGGGCTCCACGCTGCCGATGTCGAGCGTAGACAGCTGGCTCTTGTCCACAAACAGACAGTCGTCCAGTCCTAACTTTCCGCGCAGCCGCGAGAAGCTTTTTCTGGCTCCCTCCACATGGTCAACCAGTACCGCATCCCCATCCTTTGCCCAGAGCGCAGGCAGAAAACCAAGATCGCTGCGCAATTGTCTCCCAGCGTGCGGGGCCGTGAAGTTGGACAGATTTGAGGCCAGTGCAATGTCGTGCTCCGGATTAAATATATGTAATGTTCGTATGTTCATTGAACGGCAAAATTACGAATAAAAAACCAACTGACCAAACAATAATCCATTTGTATTGCGTTAAAATAAGCAAAAATAAGTCCCTATTTGATACAACTCTGAATAAAATGCCTTACTTTTGCACTGATTATGAACTTTTAAAAGCAGAAAGTAGATCATGAAGAAATGGATAATGACAACCCTGTTGATGGTTTGTGGTCTGACGGCCACGATGGCCCAAAAGCCTGCACAAATCAAGTTCGACAAGACCACCCATAATTTCGGAACATTCTCCGAGAAGAATCCGAAGGTCACATGCACCTTCAGCTTTACCAATGTTGGTGAGCAGATGCTGGTCATCAATCAGGCCATTGCATCCTGCGGGTGCACTGTTCCCGAATACACAAAGGAGCCGGTGAAGCCCGGCGAGAAGGGTGAGATTAAGGTGACCTACAATGGCGAGGGCAAGTTCCCTGGTCACTTCAAAAAATCTATCACCGTTCGCACCAATGGCGCTGTGGAGATGACACGGCTCTACATCGAGGGTGACATGACCGAAGCACAGTAGAGCCCATTATCTGATAGTACAAGAAACAGAATATGAAAGAAGAAGTCCATCGCTTATGCGCTGGACTTCTATATTTTCAGAAGGTATAGTTGATACCCAGCGAGCTATACTCCTGGAACTGGAAGTAGCCCATGTCGTCATCACGTGTACCCGAGTCGTCGAAACGCGGATAGAGGAAGAGATTGGCCGAGATATGCTGCGATACCTGTAGCGTGATCAGATTCTCCCACTCCACCAGGCCGCGCTTATAGGAAGTGAACCCGTAGAGACGCGTCTTCCAGGTGATGGGGTCTGCCAGTTTCCACGCCAGATCGACAGTGACCTGCGAGCCGAAGTCGTGCAGGGTGTGCTTGCCCTCTTTCAAGCCGTATTTCGTAGACAGTGCCAGACGATCGACATAACGAAAGTTGTAGGTCAGCGGCAGGAAGTTAAGCGAACCCGTCAGTCGCTTGTTCAGGGCTTCCACCTTGTACTCCATACCAAGACCAAGGTTGAGGTCGAAGGGCGACATAAAATCTGAGTACACCTTCTCGTCGTTCGACTTCAAACCGCGCGTGAACTGTGTATAGGCCAGCACCTGCAGTGTATAGTACCACTTCTTGTGAGCCTGCAGTCCCAGCTTGCCTGTATAGCGCAGCAGGTCGTTGTTGGGTTTGAACTTATGCACGGTGTCCGAGCGCGATGTCTGGAAGCCGAGTTTCATCTCCAGTTTGTTGTCAAAGAGTACGCGCTCCTGGTCATTGTAGTTCAGTTCGAACACCGTCGAGGCCACCGCCGAGTAGTTCGACTCACCACCCTTATGCCAGTTGTCAGAGACATAATTCTGCAGAAACTGCAGGGACCCGTCGAACTTGAACTTCCAGAAGTTCGGTTTTTCCACCACGACGTCCACCGGTGCACTCTCTGCGGGCAACTCGGGTGCCGGGGCTACCTTCTCGACAAGTTCCACCTGGGGTTTCACCTCTGTATAGACATCATCGCGCAGATAGCCTGCTGCCTGAAGATTCGTCTCGTTGTTCTTCACCAAGTCTGGGCGGCGCATATAGAGTCCCAACAGCGCACCGTCCACGGCATTGGTCACCTCGTCACCATCCTGGGGAGTCAGCGAGAATGCCTTCCGCGCTCCCGAATGGTAGAAGGTCAGCGGAGCAAAGAGCCGATAGTAGCGCCCGTCGTTCGATTCCGTGCGCAACTGCTGGTTCACACGCTTCACCGAATCTAACTGCTGCCGCAGCAGAGCCAGCGAGTCGATATAGTTTTTCACTACCAGAGCCGTATCGGGCTTGGCCTGCTTCTGAAGCACTTTCCGAGCCGACACATCCACAGCCGTCAGCACTAGCGCCATAACTAAAAATATGTATTTGTATTTCATAATCTGCTGCAAAGTTACAAAATTCCATACGAAAAACGTACACTTTTCCCTTTTTTCTTTTTGCATTTCGCTCACTTATTCGTATCTTTGCACCAACATTCCCCTATGGGAAAGGACAAGTAATCACAGACAGAATGAAGAATATCAAACAATACGCAGGAATATACCTTATATTATTAGGTACACTGACGCTGCTGCTGACGCGCCTGAACGCGTGGTCCGGCCACAACTGGCTGCTGGCCACCGGACTGCTGCTCATCGTGGCCGGAATCGTTACGCACATCTGGAGCATCAAGCGCGAAAGCAAATACTGAGACAACAAACAGAAAGCAACCATCATACTATGGACTATATCAAGACATTCACCCAACTGATAGCCAGCGAGCTTCACTTGTCCGAGCATGCCGTCGGCAATACGCTGAAGCTGCTGAGCGAGGGCTGTACCATCCCCTTCATCTCGCGCTATCGCAAGGAGCGGACAGGAGGTCTGGACGAAGTACAGATAACGGCTATCAGCGACCGCTCGGAGCGTCTGAAGGAGATTCAGAAGCGCAAGGAGACCATTGTAAACACGATTACGGAGCAGCAGAAGATGACGCCGGAACTGCAGAAGCGCATCAGCGACTGCTGGGAGCTGTCGGTACTGGAGGATATCTACCTGCCCTTCAAGCCCAAGCGCCACACACGGGCACAAACCGCACGCGAACAGGGACTGGAGCCCCTCGCCACCCTGCTGCTGATGCAGCGCGAGCCCCATCCCGAACAGGCTGCAAGGAAATACGTCAACGGCCAGGTAGCCGACGCGGCCGCTGCGCTGAAGGGAGCTCAGGATATTATTGCCGAAGAGGTGAGCGAGGATGAGCAGTGCCGCAATCAGGTGCGTGCAGCCTTTCGCCGCGAGGCGTTCATCGTCTCGAAGGTGGCGCGGGGCAAGAAGGACAGTGACGAAGCGCAGAAATACAGCGACTATTTCGACTGGGAGGAGCCGCTGAAGCGTTGTTCCAGTCATCGCCTGCTGGCCATGCGACGCGGCGAGAGCGAGGGCATCCTGCGGCTCGCGCTGACCATCGGCGACGAGGAAGCCACCAGCCGCCTGCAGCGCAAGTATGTCCGCGGCAGCGGTGCCTGCCAGCGGTTGGTGGCCGAGGCGGTCGAGGACGGCTACAAGCGCCTGCTAAAGCCCTCCATCGAGAACGAGTTTATGACGCTGGGAAAGGAGCGTGCCGACGAAGAGGCCATCCGCGTGTTTGCCGAGAACCTGCGCCAGCTGCTGCTCTCGGCCCCGTTGGGACAGAAGCGCGTGATGGGCATCGACCCGGGATTCCGCACGGGCTGCAAGGTAGTCTGTCTGGACGCTCAGGGCAATCTGCTCCACCACGAGGCCATCTTCCCCCACCCGCCCGTGAATCACCGCATGCAGGCGTCCATGCACGTCCGGCAGATGATCCAGGAGTACAAGACAGAAGCCATCGCCATCGGCAACGGCACCGCCAGCCGCGAGACCAAGGACTTCATAGACGATGTCCTTTCCTCGCTCTCATCCCCCACCACACCCACCTCACCCACAACCCCCACCGTCTACATAGTCAGCGAGGACGGTGCCTCCGTTTACTCCGCCTCGAAGGTGGCCCGCGACGAGTTCCCCGACGAGGATGTCACCGTGCGCGGCGCCGTCTCCATTGGGCGGCGCCTGATGGACCCGCTGGCCGAACTAGTGAAGATCGACCCCAAGAGCATCGGCGTTGGCCAGTATCAGCACGACGTAGACCAAGCCAAGCTGAAGCACGCCCTCGACCAGACGGTGGAGAGTAGCGTCAACCTGGTAGGAGTCAATCTGAATACCGCCTCACAGCACCTGCTGACCTACGTCAGCGGACTCGGTCCGGTGCTGGCACAGAACATCGTCGACTACCGCCGCCAGCATGGAGCCTTCGCCAGTCGCGCCGAGCTGAAGAAGGTGCCGCGGCTGGGGCCTGCCGCCTTCCAGCAGTGCGCCGGATTCCTGCGCATCCCCCACGCCAAGAATCCCCTCGACAATTCGGCGGTGCATCCCGAGAGCTACCACATCGTTGAGCAGATGGCGCGCGACCAGCATTGCACCGTCGACGACCTCATCAGCAACAAGGCGCTGCGCCAGCAGATCGACATCCAGCGGTATGTAAGTCAGGAGGTCGGGCTGCCCACCCTCACCGACATCCTGAACGAGCTGGAGAAACCCGGCCGCGACCCACGCCAGCAGATAGAGGAATTCGAGTTCGACTCCAGCGTGCAGACCATCGACGACCTGCACGAGGGCATGGAGCTGCCGGGCATCGTGACCAACATCACCAACTTCGGGGCCTTCGTCGACATCGGCGTCCACCAGGACGGGCTGGTGCATGTCTCGCAGCTGGCCAACCGCTACGTCAGCGACCCCACGCTGGTGGTACATCTGCATCAGCACGTCCGCGTCCGAGTCATCGGCGTGGACCTGCGCCGACAGCGCATCTCGCTCTCGATGAAGGGGCTGTGAGCGCGTCTACCCGTAGCATTTATTATCACTAAAGAAAAGAAAAACAAGTTTTCATTTTGCTTTTTGCTCGTTTATTTGTACCTTTGCAGGGATTATGGCAAGAGAAAAGACAAGAATCAAGGATATAGCGGAGCGCGCAGGGGTCTCCGTGGGCACCGTCGACCGCGTGCTGCACAACCGTCCCAACGTCTCAAAGAAAGCATTGGAGAAAGTACAGAAGGCCCTCGACGAGATGGACTACAAGCCCAACATGTATGCCTCGGCGCTGGCCTACAACAAGGAGTACACTTTCTATTTCGTCATTCCGAAGCACGAGTCGGAAGCCTATTGGGAAGAGGTGGAGGAAGGCGCACAAGCCGCCTGCGAGCGCCGCAGGGACTTCGGCGTGTCGGCGAAGATGTTCTACTACAACCGCTTCTCGGTCGACACTTTCACCCGCATCATGAACGACTGTCTGAAGCAAGCCCCCGACGGGGTGGTCATCGTACCGTCGCGGCTGGATGTCACCCGGCAGTTCACCGACCTGCTGCACGAGCAGGACATCCCCTTCATCCTGCTCGACTCCTACATGCCCGACCTCAAGCCTCTGTCCTTCTTCGGCCAGGACTCGTTCTCCTCAGGCTATTTTGCCGCACGCATGCTGATGATGCTCGCTCCCAAGGAGCAGGAAATCATGCTCATGAAGCAGATGCGCAACGGCAACGTGGCCTCGAAGCAGCAGGAGAACCGCGAGACGGGATTCCGCCACTACATGAAGGACCACTTCCCCGAGGTCACCATCCATGAGGTCAACCTCTCGCTCGACGACAAGCGCGAGGAGTACGACCCCATCCTTGAGGCGTTCTTCACCGAGCATCCGCACGTACACCACTGCATCACGTTCAACTCGAAGGCCCATCTGGTGGGCGACTTCCTGCTGAAGAGCAACCGCCGCAATGTGCAGATCATGGGCTACGACATGGTGCCGAAGAATGCCGAGTGCGTGCGCCAGGGCAGCATCTCGTTCCTCATTGCCCAGCACGGCTACATGCAGGGCTACGAGTGCGTAGAGAGTCTCTTCGATGCCATCGTGCTGAAGAAGGAGGTGGAGCCCGTCAACTACATGCCCATCGAGCTGCTGACGAAGGAGAACATCGACTTCTACCGCCGAAAGAACATTGGATAAAAGCAGTCATTAAAGCGACAAATAAAAGCTATCACTAAATAAACACTTACTTTTATGGAACAAGCTACGTTTTTGAAAATCAATCCCGCCGACTCCGTCGTAGTATGCCTCGCTCCCAAGAAGCAGGGCGACACCATCGAGGTGGACGGCAAGACGATTACCGTCAACCAGGACACCCCCGCAGGCCACAAAGTGCTCATCCGCGACGTGAAGCAGGGCGAGGACATCATCAAGTACGGCTATCCCATCGGCCATGCCCGTCAGGACATGAAGGCCGGCGACTGGGTGAACGAGAACAATCTGAAGACCAACCTCAGCGGCACGCTGGAGTACAGCTACCAGCCCGTCGACGCCAAGAGCGACATCAGCCACATCAAGTTGGAGAATCGCACCTTCAAGGGCTATGTGCGCAAGAACGGCGACGTCGGCGTGCGCAACGAGATATGGATCGTGCCCACCGTAGGCTGCGTCAACGGCATCGCCGAGCGCATGGCCCACAAGCTCATGGCGGAGACTGGCTGCAAGGATGTCGACGCCATCTGGACCTGGCACCACAACTACGGCTGCTCACAGCTCTCGGAGGACCACGAGAACACGCGCAAGGTGCTCCGCGACATCTGCCTGCACCCCAATGCCGGCGGCGTGCTCGTGCTCAGCCTGGGCTGCGAGAACAACCAGCCCGAGGACTTCATGGCCATGCTGGGCGACTACGACCAGTCGCGCATCAAGCTGCTGGTGACGCAGCGCGTGGAGGGCGACGAGATGGAGGCCGGCATGGAGATACTGCGCGAGCTCTATCGCCAGGCCTCGCAGGACAAGCGTGAGGACGTGCCCGTGAGCAAGCTGCGCGTGGGCCTGAAGTGTGGCGGCTCCGACGGATTCTCGGGCATCACCGCCAACCCGCTGGTGGGCGAGTTCAGCGACTGGCTCGTGGCCCAGGGCGGCACCTCCGTGCTCACCGAGGTGCCCGAGATGTTCGGCGCCGAGACCATTCTCATGAACCGCTGCGAGACGCCGCAGCTCTTCGACCAGACCGTGTCGATGATCAACAACTTCAAGAACTACTTCCTCTCGCACGGCGAGCCCGTAGGCGAGAATCCCTCGCCAGGCAACAAGGCCGGCGGCATCTCGACCCTCGAGGACAAGGCACTGGGCTGTACCCAGAAGTGCGGCAAGGCTCCCGTGAGCGGAGTGATGGAGTATGGCGACCGCCTGGAGCACACGGGCCTCAACCTGCTGTCGGCCCCGGGCAACGACCTCGTGGCCTCGACGGCGCTGGCCTCCTGCGGCTGCCACATCGTGCTCTTCACCACCGGCCGCGGCACGCCCTTCGGCACCTTCGTGCCCACGATGAAGATTGCCACCAACCCCACGCTGGCCAAGAACAAGCCCCACTGGGTAGACTTCTCTGCCGGTCAGCTCGTAGAGGGCCGCACCATGCAGGAGCTCGTGCCCGAGTTCATCGACAAGGTGCTGGCAGTAGCCTCCGGCGAGCATGCCCGCAACGAGGAGAACGGCTATCGCGAGATCTCCATCTTCAAGAACGGCGTGACGCTGTAGGCATGGAATGGCCTGCGCACACGTGCAGCGCACTGTAGAACAACCTGCCGCTATCCGATGATAGCGGCAGGTTTTTTGCGGAATAGGGAGAGGTGGTGTCGACGGCAGTCGACGGCATTTTGATTTTAACATTTCGGCGATGGCAGGACGGCGGCGGACCCGTATCAGCATGGGACGGACAAAGTTTTTATGGTCATTCGCTTGCAGATGTGGCAAAAAAGTTGTAATTTTGCCGTCAAATCTGAAATTTTTATGAAGAAAGGATTACTGGCATTATCGCCGCTGATAGTTTTTATCGTGCTGTATCTGGTGACGAGCATCATTGCGCGCGACTTCTACAAGGTGCCCATCACCGTGGCTTTCATGGTGGCAAGCATCTATGCCGTCTGCATCTTCAGCGGGCGCCCCCTGAAGGAGCGCATAGAGGTGTACAGTCAGGGGGCTGGCAACAGCCAGATGATGCTGATGATATGGATATTCGTGCTGGCAGGAGCCTTTGCCAACTCGGCCAAGGCCATGAGCTCGATAGATGCAACGGTGAACATGGCGCTGGCGCTGCTGCCTGGGCAGATGCTGCTGGCAGGACTGTTTCTGGCAGCCTGCTTCATCTCGCTGTCGATAGGCACCAGCGTGGGGACCATCGTTGCGCTGACCCCGATTGCGGCCGGCATTGCCCAGCAGACGGGCACGCCCGTAGCCATGATGACGGCAGTGGTGGTGGGCGGCTCGTTCTTTGGCGACAACCTCTCGTTCATCTCCGACACCACCATCATGGCCACCTCGACGCAAGGCTGTAAGCAGAGCGACAAGTTTCGCGTCAACTCGTTCATCGTCCTCCCTCCTGCCCTGCTGATTCTGGCCGTCTACATCGTGATGGGTGCCGACATGGCATCGCCGCAGCACGTGGGCGAGGTGGAGATGCTGAAGGTGATACCCTATCTGGCCGTGCTCGTCACCGCCATCATGGGCATCAACGTGATGGTGGTGCTGGCGTTGGGCATTGCCCTGACAGGCCTCATCGGCATCTGCAATGGCACATTCGATGTGTTCGGATGGTTCCAGTCGATGGGTACGGGCATCATGGGTATGGGCGAGCTGATTATCATCACGATGATGGCCGGCGGACTGCTAGAGATTATCAAGCATATGGGCGGCATCACGTTCATCATCCGCCGAATCACGCTGCACGTACACTCGAAGCGAGGCGCGGAGCTGTCGATAGCAGGGCTGGTGTCGCTGGTGAACCTTTGCACGGCCAACAACACGGTGGCCATCCTGACGGTGGGAGGCATTGCCAAGCATATCGGCGACCGCTACGGGGTGGACAACCGCAAGGCGGCTTCGATACTCGACACGTTCTCGTGTATGACGCAGGGCATCATCCCCTATGGTGCCCAGCTGCTGATGGCTGCCGGACTGACACAACTGAACCCCATCAGCCTCGTGCCCTACCTCTACTATCCATTCGCCATCGGGGCTGCTGCACTGATGGCCATCCTACTGAGATATCCAAAACGCTACTCATGAAAGACGTAATCATAAGAAACATGGAGCGCCTGCTGCTAACAGACGCCAAGGGAGAACGGGAACCGTTAGAGCCCATGACCGAGTGGAAATGGCGCCGGCTATACAAGACGGTCAGGGACTACCACTTAGGCCCCTGGATAGCCGAGGGCATCAAGGCCTATGGCGACGACTTTTTCCTGCAACTCTCGCCCACCCTGCATCAGGAGTTCCTGGACTTGCAGGGAGAGAAGGATGACGAGCGGCTGGACCGCTTCCTGCTGGAGATGGAGCGCTCGAGAGGACTGTTGCACCGCATGAGCAAGCGGTCGCTGCAAACCTATGCCAGCGACCTCATCAACATCATCAAGAACGTGGAGGAATAAAACCATAAACAATCGTGACTGGGCGGCGTCAATGCCTGAAGCGTATCTCGCGCAGGCTGTGCTTGCCCATGAAGCGGCTCTTGTCCACATAACCGCTGACGCCCACGATACGCCCCTTGGCGGTGTACTGCCACAACTCGTAGTCGCGGCCGTCGGCCAGCACGGGAGGCTCGTCGGTGTACATGGCAATCATCAGCTTGTAGTCGTCCACCTTGCCCTGCAAGTGCTTATTATAGAAGTTGCGGCCCGTGTAGAGCAGCGGCTTCTGATGATAGGTCTCCTCGACGAGGTCGAGGAAGTAGAACAGGGAATCGCAAAACACATCGGTGGACAATCCGCCCGTCGACTCGATGTCAATCATCGGCACAAGGTCCTGCTCGCCAGGCAGACACTGCGACATGAAGTTCTGCAACTGCTTCTGCTGGTCGGTCAACGGACGGTAGAAGTGATAGCTGCCCACCTTCAGCCCATATTGATGGGCAAGCTCGATGTTGCGCTCGAACATGGCATCGATGCGGTCGCCGCCCTCGGTGGCTTTCAGATAGACATACGCCATCTTGGTATTGTCGCCCACCGTCTCCCAGAACACCTGACCCTGATAGTGGCTCAAGTCGATGCCATGCGTATGCGAACAAGTATCCTCACACTGGAGATTAGGGTTAGTACGAGCAATCGTAAGCGTATCCTGAGCATAAAGAGTACCGACAAAAGCGGATAATATAGAGATTAAAACCAATAGTTTCTTCATCTTATTCAAAAATTTAGGTGCAAAGTTACTAAGAATTAAAGAAAAATCGCTATCTTTGCGCGAAAATATATAAGACATGAAGTATTTATTGACATTAGCATCGGCATTATTGCTGTTCGTTGCCTGCGGAAGCGACGACAATTCCACCACTCCTTCAGGCCCCTCCACCGACAGCGAAGCCTCGCGTGCGGTGATGATTTACATGGCAGCAGAAAACAATCTCACAGTGATTGACATAGCGAATAACTCCGGCCACCGATACCTGAAGGAGGACCTGAAGGAAATCACGGAAGGCTCGAAATCGCTGGCCAGCAACCAGCGCGTGTTCATCTTCGTCGACAGCGTCGTGACGGACAAGACGCAGAAAGGGCTGCCCTACATCGCCGAGGTGCATGACGGAAAGGTGACGAAGCTCAAAGAGTTCGACAGCGACTTCTACTCGTGCGACCCGGCGCGCTTTCAGGAGGTGGTCGGATGGATGACCAGCAACGTGAAGGCCAAGGGTTACGGACTGGTGCTGTGGGGCCATGCCGACGGATGGATGGTGGAAGACAGCGTTGCCAGCAGCAGCCTGACATCGCGTCGCGCCTACGGACTCGACACTGGCAAGGACACTGGAGGCTCTTCCAAATGGATGAACATCACCCAGATGGCCAAAGCGCTGAAGACGCTGCCCAAGCTCGACTTCATCTTTGCCGACTGCTGTAACATGATGTGTGCGGAGGTGGGCTACGAGCTGCGCGACGTCACCAGCTACCTGATAGGCTCGCCAGCCGAGATTCCCGGTCCAGGAGCACCCTACGACAAGGTATTGCCCCTGCTGTTCAAAAACGACAGCGACCTCTATCGCAGCATCGTCGACACCTATTACAACTACTACAAGGACTATCTGCAGAATCCCCCATCAGGCGACAGCTATGCCAAGGGACACAGCGTGCCCTTAGCAGCAATCGACACCAAGTATATGGCCGACCTGGCCACCGCTACACGCAACGTGCTCGACCAGTTCGAAGGAGGCTATCCCGTCAGCCCCTCCAGCCCAGACGTAAGCGGCATCGCCTACTACTGGGCCTATGAGACACCCATCATGTACGACATGCGCGCCGTACTCAAGACACATCTGTCCAGCAGCGCCTTCGAGCAGTGGGACAAGGTCTATCAGCAGGCTGTACCCTACTATCGCATGTCGATGCGCTGGCTGACCATCTACAACGGCTATCCCTATCACGACCTGAAGGGCGACTTCTACAGCTTCAATCAGGATACCGACATGTACGGCTGCGTGAGCATGTTCTTCCCCAAGAGCGAAACTCAGTATACGGGAGGAAAATACAAATACAACATCACCAGCAACAACTTCGGCTGGAACCACATGATAGACTGGAGCCGCTACGGCTGGTAACAAAATAAATAAGGAGCAGGCTACCCGGCCTGCTCCTCATTATGAACAATCACTTTTACCTTTGAGATGCGCCGCTCGTCCATGTCGAGGATCTCAAAGGTAAAATTTTGATAGTCTATCTTCTCGTTCTTCTTCGGGAAGTCGCCCTTGATCTCGAGCAGCAGGCCGGCGAGCGTGTCGGCATCGCCCTCCACCGCCTCGAAGACATCGTCGTCGAGCTTCATAATCTTATAGAAGTCGCTCAGCAGCGTCTTGCCCTCGAAGACGAACGTGTTGGCATTGATGCGCTGGTAGAACTTCTCGTCGTCGTCGTACTCGTCGTTGATCTCGCCCACTATCTCCTCCAGGATGTCCTCCAAGGTGACGATGCCGCTGGTGCCGCCAAACTCGTCGACGACAATGGCAATATGCACCTTGTTCTCCTGGAACTCGCGCAGCAGGTCGTCAATCTTCTTGGTCTCGGGCACGAAATAGGGAGGACGGATGAGCGACTGCCAACGGAAATTGTTGCCTTTCGACAGGTGCGGCAGCAGGTCCTTGATATACAGGATGCCGCGAATGTTGTCGCTGTTGTCCTGATAGACTGGGATGCGCGAGTAGTTGTTCTCGACCACACAGGCCATCACCTCCTGAAACGACGACTTGAAGTCGATGTCGACCACGTCCTGACGCGAGGTCATAATCTCCTTGGCGGTCTCGTCGCCAAAGCGGACAATGCCTTCCAGCATGCGCTGCTCCTCCTTGATATCCTCCTTGTCGGTGAGCTCCAGCGCCTGCTCCAGATCGTCCACGCTCAGCGCGTGGCTCTCCTTGTGTACCACCTTGTCGGCCAGACGGCCCGAACCCATCACGACGGTGGCAACGGGATAGAACAGCTTGCGGAAGAACTGGATTCCGCCTACGGCCTTGCGGCAGAAGCTCAGCGGATGCTGGCTGCAATAAACCTTGGGCATAATCTCGCCAAAGAGCAACAGCAGGAAGGTGAGCAGCACCGTCATGCAGACAAACTGCAACCACCACGACGAACCGAAGTCGATGGTATGGTTGAAGAAATAGGTGCTGAGCATGATGATGGTGACGTTCACCAGATTGTTGGTAATCAGGATGGTGGCCAGCGTGCGCTCCGAATCCTCGCGCAATGCCTTGATGCTGATGTCGCCCTGCGACTTCTCCTCATCCAGCTCGCTCAAGTCGGCAGGCGACAGCGAGAAGAAAGCAATCTCCGATCCAGAAGCAAAACTCGACACCAATAGCAACAGGCAGGCTGCAACACCTGCCAGTATGGTGCCCATCGACGGTGACAACAGCGTCACCTGATTAAACACTTGCAAATATTCGTCCATGTCTATTCTGTGGATTTGGGCGTGAGCATCTCCATATTGTCAGCCCAAATCTCCGTCATATAGCGCCGCTGCCCCTGCTTGTCGTCGTAGGTAGAATAGCGCAAACGACCTTCAATATACAATTTATCGCCTTTATGCACATACTTCTCGACAATCTCGGCCAGCTTGCGCCATAGTATCACGTTGTGCCAGTCGGTATGGTCGGGCACCTGTGTGCCATTCTGCAACGTATAGCCGCGCTCGGTGGTAGCCAGTCGCAGACGAGCCACGGCCACGCCCTGCTCTACGTAGCGTATCTCAGGGTCGGCACCTACGTTGCCTATGAGCATTACCTTATTCATAAAGACTACGAATCATTACTTACAATCACCCATATAGCGGAACTTGAAGTTCTTGCCCTTTGCCGAGGGGAACTGGCTGCGCGGGTCTACTCGCTGGCTCAGGTGGTCGACGATGCGGTTGTAGCAGTCGAGACCCGACTCAGCCTTGCAGCACGCTACAAAGTGCGTGTCGCGATATTGGAACTTACCCGTACCGGGCACCATCAGCACGCGCTTGAAGTCCATCGTACCCTCATACCATCCGAAGCGCTCCTCGTTGAGCCGGACAACTGCCGGAGCGGCCGTTTTCTGCTCGTTGGAAGCAGAAGGATGGACGGCCTTCTTCTCCTTGAAGTCCTGCATGGTGGCAGCCTCCGTCTTGATGATGATGAAATAAATACGCGGACGAACCTTGTATCGCTTCGGATACAGCACATCGCTGGCTGCATACTCGCGGATGTCGCGTTCCAGAACGGGGTTCATTCCTATCTCATCGATTTCGGCAAGGAATGCGATAGCATCGTCAACACTCTTTACCAGAATCTCTCTGTCAAAATACCTTAAATATAAATTCATTTAGAATGGTTGTTTTCCTGTGTTGTAGTATCAAGAGCGGAAAACGGGACTCGGACCCGCGACCCCAACCTTGGCAAGGTTGTGCTCTACCAACTGAGCTATTTCCGCAAGAAATTCAAAAAAACAAAGTGAAGAGGAGGAGACTCGAACTCCCACGTCGCAATTGACACTACCCCCTCAAAGTAGCGCGTCTACCAATTCCGCCACCTCTCCAGCTGATAATTAACAGATGACCAAAAAAGAGTGCCCAGAACAGGACTCGAACCTGCACGCCTCGCGGCACACGCACCTGAAACGTGCGCGTCTACCAATTCCGCCACCTGGGCATTACCATTAAGACCCAACGCCCTAATGCTCTTTTTTGTTCAACATGTTGAGCGGAAAACGGGACTCGGACCCGCGACCCCAACCTTGGCAAGGTTGTGCTCTACCAACTGAGCTATTTCCGCATTCATATCCTCCGAAGAGGAGCATCTCTCTCGATTGCGGATGCAAAGGTACTACTTTTTTCGGAACTGACAAACTTTTTAGCCATTTTTTTCGAAAAAAAATTGGATTTAGTGATTTTCCAAGCCAAGCACCCCACCCTACACCTTATTATATATAAGGGGAGCTGACTGAAATCGCTCTCCGAGCGTACACATCCAAACTCTTTAAAATTGTTAACGGCGGACTTTCCAACTTATATTTTTCAACACAAACGATGGTTACTTGATTTAGATTTATTACCTTTGTAGCCACAAAAGAATAAAACATGAAACGAACTACCGCATTTCTCATAGCATTGGCGCTTCCCTTGTCCATGACAGTCGCCCAAGAACGGAAGCCCTTCTTAGTCAGGGCCGTGAACAAGTTAGGAGCATTCATTGACACCATGGCTACCAGAGGTATTGACAAACGCTACATCTACGTGCCTGAACGACCCTGGCAGCTGGTGCTGAAAAACCATATCAACAATATGGACATGAGAGTAGAGTCGACCGTCACCGAGGCCGATCTGGCCAGCTATGGCGCTAAGGGACACTATAATCTGAAGTCGGCCTTCAAACCCAAATTCACGTACAACATCGGTTTATGGGTGGGCTATCGAGGCTACGGATTTGGCTATAACTTCTCACTGTCGAAAGCCAACGGAAGCACTTTCTCCATCGGAGCCACGGGGGCCAGATATGGCATCTACCTGCGCACACGCAACTTTGAAACACGCAACATGGATGCCGAACTAAGGGCTGTGGGAGAAGAGGGAGACTATTTCGACGCTGATGCCAAAAATGTCAGCGTATGGGACGATATGAAAATCAATACGCTGATCCTGGACGGCTTCTACATGCTGAACGGCAAGCGATTCTCCTATGCAGCTGCCTACGACCAGTCTGTCGTGCAGCTCCGGTCGGCCGGCTCGTTCATGTTGGGAGCCATGTATTATCAGTCTGACGTCGACTATGCACAGCGAAAGAACGCCCCTGTCGTGCAGCTCAACGGAAGAACGGGAAAATTCAAAATTCAGGAGGCAGGAGTAGGTTTTGGCTATTCCTACAACTGGGTTCCCGTCAAGAATCTGATGGTCAACGTCACAGCCATGCCGATGCTGGTATTCTATAACCGAAAGAAAGCAACGCTCTACGACTCCAACTACGACATCTTCCTCTATGAGGAAGACGGTCCCCAAAACGGCAAGAAGCCCTATCCCGACGATATCGATGACCCGTCGTGGACGGAAGACGTGACGCTGGAAGAAACCGACGAAGTGGTGAGATACGGCAAGGTGTCGTTCAATCTGGATACTCGCGCGTCCATCACCTACAACTGGGACAGGTATTTCCTGAACGTTCACGGACAGTGGAACCAATTCAAGCACAGCGTGGACAACAACACCCTGAAACTGAATGACTGGTTTGTCAATGCCTCACTGGGAGTAAGACTCTAAAGAGAGTCAAGCCACTCCGTCAACTCAGTTTCGGTTGAGTTAACTCGATTCATCGTTTGAGTTAACTCAACCGTTTGTTTGAGTTAACTCAAAATCTTAGTCCATGCGACTGCGGTAGTCGGCGTAGGTAAACGTGCGAAGCATCTCCAGCGTGCCGTCCTGACGGAGCATCGCGATAGCGGGATGGGTGATGCCGTTGAAGGTATTGGTCTTGACCGTCGTATAGTGTATCATGTCCTCGAAGACAATCTGCTCGCCCACCTGCAGTTCATGGTCGAACTGCCAGGAACCCATGAAATCACCGCTCAGACAGCTGTTGCCGCCTAATCGATAGAGGTGAGAGGTGAGAGGTGAGAGGTGAGAGGTAAGAGGTGAGAGGTGAGAGGCATCTTCAACCGTCTTGGCACCGCGAACCTCGGGCATATACGGCATCTCCAGACAGTCGGGCATGTGGCAGGTGAAGCTGACATCCAGAATGGCCGTGCGAATGCCCTTATCCTCGACCACGTCAACCACGCTGGCCACCAAGGGCCCGGTCTGCCAGGCGAATGCGCTGCCCGGCTCGAAGATGACCTTCAGGTGAGGATAGCGCTGATGAAACTGCTGCATGAGCCGCACCAACAGCTCGATGTCATAGTCCTTGCGCGTCACCAGATGGCCGCCGCCGAAGTTGATCCATTCCAGCTGGGGGAACCACTTGGCAAACTTCTCCTCGATATGCTTGAGCGTACGCTCGAAGACGTCGGCCCCACTCTCACAGTGACAGTGACAATGGAATCCGCGAATGTCGGAAGGGAGCTGCTCGGGCAGTTTGTCGGCAGTGACGCCGAAGCGAGTCCCCGGGGCACAAGGATTATACAGCAGGGTGCCCACCTCTGAGTATTCAGGATTGACGCGCAGACCAATCGAGCACGCTGCCGCCCGACGATGGAATCGCTCATACTGCGTCAGCGAGTTGAAGGTCAGGTGACTGGAGCAGCGCACGATCTCGTCGAACTCGCTGTCCGTATAGGCCGGCGAATAGGTGTGAGCCTTCGCCCCAAACTCCTCCAACGCCAGCCGTGCCTCGCTCAGCGAGCTGGCTGTCGTGGAACGGATGTACTCGCGGAAGATGGGAAACGTCTTCCACAGTGCAAAGGCCTTGAAAGCCAGAATCCACTCAGCATCTGTTCGCTCAGCCACCGTGCGGATGAGCGACAGATTGCTGCGTAGCTTCTCTTCTTCTATGATATAAACTGGTGTCTGCAAGAGTCTGTCTGTTTTTATTCTGTTCGTCTACTGTTCCATGCTACTGAATGCCCTCTTCGCGCAGCTTCTGCTGCCACTTCCAAGCACTCCTAAGCACATCCTCGGTAGGTGTCTCCGCCTTCCAGCCTAACACTTTGTTGGCCTTGTCGACATTACCCCAGACCTGCTCGATGTCGCCTTCGCGACGGGGAGCATAAGTCCAGTTCACCTTCACGCCGGTAGCCTTCTCAAAGCCCTCCACCACCTCAAGGGTAGACAGTCCGCGGCCGGTTCCGATGTTGAACACCTCGACGGCATCGGTCTCCGGCTTGTCGAGCACGCGCTCCATCGCCTTGACGTGAGCCTTGGCCAGGTCGACCACATAGATATAGTCGCGGATGCAGGTATGGTCGGGCGTGTTGTAGTCGTTGCCGAAAATCTTCAGCTGCTCGCGAATACCCATAGCCGTCTGTGTGACGAAGGGAATCAGATTCATGGGCACACCGTTAGGCAGTTCGCCGATGAGCGCCGTGGGATGGGCACCGATGGGATTGAAGTAGCGCAGGATGATGCTCTTGATGGGGGCTCCGCTGTGGATATAGTCCTGGATAATCTCCTCGTTGATCTGCTTCGTGTTGCCATAGGGCGACATCGCTTTCTGGATAGGAGCATTCTCGGTGACGGGCAGATTCTCCTGCGAGGGCTGGCCGTAGACCGTACAGCTGCTGGAGAAGATGATGCCCTTGACCTGATACTTGGGCATCAGTTCCAACAGATTGATGAGCGAGGTGAGGTTGTTGCGATAGTACATCAGCGGCTTCTCTACGCTCTCGCCTACAGCCTTCGAGGCGGCGAAGTGGATGATGCCCTCGATGTCGGGATACTGCTGGAAGATGCGTTCCATAGCCTCCAGGTCGCAGCAGTCGGCCTTCACGAAGTCGGGGCGCACGCCCGTAATCTTCTCGATACCGTCTACGACATTTGCATTCGAATTGGAAAGGTTGTCGACGATGACAACTTTGTAGCCTGCGTTCTGCAGCTCTACGGTAGTGTGGCTTCCGATGAAGCCCGTTCCGCCAGTAACAAGAATAGTCTGTTTCATATCTTCTGATTCTAAACTTTATTTAATAACGTTTCCTAATTGCTCGGCAATCTGCTGCATGCCCTTCTGCGAGGGATGGCCCCACTGCTTGTCGATATCGTGCAGCTGGATCCACCGCACGCCATAGTGGTCGCTGATGACCTTCATCGACTCGGTGATCTCCTCCGACAGCTTGGTATTGATGACCACATAGATATCGGCACCGGGATAGTGGTCCTGCAGTGACGAGAGCATGCACGCCATCGCCGGACGGAAGTTATAGCAGTCGGCCTTCGTCCAGCCTTCATACTGATAGTTGCCAATAGGCGACTTGGCCCAGGAGTCGTTGGTGCCGCCAAAGACGATGATGACCTCGGGCGAGCCCAGGAAGGGCACGCGGGTGAGGAACGAGCGGTCGCTATAGTCGTCCTTGTTATAGCCCGTATGGCAGATGGTGGCTCCTGAGAACGAGTTGTTCTGACAGAGGCGGAAGTTGCCCTGCCGCACAAACTGGTGCCACCAGGTCTGGCGCACCTGCTGGACATCGTTGCCCTCGTTTCCATTCAGGGGCTTGTTGGGATACCACACATAGTTGGTGTCCGGTTTGACGAATCCCTTATAGGTACTGTACGAGTCGCCCAGTATAGAGAGGGCACGCTTCTGCGCGCTGACCGTAAGAGCCAGCGTCACAAGGAGGAGTAAAGCAAGTCGTCTCATCATTTTGTTTCAGTTATTAAAAAAAGCTCACCGAACCATCCTGATTCCTGTGAGCTCTTGTTTCCTTGCGGTGCGTACGAGACTCG
>DDPY01000025.1:0-5311 GCA_002342415.1 Prevotella sp. UBA2456 | reverse complement strand
CCTACTGAACTAACGCACCTCGTGGGGTTGCTTCTGTCGTTTAGCGGGTGCAAAGGTACATAGAAATTTCGAATCTACAAAACTTTTTGGTGAAAACTTTATAAAAAACTTTGCATCACCACCACATTCTTATACTCTCTGCCGTCGAAGAGCCAGTCTTTGAGCTGTGCCTGCTGGCGGAAACCCGCCTTGCTGAACAGTTGCAACGCTGCCTGATTATGCTCGTCTACGAGTGCATAGAGCTGATGCAGATGGAGTATCTGAAGGGCATAGCGGCTCAGTTCGCTGAGGGCAGCATAGGCATAGCCTCGCCGACGGCAGCTGTCAAGAATCACGATGCCCGTCTCGGCGCGCTGATGCTGGGGCTCGAAGCGCACAAGGTCGCAGAGTCCGACGGTCTCGCCGTCTTCGTTCTCGATGACGAGCCTCACCTGACGGTCGGCATAGATGTCGTCGCTCGAGGTGGCGATATAGTCGTGCAGGGTGTAACGCGAATAGGGCACGTTGGTTGTACCCACATTCCACAGACGGGTGTCGTTCTCTATGCGATAGAGCAGGTCAAGGTCCTCGGGCTCAATGGCGCGCAGACGGATAAGGGGAAGCTCATTCATTGTTCACTGTCTTTATGAGGGTTGACAAATTGGCGCAGACGGTCGGTCATCATCTCCATCAGGGCCAGCGAAGCCCTGAAGTAGATAGCCGTCTGGATAGGTATCGAGAGCAGGAAGCTCAGATGGCTGTAGTGCTTGCGGAAGAAGATGAGCATAGCCTGATAGAACACATGGACATAGCGGAACGACGACTTATTGGTCGACTCGCCCTTGTAGTGGACAATGTCGAGGGGCAGATACCAGTTCTGCCAGCCGCCCTTCAGCAGCCGGTAAGACAGGTCGATGTCCTCGCCATACATGAAGAAGTCCTCGTCCAGCAGCCCCACCTCGTCGAGCGCCTTGCGCCGCAACATGCAGTAGGCTCCGCTGACGACCTCTATCCGTCCGGGCTTGTCCCAAGGGAGGTTGCTCATGTAATAGCGGCGCGTGAATCCCAGCATCTTCAGCATCGCCACCCAGGGCGTAGGGACTGCCCTCCGCGACTCAGGTGCCGGCGTGCCCTCGCGCGTCAGCATGCGCACCCCTGCCCCACCCGCCTGCGGATGTTCGTCCATAAAGCGAAGCGTCTCGCGGATAGTCGACTCGTAGACCACCGTATCCGGATTGAGCAGCAACACGTATTCTGAGTCGGTTGCCCTGATGGCTTGGTTGTTGGCTCGCGCAAAGCCCACATTGTCCGCATTGGCCACAAACTGCACCTCAGGATGCAGCGGCTGCAGGATGTCCACCGTACCGTCCGTAGAACGGTTGTCCACCACCACTATCTCGCCGTCAATGCCCTGCAGCGCTTTCTTCACGCTCTGCAGACACTCGTCCAGCAGGTGGCAGACGTTGTAGCTGACGATGACTATGCTGACTTTCTTGGCCATACGAAGGGAATACACAACAGCAGAATGACGCCCAGATAGAAGAAGGGCGTAGTCTGATAGACTATATATAATAAGGTGTTGACCAACAGCGGCACCAGGATGAGTGCCAGCCTGAGCCAGCGGTTCTGCTTCACCAGCCGCAGTCCCAGATAGGCGCACACCAGTGTGGCCAGCTCCATCAGCGTAGTCAACAAAAATTGTAATGTCTCAGCGTTCATATCTCTTTAAAACTTTCAACTCTCAACTTTCAACTATCAACTCTCAACTGTCAACTCCCTCTCACTTTCCCTCAAACGGCGTGCGGTTTAATATCGAGCGGCCGAGGGTCACCTCGTCGGTATATTCCAGCTCGTTTCCTACACTGATGCCGCGGGCAATGATGCTCAGTTTCACGTCCGTATAGGGTGCCAGCTTGCGGAAGATGTAGAAGTTGGTGGTGTCGCCCTCCATCGTCGAGCTCAGCGCCAGAATCACCTCTTTCACTCCGCCCTGTGCCACACGCTCCACCAGCGAGTCGATCTCCAGATCGCTGGGGCCGATACCGTCCATAGGCGAGATCACCCCACCCAGCACATGATAGAGTCCCACGTACTGCTGGGTGTTCTCAACAGCCATCACGTCCTGCACGTTCTCCACCACACAGATGGTCGAGTTGTCGCGCCGCACATTGCTGCAGATGGGACAGAGGTCACTGTCGCTGATGTTGTGGCACACCCGGCAGTATCTCACCTCGCGCTTCATCGTGCTGATGGCATCAGCCAGCCGCATCACGTCGTCAGTGTCCTGACGCAACAGATGCAGCACCAGCCGCAGAGCCGTCTTGCGCCCGATGCCCGGCAGTCGCGAGAACTCCTGTACTGCCCGTTCCAACAGCTGTGATGGATATTGTTGTTGTATCATGTCACTTTCAACTCTAAACTCTCAACTCTCAACTTCCGCCAGCTCCAGCCATCGCATCGACTTTTCGTCGAGCTCGTCCTTCAGCTGCGGCAGACGCTTGCTCATAGCCGTAATCTCGTCTACCGAGGTCGTACCGCCACAGAGCGCCTCCTCTATCTGTTTCTGCTCTGCCTCCAGTGCCGCAATGTCCTTTTCCAGCTGCTCCATCTCGCGCTTCTCCTTATACGACAGTCGGCGCTTGGTGTCGCGGTTATGGGTTTTGCTAGTTGTACTAGCTAAACTAGTTGAATTAGTTTTACTAGTCTCACTAGATTTACCATTTGCGGTGTCCTTGAGGGCTGCCCACTCACGATACTGCGTGTAGTTGCCTGGGAAGTCTTTCACCTCGCCCTGACCCTTGAACACCAGCAGATGGTCGACCACCTTGTCCATAAAGTAGCGGTCGTGGCTGACCACAATCACACAGCCGGGAAAATCCTGCAAGTATTCCTCCAGAATCTGCAGCGTCACGATGTCCAGGTCGTTGGTAGGCTCGTCGAGCACCAGAAAATTGGGCTGGCGCATCAGCACCGTACAGAGGTAGAGCTTGCGCCGCTCGCCGCCACTCAACTTATAGACATAATTATATTGCTGCTCGTTGGTGAACAGGAAGTACTGCAACAGCTGCGAGGCCGACAGCTTCTTGCCGCTGCCCAGGTCCACATACTCGGCAATGTCGCGCACCACGTCGATGACCTTCATCTGCTCGTCGAACTGCAGACCCTCCTGCGAGAAATATCCGAAGCGCACGGTGTCGCCCACCACGATACGTCCCTCGTCGACAGGCACCTGCCCCAGTAGCATCTTGACAAATGTCGACTTACCCGTACCGTTGTTGCCAACGATACCCATCTTCTCGAACCGCGAGAAGTTATAGTAGAAGTCCTTGAGGATGACCACCTCCGACTGCGCGCTGCTGAATGATTTGGAGATATACTGACACTCGAATATCTTGGAGCCTATGTAGACATTGGAGGCCTTCAACCGAATCTGGCGCTCCTCGATGCGCTGCTTGGCCACACGCTCCAGCTCGTAGAAAGCCTCTTCGCGATAGCGTGCCTTATGGCCGCGCGCCTGCGGCATCCGGCGCATCCAGTCCAGCTCCGTGCGATAGAGATTGTTGGCACGCGCTATCTCTGCCCGTCGGTTGTCGATGCGCTCCTGGCGTTTCTCCAGATAGTAGGCATAGTTGCCGCGATAGGTGTAGATGGTATGGTCGTCCAGTTCGAGAATCACCGAGCACACGCGGTCGAGGAAGAAACGGTCGTGCGTCACCATCAGCAGCGTCTTGTTGCCACGCTGCAGGTAGCCCTCCAGCCACTCTATCATCTCCAAGTCCAGATGGTTGGTAGGCTCGTCCAGTATCAGCAGGTCAGGCTCCGTCAGCAGCACGTTGGCCAGTGCCACGCGTTTCTGCTGGCCTCCGCTCAACTGGCCCATCTTCTGCGTCAGGTCCTTAATCTTCAACTGCGTCAGCACCTGCTTCGCCTTCAGCACTTTCTCCTCCTCGCCCTGATGGTTAAAGCAGGCATCGAGCACGCTCTCGTCGGCATCGAACACAGGCGACTGCTCCAGAAAGCCCACCTTCAGGTCGCGGCGGAAGACCATGTCACCGCTGTCGTAGCCCTCCTTGCCTGCCAATATCGAGAGCAGCGTCGACTTGCCCGTGCCGTTCCTCGCTATCAGTCCCACCCGCTGGCCCTCGCCAATCGAGAAGCTGATATCCTGGAAGAGTTGCAGGGCACCAAACGATTTCGACAGATGTTGTACATCGAGATAGGGAGTCATCTTACAGTTCTTTATTGATTTGCTCGATATAGTTCAGCACCTCCTCGCGGCCATCCTTCTTCTCGGCGGAAGTCAGAAACATCGGCGGCATCTCCTCCCATGTCTCAGAGAGCTTCCGCTTGTAGGCCTCCATCGCCTGACGAGCCTTGTTGGCCGTCAGCTTGTCGGCCTTGGTGAAGACAATCGAGAACGGAATGCTGCTCAGCCCCAGCCACTCGATGAAGTCGAAGTCTATCTTCTGCGGTTCCAGACGGATGTCCACCAGCACGAAGACATTCACCAGCTGCTCGCGCTGCAGGATGTAGCCGCGTATCATCTGGTCCAGCCGGTCCACTTCTTTCTTCGAGCGCTTGGCATAGCCATAGCCAGGAAGGTCCACCAGATACCACTCCTTGTTGATAATGAAGTGGTTGATGAGCAACGTCTTGCCGGGAGTCGACGACGTCTTGGCCAACTTCTTATTGTTCGTCAGCATATTGATGAGGCTCGACTTGCCCACATTCGAGCGTCCGATGAAGGCATACTCGGGCTTCGTGTCCTTAGGACACATCGACACCATCGGTGCTGAGAGCGTAAATTCTGCTTGTTTTATTTCCATCACTTAACGTTTATCGGGCAAAGGTAGCAATTTTCCGTGAAATACGAAAACTTTTAGCCATCTTTTGACCTCACCAACCCGCATTCGTTGCAATAAACACCCCGTTGTCATCGGTGTCATCGTCAGCGCTGTCATCGATTTGCCAATAAATACCCCGCTGTCATCGGTGTCATCGTCATCGCTGTCATCGAGGTTGTTGGGGTGGCGGCAGGGCGATTGTCAGGATATTTCAAGGTATTAAAAATAGCCGGAAACCACGCATGGGGCAGCCATCATTTGCGCCCTGACCAGGCAGTAATTTTTCCCTAACGTGGCAGCAATTATTCCGTAGTATAGAGGGAGTACAGAAGATTTCGGAATGTAAAGAAAAAACAAGCAGTAATATCGTCGCTTGGTGTGTTACGGCTCGCTGTGTGGTGTGTTACGGCTCGCTGTGTGGACACCGATGACGATGACACCGATGACAATGGGGTATTTATTTCACATGTCTTGTACTGAAATAGGTT
>DDPY01000003.1 GCA_002342415.1 Prevotella sp. UBA2456 | reverse complement strand
TTCCGAATCACCAAAACTTTTCCAAGAAAATTTTCATTTTTTGCATAAAAAAAAGTTGGGAATTGACAAATATCAACCCCCAAACCTTCTACACATATTATAATTATATAGGTCCTGGACTTTACTCTCCGTCGGGAGCCTGTCCAATCAGGTCCATAAACTCGTCGAGCTTGGGCGTGATGATGATCTGTGTGCGGCGGTTGCGCTGCTTGCCGAGTTCCGTAGTGTTGGGCTGCAGGGGGTTGTACTCACCGCGTCCGCCAGCAGTCAGCCGCTTGGGGTCTACACCATAATTGTTCTGCAGAGCCTGGACGACAGACGATGCACGCAGACAAGAGAGGTCCCAGTTGTTGCGGATGTTCTCGCGCTTGATGGGCACATCGTCGGTGTTGCCCTCGATGAGCACATCATAGTCTTTGTAGTCCTTGATGATCTTGGCAATCTTGGAGAGCGTCTCGGCAGCGCGGTCGTTAATCTCGTACGAGCCACTCTTGTAGAGCATATTGTCGGCCAGCGAGATGTAGACTACGCCCTTGAGCACCTGCACGTCGACTTCCTTCAGCTCTTCCTTCGAGAGCGAGCGGGTCAGGTTGTTGGTGAGCACCATGTTGAGCGAGTCGCTCTTCGACTTCACTTCAACCAGATGACGGATGTACTGGTTGGACTCGTTGATCTGGTCTACCAGTTTTTCGATTGACACATTGTTCTGGCTTGCGTTGGTCAGACTCTTGTCCAGCGAGTTCTGGAGGGTGGCATTGGTCTTACGCAGTTCTGCCAGTTGCTCCTCGAGGCTGGCCACGCGGGTGTTGGAAGCCGCCAGCAGCTCCTTGGTATCCTGGAAATTAGACTGCAAAGCCTTGTTCTCTTCCTGACAAGCCACCAGCTCTTTCTTGGAAGCACAGCTGGTCATCAGCAATACTGAAACCAGCGAAATCATGAAAACACTTTTCTTCATCTTTTTTCGAATTTAATTATTACTTCGGTTTGCAAAGTTAGTGATTAGACGCAGAAAATGTCCGAAAGTTGCAGCGTTTTAGATATTTTTAAGTTACTTTGACTCTCGGCGGAGGCCCATGAAGAGTTTCTTTATCGGCTGGGAAGTTATGTTTCCAACTTGGAAACATGTGTGCATAAGTTAGAAACATGTGTCTCCAAGTTGGAAACATACGTACACAAGTTGGAAACATAAACTCCCTAACGACTCAGGAACTTATCACCACACGGAGAAAAAAATAAGCCGTGCTTGGAACTGCAAAAGAAAAAACGGTTTTCCTTTTGCAGTTCGCCCGACTTTTCGTACCCTTGACTATGCGTCGAAGGTAGGCTTCATCTCGGATTGCAACGCCACACTCTGCACCTTCAGGTCAGAGAAATGCAAAGAAAAATAGATTTTTTCTTTGCATTTCGCTCGATTTGCACTACCTTTGCAGGCAAATCTAAATATAATAAGGTATAAAAGGTATGATTCTCTTTTTCAAGACTCCCCAGAAGAGCGTGATTGCCACCGAGGCCAATCACCCGTTGAACGAACAAGAAGTGAAGGAACTGAGCTGGCTCTATGGCAATGCCGAGCTGCTGAAAGACGAAGTGCTGACAGGCCACTATGTCGGTCCGCGCCGCGAGATGGTGACCCCTTGGTCTACCAATGCCGTCGAGATTACACAGAACATGGGTCTCACGGGCATCCAGCGCATCGAGGAGTATTTCCCCGTGGCCTCAGCCGATGCCGAGCACGACCCCATGCTCCAGCGTATGTACGACGGACTGGATCAGGGCATCTTCACCATCAACATCAAGCCTGAGCCCATCAAGTATGTCGACAATCTGGAAGAATACAACGAGCAGGAAGGTCTGGCACTCAGTCCGGAGGAGATAGACTATCTGCACAAGATTGAGAAGGAGAACGGCCGTCCGCTGACAGACTCCGAGATTTTCGGCTTTGCCCAGATCAACTCTGAGCACTGCCGCCACAAGATTTTCGGAGGTACGTTCATCATCGACGGCCAGGAGATGGAGTCGAGTCTGTTCCAGATGATCAAGAAGACTACTCAGGAGAATCCCAACAAGATACTGTCTGCCTACAAGGACAATGTAGCCTTTGCCCAAGGCCCTGTGGTCGAGCAGTTTGCCCCTGCCGACCAGAGTACGAGCGACTATTTCCGCGTGAAGGACATAGAGAGCGTCATCTCGCTGAAAGCCGAGACCCACAACTTCCCCACCACCGTAGAGCCCTTCAACGGTGCTGCAACGGGTACGGGCGGCGAGATTCGCGACCGTATGGGCGGCGGCGTAGGCTCGTGGCCCATTGCTGGAACAGCCGTCTATATGACAGCCTATCCGCGTATAGAAGAGGAGAATGGAGAGAGGGGAGAGGAGAAAGAGCTGCGCGACTGGGAGGACATCATCCCCGCCCGCAAGTGGCTGTACCAGACTCCTGAGCAGATACTGATCAAGGCATCGAACGGAGCCTCCGACTTCGGCAATAAGTTCGGCCAGCCGCTGATTTGCGGCTCGGTGCTGACCTTTGAGCATCAGGAAAAGGGTAGCGGCTCAGTCGCAACAAACACTAAATATGCCTACGACAAGGTGATTATGCTGGCTGGCGGTGTGGGCTACGGCACCAAGCGCGACTGTCTGAAGAAAGAGCCCCAGAAGGGCAACAAGGTCGTAGTGGTTGGTGGTGACAACTACCGCATCGGCCTGGGTGGCGGCAGCGTATCTTCCGTAGATACAGGCCGTTATAGCAACGGCATCGAGCTGAATGCCATCCAGCGTGCCAACCCTGAGATGCAGAAGCGTGCCTACAATCTGGTCCGCGCCCTGTGCGAGGAAGACCAGAACCCTGTGGTCAGCATCCACGATCACGGCAGTGCCGGCCACCTGAACTGCCTCAGCGAGCTCGTTGAGGAGTGTGGCGGCGAGATAGATATGACCAAGCTGCCCATCGGTGACAAGACGCTGTCGGCCAAGGAGATTATTGCCAACGAGAGTCAGGAGCGCATGGGTCTGCTGATTGACGAGAAGCATATCGAGCATGTGCAGAAGATTGCCGAGCGCGAGCGTGCCCCGATGTATGTCGTGGGCGAGACCACTGGCGATGCCCACTTCTCGTTCAAGCAGGGCGACGGTGTGAAGCCCTTCGACCTCGATGTCGCCCAGATGTTCGGCCACTCGCCCAAGACCATCATGAAGGACAACACCGTAGAGCACACTTATGAGAATGTGAAATATGCGAAGCCTTCCGATTACTCTGACTGCTCAGAATACTCAGATAAAATCAGCGAATACCTGGAGCGCGTGTTACAGTTGGAAGCCGTAGCCTGCAAGGACTGGCTGACCAACAAGGTGGACCGCTCCGTGACGGGTAAGATAGCCCGCCAGCAGTGCCAGGGCGAGATTCAGTTGCCGCTGAGCGACTGCGGTGTGGTAGCCCTCGACTATCGCGGCCGCAAGGGTATAGCCACCGCCTTAGGCCATGCTCCCCAGGCTGGTCTGGCCGACCCAGCCGCAGGCAGCGTGCTGTCTGTTGCCGAGGCCCTGACCAATATTGTGTGGGCTCCGCTGGCCGATGGTATGGAGAGCCTGAGCCTGAGTGCCAACTGGATGTGGCCCTGTCGCTCGCAGGAGGGTGAGGATGCCCGCCTGTATGCGGGTGTCAAAGCATTGTCTGACTTCTGCTGCGAGCTGCATATCAATGTGCCTACGGGTAAGGACTCGCTCTCGCTGACCCAGCAGTATCCCAATGGCGAGAAGATTATTTCGCCGGGAACGGTGATTGTCAGTGCCGGAGGCGAGGTGAGTGACATCCGCAAGGTGGTAAGCCCTGTGGTGAAGAACGACAAGCACGCTTCTCTCTACCATATCGACTTCTCGTTCGATGAGCAGCACTTAGGCGGCTCGGCCTTTGCCCAGAGCTTAGGCAAGGTAGGCAGCGATGTGCCCACGGTGAAGAATGCCGAGTACTTTGCCGATGCCTTCATGGCCGTACAGCAGCTGATAGAGAAGGGCTGGGTGATGGCTGGTCACGACATCTCAGCCGGCGGACTGATTACCACACTCCTTGAGATGACCTTTGCCAATACCAAGGGCGGCATGCACATCAACCTGCACGACCTCTGTCAGGACGGCGACGTGGTGAAGACGCTGTTTGCCGAGAACCCCGGTGTGGTCATTCAGGTGAGCGACGAGCACAAGCAGGACTTCAAGGACTTCATGGAGGAGCAGGGTGTAGGCTTCGCCAAGATAGGCTATACCGTAGACGACAGCCGCGAGATTGTGGTGGTTTATCCTAGTGGAACTAGTGAGACTAGTAAAACTAGTGAGACTAGATTTGACATCGACAAGCTGCGCGACACGTGGTATAAGACATCCTATCTGCTCGACCGCAAGCAGAGCTTCAACGGCAAGGCCAAGGAGCGCTATGAGAACTATAAGAAGCAGCCATTGGAGATGAAGTTCAATCGCGACTTCACAGGCACACTGAAGCAGTACGGACTGAATCCCGACCGCTGGAAAGACAATGTTCAATGTTCAATGTCGAATGTTCAACTTCCCAAGGCCGCCATCATCCGCGAGAAAGGCACCAATGGTGAGCGCGAGATGGCCTACTGCCTGTATCTGGCCGGCTTCGAAGTGAAGGATGTCATGATGACCGACCTCATCAGCGGCCGCGAGACACTGGAGGATATCAATATGATTGTCTTCTGCGGCGGATTCTCCAACAGCGACGTGCTGGGCTCGGCAAAGGGATGGGCAGGAGCCTTCCTCTTCAATCCCAAGGCCAAGGAGGCACTGGATAAGTTCTATGCCCGCGAGGATACGCTGTCGCTGGGCATCTGCAACGGATGCCAGCTGATGGTGGAACTGGGACTCATTGAACATTCAACTTTGAACATTGAACATTCTGCTGCGCCTGAGAACGCCGCAACCAACAATGTTCAATCTTCAATGTTCAATGTTCAATCAAAAATCCGCATGCTGCACAACGACAGCCATAAGTTCGAGTCGGAGTTCATCTCGCTTAGCATCCCCCAGAACAACAGCGTGATGTTCGGCTCGCTGAGCGGCAACAAGCTCGGTCTGTGGGTAGCCCACGGAGAGGGCAAGTTCCATCTGCCCGAGGCTGAAGACAAATACAATGTGATTGCCAAGTACAACTATCACGGCTATCCCGCCAACCCCAACGGCTCCGACTACGATGTCGCAGGCATCTGCTCCGAGGACGGCCGCCACCTGTGCATGATGCCCCATCTGGAGCGTGCCGTGTTCCCTTGGCAGTGCGCCTGGTATCCTGAGCACCGCCGCATGGACGAGGTGACTCCCTGGATCGAAGCTTTCGTCAATGCCCGCAAGTGGGTGGAGGAGAGAGTTAAGAGTTGAGAGTTGACAGTTGAGAGTTGACAGTTGAGAGTTGACAGTTGCTATGACCAATAAACTCTATTGGGAATCGTTTCGAACCTTCTTTAAGATTGGCATGTTCACCCTCGGGGGTGGATATGCCATGATTCCGATTATCGAGGAAGAGGTGGTGAACCGCCACAAGTGGGTGAACAAGGAAGAGATGCTCGACCTGATAGCCATCGCACAGAGCTGCCCGGGTGTCTTCGCCATCAACATCAGCATCTTCATCGGATACAAGCTGAACAAGGTGCGCGGAGCCGTCGCTACCGCTCTCGGCACTGCCCTGCCCTCGTTTCTCATCATTCTGGCCATTGCCATGTTCTTCCATCAGGCAGAGGACAACCGCGTGATAGCCGCCATGTTCCGCGGCATCCGCCCTGCGGTGGTGGCGCTCATTGCCGTGCCTACGTTCAACATGGCCAAGAGTGCCCGGCTGAACTGGTTTACCGCCTGGATACCCATCGTCTCGGCCTTGCTGATATGGCTGATGGGGGTAAGCCCTATCTGGATTATCATTGCTGCCGGCATCGGCGGGTTCCTGTGGGGAAAGTTGAGAGAGTTGAGAGTTGAGAGTTGACAGTTGAGAGTTGACAGTTGAGAGTTGAGAGTTGAGAGTTATGATATTCTTTTGGCTATTTGTAACATTTTTCGAGATTGGCCTCTTTGGCTTCGGCGGCGGCTACGGCATGCTGTCGCTCATCCAGCACGAGACCGTTGAGCACTGGCACTGGCTGTCGGCCAGCGAGTTTACTGACATCGTGGCCATATCGCAGATGACACCCGGACCTATCGGCATCAACTCGGCCACCTACTGCGGCTACACGGCCATCAAGAACGCCGGCTTCTCGATGCCGATGGCCATTCTCGGCTCAGCCACGGCCACCTTCGCGCTCGTGCTGCCCTCGCTGATACTGATGGTGCTCATCAGCCGCTTGTTCATGAAGTATATGCACCACCACAGCGTAGAGTCGGTCTTCAAGGGCCTGCGCCCGGCGGTGGTAGGACTGCTGGCTGCTGCCACGCTGCTCCTGATGACACCCGAGAACTTCTCCACTCCCAACGAGAACATCTGGCAGTTCTCCATCAGCTGTTTTCTCTTTGCAGCCGCCTTCTATGGCGTGCTGGTGGTCAAGATCAATCCCATACGCATGATCATCTATTGCGCGCTGGCCGGACTCGTCCTGCTATACTAAGTATGCGTTTAAAAAACAAAAAAGCACCTCCCCAGACGGGGAAGTGCTGATTCTGATTTGGATTCCTGATTAGTTGCTTAGAGAGCGAACTTGTAACCCAGAGAAATGGTGAACACAGAGTGACGACCATCACCTTCCTTGGCAGCCTTGGTCAGGTAGATGTTGTAACGGGCATCCAGAACAAAACTCTTGTACTCATAAGAAGCACCTACAGGAATAGCAAACTGGAAAGCCTTGATACCCTCAAGATTCTCTGTCAAGTTAGCCTTCGAACTACCCTCCTTAGCATCAATAGAACGCTTGCCAGAAACCTTGAAACCAGGCTGTACACCAGCCTTCACGGCCAGACCGGGAATAACATAGTAGTTGGCCATGATGGGGATGTTCAGGAAGTCAACCTTGTCGGTTTCCGTTAAATCAACGCCGTCAATCTTGTTCGTGAACTTCACACCCTGCATCGAGTAGAACAGACCAGCGGTCAGACCGAAGTTCTCGGCTACGCCGTACTCACCCTCAACACCGGCCATCATGCCGACACGTACCTTAGAGCCAGCCTGCTTCGTCACAGTAGCAATGTTCATACCAACGGTGGGCTTCAAAGTGAACTGGCCAACCTCGTTCTGTGCAAATGCGCCGATGCTCATGAGCATCATGGCAGCCATCATCATCATCTTCTTCATACTTTTTTCCTTTCTTTAAAATGAATAAAAATTTGTTTTAACGATGCAAAGATATAAAAATATTGAATACGAAGCAAGCATTTCTTTAAAAAAATATTGTGTGCTCGCGCACATTCTTAATTTATATCAATTTCGCCACACTATTTATGGCTTTTGTAGTACTCTACAGCCCGTTTGACATTTTCTTGCATTGCCTTCGAGGTAAAGGTAGCTCCCGTCACGGCATCCACCTCGGCTACCGTTCCTTTCTTGACATTCATACCCTCATACTTGGTGAGCATGCCCTTCTTGACCATTGCCACATATTTGGGGCCATCCATTGTCTTCAGGGGCACCACCTTGACAATCTTGTTCTTCTTGATATGAACCTCCACAGGCGTGGGACCGTTGTAGCCTTCAATATCCTGTCCCAGCGTGGTAGTGTTGACGATATAGGTACCGTCCTTCTCTTTCTTCATAATGTCCTGAGCGTTGGCGGCGACGCATGCCACTGCCAGCATCAGAACTGATAACAATCTTTTCTTCATTTTTTCTTTTCCATTTATTTTCGAGAATTCGGGATGTCGACATATCAATATATCAACATCCCGAAATCCCTAAATTCTTAAAACCTTATTTATATAATGGGCCGAAGTTCTGGCAGGCACGATAGTCGGCACCCTCCTTGTCCATACCGAAGGCATTCCAGCAGGCAGGACGGAAGATGTCCTTGTCCGCGATGTTGTGCATGCAGACAGGGATGCGCAGCATAGCACACAGTGTGATGAGGTCGGCACCGACGTGACCATAGCAGATGGCTCCGTGGTTGGCACCCCAGTTGTTCATCACCGAATAGACATCCTTGAAGGCATCCTTCGTAGCATCCAGACGCGGAGCAAACCAAGTGGTAGGCCATGTGGGGTCAGTACGCTTGTCGAGCGTGTCGTTCACCTCCTTGGGCAGATCAACGGTCCATCCCTCAGCAATCTGCAGTGCAGGACCCAGTCCTGCCACGAGGTTCAGTCGCAGCATGGTCATGGGCATGCCACCGCGAGTGAGGAAGTGGCTCGAATAGCCGCCGCCACGGAAATAGTCACGATCGGCAGGCATCCAGTTGGTAGCCTTCAGGCAGGCTTCCATATCCTCCTGGCTCAGTTCCCAGTGCGACTTCATGATAGGCTTGCCGTCCTTGTCACTGCAGGCACCCGTAGCATCGAGCGTCGTAGCACCACTGTTAATCAGGTGTATAAAGCCACAGGCGGCAGCACCCTCCGGTTTCCATCCGCTGACACGCTCTACAGCCTCGGGACTCCAGTAGGTGCGGATGTCTGAGAACATCACGCCCTTGTTGGTCAACAGATGGCCGAAGAGCATAGACATACCGTTCAGGAAGTCATTCTCCGTAGCCAGAGTATAAGCCTCGCGCGGTCCGTTCCAGTCGAACGAGGTACACATCATGGCCTCAGGGAAGTCAAAGTTGGGCTTATAGTCCGTCCACTGACGCTGCCCCTGCACACCGGCAGCAATGGCATTGTGGCCGATAGCCTCTTCCTTATAGCCCATCTCGAGCAGCTTTTCGCTACCCTGCATGAGGTCGCGGATAATCATCATATTCTTCACCGTGAATTCCCAGTCCTCGTCTTTCTCCTGTCGGTTCTTACCCTTGCCCTTGCCGTTGAAGGTGGTCATGGGCACACCGGGGAAGAGCGGGCGGTCTTCGTTGTAGTCGTGGCCTTCCTGCGGCTTGCAGTATTTCTCTATCCACTGCATGGCCTTCTCAAACTCCTCCTTGTCATAGATGCCATAGTCTACGCGGCGCAGAATCTCCACCAGCGAGACATATTCCGTACGCATGCCTAAATACTGCTGCAAGAAGTCGGCATTGACAATACTACCGGCAATACCCATACAGGTGTTGCCGATGGACAGGTAGCTCTTGCCGCGCATCGTAGCCACCGCCTGGGCAGCACGGGCAAAGCGCAGAATCTTCTCGGCAGCATCTTGGGGAATGGTATTGTCGGGCAAGTCCTGCACATCGTGACCATAGATGCCGTAAGCGGGCAGTCCCTTCTGGGCATGGGCGGCCAAGACGGCTGCCAGGTAGACAGCACCGGGGCGCTCCGTACCATTGAAGCCCCAGACAGCCTTCGGGTAGTTGGGGTTCATGTCCATCGTCTCTGAACCGTAGCACCAGCACGAGGTGACGGTAATCGTACTTCCCACACCCTCGCGCTCGAACTGCTCAGCACACTGGGCAGCCTCGCCCACGCGTCCGATGGTGGTGTTCGAGATCACACACTCTACCGGGCTTCCGTCACCATTCTTCAGGTTGCTCTCAATCAGCTGCTTCACGGCCTTGGCCAGATTCATTGTCTTCTCTTCCAAGCCTTCGCGGATACCGCCCTGACGACCATCAATGGTGGGGCGTATGCCAATCTTAGGATAGTTCTTCTTCATATTGTTGTTTTACTCTTTAATGTGATAAATTTATATTTATAGGACGAATCATACCGCCGTTTGTCATCGGAAGCCTATCGCATCCTACCACCCCTGAACAGGTAGGTGCAGAGGAAACCCACAAGGAATATCACCGTGGTTCCCAGCACAATGGCAAGATAGGGATGCAGGTGGATGCCTGGCAGCTGCCACATCTCCGCCAACGAGATCCAGCCGATGACAAAGATGCCGCCTATGCAGCCCGCAATAGCTGCCCAGCGGTTGATCTGCTGCGGAATACACCCCAGCAGAAAAAGTCCTAACATTCCCCCGGAGAAGATGCTCGACAGGGTCCACCAGGCATCAATGATACTTTCCACACTGAGCATGGCAATGGCTACAACAGCACCGAGGATACCCACTCCAAAGCTGCTGAGGCGCACAATGGCCAGTTCCAGCTTCTGGTGGCGGTGGTGGTCCTGAGGGTCGTGATGGCGCAACTTGTCAGTTATGTTGCGGGCCTTCAGGAAGAACGGGCGCACATAGTCAGTAAGGATAATGGTGGCAGCAGAGGTGACAGAAGTGGACACCGTGCTCATGCCTGCTGCAAAGATGCTTGCTATCAGCAGTCCGCGCAGGCCTACGGGCAGACCGTTGACAATGAAATAGGGAAACACATAGTCGGGTTTCTGGGCTATCTCTGCAGGCAGAGAGGCCACCCCCGCCTCATAGTAGCTATACAGGGCACTGCCAATGAGGAAGAACAAGGCCGATACCGGGATGAACAGATAACCGCCGAAGAGGGCCGAGAACTTAGCATCCTGGTCCGTCTTGGCAGCATGATAGCGCTGCACGTAGTTCTGGTCGATACCATAGTTCTGCAGATTGATGAAGATGCCGTAGATCAGACAGACCCAAAAGGTAGAACTGGTCAGGTCTGAGGTAAATTCACCCAGCGAGAACTTGTTTCCCATCGGACTGTTCGCTGCCAGCTCAAAGGTCTGCATCGGTCCCTCGGGCATCGAGAACATCAGGATGGCCAGACACAGTACCGCACCGCCTATCAGGATGATGCCTTGGATGGCATCGGCCCAGATGACAGCTTTCAACCCGCCCATCATCGAGTAGATAATGATGCCGATGGAGGTGCAGATGATGACCAGATGCATGTCCCACCCCATCAGGATATACATCGGCACAGCTAACAGATAGAGTATGCTGCCCATGCGCGCTATCTGGGTCAACAGGTAGCAGGCTGAGGCATACAGGCGTGCCCATGCTCCGAACTTCTCCTCAAGAAAGGTATAAGCCGACACACTGCCCGAGTGCCTGTAGAATGGCACGAAATATTTGGCAGCAAAATAGCTCGCAATGGGTATGGACAGCGAGAACACAAAGGCATTCCAGTCAGCCGCAAAGGCCTTACCTGGATAGCCGATGTACGAGATGCTGCTGACATAGGTGGCAAAGATACTCATGCCCACCACCCAGCCAGGGATGGAGTGCCCGGCCGAGGTGAACTCATCGGCACTGCTGCCCTTCTTGAAGAACGAGCAACCAAACACCACCACGCCCAGCGTGAAGACGATGAAGACAATGAAGTCAATCAGATGCATAACTTACCGTCTTTGATAGGCAATGCGTTGAGCGCTTCTTGTATGCGGGCTCGCTCAGGAGCCTCGAACTTGTAGAACGGAGAGGCTACAAAGTCATCGTTGATGATGCCTAAGATTGACAGTGCACACTTCAGGCCTTTCAAATAGCTGGAACCGTGCTTGCCGACAGTATAGATAGAGGTAGAAATCTGCATAATCAACTGCTGCAACTTCAACACGGTCTCGATGTCGCGGTTCTTGGCAGCGTTATACATGCCGACATAGAGTTCCGGGAACATATTGGCACCGCCATTGATGCCACCATCTCCACCCAACAGCACACACTCGCCCGTAATCTCCTCTGGGCCCACCAGCATGGCAAAGTCAGGACGATGCTGCATCTTATACATCACCGACTGGAAATATACCGCATTGGCCGACGAGTCCTTGAAGCCTACCACCTGTTCCAGCTCAGCAATACGCTTCACCGTATCCGGTGCGAAACTCACCTTCACATGACTCGGCATGTTATACAGGAATACAGGCAGGGGCAACTGGGGCACCAGTTCCTCATAGAACTGTGCCAACTCGGGCTGACCCGTGGCAAAATAGTAGGGCGGAGCACTCACCACACCGTCGGCACCACAGTCCGCAGCCACGCGGGCCAGCTTGATGCTCTCCACAATGCTCGTGTCGGTGATGCAGGCCAGCAGGGGCAGACGGCCACGGTTGATGCGGCACGACTCCTTGATCATCTGCTTGCGCACCTCGTACGAGAGACTCTGTTCCTCGCCCGTCGTACCTAATACAAACAGACCATGAACACCACCGGCTATCAGGTGTTCTATCAGCCGTTCCAGACTCTCCACATCGAGTGTCTCGTTGTCTACTAAGGGGGTCACGAGTGGAGGAATAATACCACTCAGGGGTTTCTTGAAATTTGTTTCCATTGTTTTTCTCTTTTATGATGTTATTATTTTTCCTGTCTCGAATATCGTGCTACTTGGCCCGTCTTGCTTTTTCTTTCAGCTCATGTTTTCCAGACTCCAGCATATGCTCCTTGCCAGAATAGGGCATGCGCACGAGAGCCCGCTCGCCCTGTGGAATGTCCACCTCAAGCATGAAGTGACCGCCCTCTAAGCGCCACGAGGCCTGGATGCCATTCGACTCACCCCGACACCATGTCAGGTCACCCATGGGATGCGGAGCAATCACCGCCCTGCCCTCCTCGCGCCAGATGCCGAGAATATAAGGCACTAACAGGTTATTCAGATGCCCCATCATGAAGTGGTTCATCGAGGCTCCATGCTCCGGGTTCCACTGCTCTGTCAGTGTGGTATGTCCGAGTTTGATCTGATAGCCATAGCCCGGCACCTCGTAGTGGTTCAGCATCTTATATAGCAGTTCCTGCTGTCCGTTGTGTATCAGCGCATGGAAGAGGTAGCGGTTGCCTACATCGCCTGTAGTCAGTCTGTCACCATGCTGGTGGATATCGGCTATCAACTGTCGCAGCACACCCTCACGCGCTCCCTCGGGCACCAGATTCATCTCCAAGGCGATAGCCTGCGCACATTGACTGCCCGTAGCATACCGAAAGCTCTCGGGATGATAAAACGTACGGATGAAGGCCACCTTGATACTGTCGGCACGGGCCTGTAGCCGTGCTCCTTCGCGCGGGTCGGCTGCAGCCACCATCTCCCCAACCAGCTTCGTCCACCAATAGTAGTGGGCGGTCGACACCAGGGGCATGGGGGTATTCTGGGCAAAGCCTGCCCTGCCCGGTCCGTAGTCATACCAGTCACCCAATCCCTGACGGAGGATATAACAGGAGTCCTGTGTATGCAGATAGTCCACATAGCGCAGCATCGCCTCCCGATAGTCTGTTGCCACTCTGTCGCAACCATAATACTGCTTATATAAGTACGGCAGTGCCACCAGTGCCCCACCCCATTCGGGCGATTCCAGAAACGGGGGTGCCCATGAGCCTTCAAAGACGCATAGGTTAGGGGCTATCTCGGGCACGGCACCATTCTCAAACTGCGCATCACTGATATTCTGCAGGGTCTGCTCCATAAAGGCACGGCAGTCGTAGTTGGCCACCAGTCCCTCACCATTCAGCCAGTCCTGCTCCAGCCATCCAAGTTTCTCGCGGTGCGGACAGTCGGTCCACACACTATGCCAGTTGCTACGGATGGCGCGGTCTATCAGGCGGTAGGCATCATTGAAAAGCTGATTGGAGCACTCGAAGGCACCTGTTTTGCGAGCTGAATTATAGACAAAGCACGACTCCACCCGCTTCAGTGTCTCTATGTCTCCCTCCACCTGCAGATAGCGGTAGCCATAGTACGAGAACCGCGGATGCCAGGTTTCTGAACATTGAACTTTGAACATTGAACATTGAACATTGGACATTGAACATTGAGCATTCTTCTCGGTTCCCCGGAGGGTATATATATAATAATGTGGACGGCCCGTTTGTTTCTGGTTGACCAGTCCCTCGGGAGTCAGTGTCTCACCAGGGATGAGTTTCAATCGCTGACCCGCCTTGCCCTGAACGGTAATCTCAGGATAGCCGCTGAGGTTCTGCCCCATATCAAGCACCAGCAGCGTGTCACGGCGGACAATGGTGTCCTTGACAGGGAAGCGTTCCATCACCTTCACTGGCTCAGCCATCTGGCGGCGCAGTATCCCTCGCGGTGCCTCCTGGATCACCACAGGATGCCATCCGCTCTCCCCTCTACAGGAGGGGCCGGGGGAGGGTTCCAATCGCGCATCATAATCCTCGCCTCCATAGATGCTGTTAAAGATAATAGGACTTTCTGTCCACTGCCAGCTACCATCGCTCACCACCTCCTCCCGTCGGCCGTCTTCGTAGTCTATCAGCATGCGAAACAACAACGTAGGCGGACCGAAGGCAATCTTCATCTTCGCATACCGCTTGCCGGGCTCACAGTAGAAACCATTGCCCAACAACACCTGCACCTGCAGCGAGGCTGCCGTCAACTCCTGTACAGGGAGGTCGTAGGTGTTATAGAACACCGTCTTGTCATAGTCGCTCCAATGGGGTGCAAACTCGGCATCACCCATCTTCTGACCATTGACGGTCAGCTCATAAAATCCCAAGCCACAGATATTGATCACCGCCTTGCGTACCTTTCCGCGCAAGGCTACCTGCTTGCGCAGATAGATGCTACGGTCGGCCAGGGGATGGATATTCGCCCAGGCAGCCTTCACGGCAGGTTCCTTGAGCTTCGCACCTGTGAAGTTTCTGCCCTCAGGCAGGCGCGCCTGCTCCCGGGTCACTGCACCAATCCAGTGTGCCCGCCCGAAATCCGCCGATTGTCCTAGTAAATCTAGTGAAACTAGTAAAACAAGTAATACTAGTGTAGCCTTCCTCATAATGCGTTCTCTATCTTGAGTTTACCTATCGTGTCGCGTTGACCTTTCAGATGACCGTCGACATAGACCCTCAGCCCCTTTCCCACATGATAGCGAGAGCCGTCCTGATCCCATACGATAGTGATGGTGTGACCATGATACAGCACATTATCCAGACAGAAGTAGGTCCACTTACCGGCAGGCAGCAGCGGATTGACCACCAGGCTGTTGTCCTGACTGGGGCGCAGACCGCACAGACCTGTTATCACGAGGTCGTTCCAGGTAGAGTGGTTATAGTAGCGCGAACGCTCCTGATCACCCTTCAGCCAGTAGCCCGTCGTCTCGTCGAGGTATTCACCGATATAGGGCTTGCCGCGCATGTGCTGGCTCTGCATGTATTTCTCCATTTCGGCAAAGAAAAGGCTGTCGAGTTGGGAGTTGACAGTTGACAGTTGAGAGTTCTCGCTTTGCGAGTGTGGCTTCGCAATGACAGTTGACAGTTGACAGTTAGGGTAGTCGTTGGCATAGTTGGCCAAGGCTGTGAGGGTCTGCGAGGTGGCAAAGGGCCATACGGCACCATCCCACTCACACTTGCCTACCCCATGAGTACGGAACTGTGGATGACGGCGCTCGGCTGTGGTCTGTCCATAGGGTGCCGAGAAACCCTTAGGGTCTGCAGCCTGCAACCAAGCCACCCCATAGCGGGCTTCGTCCTTGGCCAGCATCGTGTACCAGGGCATATAGCCGATAGCCTCGCGCACATTGGCTGAGGAGTCGACACGGTGGGTCTCGAAGAACTGATGCTGCTCGTTCCATAGCTTCCGGTGCACATTCTCGCGCAAGTCGGCAGCCTTGTCAAAATAGGTCTTGGCCTTGCTGTCGTCACCCGTCAGCCGGGCTATGTTGCCGATGGCCATGGCATTACCATACATATAGCTGTTGATAGAAGGTCGCAGGTATTTCTTCTTGCGCCCTCCCGAGATGGTCTCTTCCATCGCATCCTGCACATCAGCCTGCCAGTAGAGCATACCCTCACCTGACGGAGAAGCACCCGGCACTTGTACGGTGCGGGTGTGGGTGGTCTCCCAGTGGTTGTACTCCCATTCCAGCGAGGGTAGCATGGAGACAATCCAGTCCTTGCGGCCATCCACCAGATAGCGGTTCCACAGGGCCCAGGGCATCCATGACGAGTAGTTGGCAATCTTCTTCATGGGCTGACCATTGTTGCCTTTGTACCAGGTGTTCATCACCTGGTCCATATACATCGGATTGCGCAGCCAGCGACTCTCTAAGATATGGTGTCCCACACCCGAGGAAATCAGGTTATACTGATCGGCATAGCTCCTGTTGACCAGAAACTCGGTCATGGCATAGCCCACAGGAGTCTGCTTCAGATGCTTGCGAAGCGTCCACCAGCGGAAGTACCACAGTTCTTCGAAGTCCTGCTGCGAGCACTCGAACAGAGGAATGTTCTCCTTCATCCAGTCCCATGCCTGCGCATTAGGGATGGCCTGACGGATGCCCTCGGGCTCCATCGTGTTGAAGTAGTCCACATAGTGCTGATAGTCATCATAGCGCAGGAAGGCAGGGGCAGATTCAACAGCCTCAGCGGCAGAACCGCTGGCCGTAGGGGCAGTCTTGAAGCGGCTGATGCAGTAGACAGCCTCGGGTTCGCGCTCACCGGCATTTGGCAGCACACCATCCCAGTCTGCAGGGGTATCAATGTCGGGGAAGGTACGGCGCGCACCTGTGCGGAACTTGATGCGCTCGATGCTCTCCACAGGGGCAAAGAACATACGCTGTCCGGCCTTCTTACCGTTGATATACACCTCTATCAGCCGGCGGCTCACACTCAGCACGGCTTTCACATGATAGGGGGTATGGGCTTCATATTTCCCTAATCCCGCATAACGGGCACCGCCCTTACAACGGATAATACCTTCCTCCGTAAGCTCAACACGCGAACAGGCCGTACCGTGTTGGTCGAGGAATTCTATTTGAAGCAGACCATGGTCATTCTGCTTAGGCAAAAGCATGAACTCTACGCTTAGTTCCTTGGTAGCGGGAATCTTGCGCTCCACACTGGCATAGTCGAAGGGGTCGCTGTCGCTCAGGATGAGACTGCTGTCTTCCATCGTCACTGGTGCATAGAGCGGGGAGTATATGTTCCAAGCTGTAAGTCGGGAAAGGGGAAGACCGGCAGAAGATCCGCCAGTCGCATTATTACCTGCTGCAAATTCCATTCCGTCAGCATGGCTGTGGGCCTCCGTCTGCACGGGCACAGGGATACGGGCCACCCACATATCCTCTTTATTCATCGAGTAGGCCACCCAGAGGTCAGAGTCCTTCGGCACTCCGTTGCCCTCCTGGATGCCGCGCACATACTGCGGGCCATAGCTCTTATAATTGCCTCCGTAGCGCATGGGCGGTACTTCACCCTGCACCAGGTTGAGCGTGGTATATTCCAGTCCGTCCTTCGAGAGCGAGATGCCTAACGGCCAGCGATACTCCGAGGGGTTGTAGACGGTGGCATAGGTGCCGTCCGACAGCCGCTGCCCCCATATCTTGGCATTGCTGTTCACAAAGCCTTTGGCACGTTCTACAGGCTGTGCCCACGTCTGTCCGCCATCATCCGAGAGGCTGGTGAGGGCATGCTTCCACAGCGAGGCGATGCGCCCGTCGGGCAGCGTATAGTCGCAGTAGGCCTTATATTCCTTGTTCAGTGGGATGAGGGGGTCGTTGCGGTCAGCCTCCTCTACCCACTGCATCCTGTAGCGCGGGTTAGCCAGTATCTCCTCACAGGCCTGACGGGTAGCCTTGTCGGCCTTGGTATAGAAAGGAAAGGCCAGCCGTCCATGACTAGTATGACTAGTAAAACTAGCATAACCAGCATTCAGATAGATAAAGTAGATAGGCCCGAAGCTGCCATCCTGCTTCACCTCCCGGATGACACGCCCGATGCCGTTGCCGTCGTTGGGGTCGTCTTTCTTGTCGAAGGCTACACCATAGTTGCCGATGGCATAGAGCCGTCCACTCTTAGCCACATACCAGCCCACACGCTGGTGCATGATGGCTATGAGGTGGTGGGCTTTCTCTGGGCGGTTGGGTTTCTGGAAGCCCTCAGGCACCTGGAGCTCAGGGAACAGAATCTCGGGTTCGCTCCAGTTGTAGCCGTCCTTCGAGGTCTGCAGCATGGTGCGCGAGGGCGGCACATGCTCGTCACTGGGGTCGCAGAGATAGTGTACGTAGAACTGGTTGTTCCAGTAGGCCATCATGGGCTGGTGGTTGTAGGTCCAGCCGTCGTTGCCGGCCTTGGTGGGGTGCTCGCGGTTGGCTCGCAGTATCTGGATGTTGTGCACGCCTACCACAGGTGACAACCCGCCATCGTGGCGCTCCGGATTGCTCAGCGTGGTGCCTGTATAGTGGATGCGGTCTGAGGCATGCAACAGGTTGTACACCAGGTGCTCAGGGGCCTTGAAGATGGTGCCGTGCTTGTGCAGCACAGGAACCTTGACTTGCTTGGAGACATCCTCAAACTTCACGAAGTCCTTGGTATAGTGGGCTCCGAAGTCTTTCAACTGGTAGCGGTCATAGTAGATCAACCAACCGGATGTACTATTTACGGAATTACTATTTACTATTTTTTCGTCGAGCTTCAGCACGGTGGGGCCTTCCATCATCTTGCCCGTGAAGGGCTCCGAGGCCTTCGACCACGGGCCGTAGGGCGACTTGGCATAGGCCACCTTGATATCGCGCTCTGGGCGGGTATTGTCCTTCAGCACCATCACATAGTCCTTTTTGCCGCGCTTCACTAAGGTGGCATCGATGCACGAGAAGCCCGGCTCTATCATCAGCTTCGCGGGGGCAAAATGCTGAAAGTCCTTGGTGGTAGTATAGTAGAGGCGGTGGTTGTTCTTATGCTCCTCCTGACCGTCGGGATACTTGCCCGGTATGCACGAGGCCCAGATGATGACGGCCTGCTGCTTGTCTTCGTCCCAGAAGAGTTCGGGAGCCCAGACATTGACGGTAGTGGTATCGGTCATCACCTCGATGAAGCGCTGTCCTGACCAGTGTTTCAGGTCTTTCGACGAGGCATAGCCAAAGCCGCGGTCACCCCGCCATGAGCTGGTCCAGACCAGATGGAACGTGCCATCGGGGGTGCGGATGATGCTGGGATCGCGCATCACGCGCTGCTTGCCCACCTCGGGTTTGAGCCAGGTGCCGGGGATGGAGTCCCAGTGCCAACCGTCGTAGCTGTAGATAAACCTTAGTCCGTCGGTAGCAGGTTCGTGGAACGAGGTCGAGACATATACTTCACGCTGTGCCATCACTGCCAGTGCAGTGGTCAACAGTAGGGAAAAGATACAAAAACGTTGCTTCATGTTACACACATATTTATTATAAGACGAAAAATTTGGCCGTTTGTAACTAAATCTGTATCTTTGCATGACAAAAGCTTAAAACCATCAGAAAATATGAAACGATTTGCAACCATCATGGCTGGCCTGTCACTGGTATTGACCATGGAGGCACAGAAGACTGCCAACGGATACCCCATCAGCCAGGTTCCGTTCACCGCTGTAAAAATCACGCCCAACACTTTCTGGGGCGACCGTATCCATGCGGCCCGCGAGGTCACCATCCCGTTAGCATTCCAGAAATGTGAGGAGACTCACCGCTACGAGAACTTCAACATGGCAGCCTATACCCTGCAACACCCGGGGCATGAGGGACTGAAGACTCCAAAATGGGATGTCTCGAAATTCATGGGATTCTCGTTCGACGATACGGATGTCTACAAGACCATCGAGGGAGCCTCGTATGTGCTCCAGACCTATCCTGACAAAAAGTTACAGGCATATATCGACTCCGTGCTCGACATCGTGGCTGCAGCACAGGAGCCCGACGGCTATCTCTATACCGCCCGCACCATCAACCCTGAGCATCCTCACCACTGGGCCGGCAAGAAGCGCTGGGAGGTGGAGGAGATTCTGAGCCACGAGCTCTACAACTTAGGTCACATGGTGGATGCCGCCTGTGCACACTATCAGGCTACGGGTTCCGACAAGTTCCTGAACATTGCCAAGCGCTATGCCGACTGTGTCATCAAGGAGGTTGGTGCCCGGCCCGGTCAGGCCTGCGTGGTGCCCGGCCACCAGATTGCCGAGATGGCACTGGCACGGTTGTATGTGCTCACGGGAGAGAAGAAATACCTGGACGAGGCCAAGTTCCTGTTAGACTATCGCGGCAAGACGGGCCGCAAGGATGTCTACTCGCAGAGCGACAAGCCCGTAATAGAGCAGACGGAGGCCTGGGGACATGCTGTACGCGCAGGCTATATGTATGCCGGCATGGCCGATGTGGCTGCCCTCACGGGCGATCAGGACTATCTGAAGGCCATTGATGCCATCTATCAGAATATCGTATCGAAGAAATACTATATCACGGGAGGCGTGGGAGCACGCCATCAGGGAGAAGCCTTTGGTGCCGACTATGAGTTGCCCAACCTCACAGCCTACAACGAGACGTGTGCAGCCATCTCGATGGTCTATCTGTTCCACCGCATGTTCCTGCTGCATGGAGATGCCCAATACATCGACTGCATGGAGCGCACCCTGTATAACGGTGTCATCAGCGGCATGAGCGTGGATGGCGGACGATTCTTCTATCCCAACCCGCTGTCATCTGACGGCAAGTATGGCTTCAACTTCGACAACTCTGCTGAGCGACAGCCCTGGTTCGGATGTGCTTGCTGTCCCTCCAACCTGTGCCGCTTCATCCCTTCATTCCCGGGCTATATGTATGCCGTCAAGGACAACAACCTCTATGTTAACCTCTTCGCAGGCAACACCGCCGCCATCGAAGTCGGTGGCAAGGAGGTGGTACTCCAGCAGTCCACCAACTACCCATGGGATGGAGACATCACGCTGACCATCCAGAAGAACAAGGCCAAGGCCTTTGCCCTGAAGATCCGCATCCCCGGATGGGTCGACCGCACCCCTGTACCCAGCGACCTCTACCGTTTCAATGATGATGTGCTGGGCACCTATCGCATTCAGGTCAATGGTCAGGAGGTAAAAGCCCCGTTGGAGAACGGCTACTTCACCCTCAGCCGCTCATGGAAGAAAGGCGATGTGGTCAGTATCCACTTCGATATGCCCGTGCGCACCGTCAAAGCCAACCGTCAGGTGGTTGATGACCGAGGCCGCATAGCCGTAGAGCGCGGTCCGCTGGTCTACTGTGCCGAGGGGGCCGACAATCAGGACTTCAACATCTTCCATTTCCTGATGCCCCGCCAGCCTCGCTTCACCGTCACCGATCGCACCCTCACAGGCTCCCGTTCCGTGACCTTCGCAGTCAAGGCCATCACCGTCGGCGGTCAGGCCGTAGACACCGACCCCCAAGGAAAAGCAATGGTGAGGGATGCCACCCTCACCATGATACCTTACTATGCCTGGAACCACCGCGGACCAGGCCGTATGGAAGTCTGGATGCCTCAAAGCATCAGTGCCTTAGGCAACTACTAAATCACTTACCACTAATAAATTCCAATATGGAGCGGTTAAATTCCTCTGGCCGCTCCATATTCAGCATATGGCCGCAGTCCGGAACCACCACGATGCGGGGACGACTCAGGTACCGCGCCTCGCGAGGGACAAAAGCCTTGCCCTTCAATTCGTTCTCTCCACGCAGGAAGAGCGTGGGTACCGCCACCTTACCCCGTGCCTGCAACCGTGCCCAGGCCTCCTTGCCATAAAAGAGGCGCACCTCCTTATGCAACGGCTGCCATGCCGTCCAGTCGTGTATCATCTGTGTCAGGACCTTGCGCATGCGCTCGCGCTGGCTGCCACCCGAAGCCATCAGCTGTTCCGTCCATTCCTCCTTCATCCTTTCCACCCCTTTCTTCTTTAGGGCAGCTATCTCCAGATCGCGGTTGGCACTTTCTGCCGAGTCCATCGGTTCGCTGGGACCCTTCGTATTTCGGATGCCTCCACTGGCCAGCGTACACGACAGCATCCGTTCCGGATACATAGCCAGCATGTCACCAGCCACGAAAGCCCCCATCGACAGCCCCACCACATGCGCTTTGCCGATACGTAGCGAGTCCATCAGTGTCACTACATCATCCACATGCGTCCGCTGCAGGTCCTCACGCTGTTCCGATGAAAGCCCATAGCCGCGGAAGTCCATACATATCAGCCGGAAATGCTTAGACAGCGGCTTCCACTGTTCCCCCCACATCCTATGGTCCAGCGAATGCCCATGCAACAGCACCATCGCCTCGCCCTCTCCTCGCTGCTCGTAGTAGAGACGCCCGCCGTCAGGAGTAGCCACAAAGCCCTGCCTTGTCGTACTACATCCCGCCAGCACCATAGCCATCATCACAACATATAAATATCTCATTCCCTTCTCTCACTCATACTGATTCTTCCTCCTATACCGCTCCATCATTTCCATAAGTCTTCTGAACTTCTCCACCCTCTCAGACTTCATCTTACCAGCATTCAATGCTTTACGATTCGCCTTGAGCCAGTTCAGCATATCGTGCTCTTCTATTCGATGACGTGACGGATTCCGATGGTTAGTCTCTACAAAGCTAACCACTTCTTTATATCTTATCATCCATCGTTCTTCCTGAGTCATATACATATATACTTGTTCAATCCGAGAAATTAACAAGTTTGGTCAGATAGTCGCCTACCGACTTCTTATTCTGCGCTTCGCTGAAGCGTATAATCGACTTGGCTGCTATAAGCAATCCCAGTGCATCATATCGCTGCAGACACGTCCCCCCGTTCTTTGTGTATGGTATTAAGAGTATCAGACATATATTACATCTCTTTGAATATTTGTCTTAAACAGAGGGCGTAGTGTCTCACGGAAACGCACAAGGTCAACATCGCAGTCAAATAAGGCCTTCAGCGCCTCCTTCAGTTCATACATCAATGATAGAGTAGGCTGCCGAACTTCAACGACGATGTCTATGTCGCTCCCTTCGGTATTCTCTTTTCTGGCTACAGATCCAAAGATACCCAGTTTCACGATGCCAAACTTAGAGCCAAAATCCTTTTTGAACCCAGCCAGCTTATTGAGACAATCTTGAAGTATCAGCATATACTAAACAATAATATCCGCTGCAAAGATAGAAACTTTTCATGAAATCTCCAAGAAAAACTCCAGAAATTCACACTTCTAACCTTGAACCCTTAACCTTACCCAACGATAGCCAACAGAGATGATGACATCCAGATTATAGAACTTTGTCCTATACTTTTTTCCATCTAAGGCAGTTAGTAAGGATTCCTTACGAACTGAATTAACATCTAATTCGCCCTCTTTGAAAATGTTACCTCCAGCACCTATGGCAAATTCCACCTGTTTAGGTAAGGATACAAACGTTTCTATTGTCATTGTTGATATGTCGGTAAAAGCAAGAGCTATTGATTCTATGAAACCAATTCTCGAACCGCGAAGCGATGCCTTCAAGTCATTGTAAGCCTTGTCCATGAACCATTAACCATGAACCATGAACCATGAACCATGAACCATGAACCATCATTGCTGTTTTAGTTCTCTGGCAATCAGTATAGAACGATTCAGTTTATCTATAAACCATTGTTTGTCAGGAAGAACAGTCAGATACTGAGCAACCTTTATGTTCGGTTCATCAAGCATCATCAGTTCTATATGCTCTGTATTTCCTTCGCTACACAGGAGCAACCCTATTGGCTCCTCTTCACCTGGCTGACGCTCGTAGCGATTAAGGTACTTGAGATATAACTCCATCTGACCTTTATACTCCGGTTTGAATTTGCCTAATTTCAGGTCAATAGCCAACAACCGATGTAATCTACGATGATAAAACAACAGATCCAAAGCATAATCGGTTGAGTCTATAGGAATACGCTTCTGACGCTCCAAGAATGCAAAATCCTGTCCAAGCTCCATTATAAACCGTTCCAGTTGCTCAACCACTGCATCTTCCAGTTCCGACTCAGAAAAACCATTTGCCAGCCCAAGAAAATCAACCACATAACTGCTTTTGAGTATCAATTCAGGTGACAATTCGCCTTTTGTGGAATTAACCAAAGTGGTCACTTGTTCATCATCAGGCTTGGCAGCTATCAGCGTTCGTTCATAGGCCATGCCATCTTCCTGGTCGCGTAATTGTCGCACACTCCAATGGTAGAGTATAGACATTTGTTGATAGAACAGGCGTTTATTAGCCTCTGGTATTACAGAAAGTTCAACAAAGTGACTCCATGTCAATTGTCTCGACAGTGTTGAGACTGTTTCTTCGTCGGGAAACACTCTAGCCACCTTCAGCATCCTAAACAGATTGGCACGTTGATAACCTTTGCCAAAACGTTCAGTCAATTGTCTCGACACCGTTGAGACTATCTTTGAACCATATTTCTCATCGGAGATAGCATCCAGCTCATTTGCGATACAGCGACCTATTCTCCAATATGTCAATGTCACTTCCGTATTAAGATATACGGCAACAGCATGCTTAGAATGCTCAATAATCCGCCCTATATCATCAGAGATACGCGAGCCTATGCCCTCTACATCTACGTTCTCTTCCCTACGTATAATATCTTCTGCCATATTATATAATCAAAAACTTTGAACCATTAACCCTTAACCTTGAACCATGAACCATAAATTGCCGTGAACCCTTAACCTTGAATCATGAACCATAAATGACAAGCGGCCATATCACTATTGGAAGTTCTTCGACTAGCGAAGCGAGCAAAGCTCGAATTCTCTTTCAAACCAATAGTTCCATGACCGACTTGTCTGTATCTTGCTACGCAGATAACATCATCCTTCACCCATCATACCTTGCTGCGATCACCCTCCAATCCACAATCTGCCAGAGGGCAGCGAGATGGACTGCACGGCGGTTCTGGTAATCCAGATAATATGCATGCTCCCAGACATCGAAGGTCAGCAGTGGCTTCAGGCCCTTCGTCACCGGATTGGATGCCCCTTGC
>DDPY01000049.1:4513-13700 GCA_002342415.1 Prevotella sp. UBA2456 | reverse complement strand
TTAGCATAGAATGCGGTTCTCCGATCTGTTCGCAAGCAGCCCAGCCGGTGGGCAATAACACAGAGGTTCGAATCCTCGCTTTGCGACAAAAATAAAAATAATCAGGAGCGCCTGATTGGATGACATAGACATCGTGGGGAAATGTGAGTCCGACCCGCTCGGATTGGCAGTACGAAGCCTTCGGACTGGGAGTGCGAACGGCTCGGACTGGAGCTTGGCTTTAGGACGGTCTGGCAGCAGGCAAGGAGAGCAGCGTGATGGCTGTTGGACGAAAAAAATAGTTTTCAAAAAGACACTCACCCCACTCACCAAACTGTCCTCAAAGCCCGATAAACAAAGGGCTGAAGGCACGTGAGGGTAGACCGATTCACCCTCACATTACCCTCACTTTTTTAGAGGTAAGTGGTGAGTGGTAAGATGTAAGAGGTAAGAGGTAAGAGGTAAGAAGTAAGAGAAGCCCATAAAGTGAGGGTAAGGTGAGGGTAAAGGTGAGGGTAAGGCCATATACCCTCACGCGGACAAACGCCCTGTACATCGGGCTTTGAGGCCAAAAAGTGAGGGTGTGAGGGTAAAATAGGAATCAGGGGCGCTAGGATCAAAGGTGTCAGGGCTGTGGACAGGCTCTATCCCTTGGCAGGAAGTTTGAAGGCGCCCCTTCTATAAAGAGTTGACAGTGGACAGTTCTTTGACCTAAAGGTACAAAGCGACCAAAGGTCGATGAGACAGTGGACAGTTCTAACGCAGAGGCGCAGAGGACGAAAGAATACGCGAAGGGCTCAAAGGTGTTGGGAGCTGTGGGGTTCGAATCCCTGCTTCGACGGCGACTTTTCTATATGAAAGGTTTAAAAATTAATTATGTTAATAAAAATGTTGGCTGCTGGCTCGTGAGAGTAGGCGGTTTGAAAATGACTAAAAAGCCTCCGTTGAGGCTTTACAGTGTTGTCGCGAACCCGGGACGGGCCAGCGACAATTTTATAAATTAAAGACTACGATTGCAACGCCACACTCTGCACCTTTAGGTCAGAGAATTATGCGAATTTATATACTACAACGGATTGAACGGATGAATGCGGGTAGATCGGGGGATGCTCTCTGATTGCTCTCTGATCTGTTTCGAGAGATATAATTTGTAGGGGAAATGTGGGTAAATACAAAAAAATGCGTACCTTTGCAGGTAAGGACTTCGAATATGACTATTATGAAACGTTATTTTGTATGCCTGCTGGCTGCCGTTATGATAGGTTGCAGCCCCGTGCTGACCTCTCGCAGCACGACAAAGGACGAGAATGAACAGACCGTCAAGAAAGAGTATTTCACACTATGGAATGACTGCGAGGCGCTGCGAGCCCTCAAGGCTTATGTAGAGGATGTCACCAACCCCAAATCGCCCAACTTCATTCCTGTCGAGGACCGCATTGCGACCTTCGACATGGACGGTACCTTTGTTGCAGAACTCTATCCCAGCTACTTCGAGTACAATATGCTTGAATACCGTGTTCTCGACGATGCCAGCTATCGCGACAAGGCTCCTGAGGATGTACGCCAGGCAGCGCAGAACATCCGCGATTTTGTGCGCAAGGGGACAGCACTGCCCAGCGGTTTCGATATGATTCATGCCTATGCTGCGGCCAAGGCCTATGCAGGCATGACGGTGGCCGAGTTCGACAGCTACGTGAAGCAGTATGCGGCACTGCCTGCTAACGGCTTCAAGGGAATGACCAACGGGCAGGCCTATTACCGCCCGATGGCAGAGGTGTTTGAATATCTGAAGGCTAACGACTTTACGTATTATGTAGTGTCGGGTTCCGACCGTTTCATCTGCCGCGTGCTGGCAGAGCCGCTGGGCATCCCCTCCAACCGGGTGATTGGCATGGATGTGAAGCTCAAGTCAGACAAGCAGGGCGACGAGGCCGGAGTGAAATACACGATGGGCAAGGACGAGCATCTGATTCGCACCGACGAGCTCATCATCAAGAATCTCAAGACGAATAAGGTGCTGCAGATTGCGCAGGAAATAGGCAAGGTGCCCGTGCTGTCGTTTGGCAACAGCGGAGGCGACAGCGCCATGCACAACTACTGCCTGGGCAATGGCAAGTATCGCTCGGCGGCGTTTATGCTCATTGCCGACGACGATGTCCGCGACCATGCCAACCGCGAGAAAGCCCTCGCACTGGGGGAAGAGTGGCGCCAGGCTGGCTACCACGTCATCTCCATGCGCGACGACTTCCGCACCATTTATGGTTCGGGTGTCGAAGTGGTGCCTTTCGTTTTCCCTGAGTAGTCGGGCATTTCAAAGATATCAAAGTTCGGGTCATAGGCCGGCGACTGTATGGACAGCAGGTTGAGCACGGAGTGGAAGACATAGTGCTGCTCAATCACAGCTGGCAGTTCGCCGGTCCGACTTTTTTGTCTGTCGGCTGTGGGTTTGTACTGGCGGAATCCGTCGGAAGTCCAGACGAGGAAGGGGATTTCATACTGCACCTTGGGAGCCAGCCGCATAGGCATACCATGCATGAACATCTGGTTTTCGCCCAACGACTCTCCGTGATCCGAGACGAACAGCATGGCACTCCGCCATTCCGTCATCGAACGCAGGGTATTGATGAGGCTGTCAAGCAGAAAGTCGGTATAGCGAATGGTATTGTCGTAGGCATTGACCAGCATGGATAGGTTCTTCTGTCCTTCTTCGACATTGCGGGCTACGGGCTTATAGACTTCGAAGGATGCGGGATATTTGTCGGCATACTTCGGTCCGTGACTGGTGCTGGTGTGCAGCACGATCAGCACCTTGTCCTTGGGGCTCTTCTCGATGCGCTCACGAAGCCCGGTGAAGAGGATTCCGTCGTAGTCAGCGTCTGCATCAGGATAGTGCTCGGCCAGGTCGGTGTCCGTCAGATATTCGTCGATATGGATGGGCGGCTCGCCCCAGTTGGATGTGCGCCACGAGACGTCGACGCCGGTTCGGAAGGCATAGTTGGGCAGCAGTTCATAGAGATCGTCACTGTTGCGGGGCTCGAGGATGGCCTTGCTGCCTGCGGTGGTATAGGTAGCACAGGATGTGGCCTCGTAAACGTGAAGCCCCTGCTGTCTGGAGAGCAGCGGATTGGTGTCGCGGCCGTATCCGTAGAGTTGGAAGTTGGCCTTTCGCGCCGACTCGCCGATGACGAGCACCACGACGGCCTTCTCGCTGTCGGCAATGCGACCGTCGGCCAGTTTGATCTCCACTGCCTCCTCGTCCGCCTTGCTGCTGAACATGCGCACGGTGTTGACCATGTACGACCAAGGCTGAAGCAGCGCTCCCAGCTCCGTATCGTGCTGGCTAATCCACAGCGTCTGACCGATGTTTCCAAGTGCTACGGCCAGCGCTACAGCCAATGCGCCACCGCAACAGAGGGCCATGCGCTTGGCGCGGCCATAGACGATGGGCTGCCACAGGCAGTAAACGGCTGGCAGCAAACCCATGACCAGCAGCGTGAGCCACAGCCCCCAGCTGAAGAATCCCGAAGCCTCGGAATAGCGCGTATTGAAGACATTACCCATCGTTGTCGCGTCCATCATCACGTTATAGGTCACGATGAAATAGAACGCCGTGGCATTGATGACAGCCAGCACGGCCAGCAGCGCGCGCCCTACCCGTCTTAGCAGGAACATCAACAGATAGGTCATCATGAAGTTCACCGCCAGCATCACTACCACTAACGACACCATGAGCCACCACTTTCCACCTGTGCCTTCGTTCGTATGTCCCGCCACATAGCGGAAGAACGGAATGTTGTAGAGCAACAACGTCCCTACACTCACGATACACGAGAACACAAACAGCGACACGGGTTGCCCGAAACGATTGAATATTTCCTTCATCTCCAATATTTTTGTTTTTCGAAAGTGCAAAGATACGAAATCTTTGTGACTTCCAAAGCCTTTTCCGCCACAATCACTGCTAATATATCTTAAAAAAAATCCATGAGTATTTGGCATCATACTATTTCTCTGTACTTTTGTATCAAAACAACGATGTTTATGAAACATATAAGACTTTTTGTTTTGGCAGCACTCGCCATCATCTGCAGTGCTACGCTGTCGGCACAGACTGCCGAAGAATACCTGTACGTAAATCTTGACGACCAGCCCGACGCCACCTATTTCCTACCACCACCTCCAAGCATCGGAAGTGCAGAATTCGTGGACGACCTGGTGCAGTTCCAGTGGGGCAAGACACAGCGCAACACTCCCCGTGGCCAGCAAGCCAGCGACGAGTCGCTGCACACTCCGGAGGTGTGGGGCACCATCCTGTCAGAGGTTCTTGGCCTCGACGCTATCAGCGACGAGACGACACCGGCGCTGTCGCGGCTGCTGCAAAGGAGTTTCTACACGGGCGGGGCCTGCACCTTGAAAGCCAAGGACGAATATATGCGCACACGGCCCTTCGCACAGATGAACGACCCGATATGGGCAAAATATGACGACGAACTGATTCGTCTGAGCGGCTCCTACCCCTCCGGGCATACTGCCATAGGATGGTTCACCGCACTCGTCTTTGCCGAGATGTGGCCCGCCCTGCAAGACGACATCCTGCGCCGGGGCTTCATGTTTGGCGAGAGCCGCGTCATCGTGGGTGCCCACTACCAGAGCGACGTGACGGCAGGCTATCTCTGCGCAGCGGCAACCTTTGCCCGTGCCCATGCGAATCCGGACTTCCTACAGGACATACAGGCCGCACGCGCCGAGTATGCCCGGCTGAAGGGAATGGCCGCCGACAGCAATCCTGCCGAGGGTACTGACGTGCCTCACGGCGAGAAATTCCTGGGAAGCCCCGTCGACACCGCCAGCTACCGATACATCAGCGACCTCACGCTCTACTGGGACGGCAAGGCCCTGCGCGACACCAAGCGCGGAGAGCAAGCATCCCACGAGGCCGACTACAGCGCAGAGATGATGTACGAGCTATTCAGCGAGGCCACTGGAACGACCATCAGCACGGAGAAGACACCCGCCATCAGCAGGCTCATAGGCTATGTGCTGGACAAGTGCAGCGTGACAGCCGACCGGCTGAAGGAAATCCGCTTCCGCAAACGCCCGTTCGTCCAGTTGGGCGAGCCCTCGTTTGTGCCGGGCGACGAAGAGAAAGAGCGCGGCAAGAGTAGCTTCCCCTCCGGCCATACCAATCTGGGCTGGACAGAGGCCCTCGTCATGGCCGAGCTGGCACCCGACCATCAGGACGAAATCCTCAGGCGCGGCTATGAGTACGGCTACAACAGCCAGATAGTGGGCTACCACTGGTTTACCGATGTCATTGCCACACGACAGCTGGCCTCGGCCCTCTATGCCTATCTGCACAGCGACGCCGAGTTCCAGTCGCTCATGCAGGAAGCGCGCAAGGAGTATCAGTCGTCGACGAACCCGTCGGCCATACAGTCCGTCACGCCCGATGACAGCGACAGCCGGCGGGCAGCCATCTATACTCTCGATGGCCGCCGAGTGTATGGGCAGCCCTCCGGCAAAGGCATCTACATCAGCGACGGGAAGAAGGTCGTAAACTGACTTGAAACCATTTTTTTTGAGTTAACTCGATTCATCGTTTGAGTTAACTCGATTCATCGTTTGAGTTAACTCGAATGAGATGAGTAACTTTGCAACTAATTTTAAGTATTGAAACGAACGATGACCATTGTTGGCGGCGTTCCTGCAAAGGTCATCAAAAAGATAAAATAGTTACGATAAGAGGTTGTATAATTTATTATGGACGAAGAGAAACGGCTTCAACGGCGCAAGCGGCTGATGGACAACAAGGCGTATCAGACGATGAACAACCTGACACGCTACATGGATCGCTATTATCTCGATGCGCTTATCGGCTTCATCCCAGGCTGGGGTGATGCCATTGCACTGTTCAGTGTCGTGCCGTTCGTCTATTTCTCGTCGAGGGTCATCAAGAGCATTCCTTTGACATTGGCAGTCCTGAACAATGCCTTTCGAGACGTGCTGATGGGTATGATACCGTTCTTCGTTGGTGACGTGATTGATTTCTTCCACCGCGCCAACATCCAGAATATGGCAATGATTCAAGGTTTCGTTGACGGTGACGAGACCATTATCAAACAGGTAAACCAGCGAGCCTGGCAGTCTGCCATAATCCTCATTGTCTTAATGTTGCTCATTGCCCTGATGATATGGGCACTCATCAGTTTCGGCAGTTACCTGTATTCATTGGTAGCATCCATCTTCAGCCAGTCTGGTTTCTAAGGTATGACTCATGGTTCCATCAGCATCTTTACCGCATAGTCAACTTGTTGATTCTTCCCTCATGGCTGGCATCCCAATGAAGGAGAAACAAGGAAAACAAAGCAATTTCTTGAGGAATCCTTGGTTATTATCGGGATTTTTCCTACCTTTGCAGTGGTTATGGATAATCAGCAAGAGATATTCCCAATAGTAGACGAGGACGGAAAGGTCACTGGCTCTGCGACACGGGGCGAGTGTCATAACGGTTCGAAACTGCTTCACCCCGTGGTACATCTTCATGTTTTCAACTCTCGTGGCGACATTTATCTGCAGAGACGGCCCGACTGGAAAGACATACAGCCGGGCAAGTGGGACACTGCCGTTGGAGGACATGTTGACTATGGCGAAAGCCCTGAAGAGGCTTTGTGCCGCGAGGTCAGCGAGGAATTAGGCATCACCGGCTTCTCCCCTACCCTCATCGACAAGTATGTCTTTGAGAGCCAGCGAGAGCGTGAACTGGTATATGTGAACCGCACCGTCTACGACGGCGAGATACACCCGTCTGCGGAAGAGCTGGACGGCGGCCGCTTCTGGACGATGCAGGAGATTCGCGAGGCAATGGGGAAAAACATTCTGACCCCCAACTTCGAGAGCGAGTTCAAGCGTTGCTTCGCCAAAGAACTGGATGCCAAGTATGCCCTGTTTTTCGACATTGACGGCACGCTGGTGAACTTCAAGTCACATGAAATTCCTGCTTACCCAAGCCAAAGCCAACGGCCATAAGGTTTTCGCCGTCCACCGCTGATTCATCACCTATCTGGGAGCCGTCGAGCACCTGATAGACGGCTATATAACCATCAACGGAGCCTTGTGCTTTGTGAGCGACGAGGTGGTGAGCCGCAAGGACTTGCAAACACCTTCCTTTTTTCGTATCTTTTCACCCGCTAAAAACAAGATTGATGGAATTCAGAGAAATGAGACGCAAGCGCCAGCAACTTTCAGACGAAGAGAGCATCGGCATACTCCGGAAGGCTACTTCCGGCACGCTGGCACTACTGGGCGACGGAGGCTATCCCTATGCCGTGCCCATCAGCTATGTCTACGATGACGGCAAGCTGTATTTCCACAGCGCCATGAGCGGCCACAAGGTGGATGCTATCCGCAGCTGTGACAGAGCCTCGTTCTGCGTCATCGACCAGGACAATGTGAAGCCTGCCGAATACACCACCTACTTCCGCAGCGTGATTGCCTTCGGCAGAGTAAGCATCGTAGAGGACGAGGCAGAAAAGCTGGCCATCGCCAGAATCCTTGGCAACCGATACAACCCGAATCAGGAAGAGGCGCTACAGCAGGAGCTGGCGCATGGTCTCGCCCGCATGCTGGCCATCCGCTTCGACATCGAGCACCTGACCGGCAAGGAAGCCATCGAGCTCGTGAGGGCGCATCAGAAGAAACTTTAGTGTGATTTGCTCTCGCTTACTCGATGAGTTGGGCTGTGCCCGACTCATCTCGCGCTCGGCAAAACTGGAGCAAGCTCCGTTTTGCTCTCGCTTACTCGATGAGTTCAAAATGCTGATAGTCCTTGCAGGAAGTCCACGTGCCGCCCCACTCGAAACCGGCCTCGGTGAAAAGACGCAAGCAGAGATCCTGCTCGTCTATCTTGTAGGGGAAGCTCTTCGTGCGGTCGCAGTATTCAGCGGCCGTGGCGGGCTGGACGAAACGGGTGCCGTCCTTGCGGTCCTTGTAATAGGGGTTGTAGAGCGTGTTGATGTCGATGGCCAATCCCCTGGCATGCTTTGAGAGCTTGGAGCTGCCCGCGATGGCACGATAGCAGAAGCTCGAAGAGTTGTTGTCGCGCATCTGCTTCTCGTCGTCAGCATCATAGACATCGGGCAGCAGCATCCGCTGAATGGGATACCTGGCATCGTAAAGCTGGCGGAGGATGCGCGCTACGACATCGGCAATCTGCTTGTTCACAATCATCTCGCCGACGTGAATCTTCTGGTCATAGTCCCAGTGCAATGCCCGGATATGGCGCAGGTCGCCACGGCCGATGTACGGATTCTCCTTATAGGTCTTTCCCTGCATGCGCTGCCACACGCCGTCGGGAATCGGCTCGGCAGCAAAGCACTTCTCCAGACCGCCGTAAGCCTTGATCTCAGCCTCGGTCACCGTCTTGCCCGCCTGCCATTCCGTCAGGGCGACAGGGGCTTCCGTAGCGTTGCTGACGGTAGTGCATGCGCTACACGTAATGCCGCTTATCAGGATGGCGGCAAGCATCCAAAAAAACTTTGTATTCATCATCTATCCTAATTTTTTGAGCTGCAAAGTTAGCAAAAAATCAGATTAAATGTGTAATTTTGCAGCGAAAAAAATATGAACTGGATTATCTTGATTTTAGCAGGCCTGTGCGAGGTAGGCTTCACCTATTGCCTCGGACGCTCCAAAGCCGTCACAGGCAACGAATGGTGGACATGGATTGCAGGCTTCGCCGCGCTCTACGTCCTCAGTGCAGTATTGCTGGCAAAGGCCACGCAGACGCTCCCCATAGGCACCGCCTATCCCGTCTGGACGGGCATCGGAGCCGTCGGTGCCGTCATCGTAGGCATCTTCGTATTCCGCGAGCCAGCCACGTTCTGGCGGCTCTTCTTCCTGACGACGCTCATCGCGTCCATCATCGGACTGAAAACCATATCGTAATAAGGGATACGAGACGAAGAAGCCGTCGTATCTTTGTGTTCCATTATCACTCCGCCGCAGGGAACTGTCAGAATAGTATGAGGGCCATATTACTTTCCTTGATAGCCTAATTTCTTCAGCCATTTCTCCACGCGCTCCTTGCCCGTGCGGACATCGTGGCCGTACATGGAGAAGCCCTGCTGTACGTTAGCCTTCGGATAGGCTTTCTTCACGTCCTCCACACAACTGCCGAGACCGGAGCCTTCGTGGGTGGTGAAGGGGATGA
>DDPY01000049.1:0-4497 GCA_002342415.1 Prevotella sp. UBA2456 | reverse complement strand
AACATCACCTGCGGATAGGTGCCCCACCAGACGGGACCGCCAATGAAGACGACATCGTACTGTTTCACATCCACCGAACCCTCAAAGGGAGGCAGTTCGCCCTTCTCCTGCTCCTCTTTGGCGAGGTCGCATAGGGGCTTGTAGGCCATGCCGTCGTACTTCGAAGTCTTAATTTCAAACTGGTCGGCACCCGTGAACTCCGAGATGTAGTCGGCCACAATCTTCGTGTTGCCTACCTTGATATTGCCCACGGCATAGTTGTCGCCAGCGTGGGAGAAGAATACCACAAGGGCTTTTTTCTTCGTGTCAATCTGCTGTGCAGTCTGTTCGCTACTTGTCTCCTGCGTATCCGGAGCCGTTCTCTTTCCGTTACAAGCCGTTGCCGTCAACAGTGCGGCAATGGCCATCATGTACTTAAAAATCTTCATCGCTAAATCTTATTTAATCAACGGACAAAGGTACACATTTCTGTCCGATTTTTCATAATTTTACCATCATTATTAGGATTGTTTATGAAGAAGGGTTCATTAAATCCAGCAGTCGCCGGCATCCTTCCAGCACATCCCGCCAAGTGGCTTCAAAGTCGCCCGTATACCAAGGGTCGGATACATCGCCCGGTCTGTCGGTATAGTCCATGAGCATCACGATTTTCCCGTCAGGGTCGCCGCCGCAGATGCGGGTCATGTTGCGGATGTTCCATGAGTCCATGCCCACTAGCAGGTCGAAGCGGTCATAGTCTGCCCGCGTCATCTGCCGCGCCGTCTTGCCCTGACAACCAATGCCGTGCTCTGCCAGCTTGCGGCGGGCAGGAGGATAGACGCTGTTGCCTATTTCCTCGGTGGAGGTAGCAGCCGACTCAATATAGAAATCGGCTGCCCTCCCCGCCTCTTGTACGAGGTGTTTCATCACAAACTCTGCCATCGGACTGCGGCAGATGTTTCCGTGGCAAACGAAAAGCATTCTATGCTTCATAGTGTCTCTGTCTAATTGTGAAATTATCGCCCGCGAGCATCTTTTCTTTCGCTGTCATAGTCAGTCTTTCGCTGCAATCACTTCAATCTCTACCAATGCTCCTTTCGGCAGCGTCTTCACGGCTACCGCCGAACGAGCCGGATAGGGCTCAGTGAAAAACTCGGCATACACCTCGTTCATAGCCGCAAAATCGTTCATGTCTGCCATGAACACAGTAGTCTTGATGACATTGCCCATGCTGAGCCCCGCCTCACGCAGGATAGCCTGGACGTTACTCAGCGACTGACGCGTCTGCTCCAGGATGCCGCCCTCCACGAAAGAGCCGGTGGCAGGGTCAATGGGTATCTGACCAGACGTATATACGAAATTTCCCACTTGGACGGCCTGACTGTACGGGCCGATGGCAGCAGGTGCTGCACTGGTTTTGATTACTTGTTTCATATTCTTTAGACTTTTCTTGACAATTACCAATTTGGTGGCAGTACAAATTAGTTAATAAGGCTACAAAGATAATGATTTAATTCTATTTCCAGCCACAGAACAGCACAAAACCGCCAAAAAATTAGTTATTTTTACTACTTCAAGACTTTTCAAGTAACAAATTGTAACAAGACCTTATTTCCACCGCCATGTCTTGTGAATGAGGGCAGAGATAGTGTGCGTGATAGCCTTATCGCTTAATAAGCGTGCCTTATTGCTTAATAAGCGTGCCTTATCGTGCAATAACCCGCCTTTATTTTAACGTACAACAACCTGTCACCCTCCTGTCACCCTTGTCACCCTATAAAAACAGGGTGCAGCCCTTTGTACATCGGCATTCTGACACCCTGACACCCTAAAACGCAAAAATCATAGTATAAGGAAACATAAATAATGCACAAAGCAACCTTTTTCCAGAACGCATCCTAACACTTTTTCCACCGCACTCGAAAAATTTTTGGAACGCACTCGAAAAAGTTTTCCCCTGCACTCCAGAAAAAAATCAGATATTGCGGCCACTGAACTGACCTTGAAAGATTTCATCCTGAAGATTACTGTACCAAAGGTCACAGAAAACGTGAATGTAAATGTTGCCAAGGTGAATGAAAATGGGCAAAAGGTGGATGAAAAGGTGAATGAAAACGATATGAAGAATACCTTCGTCGAGTTGGCCCAGACAAGGGCGGTTTTTGGGAAATCATTGAATAGACAAGAAAAGATTGTAGATGGATAACAAATATACGTTTAAAGATTTTCTGGCAGACCTGAAGAAATGGCAGTCAGAGAATCTGGTTGAATATTATAGATTTCTCGGCCTTTTGGGGCTACAAGTAAATCAAGGAAAATCACTTGGAGTTTTTAAGGATTGCCTCCTTGATGAGCGAGATTTTGCTTCTCGAAACAGGAATGCTTTCGGGGCAAAGCTTCATGACGAGTTGCATGCTTCCTGATTTGTAAATCACTTGATCTATTTGAGCGAGATTGACGAGGAAGGCGCGGTGACAGCGGACAATCATGGGATAGTCACGCAACTCTTCTTCTATCTGTTTGGAAGTGGCGCGGAGCATGTCGGCACGGACAGCCCCGTCACGAAGGTGATAGACCTTCACGTAGTTACCTACGGCCTCTATATATAAGAGGTCAGAGACCTGAAGCGTGACGGTCTCATTGGTTGTCCCGGTTAGAGTCAGATCTGCCGGGGCTGACGAAACAGGTGAGGGCTTTATTGCCTTCAATTGCTCATTCAGCAGTTTCGTTTCCGCCAGTTCTTCAGCCAGATAGCGGCTGCGGAACTTGAAGCGCCAGTAGAGCCCGATGGCAAAGGAGCAGAAGGCGATAATCANNTTGCTCCATGAAAGGTGATTGGCAGGAATACGCCCGCTCATCACGAAATGGCGATAGAGACAAATCATCAGCGTCACCAGCAGGGTGTTGATAATCTGGAAGTACAGATTACGGCGAATGAAATAATCGACATCCCTACGACTATCGTCCATAGAAACGGGGTTGCGGACAAGATATTTCATCACGGCATCCGTCAACATGCACACGACGACACCCAGCGCAAAGATACATGTCAGATGCATATAGCCCTGCCAATGCCATGCATCAAGTCCGAAGGGCTTGAATACGGCAAGGGCAAGTGTCGTAAAGGCAGTACTGACGACACGCATGCGGATGATCTCTTTCTGTCCTTGATCCATGATGTCGGCAAAGGTACGAAGAAAAAGTGAAAAGGTAAGAGTGAAAAGAGAAAAATTTGCTACCGCTCGTCACTTTTACTGTCATTCATCACACTTTCATTACCATTCATCACATAATGATACAGAATATCCCAGATATTTGCACCTTCCAGCGATGCCACTTAACTTTGCACTCGCAATCATGCAAAACCATCAAATGTTTTAGGTTATGAGAAGAAGAACTTTTATTGGCGTTATTTTCATCGTGGCCGCTCTGTTGAAGTTGGCCACACTGTGGGGTATTCTCCAGTGGAGATGGTTTGAAACCATGTCGGAAGGCCGATGGGCCATGTACTTCGGCATATTCGTTTTGCTATATCTCGGTGTACATCTTGTTATCGACAGTTATCGTCGCGACCCAAGTCAATGGCTGCAGCGACCCATTCCACCTGCCGAAGAGGGAAAGCGCATCTGCTGTTCGGTCCACTATGGCGGCGACGAGTATATATATAAAGGTGAGCCGTTCCACGGAGCCCGACTTGATGCTTTCTGCGGAGGGCTTCGTCTGGACTTGCGCGAGGCTGTCATCACGGAGGATGAGGAGATAGACATCCACACCTTCATGGGTGGCGTGGAACTGATAGTGCCCGACTGGCTGAATGTCGAGACGAAAAGCCGCAGTTTCATCGGCGGTGTGGGCAATGAGACGAACCGCAACGTCAAGGACGGTGCGCCTACCCTGCACATTGTTGCCAGTAATTTTCTTGGTGGTGTAAGTATAAAAAACAATTAGGAAGTATAATAATATGAGAAGTATTGGTTTTAAGATGGCAACATTGATGACTGCCTTGATGAGCACAATGACAGTATATGCCAAGTCTCAAGACGTGGGTGGTAGAGTGATTAATGAGAATGGCCAGCCGCTGCCGTTTGTGAATGTAGTACTATTGTCGCTGCCCGACTCCGCTTTCGTACAGGGAGCAGTGACTGACGAGAACGGAATGTTCAATATTGTGACCAAGCAGAGTGAAGGTTTGCTGAAACTGACGAGCATCGGCTATGAAACGCTTTTCCTTCCCTATAAGGCAGCCAATGGTCTGACCATCCAGATGAAGGAGGAGGCACAGATGGTTGGCGAGGTGATTGTGAAGGGGCAACTACCCCAGACCCATGCCAAGGGCGATGCCATGCGCACGACTGTGGCAGGAACTATTCTAGAGAAAGCAGGCACGCTGAGCGATGCCCTCTCGAAGATTCCATCCTTAGAGGCAGAGCGCGACGGAGCCGTGAAGGTGATTGGGCGCGGCGATGCCGAAGTTTATATCAACGGGCGCCGGGTGCAGGACATGAAGGAACTCTCTCG
>DDPY01000054.1 GCA_002342415.1 Prevotella sp. UBA2456 | reverse complement strand
TGCTGTTCCTTCAGACCTGCGCCCTGGGCAAGTGTACCATGGAATGGTTCTATGGCTTCAAGTTGCATCTGGTCATCAATGACAAGGCTGAAATCATACAATGGTAGCTTACGCCGGGCAATGTGGATGACAGGGCACCGCTGAAGGACAGCCGCTTTACGGAGAAACTCTTCGGAAAACTCTTTGCCGACAGGGGATACATCAGTCAGGACCTCTTTGAGATGCTGTTTGTCGACGACATACATTTGGTCACGAAAATCAAGAAGAACATGAAGAACTCACTGATGAACCTCTATGACAAGCTCATGCTCAGGAAGCGATCTGTTATTGAGACGGTGAATGACGAACTGAAGAATGTATGCCAGATTGAGCATACCAGACACCGCTCCCTCGACAACTTTGCCACCAACCTGTTCGCCGGACTTATAGCCTATAACCTACTACCAAAGAAGCCTGCCATGAATTTGGAAATCATCGACAGAAGCAGACTTATTGCCTAAGGCTTACGTCGAACTCACGTTAAAAAAGAAATCCCCTCCTTGATTCGGCAAGGAGGGGATTCTTATATCAGCAGGGACGCTTTTTGGGCAGTTTGAAGACATCCTGCACTTCGCGCATCTGCTCCTCGGTCATGCCATCGGGCTCGCTGCCCATCGAGCGGGCGCACATGTAAATGTTGGCAGCCTTGCAGAGCACATCGGTCTGGTCGAAGGCATCCATAATGTCCTGACCAACGGCTACAGTACCGTGCTTCTCCCACATCACTACGTCATGAGTCTTGATCTGTTCGAGCGTAGCCTCAGCCAGAGCCACCGATGAAGGCAAGGCGTAAGGTACGATACCGATACCTAAAGGAGCGAAGGCCAGGGTCTCGGGAATCATCGACCAGAGCACGCGAGTCATCTCGTCGCCCTTCAGGAAGCGCTGGATGTGGCTCATGGCCACCAGTTCGATGGGATGGGTGTGGAGCGTGGCCTTATAGCAGGAGCCCGTCTCCAACAGATAGTTCTGCAGGGCCAGATGGGTGGGCAGCTCAGAGGTAGGCACCACGTTGACATCGGCAATGACCTCGTAGGAGGCGCAGTCATCGCAGATGCGGATGATGCTGCCGTTCTGCATCGGCTCGCGGGCGAGGTCGCGCATGCGCTTGCCTGTTCCCTTGCAATAGAAATACTTTCCTTTCAGCTGGGGCAGCGTGAGTCCTATCTGCTTCACTTCCGAGATGGCAGGCAGCTGCTTGCACTCGTTGTCCATATACTCAGTGACGTTGACGGTGATGTTACCACCATTACGCTCTGCCCATCCTTTCTGCCAGAGGTAGCCCGTCACCTCGGCAATCTGATCAATTACGGCCTTCAACTGTGGGCGGCCTTCTAAAATACTCTTCATATTTTTATGCCCCCTAAGTTAGGGGGATGGGGGTCTGAACAAGCGTTTATCAGCCCTTTTGATTATTACTTTTTATAGAGTCTGCGCTTGTTCAGACCCCTACACCCCCTAACTTAGGGGGCAACAGATCCATATCTTTCTTTGGTGATGTCATCAAGGGAGCGGCCACGGGTGTTGGGAGCCCCGATGACACCCACCACGAGCGAGATGAGCAGCAAGGCTATCATGCAGTAGGCGGCAATGGTGAAGCCCTCGCCGTTCTCGCCATAGATATAGGTGAAGACGAGTCCCCACAGGGCTGACAGTCCGCGAACGATGAAGAACATCAGTCCCTGCGCTCCTGCACGGAACTTGGCAGGGAACAGCTCTGAGCCCCACAGCGCATAGAATATCTGCGGCGAGGCACCGCCCTGTACGCCCCAGAGGATGGCAAAGGCCCACAGTCCGGCAGGTCCGTTGACACCGATGGTGACGATGACGAGCCAGGCACTGAGCGCTGCCACGAGTCCGAAGACATAGATGGCCTTGTGAGAGGTGTGGTCGATGAGCTTCGAGGTACAGAACGTGACACCCACGATGATAGCCCACTGGATGAAGTTCATCCAGTTGGCCTGCTCGTTGCTCACGCCGCCTGCCGTCTCATAGATATGCGGCTGGAAGAATCCCATCACGGAGGCCACGAGGTTCCACGTCAGATAGATGACAGCGAGGAAACAGACTGTCTTGACGGCTATGCTGTTGGAGAACAGCACCTTGATATTGTCCATCAGCCCGGCCTTCTTCTCGCCGCTCTCCTGTCCCTTGGTGAACTCGGCACTCTCCTGCAACTGGCGCTGCAGGTTCCAGGCAATGAAAGCAACGACAAACAAAGACAGGAACACCAGTCGCGACGAGAAGGCGTTGACAGCCTGTTCGGACAGGTCGGCACCGCCCACAGCATGCGCTATAGACTCCACCCAGCCGAACAGATAGCCTCCAGGGGCAAACAGCATGCCTAACAGCAGGATGACCATCGGGCCTACTCCCCACGACATCTGCGAGATACAGATGTTGCGTCCGCGATTGTTGTTCTCCGAGCTTTCCGAGATATAGGTCCATGACGCTGGCACACCTACACCGACAGAGATTCCCGTCACAAGAAAGCCGCACAGCAGCATGGGGAAGTTGACACTCAGCATGATGAGCAGCACGCCCGTCATATAGACCAACAGGTTGTAGGTAAAGATGAACTTACGTCCGTACTTGTCTGCCAGAAAACCGCCAATGATGGCACCGACAGCAGCCCCCAGACAGTTGGCCGAGATGAAGTTCAACCATCCTAAGTGTACCTCGGAGAGTCCTAAATACTGCTGCCACAGAGTCAGTCCCGACGCGCCGGCCACGATGGCCCCGGCATCCAGATAATTAGTCAGAGACACCGCAATGGTGCTCTTCAGGGAAGACCCTCCCCCCTGCCCCTCCCTTGCAGAGAGGGGAGTAGAATGATTTTGCGATACTTTATTCATTGAAATAAGTTTCTAATTTGTCTTATTACCTCTTCAATATTAAATAATACTTCTTCGTTAGTGAAACGCATGATGTGATAACCCATCTGCTCCAAGTTACTCTCCCGAATGGCATCCTCTTCCGCCTGTCGGCGCTCTGCATGGTACCCACCGTCAACCTCAATAATCAAGCCTCCATGACGTGATGCGAAATCGGCTATATAATCACCGACGATATGCTGACGCAGGAAGTCGACATCCAGTTCTCCTCGTCTTAGATGCTCCCACAGATATTGCTCTGCCAAAGTAGCGTTCTTCCTATTCTCTCGTGCATAAGCACGCAGCATAGCATACCTGTCGGGAGAAGCTGTTTTATAAGACGCTGATTTACCCATACAATCTTCAATGCTTGCGAGTATTCACTCCCCTCCCTACAAGGGAGGGGCTGGGGGGAGGGTCTTTTATCTGCAAACGATGTCACACTCGATGTTCAGAATCTTGGCCACCTTGAGGATGGTGTCGATGTGATGCCCCACGGCGGCAGCCATGTGGTGGGTAGGACCGGCCTCGCTCCACTTGTTGACAAACTCGCGGCAAGGCAGCGAGAACTTGGTGCGCATATTGGTGTCGCCAAACGTGAAAATCTCGCCCTCCTCGTTGATGCCCTCGGCCACCACAAACTTGAATACACCATTCTTGTCCTGTGTGATAGCCAGATAGGTGACAGGGCCTACAGGGGGATAGAACTGGGTGAGATAGCCACCGCCCGTCTTGCCGTGGAACACGGGCACAATCTTCATCGTGGGCTTCTTAGCCTGCGAGATGTCGAAGTCGCCCGAACCGGAATGTCCGATGATACAGATGTCCTTGGGGAAGTCGATGCTATACATCTCGGCCAGCGTACCCGTGCCAGAGATGGTCTTCAGTATCGACATGGCCATCGCCACCTTCATGTCGCCCTCGACGGCGCAGGCCGTGTGCTGCTTGATGAGCATCGAGAAGGCAGGAATCAGCATCGAGTCGAGCTTGCCGGCCACACCCTGTGCGAAGCCTGCATAGTGGGAGGCTATCATGCCTAACTTTTCGTCCTTGACCCACTGCTCGAAGGCTACGACATACTTCGCCATGTCCCAGACCTTCTCGATGGTGCCGCCGCCCTCGATGTCGAAGGTGTCGAGGATGTCCTGAGCCTTGGCGCGGATGGCAGCCTCGTCTGTGATATGGTCTGCAATGGCCCACATCTGCTCCCAGTCGAACTGCTTGGTGTAGACGAACATGCGGTGGTAGAGGTTGGTCTCATCGATGTAGAGGTCCATCATGCCGGGATAGGGACGTCCGATCTGCGCGATATTGGTATCGCGGAAGCGGCGGCGCACCTGAGCAGCACGGCACCAGTCTTCAATCTCGGCCTGCACCTCAGGGTCGCCACCCTCGACAACACCCGTGATGACTGCCGACCGCTTACCAGCACGATTCAAGTCGGCCACCATCTCGCCGATGGCCCCGCAGGCATAGAGCTCGCCCAGCCAGGTGGGGATATCGGTCTTGGCATAGTCGGGAGCCAGCTTCTTCTGCACGTTGACGATGACTACCGGCACATCGAGGTCGCGCACGGCGGGCAACATATTATAAGAGGTGCAATAGGTGAGCATCTGGAGGATGACCAGATCGACATCGGCTGCGCGAAACTTGTCGCCGGCCGCCATCGACTGCTCCTTGGTGGTCACCATGCCGCCGTCGATAATCTCGATGCTGTCGGGCAGTGTCTTCTTGAAATCTGCATACTGCTGCTCGAACTCTGGAACGAGCTGTGGGAACTGGGGCAGGTATGCCTGAAGGGCAATACTGAATACGCCTACTCTTGCTTTGGTTTCTACTAATGGTTTTGCCATAATTATTCTGTTATTATTGATTAGTTACTTTTAAATATTTCTCGTAGGCAGCAGCCCATGCGGCCTCGTCACCTTGTGGATGATAGGGTACCATTTCCACGGAGTCGGCAATGATGCGCCGCATCTGCCATACGTCATTGACCGCACCGGCAGCCTTGGCCTGCAGCATCATATTGCCGATGGCCGTACACTCCTGCGGGCCCGCCAGCACCTCGATGCCCAAAGCATCGGCCGTAAACTGGTTGAGGTACTTGTTGAGCGAGCCACCGCCAATGATATGCAGCACCTGAATCCCCGCGCTCGATGGTTCACCTGCGCTCGATGGTTCACCCATCGAGGCTTTAAACTCCTTGAGCCAGCCAAAGACCTGACGATAGCGCAGAGCCAGCGAATCGAAGATGCAGCGGCATATCTGGGCTGGTGTCTCCGGCACGGGCTGTCCTGTCTGTCGGCAATAGCTCTGGATGGCCTCTATCATCGAAGGGGGATTGGCAAACGCAGGGTCATCGGGATTGATGATGCTGCGGAAGGCTTCCACCTGCATCGCCGAGCCTTGCAACTCAGGATGGCTGAGCCGCTGGACCTCCTCGGGCCACTCCTTGCGACAGCGCTCATAGAGCCACATGCCGCAGATATTCTTCAGGAAGCGTGTGGTGCCCTCAATGCCGCCCTCGTTGGTGAAGTTCAGTTCATAGCTGCGCTCGTTGATGATAGCCTGCGGGGCCTCGATGCCCATCAGGCTCCACGTGCCACTCGAGAGATAGGCGAAGTTCTGATCCTTGGCAGGCACGGCAGCTACGGCAGCACCTGTATCATGTCCGGCTACCGCAATGACGGGCACTGGTCCCAGGCCTGTCATCTTCTGCACCTCCTGAGTCAGCACACCTATCTGCGTACCGGGCTGCACCATGCGTCCAAAGTGCCCGCGCGTCAGTCCCACGCTCTTAATGAGCTTCTCAGAGAGGTCGCCCGTGCGAGGGTCGAGCATCTGCGAGGTCGAGGCAATGGTATATTCACATACCGCCTCGCCCGTCAGCATCCACGATAGGGCATCGGGTACGAAGAGAATCTTGCTGCAATGCTTCATGGCACTGTTGCCTGCCTGCTGCATGGCATAGAGCTGGAACAGCGAGTTGAAGTTCATGAACTGGATGCCTGTGATGTCGTAGACAGTCTTGCGGTCTACCACTTTCTCAAAGTATTCCTCCATGCGCCCGAAGGTGTGCGGGTCGCGATAGGCCATGGGATTGCGCAGGATGGCACCGTCGTCGCCGATAAATACGAAGTCGACGCCCCAGGTGTCAATACCGATACTCGTAATGTCGATGCCCCGCTTGCCCACCATCTGCAAGCCCTTGATCATCTCGAAATACAGGGCATAGATGTCCCAATAGAAATGTCCGCCAGTCTCAATCAGATGATTGGGGAATCGCGTCAGCTCCTCCTGCTCCAAGTGCCCGTCAGCCAAGGTTCCCAAGATGGTACGCCCGCTGGTGGCTCCCAGGTCGACGGCAAAGAAATAATGCTTCATATAGCGTAGTGTTATCGTTTAAGATTCTATATTTAAGACGAATGTCTCACTCGAAAGTCATCAGTTCGCCATCCATTGTGAAGTCAAGAAGCTCGTACTTGTCGGATGTCTTGACATCAATCTTCTGCTTCGAGCAGTCCAATTGGATGTTGCGCAGGATGATATTGTTGCAGCGGCTCAGCGGCATATCCTTTCTGTCACCGGGCTTGAAGAACTGGGTCCAGGGATGCACGAAGAGGAAGCGTTCACAGTGGCCGGTGATATTCTCCACCGTTACATATTCATAATGCTGCGGGGTATCAGGACGCATCTTCAGCCACAGCACGCGGTTGGCACGCTCAGAGTGGCAGTTGCGCAAAACAATATTACGATTGTGCAGCGACTCGGAACCCAAGGTCAGGCAGCCGTGTACCCGTCCATAGCGACAGTTCTGAATCAGGATGCGCTCGTTGGCCCCATTGTTGGGATCCTTGTCGGCCCAGGTGCCCTTTCCGCCCTTCAGCACTACCGCGTCGTCGCAGACATGCATGAAGCAGCCATTGACCAGCACGTCGGTGCAGACATCAATATCAATGGCATCCGACGAGGGAGCCCCACGCTTGAGGTCAGGCAGATAGACATGCTCGGTGGGGGCATAGATGAAACAGTCCAGATAGCGCACATGGTGGCTCTTGTAGACATGATTGGTCCAGAACGGTGAATTGACCAAATGGACATCCTGGATGGTGACATGCTGACTGTTGGAGATATAGGTCAGACGGGGGCGCTGGGCATCCTTGTTGGTACACTGCGGGTTCCACTGCCTGCGAATCCAGAACTCCTGCCAGTAGTGCAGGCCGTTGCCGTCGATGGTTCCCTTGCCACAGATGGTGAATCCGTCCACGCCGTCGGCATTGACCAATGCAGGGAAGTATTTGCACGTCTCGCCCTCAATGCGGGTTGTCACGACGGGGAAGTCGATGATGCGGTCGGAGCCTTTCAGCGTGGCTCCCTCCTTCAAGAACAGATGCGTGCCGGGCTTGAAGAACAAGGCACCAGTCATGAAAGTTCCGGTGGGTACCACCACCACGCCCCCACCCTCTTGGGCACAGCGGTCGATGACGGCCTGAATCTCTCGTGTCTGCACCTGCGGACTGCCAGCCATCACGCCATAGTCGGTCAGCACATACTGTCGTCCCAGCTTTGAGACGTCTACCTTCGTAGTGTCCTGAAACCATGCGTCCATCGGGGTACCGTCGGGCCATACATCTGCTTTGTTTTTTGCTTTAGGTTTTGCTACAGCTGCTATCGTCAGCATAAGCAACAGAAAAAGAACGGTTTTTCTCATATAGATCTGTCTAAGTGATATGAATGCGAATCTCTTCATCGGTTTCTTGCCAGTAGTTTGTTTGACTGACTGCAAAAGTAATCATTTTTTATGAAAATCCCATCCAAAATCGTCCATTTTATAGAATAGAAGGACAAAAAAACAGACTATGATTGGAAAAACAAATAGGATTTCCGAAAAAAATTGTAATTTTGCCAACGGAAACAAGACAAAAGAATAAAGTATAACCCCTAAAACAAATAAGAAAATGAAAAAAACGCTCAAAGCTTTTCTTCTGGCAGCCGTTTGGATGGCCGGCACAACGGCGATGGCCCAAAACAGTCAGGCGCAGGAGGTGATGGAAACCCTGAGACACGTCAACCACTACTTCATGTCGAGATACAGTGACCCGACGGTTCCCACCAACGTCCGCAAGGTGCGCTCCAGCAACCTGTGGACACGAGCCGTCTACTACGAGGGACTGATGGCGCTCTACGAGATAGACAAGGACAGCCGGTATATCGACTATACCGACCGCTGGGCCGACTTCCACCAGTGGACGCCCCGTAATGGCGTGACCATCTGTAATGCCGACGACCAGTGTTGCTCACAGACCTATATCGACCGCTACTTCCAGAGCGGCGGCAAAGAGAAGATAGCCAAGACGATAGAGAACCTGAACTATCAGATGAAGACAGGCAATGTGAAAAAGGCCAACGGAGCCCTCTATGGCTGGTGGACATGGATTGATGCCATCCAGATGGCCATGCCCGTATATGCCGGAATCTACAAGATTACCGGCGAGCGCCGCTACATGGACCATGCCATGAAGATGTACTACTGGAGCCGCGACACGCTGGCTGGCGGACTGTTCAACGAGAAGGAAGGACTCTGGTGGCGCGATGCCGACTTCGTGCCACCCTACAAGACTCCCGACGGCAAGAACTGCTATTGGAGCCGAGGCAACGGCTGGGTGTATGCCGCCCTGGTACGCTGCATGAATATGCTGTCGCCCAAAGACAAATACTATCAACAGCTGAAGAAGGACTTCCTGCTGATGAGCAAGGCCCTGAAAGCCTGCCAGCGCCCCGAGGACGGCACATGGAACCCCAGCCTCGTGTCGTATGCCGACTATGGCGGCAAGGAACTGACAGGAACATCCCTCTTCGTCTACGGCATGGCGTGGGGCATCCGGCAGGGATTCCTCAAGGCAGCAGACTATAAGCCCGTCTGCGACCGTGCATGGGAAGCCATGAAAGCCTGTGTGCAGAAAGACGGTTTCCTCGGATGGGTGCAGGGAACGGGCAAGGAGCCAAAAGACGGCCAGCCGCTCGCCGTTGACAAGATGCCCGACTTTGAAGACTACGGCACAGGATGCTTCCTATTAGGAGGGGCAGAATACTATAAACTCATCAGCCAATGAAGCGGATATTATTCCTTATCGCCTTAGCCTTTAGTACGCTCAGCGCCGTCGACAGCGATGCCCAGCAGTGGCCCACGCCCCTGCCTGAGGCCAAGGCCGGAACGCGGTGGTGGTGGCTCGGATCGGCCGTCGACAAGCAGAATCTGGAATGGAACCTCCGCGAGTATGCCCGAGTGGGCATCGGGGCGGTGGAGATTACGCCGCTCTATGGGGTACAAGGCAACGAGCAGAACGATATTCCCTTCCTCTCGCCCCGCTGGATGCAGGCACTGAAAGAGGTAGAGGAGATTGCAAAACCATTAGGCATCGAGGTGGATATGAACTGTGGAACGGGCTGGCCCTTCGGCGGTCCGCAGGTGGCACTCGAACAGGCGGCCTGCAAGGCCGTGTTCCGCGATACCGTGATAGGCGGTTCTCCCACCTATACCATTGAGATTGGCCGCACCAGGCAGAAGGTGAAGCGCGCCGCCCCCGGCGGTGAGGGCTGGGTGGTCGACCACTTCGACCGCGAGGCCGTGCGCAACTATCTGGAGCGTTTCGACCAAGCGTTTGCCGCCTCAGGCGTAGCGTGGCCACACACCTTCTTCAACGACAGCTACGAGGTGTACCGCGCCAACTGGACGCCCACACTCTTCGACGAATTTCAGAAGCGTCGCGGCTACGACCTCCGCCAGCATCTGCCAGAGCTGTTAGGCAAGACGGTGGACAGAGGAATGGACCCCAGCGAAGTGCTCGCCGACTATCGCGAGACGCTCAGCGACCTGCTCTACGAGAACTTCACCCTGCAATGGGTGGACTGGGCGCACAGCCACGGTGTGACGGTGCGCAATCAGGCACACGGCTCGCCCGCCAACCTGCTCGACCTCTATGCCGCTGTCGACATTCCCGAGATTGAGGGTTTCGGACTCTCGGAGCTGGGCATCAAGGGCCTGCGCACCGACCCGGGCAAGACGCGCAAGAACTTCAGCGACGTGTCGATGCTGAAGTACGCCCCCTCGGCCGCCCACGTCATGGGCAAGCGCTTCACCTCCAGCGAGACCTTTACGTGGCTCACCGAGCACTTCCGCACCTCGCTGTCGCAGATGAAGCCCGACCTCGACCTGATGTTCACCTGCGGCGTCAACCACGTGTTCTTCCACGGTTCGTGCTATACCCCGAAGGACGATGCGTGGCCGGGATGGAAGTTCTATGCCTCCATCGACATGTCGCCCACCAACAGCATCTGGCGCGACGCTCCCTACCTGATGAAATATATAGAGCGGTGTCAGAGCTTCCTGCAGCTGGGACAGCCCGACAACGACTTCCTGGTCTACCTGCCCGTGCGCGACATGTGGCGCAAGCGCATCCCCGTGAAGAACGGCAAGGGGACTTTGGGCGAGGAGCTGCTCATGCAGTTTGACATCCACAACATGGACGAGAAGTCGCCCGAGTTTATCCATAGCATCTTGACCATCGACTCGTTAGGCTACGACTGCGACTATATCAGCGACCGCCAGCTGTCGAAGGTGCGCATCGAGGACGGACAGCTCGTCACCGAGGGCGGCACGCGCTACCGCGCGCTCATCATCCCCAGCGGCACCACTGTCGACAGCCGACTGAAGGCATTGCTCGCGCCGCTGGCCGCGCTCGTCATCTACGGTGAGGACGGCCAGGCAATGGCTCAGAGGGCAAAGGCAGAGCAGATGCGCCAACAGGGACTCCGCGCCATCCGTCGCAGAAATGCTGACGGCTACCATTATTTTATTGCCAACCTGACCCCTCGCGACTTCCATCAGCCAGTAGCGCTGGGCGTCGACTTCAAGAGCGCCACCTGCTATGATGCCATGACGGGAGCGGTTTCGCCCGCCCGCATCGTCGATGGCAAGGTAGACCTCTGCCTGCGGTCGGGCGAGTCGGTGATACTGACCACCTCGGCCAAGACAGGACCGCAGCCCGCAGCCGCCACACCGCATGAGTGCGAGGAGATAGCCATCAAGGGTCCCTGGATGCTCTCCTTCATCGAGGAGCAGCCACGCGTGACACAGACCTTCCAGCTCGCATCCCTCCAGACATGGGAAGGGCTGAGCAGCGAGACAGCCGTCACGATGGGCACGGGTGTCTACACCACCACCTTCCAGTTAGACAGAAAGCAGTCGCAGCAACGGTGGCAGATAGATCTGGGCGACGTGCGCGAGTCGGCTCGCGTCTACCTGAACGGCCAGTTCTTAGGCTGTGCGTGGGCAGTGCCCTGCGTGCTCGACTGCGGGGATGCCCTGCGCAAAGGCCAGAACGAACTGCGCATCGAAGTGACCAATCTTCCCGCCAACCGTATTGCCGACATGGACCGCCGAGGTGTGCAGTGGCGGAAGATGAAGGAGATCAACATCGTGGACATCAACTACAAGAAAACGACCTATGCCGACTGGACTCCCGTAGCCAGCGGACTCCAAGGACAGGTAAAACTGGTGAAGAAATAAAAGAAAATGAGTTGACTTCTTGGTCAACTCATTTTTTATTCGTAACTTCGCAATCTCAATCCTAAAACGAATCAAAAGACATGAGCAACTATCTGGCAAAAGACGACCGCTATGACAGCGGCATGCAGTATGAACGATGCGGGCGCAGCGGCGTGCTGCTGCCCAAAGTCAGCCTGGGACTATGGCATAACTTCGGAGGGGTAGACCCATACGAGCGCTCGCGTAATATAATAAGGTATGCCTTCGACCACGGAATCACCCACTTCGACCTGGCCAACAACTACGGCCCTCCCTACGGATCGGCAGAGGAGACCTTCGGACGGGTGATGGAGCAAGACCTGAGGCCCTATCGCGACGAACTGTTCATCTCGACGAAAGCAGGCTACGACATGTGGCCCGGTCCCTATGGCAACTGGGGCTCGCGCAAGTATCTGACGGCCTCGCTCGACCAGAGTCTGCGGCGCATGCATCTGGACTATGTCGACTTGTTCTACTCACACCGCTACGACCCCAACACACCGCTGGACGAAACCCTGCAGACGCTGGTCGACGTGGTGCGACAGGGGAAGGCGCTCTACGTGGGAATCTCCAACTGGCCGTTAGAGCCGCTGCGTCACGGCATCGAGTATCTGCGCCGCCACGATGTGCCCCTGCTCATCTATCAGGGCAAGCTCAACATGCTGCACCGTCAGCCCATAGAAGAGGGTATACTGCAACTGTGCCGCGAGGAGGGAGTGGGATTCATCGCCTTCTCGCCGTTGGCACAAGGACTGCTCACCGACCGCTACCTGCAGGGCATCCCGCGAGACTCGCGCATGGCGAAGGAGAAGTTTCTGCGTCCCGACATGCTGACTCCCGAACTGCTGGCCCAGCTGAAGGTATGGAATGCCGAAGCGCAGGCCGGGCAGCAGACATTAGCCGCGAAGGCACTGCGATGGATACTGAGCCAAGAGGGCGTGACCTCGGTACTGGTAGGAGCCAGCAGCACTGAACAGCTGGCCAAGAACCTGCAGTGCATCTAAGGCCTCCCGTCTTGGCAACATGCAAATACGACAACAGCGATGAAACAACAACTACTGATTCTGCTTGCATCCATATCACTTGCAGGCCATTCGCAAGTACGACAGGTCCTCAACATGGACTTTGGCTGGGAGTTCAGCCGCGACTCGCTGTTCAGCCAGACAGAAAAGGTTGATGTGCCTCACGATTTCCAGATAGTACAGCCGTGGGTGGCTCCTGCCGCCGACGAGCGTGCCGACAACAGCGACGCGGCAGCCAACACCAAGTCGCGGCTCTCGGCTCGCGGATTCAAGGAGATGGGCACCGGATGGTATCGGAAGACGCTGACCGCAGACAGTGCGGAGTGGAAAGACAGGCGCATCCTGCTCGACTTCGAGGGCATCATGCTGGTGGGCGACGTCTGGCTGAACGGACAACATATCGGGAGAACCGACTATGGCTACTTAGGCTTTGAGACAGACATCACCCGCTATCTGCGATACGACCGGGAGAATGTCATCGTGGTCAAGGCCAACACCATGACGGAAAAGAACTCACGATGGTACACAGGCGGCGGACTCTTCCGCCATGTCAGCCTCGTCACCACAGCCAAGGACATCTTCTTCAACCGCCATCCGCTGTATATCACGACTCGCGACAACCGGTATGTGAACATCTCCGCCGATGTGACCGCCAGTCGCAAGGCAACGTTTGAGGCGAGCGTGCGCATCTATCAGCCCGACGGACAGTTGGTGGCGGAAGCGCGCACGAAGCCGAAGCGGCTGGCATCCTCGTGGGAGTTTCGACTGCCCGAGCTCACCATCGAGAAGCCGTTGCTCTGGAGCTGCGAGACACCTTATTTATATAAGGCAGTCGTCAGCCTGCTACGCGAAGACGGCAGTGTGGCCGACGAGGTGGAAGAGACGTTTGGCATCCGAACGGTAGAAATAGGTCCGGAATACGGGCTGAAGCTGAACGGCCGGAAGGTGCTGCTGAAAGGCTATGCCAACCACCATACGTTAGGCGCGCTGGGAGCCGCCGCCTATCCGCGCGCCATCGAGAAGCGCATCCAGCTGATGAAACAGTTTGGTATCAACCACATCCGCACCTCACACAATCCGTACAGCCGCGAGTTTATCCAACTGTGCAACCAATACGGCATACTGGTGGTAGACGAGCTCTACGACAAGTGGACGCAGCAGTATGCCGGCGGCCGCTCGCCGTGGGAACAGCACTGGCAGCAGGATGTCACTGAATGGGTGAAGCGCGACCGCAACGCTCCCTCCGTCATCATGTGGAGCTTAGGCAACGAACTGCAACAAATCTACGACACACGCTATCACGACTGGGGGGTGACGGCCTATCAGCTGCAGAGGACGCTGCTGAACCGCTACGACACCACCCGACTGACCACCGTAGCCATGCACCCGCGCTACCGCAACCGCCAGACTGACTCGCTGCCCTGCGACCTGGCCCGCGTGACCGATGTGCAGTCGTACAACTACCGCTACATGTACTTCCCCGGCGACGGGCGGCGCTTCCCCTGGATGACATTCTATCAGAGCGAGGCATCCACGCAGGCGATGGGCAAGAACTTCTTCGAGATGGACCTCGACAAGGTGATCGGGCTGGCCTACTGGGGAGCCATCGACTATCTGGGCGAGAGCATGGGGTGGCCGGCCAAAGGATGGGCGCAAGGGGTGTTCGACATCTCGCTGCAACCCAAGCCCAAGGCCTACCTGATGAAGTCGATGTTCAAGCCCGAGGAGCCTACCGTCCACTTGGCGGTGCTCGAAAGCGCGAACAGCGAGATGTGGAACGGAGTGAAGATGGCCAACGACCGCTACACAGAGAACTGGAACCGACCGGCGGGCACCAAGGCCGACCTCTACATCTTTACCAACTGCGACGAGGTGGAACTGCTGCTCAACGGCAAGAGCCTGGGTCGAAGGCAGAATCCTCGCGAGGCGAAGCTGCGCAACCAGATACATTGGGGCGAGACGGACTACCAGAGCGGAAGGCTGGAGGCCGTAGGCTATCAAGGGGGGAAGGTGGTGGCTCGCCACTCGCTGGAGACCACCGGCAAGGCTGTCGGCCTACAGGCTGAAGCCGACAATGGCCGCTGGCAAGCCGATGGCTACGACCTGCAGCACATCCTGATCCGGGCCGTCGATGCCCAAGGCCGGCAGGTCCGGACCGCCGACGACGAGCTGACCTTCCAGCTGGAAGGCCCGGCGCGAATCGCGGGCATCAGCAATGGCGACATCACGAGCCACGCGCTGACCGCCGATGCGAGCCACCGCCTCTGGCAGGGCAGCACAACCGTCATCCTGCGCGCCGGCAGGGAGGCAGGAACGGTGAGACTGAAAATCAAATCGAGGAACAAAACCAAAACGGTTACGCTTAAATTAGAATAAAAAATTGGTTTGTTTTCTGATTTTATTTGTACCTTTGCACGCAATATCTACAATCTATTAAATTCAAATCATTATGTCAACATTAACAATTTGCATCGTCATCCTCTTCTGCATCGGCTATTTCTGCATTGCCATCGAGAGCCTGACAAAAATCAACAAGGCTGCCATTGCCTTGCTGATGTTCGTGGGCTGCTGGACGCTCTTCATGTTCGATCCGGGCAGCTATGTGGCTGGAGCCGTGGGCGACAAGGTTGCCTCAGCCGTCAGCGAAGTCATCGAGCACCACCTGGGCTCCACTTCCACCACTCTCTTCTTCCTCATGGGTGCCATGACCATTGTAGAGCTGGTAGACCAGAACGGAGGTTTCAACTTTGTGCGCGACACGCTGCAGACCAAGTCGAAGCGGGCCCTGCTGTGGCGCATCGCCTTCATGACCTTCATCCTGTCGGCCATCCTCGACAACCTCACCACCTCGATCGTGATGATTATGATTCTGCGCAAGCTGGTGAGCGACCAGAAGGACCGCCTCATCTATGCCGCACTGGTAGTCATCGCCGCCAACTCCGGCGGTGCCTTCTCGCCCATCGGCGACGTCACCACCATCATGCTCTGGAACAAGGGCGTCATCACGGCCGCCGGCGTCATCATGGAGATTTTCATTCCCTCGCTCGTCTCGATGGTCATCCCAGCCTACATCCTGTCGCTGTCGCTCAAGGGCAACCTGACCTTTACAGCCGCGCAGGCCCAGACCGTAGGAGCCAGCGACCTGACGACCTCGCAGCGAAAGATTATCTTCTTCCTGGGAGTGGGCGGTCTCATCTTCGTGCCCATCTTCAAGACCATCACCCACCTGCCGCCGTTCGTGGGCATCCTGCTCGTGCTCGGTGTGCTGTGGACCGTCACCGAGATATTCTATGCCGACCTGAAGGCCCCCGAGGAGAAAGGCGCCATGCAGAAGCGCGTCACCACCATGCTCACGCGCATTGACATGTCCACCATCCTCTTCTTCCTCGGCATCCTGATGGCCGTAGCCTGTCTGGAGACCATCGGCGTGCTCACCATGCTGGGCAAGAGCCTCGATGTTGCCTTCGAGGGCAACCACTATCTGGTGACGGGCATCATCGGCGTGCTGTCGTCCATCGTCGACAACGTGCCCCTCGTGGCCGGATGCATGGGCATGTATCCCGTTCAGGCCGCAGGCGACATGGCCGTCGACGGCATCTTCTGGCAGCTGCTGGCCTACTGCGCCGGCGTGGGCGGTTCGATGCTCATCATCGGTTCTGCCGCCGGTGTCGTAGTCATGGGCCTCGAAAAGATCACCTTCGGCTGGTACATGAAGAAGATCACCTGGATAGCCTTCGTCGGCTATCTCGCCGGTATCCTCTGCTACTGGGCCGAGCGCACCTTCCTCTTCTGATTCTTCCTGCATCGCTGAAGTCACTGATGCGCATCGTCCTCCCGGATAATGCGCATCATTCGTTTTACCCATGTATCATGATTGGTTCCGGTCATGCGCATCAACGAAATGAATAATGCGCATTATCGACATCGATAATGCGCATTAACGTTTCGCGCCATGCGGAAGAGGGTGACGAATTCGGCGGAGTGAATGAATGAACACAGAAGTACGGAGACACAGAGTTCTTTATTTCTCGCGATGGAAATAACTCTGCATTCTCTGTGTTCAATTATAGATCCCGTGCGGAGGGAACCCAGAACCAGAAGGTGGAGCCGTGGCCGGGTTCGGAGTCGACACCGATCTGGCCGTCGCAGCGGTCAACGATGGCTTTGCAGATGGAGAGGCCAAGGCCCGTGCCCTGCACGTAGTCGTTGAGCTTGACGAAACGCTCGAAGACGGCCGACTGCTTGTCCTTGGGGATGCCGGTGCCGGTGTCCTCGCAGTAGAAGTAGAGTCCCTGGCGGCCGCCACGTTCCTCCCTGCGATAGCCCACGCGGATGTGGCCCTGCTTGGTGTATTTGACGGCATTGGTGACGAAGTTGGTGAGTATCTGCTGCAGGCGGCCCTTGTCGAGGACGGCGGGACAGGTGTCGTAGGGATTGTCCTTGACGAAGGGTATGCCGGACTCTGCGACGCGCTGTTCGAGGGTCTGGCAGATGTCGTCGAAGACCATCGCCAGGTCGATGTCCTCAGGTTCGATGGTCATAGACTGTCCCATGCTCGATGCCTCGAGGATGTCGTTGATGAGTCGCAGCAGCATGTCGCAGTTGCTGCGGATGATGCGGATGAACTCCCTGCGCTCCTCGGGGGCCTCGACCATCTGGAGCAGTCCGCTGAAGCCTACGATGGCATTGAGCGGTGTGCGAATCTCGTGGGTCATGTTGGCCAGGAAGGCGCTCTTGAGCAGTCCTGAGTTCTCGGCTCGGGCAGTCTCCTCGCGCAGGCGCTGCTGGGTCTGCATGAGGTAGGTGACATCGCGGGCCAGACCGTAGTATCCCGTCACGCGGCCCTGCTTGTCGCGCTGGGGCAGTCCGTTGAGGGCATACCATCCGGGGCTGTCGCTCAGCGGGGTGTGCAGGAAGTGGTGGACCACGTTGAAGGGCTGGCCCTTCATGACCGTGCTGGTCTTGATGTTGAGGGCCTGCTCGCGTTCCTCGGGGGCGATGCTCTCCATGTGCTCCTCGATGCTGGTGGAGAACTCCACCTTGCCCAGCGTCTGCGCGAAGTTGATGCGACGGCTGGCGAAGTCGAACTGCCAGACATACATGTTGCACTCCTTGAGCAGATAGTGCAGGCGCTCCTCGTAGGTGCTGATGGCGGCATTGGTGCTGTGCAGACGCTGCTCGTGCTCGCGCTGCTGCATATACATCTCGCGCTCGCTGGTGAGGTCGCGGCTGGTGACGACGTAGTAGATGAGCTGGCCGGCATCGTCGACGACGGGCAGGATGCGCGCCTCGATATACTTGTCGATGCCCAGCTTCGGATAGTACATGTGCTGGCAGACGTGCACCGGCTCGCGGCTGCCCTCCCAGATGACGTCCTGCAGCAGGGGCGCGTCGAAGAGCGAGGTCTCGCGGAAGTGGCGCTCGCCGTCCTCGTCGAAGGCGCAGAGCTCGCGCATCTTCCGGTTCAGGTCGAGCAGCCGCCCCTTGGCATCATAGAATGACATGGCTATCATGCTGGTCTCGAATATCTTCATATAGCGCGCTCCAATCTCCTGATTGCGGCGCTCTGTCTCCACCTCGGTGGTCATGTCCTTCACCGTATTCACAATGTAGCGGGGCTGGTCGTTCTCATATTCCACGATGGCCTCGCCGTAGAGCATCCGCCATTCGGGCGACTCCGCCGTTCCGGCATTAAAGCGCTTCCTCATCGTCCAATGGAGCATCTTTCCACGGTGCATCTGGTCGAGAGAATTCTGGAAATCCTCCAGTTCCTCGGGCGCCAGCCGCTGCTGGAACTCGTACATCGACATGCCCTGCTCCGGGAGCAGCTCTCCGTAGACGTTGCGGATATGGCCCGTCATGATGTCGTATTCCATCACGCTGTAGTCGCCCATGTTCAGCGCCTGACGCATCATGCCGTTCACCTCGCCGCTCTTGCGCACCGCCGTCCGGACGCGAAAAGTGGTCAGACGGTTCAGCAGGAAGATGAGGATGCCCAGCACGATGAGCCCGCCCAGAATATAGAGCGTGACGGGGGAGGCATCGTCGTGGACGCGCTCGGGGTGGAACCACTTGTCGTAAATCTTCTCCAGCTCGCCGGCCTGCTCCAACCGCGTGTACTGGTCATCGATGACGTCGATGAGCGCCTTGTTGTAGCTGACGATGCGCAGCTCGCCCGCCGGGATGTCTATGCGGTCCATCGTGAGGCTGTCGAGGCCCAGCTCCTTGATCTTGAGCTTCAGCGGCACCTCGCCCCATACGAAATATCTTCCCTTGCCCTGCCGTATCCGCTGCAACGCGCTCTTGGCCGGGCGGTATTCCTTCTTGAAGGAGCAGTCCATATCCCTCATGCGCAGCTCGGCATAGTCGTCCTTCTTGAGGATGAGCGTGGATTTCTCCGACAAGTCGGCCAGACGGAACAGAGGCGGAGTGCCGACCTTGCGCACTACGCTCACGTTATAGTAGTTGATGTACTTCTTGGTCATCACGTACGGCGCATGATTATAGTGATCCGACAGCGCGTGGATGAGGTCGGCCTTGCGATGGTCGAACATCTGCATGGCCACATACCACTCCTGCATCACAAACTGGTGCGGAATGCCCAGCCGGCTGAATATCAGGTCGAGCACTTCGACGTTATAACCGTCGGGCATGCCCTCCGAGTTCAGAAATTCGAACGGCGCAAAGTCCCAGTCGCATACGACGACCAGGGGATGCTCCTTGGTGAATCCAAAGGTGTCCTTGGCCGACAGCGTTGTGGCGGTTGTCAGCGCCCATAAGCAACAAGCAATATACAGGCAATATCTCTTCATCTTTTCTATAATCCTCCTTCCTCACCTATTTCCTTACTATTTCACTACAACTGCATGGGATGGTGACCCACACGATGGTGCCCTTGCCGAGTTCAGAGTGCACCTTGATCTTGCCGCCCATCTGCTGGGCCAGCTCCTGACAGATGTTCAGGCCGAGGCCCGTGCCGCGACTGCCCGAAGAGGCAAAGCGGTCGAAGATATGCTTCAGCTGCTCGTCGGACATGCCGCAACCAGTGTCCTGGAAGGTCATCACCAGGGCCTCGCCCGTATAGTCATAGCTGGAGCGCACCTGCCCGGCTGATGTGTATTCGGAGGCATTGGCAAGAATCTGGTCGATGATGATACCCACATTGTTCATGTCGATGTCGACCACCAACCGCTGATAATTGCCATCGACCACAAAGTCGACACCCGATTTCCGATGGTGGAAGCCTACTGTCTGGCAACGCGACTCGAAAAACTCGGCGAAGTTGATCATCTCCCGCTTGTATTCTATCATCTGGGCATCCAGACGCGATAGGAACAGGATGTCGTTGATGAGCTCCAACAGGCGCGAGGCATTGTCGTTGATTTCCTGAATAAATACGGATTCGTCCTCAGGCGAATGCTCCATCTCGAAGAGTTCGGCAAAGCCTACCACCGAGTTGAGCGGCGTACGAATCTGATAGCTCATATTACGGAGGAAGGCATTCTTGACGGTCTCTACCTCCTGCGCCCGGGCGGCCTCGTGAGCCAATGCATCCTCAGTGGCCTTGATAAGGCTCACGTCGCGGCACATGCCGAAGTAGCCCGTCACTTGCCCGTCACTTCCGTAGGTGGGCATCAGCGACAAGTAGAGATATAACGGGCATGCAGGCTGGTCGCCCTCATCCCCGTGGCGCAACTGCGTCTTGACCGTAGCCTCGACCGTAGAGCGCGTGCCGTTGTCCATGCTGGTAAAGGCCTGCAGGGCTATGCGCTTCGACTCGTCGCATACCAGCGTGAGCGCGCGCGTCTGGGTCAGCGTCAGCTGGTCTTTACCAATCTCACTATAGAGCGTCAGCGTATGCGTGTCGAGCGAATAGCTGACCATACGCACACCACCTTTCTTCAGCACGAAGTCGATATTACGCACATAACGGTCCAACTCGTCGGTAGCATGCTGCAAACGCTCGATATTAAGCTGCAACAACCTGTACGACTGGACCACCTCTGTCACGTTTCGTCCCGTGCCATAGACCGCCATCAGGCGGCCCTGTTCGTTGCGCACGGGGGCCATCTGCAACTCATAGTACATCTCGTCGCGCTGCAACAGCCGGCTCAGCGCGCGCTCATCGCCTGGCCAATGGAGCAGCTGCGTAAGGTAGGTAAGGTCCAGATGCTCCAAGTCGTCGAACTCCGCGCCCAGCACATCGCGCAGCGTAATCTTCGAGGCAAGGATATGGTCGACACTGCCCGATAATGCCCGGCGCACCTTGTCGTTCATATCCATTATCACACCATGCTCGTCATAGGCCACGATGTCGACCATCGAACTGTTGAACACGGTCTGATAGTGCAGCATCGTGTCCTGAGCCTGCTGCTGCCTCAACTTGTCCTCCGTGACATCGCTGGTAGTACCGATAATATCCACAGGCACGCCATTCTTGCCGCGACTGAAGACGGAGAGCCCGATTGTAAGGCTGTGAAGCTCGCCATGAGAACCGTCCTTCGCTCGCACGTCGAGGGTCTCTCGCTCCGACTTCTGCAGCGAGACATTGGCCAGTGCCTGCAGGATTCGCTCGTAGTCCTCCTTCACCATAGAGTAGAAGAAGAAGTTAGGCGTGAGGTTGTCATTGTCTGCCACCCCGTTCTCGTTGAATGTAGTGATGGTCTTGGTGTCTACATGGTAGAGCCAAATCCGCACATGACTCGTCTTCAGAATGAGTGCCAGCCGGCGGTTGCTGCTACGGAGCGACTTCGTCATGCGCTTCTCCTTGCGGCGATAGATGACGAAGAAGAGGAGCGACAGCAGGACGAACAACAGCAGGGCGCCGATGACCAACCATATCCACGACGGGATGCCCGAGTCCTTACGCTCGGGATAGAACCACTTGTTCTGGATGGCCTGCAGCCTGCCCTCGGCGCTGAGCACGGTGTACACACTGTCCATCTGCTGAAGCAGGCGCGCATTGTTTGACATGAACTTATACTCACCATGCTGGATATTCACGGGCGTGACCTCCAAGTCGTCGTAGTTGAACTTGCGGATGAGCGCCTGAAGCGAGAGCGTGTTCCATACGATCTGATGACCAGGCTCATTGTGTACCAGACGGACAGCTTCCTGCATATCGTCATAGGGAACGGCATTGGCTCCCCAGCCGCGACGGACCATCAGGTGATGACTGAAGCTGCCGTCATGGACGATGACCTTGTTGCGCGACAAGTCCTCCACATTCTTTATCTTGGCAGGCTCGTTCTTACGATGGAGCACGCTGTGCGTGAAAATCTGGATGACGGACTTTCCATACTGAGCGTAGTCGTTATGGAAATGAGCGTCCATGCCGCACGTCACATCGGCATGTCCGGCCTTCAGGTGGTTCAATGCCTCAGAGGTAGGACTGAGCTTAATCATGTAAGGGATGCTGAGCTCCTTGAAGATGAGTTTCAGCAAGTCGACATTAAAGCCTTCCGGCTCGCCGTTCCCGTTGAGGTAGACGTAGGGCCACAGATCCCATGCATCTTCATAAATCAGCGGATGATCCTCGGTAAAGGCCTCGTAGCCCTCGCCTTCGTTTGCACAAAGCGTGACTGCGGGCATCAGAGCCAATAATAATATAAATAAGGTATGCTTCAACATTTCCATCGTTTATTCGTTAAGTACTTCTACTGGTATTCGGAACCAGAAGGTAGAGCCTTTGCCTTCCTCACTCTCCACACCGATTGTTCCCCCGCACTTCTCTACAATGGCCTTGCAGATGGAGAGTCCGAGACCAGTACCTTGGATATAGTCGTTCAGTTTCACGAAGCGCTCGAAGACGGCCTCCTGCTTCTCCTTGGGGATGCCGGAGCCTGTGTCTTCGCAATAGACATACAGCAGGCCGTTGTCTTCCATCCGATAGCCGACACGGATGTGGCCCTGATGGGTGTACTTCACCGCGTTGGTGACGAAGTTGGTGATGACCTGCTGGATGCGCCCGATATCAATATTGATGAGCAGCGAGGGCAGCGGATTGTCCTTCTGGAACTCCACCGCAGGCTCCTGCACGCGCTGCTGCAGCGACTGGCAGGTGAGGTCGAACTCGCGCGAGAAGTCAACCTTTCCAGGCACGAGCTGCATCGCGTTGGCATCGAAGTTGGAGAGCACCAGGATGTCGTTGATGAGCCGGAGCAGCATGTCGCAATTGTTATGAATGACACGAATCATCTCCTTCTTCTCCTCCGGCGAGTCGATAGCCTGCAGGAGGTCGGAGAAGCCCACGATGGCATTCAGCGGCGTGCGAATCTCGTGGGTCATATTGGCCAGGAACACGGACTTCAGGCGACCAGAGTCGTTGGCACGCTCGGTCTCCAGTTTCAGCTTCTCCTGAGCCTGAATGAAGGGAGTCATGTTTCGGATAAGTCCGAACGAGCCCACCAGTTCGCCTTGATTGTTAAAGACGGGAACGCTGTTAATCTGGTACCATATCACCGGCTCTGCCTCGTTGAAGATGGGGCGCGACTTCCTGAGCACGGACATAGGCGCGGAAAAATGCTTCTCGGGTTCCTCGAAATAATTGGCCACCGTCTCGCCGTCGTCGATGAAATACTGCAAATAGTCGCTGATAGTTATCTCGCGCTCAACAGTGCTCAGACCTTTCAGGAACTGTACTTTCTTTTCTTTATAAGTGGTGCGCCAGGCCCGCATCTCGCAAGTCTCCATCATGAAGGTCAGCTCCTCCTCGTAGGCCTTGATCTTCTCGTTGGCCTGCTGTATCTGCGAGTCGGTAAGTTTGGACTGCAGATACAGCTCGCGCTCTTGCGTGACATTGCGCGTAGCGACAGCGATATAGACCACCTTTCCCGACTCGTCACAGATGGGGTGCAGACGGGTTTCCAGATAGTCACGGATATCGCGCTCGGGAACAATGCTCTGGTGGCATATCCACAGTTCTTCCAAATGTTCAGGATTGCAACACTCGCGGAAAGGTGACAGTTCGAAAAGGTTGGTCTTGGAGAAGAAGTCATCATACTCATCGCTTTCAAAATGACAAATCTCACGCATCATCTTGTTCGAGGCGAGCAACCAGCCTTCAGGTGTATAGAAGGAGAGTCCGATGATGGAGTTCTCGAAGATGAGCTTATACTTGTTGCTCAGTTCCTTCTCGCGCTCCTCTTGTTGCTGCCGGGCAGTCTCATCAAGCACCGTACTGATGACACTGATGACCTTCTTGGTATCTTTCTGATATTCCGGGACGCTGACATTGTGCATGTATCCCCAGCGGGGCGACTGGCCGGTGAAATCGAAATTCCAGCGATAGTAGAACTCCGCCCGCTTCAGGCTGCCCTCCGCCACCTGATGTATCCACTCCAGCGTTTCCTCCAGATCGTCTGGGTGTACATGTTTTCGCCATTCGTCTGCCGTCAGTGCCTTGTCAGGGAACATCTTGCCATAGAGTTTATAGATACGGCGGTCGAGCAAATCGTAGCGCACTACCTCGTTACCACTGATTTCCACCGCGTTCTGCAGCATCGACGTGGTATGCTCGGTTTTCTTCATGCGCCGATGCACACGAAGCAGGATCATGCGATTGGATAACAGCACAACCATGAACACGATAATGACCAGTGTCATCATGACCAATGACAGGGTCGGGGGAGTGTTCACCGCCGAGAGTAGGAATATATGGGACAGAATACTCATAGCATGCCTGTTTGGGATTATATGATTTCGCGTTTCTTCTCAATATGCTTGGCCTCACAGGGGATAGTCACCCAGGCTGTCGTACCCTTGTTCAGCTCCGACTGCAGCTCGATAGTGCCCCCCATCTGCTCTACCAGCGACTGCACGATAGGCAGGTTCAACCCAGTGCCGCACATCCGCTCCTGCTGGTCGCGGGCAAAACGATCAAAGGCGTGAGCAAGGCCCTCCGGGTCTATGCCTCCACCCGTATCCTCGATGCTGATGGTCAGTTCGCCGTGACGATACTCATACTTGGCACGGATGAAGCCCTCACTCGTGAAGTGGACCGAATTCGCGCAGAGTTTCTCAATCACCTTGCCTAAATGCTCAAAGTCGATATTCACCACCAGATGTTCGTACGGATTCTCTATGATGGTCTTCACCTTGGGAGTGACACCGCTCCAGCCCATCTGGCAGTGGCTGTCGAAGATAAGGGCAAAGTCGATGTCTGCCTTGTTATACTCCAGCATGTTGGCATCCAGGCGCGACAGGAAGAGGATGTCGTTCACCAACTCAAGCAGCGAGTTGGAGTTGCGCTTGATTTCCTCCACAAAGACGGGCTCATCAGCCTCATCGTGCTCAGCCTCGAAGAGTTCGGCAAAACCGACTACCGTATTCAGTGGCGTGCGGATCTCGTAGCTCATATTGGTCAGGAACGACTGCTTCAGCAGCTCGGTCTCCTGCGCCTTCTTGGTCTCGATGGCCAAATGGCGCTCGGTTTCCACCATGTCTGTCATATTGCGGCAAAGACCGAAGTAGCGGACCACCTTGCCCTCGCTGTCCCGGATAGGCACCATGTGGAACATGAGCCATATCTGGCGGCCTTTCTTGTCGCGAATCTCAGTCTCGATGGTGTGCGATATATAATAAGGTGTCAGATGGTCCATGCGATTGAGCATGCTCGACACGACACGACGGAAGGGTATCGTGGCCAGACGGATGCAGCGCAGCTGTGACAGTCGTAGCTGGCCGCCACTGACATTGCTCGACACCTCCAGCGTATAGCTCTGCGGATAGTAGTTCACCAGTCGGACATCACTCACCCGCAGCGCATAGTTGATGTTCGTGATATAGTTCTCAATATCCGCGTTGACCTTACGCAGCCTGTTGGTGCTCTCCTGCTGATGATGGTACGACTCGACCATCTCCGTCACATTACGCCCTGCCATATAGAATCCTTCCAACCGTCCCTGGGCATCGCGAATAGGATTGATGGTCGACTCGTAATACATCTTACCCTCCAGCCCGAGCGATTCAGTATAGTAGCGCTTGTCCTGAAAGTCCTTGAAGTTGATGATAGAGGAGGAACGGGTGTCCTTGGCATCTTCCAGCTTGAACTTGCTGAAGAAGGGGTTGTTCTGGAGGAGGAACTTCCCGTTGAGCACAAACTCGCGGTTGGGAACATGGAACGAGCGAAGGGCCTTGTCGTTGATGTCGCGCAGCACGCCGTTGCTGTCGTAGAACAACATGTCGATAAGCGACGTATTGAAAACCGTGTGATAGCGCAACAGCAGCTCGTTCACTTTCTTCTGCTTCAGCATGTCGGCTGTGACATCGTGCTGGACACCAAGCAACTGCCTGACCCTGCCTTTCTTGTCGGTGCCCACTATCGAGAGCTTCACCTCATAGAAGCTCTGCTGTCCCTTGTTCTTCGGATTACTCCTCAGCTTAACAAACGACGAGGAACCGCGCCCCTCACAGATGTCGAACACCTCCTTGCGCATACGCTCGAAGTCGTCGCGCTCAAAAAAATCGGCAAAGTCAACGGGATTGTATTCGTGCTCGTAATCGCCATTCTCGGACAACGTGAAATAGTGACGGCTCGCCACATCATAGAGCCACAGTTTGAGGTTGCCTGTCTGCAAAACCAGCGCCAGTCGATTGTTCATACTCTGGCTCCGTGCCTTGGCATCCTGCTCCTTGAAGACATACAACCTGTTATAAAACAGCAGGACAAAGACGCTAATCAAAAATGCTGCCATAATATATACCACGATGTGGTCAGGATTGAACGCCTGTTTCACAACTTCTACCTGGGATGACAGTATGATATTTAAATCCATAGATTAGGTTTTGATACTGGATGATAAGTACGATTACGCGACAAAGATAAGAAAAAATAAGTCATTCACCAAATTTTTCTTGAATTTATTTTGTTTTTTACTCACTTATTCGTATCTTTGTCGGAAGAATAATCAAACTATCAAAGAAAATGATTGACGTTAAACAGACATTAGAAGCAGCCGAGGAGCGCATGGAGATGGCTGCGATGTTCCTCGAAGAAGAGCTGAACAGGATTCGCGCAGGACGCGCCAATGTAGCCATTCTCAGTGGCGTGCGAGTAGAATCATACGGGCAGAAGGTTCCCCTCAACCAAGTGGCCAACGTCTCTACACCCGATGCGCGCACCATCGCCATCAAGCCTTGGGATCGCAAGCAAATCAAGGATATTGAGAAGGCCATCATGGACTCCGACGTGGGCATCACCCCTGAGAACAACGGCGAGATTATCCGCCTGGGCATCCCCCAGCCTACCGAAGAGCGCCGCCGCGACCTTGTAAAGCAATGCAACAAGATTGCCGAGAAAGCCAAAGTCGAAGTGCGCAACGTGCGTGCCGACATCAAGGACAAACTGAAGAAAGCCATCAAGGACGGACTCTCTGAAGACAACGAGAAGGACGCCGAGAACGACCTGCAGAAGCTTCACGACAAGTACATCAAGAAACTTGACGAACTGATGGAGGCCAAGAACAAGGAAATTATGACGGTCTAAATGAAAGGACTCGTCATTAAGAATACCGGCAGTTGGTACACCGTCCTAACGGATGATGGGCCAACTGTCGATTGTAAGATAAAGGGTAACTTCCGCATCAAGGGCATACGCTCCACCAATCCTGTGGCTGTGGGCGACAGGGTCACCATCCTCGAAAACAAGGACAATAGCAGCGGCGAATGCTACGGATGGATTACCGAGATTGAGGATCGCCGCAACTACATCATCCGCAAGAGCATCAACCTCTCCAAGCAGAGCCACATCCTTGCTGCTAACGTCGATCAGGCACTGCTCGTCATCACCGTCAGCAAGCCCCAAACCTCTACCACCTTCATCGACCGTTTTCTGGCTTCGGCAGAGGCCTATCGCGTACCCGTCATCCTCATCTTCAACAAGGCCGACCTGCTCACAGACGAGGAGAGGCACTACCAGCAAATGATGATCCAGCTTTACGAGACTGTAGGCTATGAGTGCAGAGCCATCTCTGCCGAACGAGGTGATGGTGTAGAGGAGCTGCGCCCCCTGCTGGAAGGCAAGATTACACTGCTCAGCGGCAATAGTGGCGTAGGCAAGTCGACACTCATCAATCGCTTAGCACCTCATGCCAACCTGCGCGTAGCCGACATCAGCGATGCCCACCAGACAGGAATGCACACCACGACCTTCTCTGAGATGATTCCTCTCCAAATAGTAGATAGTAAATCCGTAAACTGTAAATCCTCCTGGCTTATTGACACCCCTGGCATTAAGGGGTTCGGCACCTTCGATATGGAGCGCGAGGAGCTGACCAGCTACTTCAAGGAGATTTTCGAGTTCTCCAAGCAATGCCGCTTCTCAGACTGCACCCATACCCACGAGCCTGGATGCGCAGTGCTGAAAGCCGTCGAGGACCACTACATTGCCCAGAGCCGCTATCAATCTTATCTCTCCATGTTGGAAGATAAGGACGAAAACAAATACCGCGAAGCCTATTAAACTTCGCGGTATTTGCCTTAGCCAATCGTAATGGTATATTTAGACATGAACGAGGCCCCAGGCAGCAGGTGGTTCATCAGCGGTTTGTCCTTGAACTCTCCATCGAAGCCGCGATGGTCGCCTATGCCGTACCAAGGCTCAATGCAGACAAAGGGTGCATTCTTGCCAAACGGACTCCAGAAGGCGCAGACGGGAGTCTTGTAATCGACAGTGACAGCGGGTTCGCCATTGGTGTCGAGCAGCATGGCGCGATGGGTCTGACTCTTATGAATCTTCACACTGTCGTTGACGAAGAAGCTCTTGCTGATTTCCAAGATACCCATATCAGCGCCTAAGGGCACATCGACGAGGTCGTGCGAGCCGTCGGCATAGCTTTTCAGAATGTCCATAGGTTCCTCGTTGTCGAGCTTGATGATGCCTTCCGTCTTGCCACCAGGCATATTGAAGGCAGGATGGCCGCCTATCTGGAAGTGAATCTCACGTGTATCGGTATTCTCCACATGCCAGATGACACCAATCTTGTTGCCTTCCAGACGATAGGTGATGGCGAGGTTGAAGTGGTAGGGATACACCTTGAGCGTTTCCTCACTGTCGTGCAGGGCAAAGGTCACCTTATCGTCCGTCTGCGAGATGAGCGTAAACTCCTTGTCGCGAGCGAATCCGTGACGGGGCAGATGATACTCCTTGCCGTCGACGCGATAGGTCTCGTTGTTCACACTGCATACGATAGGAAACAGGATGGGCGAATGGCGGGGCCACTCAGGTCCGGCCTGCCACATATACTCGCGCCCTTCGGCGTCCTTCACACTCTGGAGCTCGGCTCCCTTCTCTGCCACGCGGATGGTCAGCTGTTCGTTCTTCAGTTCTATCATATTTCTTTTCGCTTTAGGTTGTACTCTATTCATACAGGTGGAACATGCGCTCCATCAGCTGCCACTTCTGGTCGCTCGTAGCCCCAGGCTTGCAGTCCTGAAACAGGGCGACGTATGCCTCCCACTCTTCCTGGCGGGGCAGCGTTGCCAGACGGACCATCGCCGTATCCCAGTCGAAGTCGAGGGCCGTCTCCACAATCATGAACAGGCGGTTGCCCAGGATGTATATCTCCATCTCCAGGATGCCCACCTCCTGGATGCCGGCCTTGATTTCGGGCCAGAAGTGAAACTGGTCGTGCGCCTCCTTATACTTGGCTATCAGCGCTGCATCATCCTTCAGGTCGAGCGTCTGGCAATAGCGCTTTACGGGCCTGCCATACTCCTTTTGTCTATATCCTTCTGTTTTCATATCATATCGTAATTATTTTGTTTCCTTTCTTCTGTTTAGGCAGACGCTTGGCTTTGCGCAGGGCCTCTGTAATAATCCACTGGAGCTGACCATTGGTGCTACGGAACTCGTCTGCAGCCCAAGCCTCTATCGCATTCATGGTGTCAGCATCAACGCGCAAGATAAAACTCTTGGTGGTCTTTTCTGCCATAATAGCTATTTAAAGACAGAATTAAGCCTTTTACGTTGCTACGTCTAATGATTCAGCGTTCCTGTGTTCACTACAGGCTGAGCCGAATCGTCGCCACAGAGCACAACAAGCAGATTGCTGACCATAGCAGCTTTCTTGTCGTCATCAAGTTCCACGACACCCTCGTCAGTCAGTTTGTCGAGAGCCATCTTTACCATCGATACTGCACCTTCCACAATCTTCTCGCGAGCAGTAATGATGGCAGAAGCCTGCTGGCGACGCAACATGACTGCAGCAATCTCAGGAGCGTATGCCAAATAGTTGATGCGAGCCTCGACGACCTCAATACCAGCCAATGCCAGACGCTCATCGAGTTTCTGTTCCAACTGCTCGTTAATCTCATCGGCACTCGAGCGAAGGGTTGGCTCATCGTTCTTGTTATCCTCATCGTCGTAAGCGTATTGACCTGCTACTTGGCGAAGGGCCGCATCACTCTGCACACGGACAAAGTTTTCCAGAGCATTCATCAGTCCCTTGGTGTCACTGCCTACTGCGGCCGGATTAGAGGCCATCGTCTGAGTGTCCACTTCGAACAGAGCCTTGTACGTATCCTTCAGTTTCCACACCAGCACCAGACCTATCATCACGGGATTGCCCGTCTTGTCGTTAACCTTGATAGGCTCAGCATCCAAGTTGCGGGCGCGCAGGCTCACCTTCTTTGTTCCATAGAATGGATTTATCCAGTAGAAACCCGTCTCTGAAAAGGTGCCGCTGTACTTGCCGAACCAAGTGATAACGCGGGCCTCGTTAGGCTCCAGCTGTAGGAAACTGCACATACATACAATATCAATCAACAGCAGCAACACACTGCCTCCCAACAGCCAGCCACCACTACCGCCGTCAGTTTCATCAAGCCGAATAATACCAAAGACAACACCCACGATGGCAGCAACACATAATGCCAAAGTCAAGAACAGCATCAGAAAGCCGTTCAGCACAGTACCTTTAAACTTAAACTCCTTCATTTCCATATTCATTAAATTTTAGATTGATATCATTTTGATATCGCAAAGATACATCGTTTCTTCTAAATAGCAATAGAATTGTTTGCATTTTTAAGATTATTTCACTACCTTTGCAGCATGAATCTACAAGACAAGCGTATTGCAGTGCTGCTTTCTGGCGGCGTCGACTCCAGCGTAGTGCTCTACGAACTGGTACGTCAGGGGCTTCAACCTGACTGCTTCTATATCAAGATTGGTCCAGAAGAAGAGGAAGAGTGGGACTGCTCTTCGGAGGAGGACTTGGAGATGGCTACTGCCGTCAGCCACAAGTATGGCTGCAAGCTGGAAGTCATAGACTGCCACAAGGAGTATTGGAATCAGGTGACGCGCTACACGATGGAGAAGGTGCGTGCAGGTATGACACCCAACCCCGATGTCATGTGCAACCGCCTCATCAAGTTTGGTGCCTTCGACGAGAAGCGGGGCCACGACTACGACCTGATAGCCACAGGCCACTATGCCCAGACGGAAGAGGAAGAAATAGTAAATAGTAAATCTGTAAATAGTAAATTGAAATGGCTCTGCACCAGTCCAGACCCTGTGAAGGACCAGACGGACTTCTTGGCTCAGATTTACGACTGGCAGCTGAAGAAGACTCTCTTCCCCATCGGGCACATGATGAAGGAGGAAGTGCGCCAGATAGCAGAGCGCGAGCATCTGGCTCCTGCCCATCGTCGCGACTCGCAGGGCATCTGCTTTTTAGGAAAAATCAACTACAACGACTACATCCGCCGCTATCTGGGCGAACAACCTGGAGACGTGGTAGAACTGGAGACGGGCAAGCGGATTGGCCAGCATCGCGGACTGTGGTTCCACACCATTGGCCAGCGCAAGGGTCTGGGCTTCGGCGGCGGCCCTTGGTTTGTGGTGAAGAAGGATGTCGAGGCCAACATCCTGTATGTCTCACACGGCTACGACCCTGCGACAGCCTACAAGCAGGACTTCAAGATTCGCGACTTCCACGCGCTCACCCTGCCCTTGGAGCAGTGCCTCGCAGACACTCTCAACTCTCAACTCTCAACTCTCAACTCGAACGGCATCACCTTCAAGATTCGCCACACCTCCGACTACTTCCACGCTACGATAGAGCCGCTGGGGGGCGGCGAATACATGATACACTCCTCGCGTCCCATTCACGGAGTAGCCCCAGGCCAGTTCTGTGTGGTCTACGATGCCGACCATCACCGCTGCTTCGGCTCTGGCGAGATAACCCTATAAGACAAAACTGAGCAACCTGTCAGAAGGGTTGCTCAGTTGCTTTTTATTTCATCATCTTAATCTTTTCGCCCATCAGGCTACATAGGTAAACCTCCAGGGCAGTATAGCCCTCTTTCGATACCACCCGCTTGCCGTCCTCTGGGTCTGCAGGATTCAGCCCGTGGGCGCGCTCCCATTCGTCAGCCATTCCGTCGTGGTCGTTGTCTGCCACAGGCGTGGCTGGCGCATACTGAGGCCAGCCTTCAGCATCGGCAGGCGAGTCGACGATGCCCTGCTTGCCAGCGCTCTTGCCCTGATATTTGGGTTTGCCACTCCTGACATCCGTGATGATTCGACGCTCTATGATGTCGCGATGAATGGTGCCTGCCTTCTCCAACACGTGCTTATAGGCTTTCTGCGCCGACTCGGCAGGGGTGAGATAGTCCTGATACTCCGTCGTGGTGAGGAGCTGGGGCTGGCGCATCTGGTCGATAGCGAAGCCCGTCTTGTTGCTAATCAACTGCCAGCTGTCCGTCGTCTTCACGCCCTCCATCACATTGTCTGCGAAATACCACAGCGAGGGCCCCGTGAGTTGCTTACCCTTGCGGGCCTGCGAGAGTTCTATCAGCACATTGTCCTCTGGATGGGCAGGACCAGGCTTGTAGTAGTTGCCTACGAAGTTGCACTCATGACTACTGCCCTCGCCAGCCTCGTTCTCGCCGCCATAACAGGAGTTGCGGCGGCCCCAGTTGAAGTTGACATTATTCTGATACTCCATAAACACATTCTTGTCTACCTTGGGATTGGTGGCACCGTTCAGGCGAGCCGAGCGGCTGTCATTGCACGAAAGCAAGTTGTGATGGAAGGTGGCTGGCGAGCCGCCCCACTGGGCACCATAGCCGCGCACGCCCTTATGGTGGCCTGCATTGTAGAGCCCCTCGTGCACGATGCACCACTGGACGGTAGTATAGTGATTGTCGTACATCGTCATATTCTCCTCGCCGCTCCAGCCAAAGCAGCAGTGGTCGATGATGATGTCGCGTGCATTCTCTATGCCGATGGCTCCGCCCTCGATGAAGCAGCGCTTCCTGTAGTCAGCATCGCTCTCGCCAGGGTTGCGCTCCAGCTCCTTGGTACCCAGACGGGCGCGGATGTTGCGGATGATGACATTCTCAGAACCGCCCAGATTGAGCTTGCCCCCACGAATGAGGATGCCCTCGCCAGGAGCCGTCTGACCTGCGATGGTCACATTCTTCAGCTTGGCGCGGATGGCGCGCTCACCCTTGCGCTGGGGATTGGGTCCCACCTCGATGATGCCACTGACGCGGAAGACGATGGTGGCATTCTCGCGGCCCGCCTCCGTCAGTGCCCAGCGCAGCGAGCCCTCGCCCGCATCGTTGAGGTTGGTCACCTCGACCACCTTGCCTCCGCGTCCGCCAGAGGTGTACTTGCCAAAGCCTTCAGCCGTTGGGAAGGCCAGCGTTCTCTTCTCTTGGGCCACAGCACAGACTGCCCAAATGACAGCCAAACATATCGTAATCTGTCTCATCTTTCAACTATCAACTGTCAACTATCTCGTCATTACCTTTACTGTTCGTACAGAGCCGTCGGCCATCCGCTCGCGGACGATGTTCAGTCCGTGTTGCAGGCGGCTCGTCTGCCGCCCGTCGGCAGTGAAATACTCGCGTCCGACCACCTCGCCAGCAGCCTTTGCATGGATGGTGCGGATGGCTGTCGTAGTCATCTCAATCTTCTCGCCCATCAGACTGTTCAGATAGACCTCCAGCGCCGTATAGCCCTCAGCAGATGCTACCTGCTGGCCGTCCTCCGCGTTGGCGGGGTTCAGCCCGTGAGCCAGCTCCCAGTCGTCGGCCATTCCGTCGTGGTCGTTGTCTGTCACGGGTGCAGCCTCAGCGTAGGCGGGCCAACCCTCGGCATCGTCAGGCGAGTCGATGAATCCTGCCTTGTTGAGAGCCGTGCCCTTATACTGAGCCGTCTTGTTGCGCACCTCGTTGACGATGCGCCGTTCCGTCTGGTCGCGACAGATGGTGCCAGCCTGCTCCAACACGTGCTCATAGGCGGCCTCGGCGCTCTCTGTGGGGGTGCGATAGCGGTCATAGTCGTCGAACTTGCACTTGTCCAGACGGGTCACGTCAGCAGAGGGATAGAGGAGCGACTCCGACTTCATGTCTGCCACCTTGTAGGAGGTGTTGTTATGGATGGCGCTCCAGTTGTCGCTGGTGGCGCTGGTGCTGCCCTCCATCACGTTGTCAGCGAGATACCAGCGCGAGGGATTGGGGTTGAGCGACTTGCCGCTACGGGCAGCCGACATCTCCATGAAGTAGCTGCCACTGGGTGTCGAGGGGCCGGGTTTGTAGTAGTTGCCCACGAAGTTGCACTCGTGCGAGCTGTAGGTGCCAGCCTCGTTCTCGCCGCCATAGCAGGAGTTCTTCTTGCCCCAGTTGTAGTTCACATTATTCATATACTCCATGAAGACGTTGCGGTCTTCCGTCGTGCTGGAGGCGCCGTTCAGTCGCGAGCTGCGGTTATAGTTGTGCGCCAGCAGGTTATGGTGATACGTGGCTGGCGAGCCGCCCCACTGGTTGGCGTAGCTGCGACTGCCTTTCTGGTGGCCTGCATCGTAGAGTCCCTCGTGGATGATGCACCACTGTACGGTGGTGAAGTGGTTGTCGTACATCGTCATATTCTCCTCGCCGCTCCATCCGAAGCAGCAGTGGTCGATGATGATGTTGCTGGCATTCTCCAGTCCGAAGCCGGCACCCGCAATGAAGCGGCTGTCCGTAGCCTTGGCCAGGTCGGCCTCGTCGATGTCGCCCACGCGGAAGCGCAGGTTGCGGATGATGACATTGTTGGAGCCGCCAAAATTCATCTTGCCGCCACGAATGAGGATGCCCTCGCCAGGAGCCGTCTGTCCGGCGATGGTGACATTCTTCAGGTTGGCGCGCATCTCGCGCTTCTTCTGGGCATTGATGCCTAACTTGATGACGCCGCTCACGCGGAAGACGATGGTGGCATTCTCCTTGCCTGCCACCGTGAGCGCCCAGCGCAGCGAGCCCTCGGAGGGATTCGAGGGGTTGTCGTCGAGATTGGTCACCTCGACCACCTTGCAGCCTCGTCCGCCCGTGACATACTTGCCAAAGCCGCGTGCCGTAGGGAAGGCCAGCAGTTTCTGCTCCAATGGGGCATAGTCGGCGGTGGTCATCTTGGCGGCAATGACGGCCTCCGGGTCGAAGGGCTCCCTGTCCGTCTTGACGCTGCGGAAGAGGACGTCCACCTTGGCCCACGTGTTCACCTTCTCGTAGTCGGCCTCCGTCAGCTGGTGGCTCCAACTGATGCGCTTCGACACGTCTGCCAGCGCTCTGCCGCTCCTGCTCTTATACTCGGCATAGTAGGACTTCGAGCCGTCGTTGCCGCCCATCGTCTCCCAGCCTGCCGCCTTGATGGCGCTGCCCAGCTGGCAGTTCATGAACAGCGAGCCGCACTGCTCCGCACCCCAGCAGCGGCCCAGCGCCACCGAGTTGTCCTTGACATCGGCACCCTTGGTCACCTCGCACTCGTTGAAGATGAATCCCAGCCAAAGCTTTGTGCCGTCCGAGGCAGTGGTGCTGACGGTAATATCCTCTGGGGCAGTGATATAGCCCGCTGCCACGCAGTGCAGCGTGCAGCGCTCAAACCAGCATGTGCCGCCAGCATAGATAAAGTCGGTGGCACCCTCGATGGTACATTCCTTATAGTAGCTGCGCGTCTCCTTCTTCGTGCGGTGGGTGTCCTGATAGCCTGCTATGCGGCAGCGGTAGAACGTGGCGCAGTCGCCGTCCACATGCACGGCCAGCGCCTGTCCGGCAGCCTTGCCGCCCGTATTCCGGATGGTGATGCCCTGGGCATAGAAGTGGGGGGCAAAGATGCCCAGCGTGGCATAGTCGCGCACGTCCTTGCCATTGCCAATGGTATTCTTGCCGTTGGCAGCCGTGATGACGGTCGAGCCCATGCCCTCGCCTATCAGCGAGATGCGCTTCGTCGAGGGACTGGTGCGCTTGCCTATCTTCACCATTTCCTCGTATGTTCCTGCCTTAATGTGGATAGTAGCCTCCTCACCCTCGGCCACCGCATCGACAGCGGCCTGAATCGTAGCATAGTCGCCGCTGCCGTCCTTCGCTACAGTCAGCGTCCGCTGGGCTAATGCCGAGGCGTAGCACAGCACGGCAGCCAGCATCATGATCATTGTTTTTTTCATATCGTTCTATATTTTTACACCTAATTTATAATATACGACGAACGAGCCCGCCATTTGTCACACCATCAGGGCCGACTTATCGCCTGTGCAAATAATTCGCTGGAAATTTTGCCGTCTCGAAAGAAAAATGTATCTTTGCAGCGTGGAAAGTTATGTTTCCAACTTAGAAACACCTGTAGCCAAGTTGGCGACACATGTTTCCAACTTGTAGACACATGTTTCCAAGTTGGGTACAGAACTTACACAGGCAGGAAAAAACAAATAAACAGAGAACAAAGAAAATAAACATCAAGAGACTATGCCAAACTATGTACTACAAGAGATGAGCGAGGAGATGGGCGACGGAAAGAAGAAGGTATATCCACGCATGCAGACCTACTCGCTGCACGACTTCGACACCGTCGTACGCCACATGCGCGACTACGGCGGAAGCTTCAGCGAGGGCACCATCCGAGGCGTGATGGACGCGCTGGTGACTACGATGAAAAGCTGGATGCCCCTGGGCCACAACATCAAGATCGACGGGCTGGGCGTGTTCTCGCTGGCGCTGGGCTTCGACACGTCGACACCCAGCGAGGCCGCCGCCATGAAACAAAAGGACAGCGACGACGACAGCAAGCCAAGGAACAAATACAGACACGTCTACATCAAGGGCATCAACTTCAAGCCCGACCCCAAGCTGCTGGAGCAGATGAACAGGGAAGCCACCTTCGAGCGCGCGGAGAGAGACATCGTGGTGCCCTGCAAGACCAGCGACAGCCGCGACGAGCGCATAAGCAAGGCCCTCGACGTCATCGACCGCCAGGGATACATGACCCTCGCCGACTATGCCAGCGCCACCAGCCAGAGCCGCTCGATGGCATCGAAGGACCTGCGACAACTGGCGAACGACCCCACGACAGGCATCACCACGCGCGGTTCCCACTCGCACAAAGTGTGGATTCGTCGTACGGATGATGACAAAACGGCAGAATAAGCGTCTTTTTTACAACTAATTGGCAAAAAATTTGGAGATTTCGAAGAAAACCCCTATATTTGCAGGCAGAAAATTATTTAATATAGTACTAACAAATAAAAACGAACGATTATGAAGAAAATCTTTACGCTGATTTCAGTAGCTCTCGCAGCTATGAGTGTGAATGCACAAGAATGGACTGCCGACGTGGATTATGTAGCCGCTCCAGGTGGGACACAGGCCGCTGAATTTACTGGGGCAGTAGCAAGCGGAACTAACCTCATTGCAACCATTGACCAAAGTCCTATCAAACTTGAATATGTAGCAAGTAAAGACCCAAAGGAGATTGGTTCTGCAGACGGAGGTGCTGCAGGTCTTACCCCAGACAAATGGCCCGATGCTGGTTGGAATAATGCTTCCTTTAAAGTCGGAGGAAACAACAAAGAGTCACAGCCTACATTGGGTGACGGCTTTTATCCAGTAATCGGTACTGGTGTACCTTATACAACTTTTGTATCAAAACAATTTTGGAATGCTGACGATGGTTTTGCAGACAGATATTATCCTGGATTCAAAGGTGATGGCGACACTGACGGCTGGACATACTACAATCCTGATGGTTCTTTAGGACTACCTGCAAGTGGTGCATACATCAAGGCTACAACAACAACAGCTGGCGTTATCAAGATTGGCTGCTTTGTACAAGCTGGCGATACTCGCCAGTTATATATCGCTAGAGAAAGCGATAAAAAAGCTTTAGTATGGACAGAAGACAACAATACAACAGAATATAAAATAGAAGGCTACGCACAAAATCTTAAGAATTCTGACAACTCTTGGGTCTTTGTTAATTCGATGCCTGTAGAAAATTACTTAATTGGTACCACCACAGACTACACTTGGACTGATCCTACAACCAATGAACCAAAATCTGCAAGTATTCTGAATTCAAGAAAATTTATATGGTTTGTATTTGATGCCAAAGTAGGTGAAACCTATTATATATTTGGTAAGAACTGGCAGATTGGATTCCAAGGAGTAAAGTTCTATTCAGGCAAGTCCATTAAGGATTATGGCGGCGAGACTGCCATCAGCACTGTAAAGGCTGCCGCTGAGAACGCTGACGCTCCCATCTACAACCTCGCTGGCCAGAAGGTTGACAAGAGTTTCAAGGGCGTAGTGATTCAGAACGGAAAGAAGGTCGTGATTAAGTAAGAGCAACGAGAGCCTGCTCTCATTGCCGAACGTGAACGACCTCGACCTTAGGTCAAGATGATTCAAAAGTAAGAAGACATTCTAACAAGCGATAACCGTCGAGGCTGTCCTTTCCTTTGGGAGGCAGCCTCGATCTTTTTCATACTGACTACCCTTTACCGCGCATACTTATACAATTTGTTTCCATTTTACCAGAAAAACTGAAAAAAGTATCGGAAAAATTTGCAAATTACGAAACTATTTATTATATTTGCAGCGTAGAACTAAAAATACTAACTAACTAAAATATTTGGAGGGCAAGACTATGAAGACTCAGAAGATGTACAACGAAGAAGAGTACGAGCTGGACAACCAGTACAACGACGACGACAGATTCATGCACTACAACGCAAACATCTGGTACAACTAATTTTACTAAACAGAGAAATCTACCGTGCCCCCAACAGGAGGGCGCGGTTTTTTGTTTTTTTATTCCTTTTTGTTTTTCTATTCTTAATTATATTTTGTACCTTTGTAGCATGAAAGAAACGAAATGGAGCGAAAACATCATTCTCGTAGACGCAGACTATGTTGACAAGGTGGCTTTTGACCTCATTGTGAACTTTGAGCGCATGCTTGGGCGCAGGATTCCGCAGGCCGATATGGCTCGATGGCTGGAGTGCGTTGCTTTGGACGGAGGCCTCCGCCCTCAGTCCCCCTCCCCCCACGACACCCACATCACCCACGACACCCACTCCACCCACTCCACCCCCCAGCTCCAAGTCATCCTGCTGCACAAGCAGCCCGCAATGAGCAACTTCCAACCCTCGGCCTTCGCCGACCTCGACGGCAAGGCCTTCGCTGGGCCGCTGGGCGAGTTCCTTATCAGCTGCGTGCCCGTAGAGGATATGGTGACGATGGACGACCTCTTCACCGACTCGCTGCAGATTATCAGCAATGCAGCAGAAGTGCGCCGACTCATCATCATCCCCGACTGCGAACATATATATAATAATGTACGCGCGACACTGCGCAAAGCCGACCCAGACAAGCACTACACCCTGCTTACCATGCAGCCCTTGGAGGGAGGAGCCTTCCGCCAGGAGATACTGGGATACTCGCTAATGGCCGCACTCGGCATCAGTGCCAATGAACTGAAAGAGTAAATAGTAAATCGTCAAACAGTAAATAAATAGTAAATAGTAAATAGTAAATCGTCAAATAGTAAATCACAAAGATGAGCAGAGTATTAATGATTGGCGCTGGAGGCGTCGCCACAGTAGCAGCATTCAAGATTGCACAGAATGCTGACGTGTTTACAGAGTTCATGATTGCCAGCCGCCGCAAGGAGAAATGCGACGCGATAGTGAAGGCGATAGAGGAAAAAGGTATTCTCTCACCTCTTACCCCTAACCACTCACCTCTAAAAATCCAGACCGCACAGGTGGATGCCGACGACGTGGAACAGCTCAAGGCACTCTTCTCGAGCTATAAGCCCGACCTGGTCATCAACCTCGCGCTGCCCTATCAGGACCTCACCATCATGGAGGCTTGTCTGGCATGCGGATGCTCCTATCTCGACACGGCCAACTATGAGCCCAAGGACGAGGCTCACTTCGAATACTCCTGGCAGTGGGCCTACCGCGAACGCTTCGAGCAGGCCGGACTAACCGCCATCCTCGGATGCGGCTTCGACCCTGGCGTCACCAGCATCTATACGGCATACGCCGCCAAGCACCACTTCAAGGAGATACAGTATCTCGACATCGTGGACTGCAATGCGGGCGACCACCACAAGGCCTTCGCCACCAACTTCAACCCAGAGATCAACATCCGCGAGATTACCCAGAAGGGACTCTACTGGGAGGACGGCAAGTGGGTGGAGACGGAACCACTGGAGATTCACAAGTCGCTCACCTACCCCAACATCGGACCGCGCGACAGCTACCTGCTGCACCACGAGGAGATAGAGTCGCTCGTCATCAACTATCCCACCATCCGTCGCGCACGCTTCTGGATGACCTTCGGACAGCAGTATCTCAAGCACCTCGAGGTGATTCAGAACATCGGCATGAGCCGCATCGACGAGGTAGTCTACGAGGCAGAACTTGCAGACACTTCTCTTACCGCTCACCTCTCACCTCTCACCTCTAATAAAGTCAAGGTCAAAATCGTCCCCCTGCAGTTCCTCAAGGCCGTGCTGCCCAACCCGCAGGACCTGGGCGAGAACTACGAGGGCGAGACCTCCATTGGCTGTCGCATCCGAGGCATCGGCAAGGACGGCAAGGAGCACACCTACTACGTCTACAACAACTGCTCGCACCGTGCTGCCTACGAGGAGACGGGCATGCAGGGCGTCTCGTACACCACAGGCGTTCCCGCCATGATTGGAGCCCTGATGTTCTGCAAAGGACTGTGGAAGAAGCCAGGCGTGCATAATGTCGAGGAGTTCGACCCCGATCCCTTCATGGACGAGCTCAACAAGCAGGGCCTCCCCTGGCACGAAATCCACGACGGCGACCTGGAGCTGTAATTTGAAAATTGAAAAATCGTCAAATAGCGAATAAATAGTAAATTGTAAATCGTCAAATAGTAAATAAAACAAGATGGCAAAAAAAGAAGAGACTGGCGAGGCACTGAGCCCGCAACAGGAAAAGATGAAAGCCCTGCAGGCTGCCTTGGCGAAGATTGAGAAAGACTTCGGCAAGGGCAGCATCATGAAGATGGGCGACGAGAAAATTGAGAATGTAGATGTCATCCCCACAGGCTCCATAGGTCTGGATGTGGCATTGGGTGTCGGAGGCTATCCGCGCGGACGCATCATCGAGATATACGGCCCAGAGTCATCAGGTAAGACCACGCTGGCCATTCATGCCATCGCTGAGGCACAAAAGGCTGGCGGTGTGGCAGCCTTCATCGATGCTGAGCACGCCTTCGACCGCTTCTATGCCGAGAAGTTGGGCGTCGATGTCAACAACCTGTATATCTCACAGCCCGACAACGGTGAGCAGGCCTTAGAGATTGCCGACCAGCTCATCCGCTCCTCCGCTATCGACATCCTCGTGGTCGACTCAGTGGCTGCGCTGACGCCCAAGAAGGAAATCGAGGGCGACATGGGCGACTCGGCAGTCGGACTGCATGCACGACTGATGTCACAGGCACTCCGCAAGCTCACAGCGACTATTGCCAAGACCAATACCACCTGCATCTTCATCAACCAGCTGCGCGAGAAGATTGGCGTGATGTTTGGCAACCCTGAGACCACTACTGGCGGTAACGCCCTGAAGTTCTACGCGTCTGTCCGTATAGATGTCCGCAAGTCGACGCCCGTCAAGGACGGTGACAACGTGTTGGGCAACCTCACGAAGGTCAAGGTGGTCAAGAACAAGGTGGCTCCTCCCTTCCGCAAGGCTGAGTTCGAGATTATCTTTGGCGAAGGCATCTCGAAGATAGGCGAAATCGTCGACTTGGCCACAGAGTTCAACATCATCAAGAAGAGCGGCTCGTGGTTCTCTTACGGCGATTCGAAACTGGCTCAAGGACGCGATGCTGTCAAACTGTTGCTGAAGGACAATCCTGAACTCTGCGAAGAGCTGGAGGCCAAAATCAAGCAGGCTCTGTCGGAGCAGAACGCCTAAGTCACAAAGGCCGACAACAAGCAATAAGCCCAAAATAAAAGGTAAGAAACCGGATTGCCCAGTTTCTTACCTTTTTGCTTTTCTTCTAAGTCCTTCCTACTGCAGCGGAGTCCCGTTTCCTGACAGCCGCATACCGCTCGAACTCTGAGAAGCTATCCTGCGCTTGGTCGTCGTAGCCCTTCCTCCCATCGACTGGGCACCTGCTTTCGTCACGATTCCGTCGTTGTTGAACCTGACTACCAGCACACTATTGGAGCGCGGATACATCCATTCCGTCACACCGTCGCTCGTAGTTATCTTGGTGGCAGACTCGCCAACAGCCATCTCTACCTCCTGCATCGTCATACCAGGAATGACGCGACCCTCACGAATGGCAGTACGTGTTTCCAGTGTTGTGCTGCGAGCCATACCCTCGCCCATAGCAAACAAATAGCCAAAATAGTCGTCACGGGGAGCATTGGGAACATCCTCAGTGAATGTCACATCCTTATAATATACACGACGGGTCTCCGTCTCGCGCAAGGTCAGCGTGTAGTATCCCTGACTGTTCCTGTCATTCTGTATCTCGTCAATGATGAAACCAGTAAAACGCGGAACCTTCACATCACGAGCCTTACCTGCACCCTTCGTACTCATGGCTGTCGAGAACTTCGTATGGACGGTCTTGTTCAGATAGCTTTTGATGTCAGACGATACTGCCATTTCGGCACCCGTGAACTCAAACGAGCCCTCAAAGAGAAACTTGGCATTGTCCACGTCAAACTCCTCGTCACGCATGCCGCTGTTGGTCTTCGACATGGCCACGTTCTGATAGAACTGCTCACCATTCTCGTCCTCCACGATAATCTTCACAGGGAAGGAGCGCGTGCCTACACCTATCGCCTTCACCGTAACAACCTTATTCTTAGGATATTTCACTTCCTGAAAGCCATCGCCATCATACTCCGTGTCAATGCGGAAGAACTGTGTGCGCGTAATCAGCGTCTGGCCCATCAGCAGCTCGCGGGCCTTGTCGACATCGCCCAGATAAGCCAATGTGGGCACACCCAACTTACCGTAACAGTAGTCATCGAAGGTGCCACTGGGCAATTCGTAATAGTAGCTTTTGTTGTCTGTCTCGCAGAAGAAATTGACATGCTCGCGACCATTGGTCAGCGTCTCATGTCCCTTATACACCATAATATGATGGCGCAGGCGCGCACTACTCACCTCCTTACCGGTATTGGCATCTCGAAAGGTGTTCACCAGCAGGTCATACTTCTCAGGCAGCACCATAAAACGCATGCCCTCCTTCCAGTCGCACATACTGTAATAACGGAAGTTCTTGCCCATGAAGTCCTTTGGCTCTGCCTCCTGTGATGCCACATCCTCTGCGCTGACAGTCGTTTTGGCAGCAGTCTTCTTCACATTCTTCGTCTTGACAATGTAAGGGTTGTCTTGAGCCGCGGCAGTCAGCATGAATACAGCCAGCCCCGCCAGTAGAAACATTCTTTTCATCATGATATTTTTAGTCTATTATCGATAATCTGCCGACAAAGATACAAATTATTTTTGATACTTGTGCCAAAATGTCACAATATTATTAAAAAAATTTGTTTTTGGCACATGCTTTGCTATCTTGTCAGTGTCACATATTGAAAATAATAAACTAAAAAGAAATAAAATTATGGGAAAGATTATTGGAATCGATTTAGGAACAACCAACAGCTGCGTTGCCGTTTTCGAAGGTAACGAGCCCGTAGTAATCGCTAACAGTGAGGGTAAGCGCACAACGCCCTCTGTCGTTGGCTTCGTAGACAATGGTGAGCGCAAGATTGGCGACCCCGCCAAGCGTCAGGCCATCACCAACCCCAAGAAGACCGTCTACTCTATCAAGCGCTTCATGGGTGAGAACTGGCAGCAGACCGAGAAGGAAATCTCGCGCGTACCTTATTCTGTAGTCAACGAGGGCGGCTATCCTCGTGTCGACATCGACGGTCGTAAGTACACACCGCAGGAAATCTCGGCCATGATTCTGCAGAAGATGAAGAAGACCGCCGAGGACTATCTGGGACAGGAGGTGACCGATGCTGTCATCACCGTGCCTGCCTACTTCTCTGACTCTCAGCGTCAGGCCACCAAGGAGGCCGGACAGATTGCAGGCCTCAACGTGCGCCGTATTGTCAACGAGCCTACAGCTGCCGCTTTGGCATACGGTGTCGACAAGGCCAACAAGGATATGAAGATTGCCGTCTTCGACCTCGGTGGTGGTACGTTCGATATCTCTATCCTCGAGTTCGGCGGTGGTGTCTTCGAGGTGCTCTCTACCAATGGTGATACTCACCTGGGTGGTGACGACTTCGATCAGGTTATCATCGACTGGTTGGTAGACGAGTTCCGCAACGACGAGGGTGCCGACCTGAAGGCCGACCCGATGGCTATGCAGCGCTTGAAAGAGGCTGCCGAGAAGGCTAAGATTGAACTGTCTTCTTCAACCTCAACAGAAATCAACCTGCCCTACATCATGCCTGTAGGCGGTGTACCTAAGCACTTGGTGAAGACCCTCACTCGTGCCAAGTTCGAGCAGCTGGCTCACGGACTCATCCAGGCTTGTCTGGCTCCCTGTCAGAAAGCTATCGCTGATGCCAAGCTGAACACTGCCGATATCGACGAGGTAATCCTCGTAGGTGGTTCGAGCCGTATCCCTGCCGTACAGGAGCTCGTCAAGAACTACTTCGGCAAGGAGCCTTCAAAGGGTGTCAACCCCGACGAGGTGGTAGCCGTAGGTGCTTCTATCCAGGGTGCCATCCTGAACAAGGAAGGTGGCGTAGGCGACATCGTACTGCTCGACGTAACCCCGCTGACACTGGGTATCGAGACAATGGGTGGCGTGATGACCAAGCTGATTGAGGCTAACACCACTATTCCGTGCAAGAAGAGCGAGGTATTCTCTACCGCTGCCGACAACCAGACCGAGGTAACCATCCGCGTGCTGCAGGGTGAGCGCCCCATGGCTGCACAGAACAAGCAGCTGGGTATCTTCAACCTGACTGGTATCGCTCCTGCCCGTCGTGGAATCCCTCAGATTGAGGTTACCTTCGACATCGATGCCAACGGTATCCTGAAGGTATCGGCCAAGGATAAGGCTACAGGCAAGGAGCAGGCCATCCGCATCGAGGCTTCCAGCGGTCTGTCACAGGACGAGATCAACCGCATGAAGGCAGAGGCTGAGCAGAACGCCGAGGCTGACAAGAAGGAGCGCGAGCGCGTGGACAAGATGAATCAGGCTGACTCGATGATCTTCCAGACCGAGAACCAGCTGAAGGAGATTGGCGACAAGATCCCCGCCCAGCACAAGCCCGCCATCGAGCAGGCCCTCCAGCAGCTGAAGGATGCCCACAAGGCTGGCGACATCAACGCCATCGACACCGCTATGGCTGCCCTCAACACCGCTTGGCAGACAGCCTCACAGCAGATGTATCAGGGCGCAGGTGCCCAGGGCGCGCAGGCTGGTCCTCAGGACAATCCCTTCGCCGGCCAGCAGCAAGCCCAGCAGCAAGGCGCCCCCAAGGATGACAATATCCAGGATGCCGACTTCGAGGAGGTGAAGTAAGAGCCGATAAGTAAATCATTAGAAAAGCAATGAGGGTGTGCCTATTTGGGCACACCCTCATTGCTTTATTTCTCTGTCAACCAGTATTCCATGTGCTTCATCGTACGCTTGCTCCTGAAGTTGAACTGCACGTCGTTCAGGGCATTTCCGATTTTCTGGAATGGGGTGTCAGGGTCGAAACTGGGATAGTGGCGGGACAAGATGTCACTGATGTCGCTCAGACTCAGCCACTTGCCGTTTACATCATCCTCTGGCCGACTGAAGGTTTCGCCTATCATCTCTACCAGGTCGTTCAATTTCTGGAAGGGCTCGTTCTCCTTGATCAGCGTCTGTATCTCGGCTTCGTCCAGCCAATAGCGCTCACCTGCGTTAAAGAGATGGAGCGCCTGGGCATAGAGTTGCGGGTGGTTGATGGTGTCTTCAAAATTGATATTACCTGTCACGCCCACACATACGAAACGGCGTGAGCCCGTGGGGTCCACCAGCGGTTTCATCTGGTTGGTCGTTCCTATGAACGAGGTGTATCGGCGGAACTGCTTGATGGTCTTGCCGTAAGGTGGACGGAACTTGACATCGGCTGACGAGAGCAGGTATTTCAGTACAATTTGCTGCGACGATGTAGTCTTGTCAAATTCGTCGATATTGATCAGAGCAAACGAGGTCAGCGCAATGTTCAGGTCGAACTCGTTTTTGAAGTTAATCTTGTCGTTGTAGTAGTCGCGCAGTTCCTCGGGCAGCAGTATCTTGCAGAATCGCGTCTTGCCACACCCTTGCCGCCCTATCAGCAACGGTGTCAGCGCGTTACCCGTCAGCTGGCGGTCGCTCTCTCGCCATTGTGCCACCATCCCCACCAACCAGTAGCGCAGATATTTCTCCCATTGCGGCTGATCGGTAGGAACACGCTGTGCCAGCTCCCCGATTCTGTCCTTCCCGTCCCATTTAGGCAGTTTGTCGAGCCATTGGTTCACGGGGTCGTACTGCTCGATATGCATCGAGTCGATGAATCGGTTCATGTTCTTGTCAAAGCCCTTCAGCCCCATTTCCGTTGCCGTGAGCGACATACTGTTGCGCACCTCTTGGGTAAGGGGCTTAAAGTCCTGGTTGTCAGAGAATTTCTTACGATATTCAGCCACGCCGGTCAGCAGGTTCTTGCGCATTTCATAATGCGAATTGAGGAATATCTCCGTCCTTATCTGATTGAGCGTATCGTCGGGCACACTCTTCAGGGGTCTTATCTTATGCGTCTTGCGATAATTCTCCTGCTCTGCCACACTATACACCGTCTGGAAAATCTTCTCCACCAACAGCCGGTCGGTGTTCAGCACAGGGTGCAGCAGGGTCATGCCTTGTGCGTGAGCTAGGGGGATGCCCTGATCCAGACACGCCGAGGCTATCTGCATCAGCAGCTTGGCCGTCTTGTCTTCATCGGGCAGGTCAAAATAATGGCCCATGATGGTCTCCACAATAAACGTCCAGTTCAGGTGATAGGTCCTGGTGACGGTGCGCCCAGGCATCAATACATCCTCCTCGCGACTGATGCTGACGGGCTGAGGCTGTTCGTGGTGCTCCGTATCGGCATAGAACGGACGCGCCTGCATATTGATGCCCATCTCCGGATCGGCACTCATATATACGGTACGCGTCAACAGCGGCTCCAGAAACTCGATGTCAAAACCAAACTGGTTCTGGTAAGCCCGGCGCGCTGTGTTGTACAGATTCAGATGAAACTGGCGTATCTCCGCCTCCCCTTCCGGCAGTCCGCCTCCAAAGAGTTCACCACGGCACACAATCTTCACGCTGCGACCCGAACCACCCAGAAAACAAAGCATCGTTTCTGGCATTTGCTTAGCCAGCTCCCTGATTTCCACCGCCTTCTCGTAGGTCGGCAAGTCGTTCACCTCCAGCACGACAAGCCCGCTGTAGGCCATCATCCGCCACTCGCCCTTCAGCATCCGGTAGTCAGCAGCAAAGCAGATGCGCGGCAGCCGGACACCTCCTACCCAGTTGGTCACTATCTGCCCGTCGGCCTTTCTGTGGATGCTCATCAAGTGATACAGCTCACGAAACCTCGTTACCGCATGTTCCATCGAGCCCGCTTTGATGGCTGTGGCTATTGCGCCCACCTCCACACGGTTGATTACTTCCTTTTTACCGTCTTTCTTCAGAAAAGTTACTTTCATAATACTAATTACAAGATTAATAGTTCAATAGTCATTCTCTTCAAAAACTCCCACAAAGGTACTAAAAAAATAACGTAATTCCAAAAATAATTTGCGGAATTTCCAAAAAAGCCTACATGCCTACATAGAAAGTGGCAAAACTCCAGTGTTTATCGGCATTTCACGCATTCACAAGCATACATAAAGCCTACATAAAGCCTACATAAGCCTACATAGACTGACGCTTGCAACTATTCAAACGCAGCCAATCATATCAATTCTCTAGAGAATTAAACGGTTACATCGCCTTCCGTCAGCACATACATTACGTCTGGCTCTACAATTCTCTAGAGAATTTAAAAGATATGTATCATCAAGAACTCATAGACAACGGCTTTTCGAATCTCCCACATCCCTACGGAAAGCAAGGAATATGCAGGTATTTTGCCAAAAACATGTAGGCAATATGTAGGTTTTATGTAGGCTTTATGTAGGCTTATACTATAAGAAAACATAGAAAATACAGGGCTTTTACTATAATTTATGTAGGCATGTAGGCTAATATAAGATTTTGAAATGAATCAAAGACAGGAGAAAAACAGAAAAACAAAATATTTTCTAGAGAATAGGAAAGTTTTTCGGAGAAAATCAGTAAATTTGCAATCGAAATCAAACACAACGCACGATGAGATACAAAATCAAGAAAGAAACAAAGCCCACCCTGCCCACATTCGGCAAATACAAGGCAGTAGCTGTCCACAACCAGACAGTAGACAGCAAAGTGATAGCCAAGGAAGCCTGTCGGGGCACCACCCTCTCTGCAGGCACGATGGAGGGACTGATGATGGCGATGGGCGAAGTAGTGATGCGCCGCTTGCAGATGGGCGACAAGGTGCGTCTGGCAGGCATCGGACTGTTGAAGCTCGAGATAGAGAGCGAGAAGGTGGACGATCCCAAGCAATTCCGCGCCAAAAAGCACATCCGCGGTGTCCGTCTCCACTTCATCCCAGAGAGCGAGGGCGGCAGTCCCGAACTCTACAAGGGCATCACCTTCGAGCGCGAGAAAGACAGTCTATAGCCCCCTCCGCCCAATCTCACTACTAATAAAATGTAAAAATGCAGCCGCAGGCACCGATGTCTGAATATTTTTCAGTAATTTTACAGCCAAACAACAAATCATGATGAATGAAGAATATTTGAATTTCGACGAATATATACGTCAGGGCGAGCCGGCACAGCGAGAACGTGCTGAGGCATGGAATACTGCCATCGGCCTACAAGCCGTTGACGGGTTGAAAGTGTCTGACTATCTGAGAGAAACGGCCAGGAAGAACATCGAAGGCGAGATTACGATTGACGAGGCACGCGAACTTGTCAAGCAGTATTACGTCAAAAGAACGGCACACGACGCTGGCGATGAGGATAAAGAAGAAGCTGACCGCGTGTCGAGCAACATCTCCAAACTGCTTCAGACGGATGCTTTCACCTATAGCGTAGCAGGTTTGGCTGCCATCCACAGAGCCATCTTCGAAGGAGTATTCAAGCATGCCGGACGCTTCCGTGACTATGACATCTCGAAAAAGGAATGGGTGCTCAGAGGCGACTCCGTGCTCTATGGCCGCTGGCAAGACCTGCGAATGGCAATAGAGTATGACTTGGACCAAGAGCGGCAGTTTGACTATACCGGATTGAGCAAGGATAAGACCGTGGAGCATATAGCCCGTTTTGTGTCTGGACTGTGGCAGATTCATCCGTTTAGGGAAGGCAACACCCGCACAACGGCACTCTTCACCATCAAGTATCTGCGCATGCTTGGCTTCACTGTCAGCAACGAACTCTTCGCCAACCACTCCTGGTATTTCCGTAACGCCTTGGTACGTGCCAATTATCGCAATGTAGCAAAAGGCATCGCTGCAGACGAATCTTTCCTCATACGATTCTTCCGCAACCTGCTATTGGGAGAAAGCCATTCGTTGAAGAATCGCTATATGATGATTGATCCACCAGAAGTTATCTGCTGACGGTGAAAGGCCTCATGCTATATAAGGAATTGACTAACGAGCGCGAGAAAGACAGCCTATAGCCCCCTCCGCCGAATCACACTACTAAAACGGATCAGAGAGTCCCCTGACCCAAATAATGGGCTGACGAGATAATCGACAGCCCATTGGATATAGAAGAACTTTATGCTGGCACACTAATGATTGGTTCGCCGAGGGCCAGCGATATACCAGCAAGGGTTTTAGTCGTGAAGTTATGCCGACCAGTGAGCCATTTAGAGATTTCCGACTCCCGCTTACCCATCTTTGCGGCCAACTCCTTCTGTGTGATACCTTTCTTCTTCAGCAAGGCATCAATGCGGTCTGCAATCTCAAACGAGAGATTGAACTCGGCACGGGTCTCATCTGAGACGTTTGCCAGACACTCGCGAAATAACGGATTAGTAATCATATCTCAAAAACTTTGTTGTCTATTCCCACTATCATGTTCTTCTCAATTGTAATGCTGCCGTTCTGCTGAGCCTGTTTCAACAGCTCGTCAAAACGCTGCAAGTCCATCACATAGCCACTCAGTTGCTCATTCTCCTGGTAAGTCCGTGTGGTCTTGACGCCTCCATTCCCAACTATGAGAATCTGGTCAGAGATACGCAGACAATACAGACGCAACTTTCTGGAGTCGATAGCCAAAGCAGAAACTCTGTCATTCATCTTTCCTTCTATTCGGAAAAACCGTTCAAGTGCGCCACGGTCAATAATCTTTTCCAATGCAAGGAGTATGCGCTGAAAATCATAATTTAGCGTAGAGTTATCCTTGAACTTCATCAAGAAGTCCTCATACTCTGACACGTCACTACCGTTGAAGCAAATAGAGTATAGGCTCACGTTGTCGTTCTGCTCGATGGTCTTCAAATTAATCGTTTTCATTGCTCATTGTCATTTGGTCGGTGCAAAGATACAACTTTTTTCTTATAATTCACTTAAAAGTGAAGAAAATATATTAATTTTGTTGTCAATTTGTGATATTCATAAAAAAGTGAAGCCTATAATTAACTTTTGTCTAACTTTAGCCAAGAAAGCCGTAAAGAACAATCCCGACAAGTTCCCTGAGGATTATATGTTTGTTTTGACATCAGACGAGTTAAAGGATTTGTGGTCGAAAATTTCGACCACAAATCTATCAGCCAAAAGCCGTTCACTAGCTAAGGCTTTTACTGAGAAAGGCTTGTATATGCTTGCGACTATCCTAAAAAGTCAACGGGCCAAACGGATCAGAGTCCCCTGACCCAACAACAACTATATATGAACTACTAATTGGAATTGACCTATAACGCAGTAAAAAAGAAAGATAGCGTTATTTGCTACCTTTCCTTGTTACTAATTCTTATTTTCTTAATAGAGTATGTACTCCAACGCTGTAATGTGGTTTGCTACCTTTAGATGTAGAAGGCTCTCCATCGTAATCCTCAGTCCATTCCAAAACCATCTTGTTTCTCTCAATAGAAGTGATAACAATTTTGTGATTCTTACCATCAAGGGAACATTTAAATTCATTGTTTCCAAGTTTTTCCCAAGTGTGCGTCTCTGGGGAGTAACCTTTCTCTATTTCAGTCCAAATATAATTGTTACCGCTTTTTGCAAGTTTCCAGATTTCATCTTCTGCATAGTCCGCGTATGTTCTATTGTCACTTGACCTTTTCTCCTCTTTAGTTCCATCAGTATAGTAGTTGTACCACGTCACTGATTTCATGTACCAAGTCCCCTCAATGGATGTGGGTGTTTCATTTCCACCTCCATTATTGTCATCATCGTCACTACCTCCGCAAGCGGAAAAACTTACACTCATAAGCACTGTGAGAAGTGCAATTCCAATAAATCTTAATGCTTTCATAAATTTTGTTTTATTTAAATGATTAGTATAATTTAACTCCATGCCAACCAATCCCAAGAAGTCAGCGTTAATAGTTAAGAAGCATGGGACTGCTGAAATTATCTCACTGCGGCTCTGGACTGCCAATCATCAAATAAAGACAACAGCCCATGCAGGAGATATATTAATGATATAATAATCCCAAGCATGAGCATATTGCCTATTACCCTTGATGATTGAAATTGTCCAGATTTCAGTGAAGGATAATATCAAATGCTCCTTTTACAAAGTTGAGCCATTAAAACGCACATCTGCACACAGGTGTACTTGAAACTCGTTGCCAAAGGTAGCAATAATATTTTATATTCAGCAAAAAAACTACAAAAAAGTAGTAAATTAAGTGATTTTTGTTTCTTAACTTGAGCAAAACGGCTTCAAAATAAAAGGTAGAGCACCATTTCTGATACCCTACCTCGAGAGACGCAGGGACTGGTACATGATTCATCAACACAAAGTATAGATTTCCCAAATAATTGATTACTTTTGCAAACAAAAACGATATTGAAGATATGGCAAACGAAATAGAGAAAAGGAATGAGGCATTCCTGATTTATCAGGATGAAAACGGGATTGCTCGAGTCAATGTAAGATTCGAGGGCGAGGATGTATGGCTAAATGTAGAGCAGATGATGAAGTTGTTTGATGCTTCGCAAGCACCAGAACGAACTCACAAAAAATTTTTGTCAGTTCGTCAGGAGGGTAAAAGAAGTGTGAAGCGAAATATGTACCACTACAACCTTGACAAGAATCACGGGGACAGAGGTACATGATTCATCTGTCATTCAATTTCTTTGAGTATCCCTTTGTTTATGGGCATCTTCGGCATTCCTCAAAAACGCATTTGCGCCGATTTTGCGCCGATTCGGCATTGTTAATACTCTCTTGTCGGTTGCAAAGGTACGAGAAAGTGAGCAAAAAGCCAAAATAATTATGGACTTTTTCGAGTGAGAGTGCTTCGAATGAGCACAAATTTGGAAGGTTGTACTTTCAATTTGGAAAATTTTCCATAAAATCTTCACTTTTCTAGATAAAAATGCTACCTTTGCACCATCAAAGCATTGATTTATGGAAAAAAATGCCCTATTGAACCACGAAGTCGTTATGGCTTCTTCTGACAAGACCACCAACAACTTCATTTCAAAAATGAAGAAGAATGCCAAGAATCACGGGGTCAGTACATGATTCATCAACACAAATATTGATTTCCCAAATAATTCACAACCATCCGAACAGACAAGAAGAGGTGCGATACATCCCCATCGCACCTCTTTTTTCATTCTGGCTCCCACAGAAAGCGGTTCATATCCACATGCCCATTAGATCGGAATAATACGCCTTCCTCCTCCAACAACATGCGCTGCCTACTCCATCCCGGTGCCGTACGCCCTTCCTTGTTCACCACCCGATGACAAGGCAACGCCTCTGCCTCAGGCGAATATCTCAGAATCCGTCCCACCATCCTTGAATGACTTGGCCATCCAGCCCACGCAGCAATGGCTCCATACGTTGTCACTCGTCCACGCGGAATCTGACTGACGATGTTCAGCACATCTTCACCAAATTTCCCTGCCTGCTCCGCTGTCATCCTGTCAGGATAGTCCTTCATAACACATCCACTCCTTTCGTTCCACTTCAGACATCTTTTCTATCGCATAGCGAAGAGTTGTTCGTGGCATTTCGTGCGCATGTTGTCTCAGAAAAGCCCGCAGCAAATCCAACGAACAATGTTTCCCCATCTCCCTGAGCATCCATCCTACTGCCTTGTGCATCAAGTCGTGCGGGTGATGCAGATGAATCTCGGCATAATGCAAACACCACGACGGATCACCCTCATGCGAAGTCTTCCACGTACAGACCATACTCATCCGCTGTCGCCATAAATTCTCACTCCGAGCCTGTTCATCCACTACCTGCTGCTTATATGCGCGCATCTCTTTCGAGGGACAATCTGCCAACCAGCCTCCCAGTATCTTCGGAGCCGACAAATCGACCAAGTCCCAGTTATTTGCCCGCTCTGCATACTCCAGATACATCTCTACAATCTCGTCTCGCCTCCGAATAGCCTCACCATCACTCATCAGCCTCTTTGTCGCCAACTTCTCGAATTTCGCCACCAGTATCAACAACCCGCATAGCCTGACCTCGTGCCATTTCGACAGCAGCAGTTCCGGCACTTCCCCGAGCAGGAAATCCTTGGACACTGCCCGTACCACCGCTCTCGTCTGCGGCACCTTCAACCCCAGGAACTCATCGCCCTCGCCATATTCACCTGGTCCAGTCTTAAAAAACCGCATCAGATTCTCACGCTGCTTCTCATCCCGCAGCGACTCCATGTATTCAATCACTTGCCTTGCCGTCATCATACTACAAAATGATATCATTTGCAAAGATACTAATTTTTCCTGTATTCAGAGAAAAGCATTTGAATTATCATCATAGAACAGGCAAATATTTCGAAATTATTGATTATCTTTGCAGACGAAATATGACAAAAGAGAAACTAAACACTAATAAAAATGAAGAAAATGATTGTCTTAGCCCTTGCCTTGATGACAATGGGCACCATTCAGGCTCAGGATGTAATCAGCCTGCCACTACACTTCTGGAGCTCAATCATCCTATCGGGTATTAAGCCCCCCTACTCTATCACTGATGGAGAAGTGTACCAATAAAATAAGGTGTGCCATCTTTTGCGGATTGCACACTTTTTCTTATCTTTGCAACTCACAAGCAAGCTGAAGTGATGAAAGTTGTAGTTGCTATCGATTCATTTAAGGGATGCCTTACCTCTGTGGAAGCCAATATGGCAGCTGCGGAGGGAGTGCGTAGGGCATGCCCTGAGGCCGAGATTGTGCAAGTGCCTGTCAGCGATGGCGGCGAGGGTTTCTTAGAGGCTTTCCATGCTGCCATAGGGGGCGAGTCAGTATCTGTGACGGTGCGCGACCCGCTGATGCGTCCCGTCACCGCTAAATATCTGTTGCAGGGCGAGACGGCAGTGATAGAAATAGCCCAGGCAAGCGGGCTGCCCCTGCTGACAAAAGAAGAGCGAAACCCGCTGGTGGCAACCAGTTACGGAACGGGACAACTGGTGGCAGATGCCGTCCGCCGAGGAGCAAGGCATATCATCGTGGGACTGGGCGGCAGTGCAACCAGCGATGCAGGCATAGGAATGCTTCGGGCACTCATCGACGCATTTGCCAAACATGGCACGTGGGACGACATCGATGCCCTGAAAGAGGTACGCTTCACCCTGGCCTCCGATGTCAGAAATCCGTTGTGCGGCGAGCATGGTGCTGCCCACGTATTTGCTCCACAGAAAGGGGCGACTCCTGAAATGGTGACCATTCTAGACGAGCGGGCCAGAAAGTTTGCAGCCATCTCTGCCAAGCATTTTGGTCATGACTGCTCCATGATGGAGGGAGCCGGCGCTGCCGGCGGGCTCGGCTATGCCTTCCTTGAATATCTGAATGCTGTAAGCAAGTCTGGCATACAGCTATTACTCGACACCATCCACTTCCCTGAACTTGTCAGGAATGCCAGCCTTCTCATCACAGGCGAGGGCTCGGCCGACCGTCAGACACTGATGGGCAAATTGCCGATGGGCATTTTATCACAAGCACAAGGAATCCCAACCGTGCTGATAGCCGGACGAATCAGCGACAAAGACCAATTGCAAAAAGCAGGTTTCGCCCAAGTGGAATGCATTAACCCGGCGGGTCTCCCTATCGAGGAGGCCATGCGCAAGGAGACAGCCCTGCGGAACGTCAGCCTGACGTGCCAACGACTACCACAATTGAGCAATTTTAACTACCCTACAGGCTGATCATGTCACAAAGATTTTGTAACTTTGCAAACGAAATATAGCATCATAGCATGAAAAAGATTAAGAACATAGCCTTCGACTTGGGAGGCGTAGTACTGGCACTCGATTACGAAGGAGCCGTCAGACAATTCGAGCGCATCGGCTTGCGCAATGCACGCCAGCATCTGGACGTATACCAGCAGCAAGGCATCTTCGGCCAGCTGGAAGAAGGCAGCATCACTGCCGAGCAATTCCGCATAGCCCTGAGCCAGCTGACAGGCCGCGAGCTCAGCAGCCGTGAATGCTACGAAGCGTGGCACGGATACGTGGGAAGCGTACCCCGCCGCAATCTCGACATGCTGCAGACGCTCCGCCAGCAAGGCTATCAACTGTGCCTGCTGTCGAATACCAATCCCTATATGATGCAGTGGGCCCGAAGCACCGAGTTCGACGGGCTGGGGCATCCGATAGACAGCTACTTCGACCGCCTCTATCTGAGCTATGAGTGTGGAGTGATGAAGCCCGACGAGCGTATCTTCCGCATGATGCTGGAGGGGCAGCAGGCCCGTCCTGACCAGACACTCTTCGTCGACGACGGCAAGAGGAATGTCGAGGCAGCCTCCCGACTGGGCATCCACACGCTCTGTCCGCAGAACAATGAAGACTGGACAGGCATGCTGACAGCCCTGCTGAATGCCGACCTGTAGGAAACAACTTTGCCAAGAAATGGCATTTCAACTACAGACAGGCTACTATCTGCTCAAGCCAGCGGCGGTCTGTCTCGTCGAAGGTAGAGAGCTCGGTGCTGTCGATGTCGAGCACGGCCTTGACCTCGTGCTGACGGTCGAACACGGGCACGACAATCTCTGAGCGCGAAAGACTGCTACAGGCTATATGGCCGGGAAACTGTTCCACATCGGGCACGACAATAGTCTCGGCCCGCTGCCAGGCGCTGCCGCAGACTCCCCGCCCGAAGGGGATATGCATACAGGCCACAGGTCCCTGAAACGGACCGAGCCGCAGCTCGTTGCCCTTGACAATATAGAAACCTGTCCAGAAGAAGCCCATCGTCTCGTGAATGGCAGCACTGATATTGGCCATGAGGGATATCTCGTCGTCCTCGCCCTCGACAAGGGCCTTCACCTGAGCGGTCAGCAGTCGGTATTTCTCGTCTTTTTCCATCGTCATTTAGTTTTTATCGGCACAAAATTACAAAAAATGTTTGAATGTACAAAAAAAAACGTACCTTTGCACAAGTATTACCAATAAATAATCAAAACTGAGAAGCAAGACGTATGAGAAGATTAGTGAAGATTTGCATGGCAGCCATGCTCTGTCTGACAGCTCAGGGCGTACGGGCTGAGCAAGTGGTTGTTGAGACACAGAACACCAGTCTGGTGCTGGAGGTAGAGAAAGGGCAGCAGCCCAAGTATGTTTACTATGGTGCAAAGCTGAGCGCACAGGAGCTGCAGCATCTGCAGAAGCCTGCCGTATTCGGACGCATGGAGGCTTATCCTGCCTACGGACTCAACACCCCTGCCGAGGCAGCACTGGCCATGCGCCATAGCGACGGAAACCTGTCGACCGCCCTCGTAGCCGAATATGTAGAGCATGGCGAGGTAGTGGACGAAGGCAACTTCGTGACCAGCATCACGATGCGGGACCCCGTCTATCCCATCACCGTGACCCTCAACTACAAGGCCTACGTGAAGGAGGACATCATCGAAGCATGGACCGAGATTACCAACAACGAGAAAGGCACCGTCAATCTGACCACCTTTGCCTCGGCCATGCTGCCCATCCGCAGGGGCAACGTGTGGCTGAGCCATTTCTACGGCTCGTGGGCCAACGAGGCCCAGCTGGTGGAGGAGCCGCTGACTCCCGGCCAGAAGGTGATTGTCAACAAGGACGGCACACGCAACTCGCATACCGACCACGGCGAGGTGATGTTCTCGCTCGACGGCAAGGGACAGGAGAACACGGGAGCCGTCATCGGTGCTGCCATCTGCTATTCGGGCAACTACCGCCTGAAGGTGGTCACCGACGATACCGACTACCACTACTTCTTCGCAGGCATCAACGAAGACAACTCGGAGTACCACCTGAAGCGCGGCGAGACCTTCCAGACCCCTGCCCTCGCCCTGAGCTACTCGCAACAGGGACTATCGGGCGTATCGCGCAACTTCCACAAGTGGGGCCGCAAATATAAGCTGATGCACGGTGACCGAGAGCGCAAGATTCTGCTCAACTCGTGGGAGGGTGTCTATTTCGACATCAACCAGCAGGGCATGGACCAGATGATGAAGGACATTGCCTCGATGGGCGGCGAGCTGTTTGTGATGGACGACGGCTGGTTTGGTGACAAATATCCGCGCAAGACCGACAACTCCAGCCTGGGCGACTGGGTGGTAGACCGCAACAAGTTGCCCGAGGGCATTGAGGGACTACTGCGCGATGCCAGGAAGAACGGGGTGAAGTTCGGCATCTGGATAGAGCCCGAGATGGCCAACACCACCTCCGAACTCTATGAGGCCCATCCCGACTGGATAGTGAAGGCACCCAAGCGCGATGCCGTCTTAGGACGCGGAGGAACGCAGGTGGTGCTCGACCTGAGCAATCCCAAGGTGCAGGACTTTGTCTTCAGCGTAGTGGACAACCTCCTGTCCAAATATCCTGAGATCGACTATATCAAATGGGATGCCAACATGGCCATCATGAACCACGGTTCGCAATATCTGACCATGAACGACCAGAGCCACCTCTACATCGACTATCACCGCGGCTTCGCCAAGGTATGCGAGCGCATCCGCGGGAAATATCCCGATGTCACCATTCAGGCCTGTGCTTCGGGCGGCGGCCGTGCCAACTGGGGCGTGCTGCCTTGGTTCGATGAGTTCTGGGTCAGCGACAATACCGACGCCTTGCAGCGCATCTACATGCAGTGGGGCACCAGCTACTTCTTCCCCGCCATTGCTATGGCCTCGCACATCTCGGCTACACCCAACCACACTGTGTTCCGCACCACGGCCATGAAATATCGTATCGATGTGGCTATGTCGGGACGCTTAGGCATGGAGATACAGCCCAAGAACATGAGCGACGACGAGAAGGAACTCTGCCGCAAGGCCATTGCCGAGTATAAGCAGATTCGTCCCATCGTGCAGTTTGGCAACCTCTACCGTCTGGTATCGCCCTACGACAAGAAGGGGCTGGCATCGCTGATGTATGTCAACGACGAGCAGAGCAAGGCCGTATGGTACTGGTGGAAGACGGAGTCGTTCCAGAACGAGCACCTGCCCCGTGTGAAGATGGCTGGCCTCAACCCCAACCGTATGTATAAGGTACACGAGCTGAACCGCATCGACCTGCAGCCACTCGACTGCGAGGGCAAGTCGTTCAGCGGAGCCTACCTGATGAACCACGGTCTGGATGTACCTTACCGCAACGAGCCCGAATGGTCGAAGAAGACCGACTGGGCAAGCCGCGTGCTCCTGTTAGAGGCAGAATAGAAACATCGACATCTCGACACATCGAAATCTCGACATATCGACATATCGAAATCCCAAGAAAAAAGATTTGAAAAAAGCAAGCACCGACCTCCTGTCTTACATCCGCGAGGGGCGTGAGATGACACAAGGCGAGAAACTCAGGCTGATCATCAGCCTGAGTATTCCGTCCATATTGGCACAGATATCTGCCACCATCATGTTCTTCATCGATGCCTCGATGGTTGGACACTTAGGTGCGCGAGCCTCGGCAGCCATCGGACTGGTGGAAACCACAGGATGGCTGCTGGGCGGACTGGCCTCGGCGGCTAACATGGGATTCTCCGTACAGGTGGCCCACTCCATCGGTGCCAACGACTTCGAGCGTGCCCGCCGCGTACTCCGACAGTCGATGGTATGCTGCATGATATGGGCCGTCTCCATCTCGCTCATTGCCTTGCTCATCAGCCCTTTCCTACCCTACTGGCTGGGAGGCTCGGCAGAGATTGCCCATGATGCCACCCTCTACTTTGCCATCTTTGCCGGCTGTGGCATCTTCTTTCAGATGGAGGGTCTGGCAGGCTCGATGCTGAAATGCTCGGGCAATATGAAGATTCCGTCCGCACTCAACATCCTGATGTGCATCATGGACGTGGCTTTCAACTACCTGTTTATCTATATCCTGAAGCTTGGAGTGGCGGGAGCCGCCATCGGAACAGGTATGGCCATGCTCGTCACAGCAACACTGATGCTCTACTTCCTGCTCTATCGCTCGGACATACTGGGGATATTTAAGAGGAGAGAGGAGAATGGAAAGAGGAGTGAGGAAGGAGGAGAGAGAAGGGAGAATAGCTGGCAAAACTTCCGTCCTAAGAGAGACGTGGTGAATATGGCCGTAAAGATTGGAGCACCTATGGGTGTGCAGCACATGCTCATGGGTGGAGCACAGGTGGTGAGCACGCTCATCGTGGCCCCTTTGGGCACCATTGCGATTGCCGCCCACTCATTAGGTATCACCGTCGAGAGCCTCTGCTACATGCCCGGCTACGGCATTGCCGAGGCAGCTACCACGCTGGTAGGCCAGAGTTTCGGAGCCGGCAAGCGTCTGCTCACACAATCATTTGCCCGCATGTCGACAGCATTAGGCATTGGCGTGATGACCCTGATGGGAGTACTGATGTGGGTATTCGCTCCAGAGCTGATGTCGGTGCTGACACCTGTCGACGACATCATCCGCATGGGTACGGAGTGTCTGCGCATCGAAGCCTATGCAGAACCCATGTTTGCAGCAGCCATCGTCTGCAACGGCATCTTCGTGGGTGCCGGCGACACGCTGAAGCCAGCCATCATGAGTCTGTTCAGCATGTGGGGTGTCCGTCTGACACTGGCTGCCCTGCTGGCTACTGCTTACGGACTGCCTGGTGTATGGACCGCTATGGCCATCGAACTCACCTTCCGCGGACTCATCTTCCTCGTCCGCCTCTTCCATGGAGGCTGGATGAAGAAGCTGAAGTAAGTGAATCTTGGGAGATTGTGGGAAATAAAGTAAGAGATACAGCACTCGGGTTTCCCACCCGTGGGCTGTATCTCCAACTATCAATAACTAAAAACCTATTCTTATGAAAAAGAACGTCTCACGACGTCTGTGCTTTTCCTGAAAACTTTTACCTTATATACTAACTTTCTCTCTTGAAGACGATGCAAAGGTACGATGATTTTCGGAATGTTGTAGCAAAAAGCCCCTTCTTTGATGAAAAAAGGGGCCTATTCTTGACGTAAATCAACCGATTGTGCGCGAACACACCTAATTTGTGGTCGAACACAGCACTTTTTCCACTCCATTTGTCAACGCTACAAACTGGGGGATAGAGAGCTGCTCAGGACGGAGGGTCAGGGAGAGTTGAGAGTTGACAGTTGAGAGTTGACAGTTGAGAGTTGACAGTTGAGAGTTGACAGTTGACAGTTGAGAGGAGAGAGTTGAGAGTTGAGTGTCGGATAGCAGTTGCTTCAGCGAGACGCGCAGCATCTTGCGACGCTGGTTGAACACCGTCTTCACCACGCGCTTGAACAGCTGTTCGTCGCATCCTAAGTGCTGTGTGGCATTGCGCGTCATACGGATGACGGCACTCTTCACCTTAGGAGGCGGATTGAACACCGTCTCGTCGACCATAAACAGATATTCGACATCATACCAAGCCTGAATCAACACGGAAAGGATGCCGTAGGCTTTACTACCCGGCTTGGAAGCCATGCGCAGGGCCACCTCATGCTGTATCATTCCCGTACAGCAGGGTATCAGCTCGCGATTGTCGATCATCTTGAAGAATATCTGCGAGGAGATATCATAGGGATAGTTGCCCGTCAACACAAACTGCCGGCCATCGAACACCTTGGACAAATCCATGCGCAGGAAGTCCTCGCCTAAGATATTCTCACGCAGACGGGGGAAATGCTCGTTGAGGTAGGCCACCGACTCGCGGTCGATCTCTACCACCTTCAGCGGACGGGGCTTCTCCACCAGATACTGTGTCATCACACCCATGCCGGGCCCCACCTCCAGGACGGGCAGTTCCGGGCAGGCATCTACCGTGTCGGCAATACGACGGGCTATGGACAGGTCGGTCAGGAAATGCTGTCCGAGATTCTTCTTGGGTCTTACTTGCTTCATGGGCTCACGTATTTCGGATTCATGGTGCAAAGATAACAAAAAAACCGCAGACTCGGGGTCTGCGGCTCTGGATATTTTACTAAGAAAACTCTTTTTACTTTAAAAGTACGTTTGCGTGCTTGCAAATGTACATAGCCTCAAGGGCTGCAGCGGCCATGACGACCAGCGAAAACATTGTTAACATCATAACTTTTTCCTTTCTCAATCTTTTGTTATCCTATATAATCTTTTTTGTCTGTCGGAACATCTCTTTGTTCCCTTTTGACGATGCAAAGGTACGAACTATTTGCGACATGGCAAGCACCGAACGACCACTTTCGACGGAAAAAGGCCCATTCTTTGACCTCAGTCAACCATTCCCGACAATCGTTGATTTGTATCAAAGATGCAAAAAAATAAGGATAAAGCAGAAAGAATTATGAATTATTTTGTACCTTTGTGGACGCATTATGAAGATAAGCAATTTCATACTGAAGGTACTGATGCCCCTATTCCTTGGAGCAGGCATCCTCTATTGGATGTATCGCGGCGAAGACTGGCAGACTATTGTCCATGTGGCTACGGTGGAGATGGACTGGACATGGATGCTGCTGTCGTTTCCTTTTGGCATCCTGGCACAGGCGTTTCGCGGATGGCGGTGGATGCAGACACTGGAGCCACTGGGCGAGCATCCGCGCAGCTCGGTCAGCGTACACAGCATCTTCCTGAGCTATGCCACCTCGCTGCTGATTCCGCGTGTGGGTGAGTTCACCCGTTGCGGGGTGCTGAAGCGCTACGATAACATCTCGTTTCCCAAAGCGCTGGGCACCGTGGTCACCGAGCGTGCCATCGACTCCCTGCTCGTGATGGGCATCACCATGACGGTGCTGCTGCTGGAGATGAGCACCTTCGGCACTTTCTTCCAGAAGACCGGCACCAGCTTGGAGGGCATTCTCCACCGATTCTCGTGGACAGGTTATCTGGTAGTAGCCATCTGTGCAGCCGCCATCCTCATCCTGCTGCACTTCCTGCTTCGCAAGCTGTCTATATATAATAAGGTACGCGCGACACTGAGAGGCATCTGGCAAGGTGTCGTCTCGCTGAAGGGAGTGCGCAACATCCCCCTGTTCGTCGTCTACACGCTGGCCATCTGGGGGAGCTATTTCCTGCACTATTACCTGACATTCTTCTGCTTCGACTTTACCGCACACTTAGGGCTGGGCTGCGCGCTGGTGACCTTTATCGTTGGTTCCATTGCCGTCATCGTACCTACTCCCAACGGTGCCGGTCCCTGGCATTTTGCCGTCAAGACCATGCTCATCCTCTATGGTGTAGCCGACGAGCAGGCTCTCTACTTTGTACTCATCGTGCATACCGTCCAGACCATGCTCGTCGTTCTATTAGGCATCTACGCCTGGCTGGCACTGAGCTTCACTAAAATAAGAACTAACCCTTAAATAATGATACAATGAACGAAATTCTAAACCTAACCCCCAAGTGCATCTGGAAAAACTTCTATGCACTCACACAAGTTCCGCGTCCGAGCGGACATCTCGAGAAAATTCAGCAGTTCCTACTCGACTTCGGCAAGCAGGCTGACGTAGAGGCCTTCAAGGACCCCGCCGGCAATATCGTGATGCGCAAACCTGCCACACCGGGTATGGAGAACCGCAAGGGTATCATCCTGCAGGCTCACATGGACATGGTGCCTCAGAAGACACCAGAGTCAACCCATCACTTCGAGACAGACCCCATAGAGCCATGGATTGACGGCGAGTGGGTAAAGGCCAAGGGCACTACGCTGGGTGCTGACAACGGCCTGGGCGTGGCCGCCATCATGTCGGTGATGGAGGACAAGACGCTGAAACACGGTCCCATCGATGCCCTCATCACCCGCGACGAGGAGACGGGAATGTTTGGTGCCAACGAGCTGCCAGAGGGCGAGTTGCAGGGCGACATCCTGCTGAACCTCGACTCTGAGCATTGGGGTAAGTTTGTCATCGGTAGTGCCGGTGGTATTGACGTAACTGCAACACTGGACTATCAGGAGGCAGACACCGATGCCGAGGATGCTGCCATACGTGTAACGGTGAAGAACCTGCGCGGCGGACACAGCGGTCTGGAAATCAACGAGGGCCGCGGCAATGCCAACAAACTGCTGGTGCAGATTGTCCGTGAGGCTATCAGCGAGACGGAAGCCCGTTTGGCATCATGGAACGGTGGCAATATGCGCAACGCCATTCCCTTCAAGGCCGAGGCCGTGCTAACGCTGCCCAAAGAGAACATTGCCGCTCTGAAGGAAATGGCCGAAGAGTGGAAAGAGACCTTCAACGACGAGTTTAAGCTAATTGAGCCACAGGGCATCGAAGTCCTTGTAGAGGAAGTAACCACACCCGCCAAGGAAGTGCCCGTAGAGATTCAGGACAACCTGATTGATGCCATCTTCGCCTGCCACGATGGCGTTATCCGCTATATTCCTGCCTACCCCAGCGTGGTAGAAACCTCGTCGAATCTTGCCATCATCAATATCGAAGGCGGACATGCCGCCATCAAGATTCTGGCCCGTTCCAGCCGCGAGGACATGAAAGACTACGTAGCCACCATGCTGGAAAGCTGCTTCTCAATGGCAGGCATGAAGGTGGAGACCAGCGGTTCTTACGGAGGATGGGATCCCAATCCCGACTCGGAGATTCTGCACCTGCTGCTGAAGGAATACAAGGAACTATTCGGCAAGGACGGCATCATCCAAGTAGACCATGCCGGATTGGAGTGTTCAGTCATCCTGGGCAAGTATCCGCATTTGGACGTCGTCAGCCTCGGTCCCACGATGAAGTCGCCTCACACCACCTCAGAGCGTGCCCTCATCGAAACCGTAGAGCCCTTCTGGGAGCTACTGAAGAAAACCCTCGAGGATGCTCCTTGTAAGTGAGGCGTTTTCGACTACGAATTCCACGAATTTCACGAATTTGCGGAATTTGTGGAATTCGTAGTTGTCATATTCAGATGGGAAAAAATCAGTGAATTACTTGTGCGGTAGCAAATTTTTCCCTCCACACTCTTCGCTTTTCACTTTTTTTTATTACCTTTGCAGGCGAATAACCAATTTATCAATAAATTATGGACGATTACCCGGCGGAAAATTACAATTCGTAATGGCGGGGGACAAGTGGCAAGGCTGCTAATCCCTTTGCCGCAATGATTATGCATTAAGCATTATGCATTAAAAAAAGGATTAGCAAAATGAAGACATATTGGAACACCCAAGGCGGGCTGAGCCAAATAGACGAATGGCAGCCCAATTGTTGGATACAAATGACGTGTCCGACAGAAGAAGACCAGCAGATGCTGGAAGAGGAGTACAAGATTCCCGACTACTTTCTTTCCGACATCAGCGATACCGACGAGCGTGCACGCTATGAGTACGATGACGGATGGATGCTCATCATCCTCCGCATACCCTATGTCAAAGAAGTGCGGTCGCGAACTCCCTATACCACTATTCCATTAGGCATCATCCACAAGCGCGATGTCACCATCACGGTATGCTACTACGAAACGAACATGATGATCGACTTCGTTTCGTATCAGCAGAAGCGCGGTGTGGGCTTCACCGACTATGTCGATATGATTTTCCGCCTGTTCCTCTCGTCGGCAGTATGGTATCTGAAGCGCCTGAAGCAGATTTCCATGCTCATTGACAAGGCTAAGCGCAACCTGGACCGCGAGGTGAACAACGAGTCGCTCATCGGACTGTCGCGCCTGCAGGACTCGCTCACCTATTTCAATACCTCCATCCGAGGCAACGAGACCCTGCTGTCCAAGCTGAAGTTCAAGCTCCAGATAGACGAACTGGATGCCGACCTCATCGAAGATGTCAACATCGAGATGACCCAGGCCCGCGAGACCACCAGCATCTACTCCAACATCCTGGAATCGACCATGGACACCTACCAGTCTATCATCAACAACAATATGAACACCATCATGCGTACGCTCACGTCGGTCACCATCATTCTGATGCTGCCCACGCTGGTGGCCTCATTCTTTGGCATGAATCTCATCAACGGCATGGAAAACAGTCCCGTAGGATTCATCATTGCCATCATACTTTCGGTAGGCATTTCCGTCATCTCACTGCTCGTTTTCAGGCACAAACGGCTGATTTAATTCACTTTTCTTAAAAAAAATTAGGTCATTTCGAAAATTTTACCTATCTTTGCCCTGATTTGTATGAACAACCCTATCATTCACTAAAACTATCAAGATGATGGACTCTCAAGTAAACACTCCCATCGAGGAGCAAAACGTTGAACAGAACGTAGAGCAGACAGTAGACCAGTTACAGACTACCGAACCGGAGACAACCGCAAAAGAGGCTGTCGAGCCAGAGCGCAAACAGTACACCACCAAGAAAGAGGTGCTGGACCGCGTGCGCGAAATAGCCCATAGCGAGGATGCCCCGCAAAAGGAAGAGATAGACTATCTGAAGACCTGCTTCTACAAGTTGCACATTGCCGAGCGCGAAGCCAAGCTGAAAGAGTATATCGACGGCGGCGGCGATCCTGAGCAATATCAGATTACTCCCGACAGCGACGAAGAAGCCTTCAAGGCAGAAATGGTGCTCATCAAGGAGAAGCGGCAGCAGCTGTTCAAGGAGCTTGAGCAGGAGAAGCAGGAGAACCTGCAGAAGAAGCTCGACATCATCGAGAAGATCAAGGCAATGGTCACCTCGCCCGAAGAAGCAAACAAATCCTATAAGGAATTCAAGGCGCTGCAGGAGGAATGGAGAGAAATCAAGAATGTCCCGGCAGAGCGAGCCAACGAACTCTGGCGCAACTATCAGCTCTATGTCGAGCAGTTCTACGACCTGCTGAAGCTGAACAGCGAGGCCCGCGAATACGATTTCAAGAAGAACCTTGAGATGAAGACCAAGCTCTGCGAGGCAGCAGAGAAGCTGGCCGAGGAGGCCGATGTCATCAGCGCATTCCATCAGCTGCAGAAGCTGCATCAGGAATACCGCGAGACAGGTCCCGTCAGCAAGGAGCTGCGCGAGGAGATATGGAACCGCTTCAAAGCAGCCTCCACCATCATCAACAAGCGCTTCCAGCAACACTTCGAAGGCTTGCGTGCCAAGGAGGAAGAGAACCTGGCCAAGAAGACCGTCCTCTGCGAGAAAGTAGAGGCCATCGCGGCCGAAGAGAATAAAGGCAGTGCCGACTGGGAGCGCCACACCAAGCAGATTATCGACCTGCAGGCAGAATGGAAGACCATTGGCTTTGCCCCACAGAAGATGAACGTCAAGATCTTCGAGCGTTTCCGTGCAGCCTGCGACGACTTCTTCGGTCGCAAAGCCGAGTTCTTCAAGGACCTCAAGGAGCAGTTCAAGGTCAATGCCGACAAGAAGCGCGCCCTCATTGAGAAAGCCAAGGCCCTGCAAGACTCCACCGACTGGAAGTCGACCTCCGACAAACTTATCAACCTGCAGAAGGAGTGGAAGACCATCGGCATGGTACCCAAGCGCATCGGCGACCAGCTCTGGGACGAGTTCCTCGGAGCCTGCAACAAGTTCTTCGAAGCCCGCAATGCCGCCGGAGCCGGCACCCGCAACGAAGAGCGCGACAATCTGGAGAAGAAGCGCGACATCATAGCCCAGCTGAAAGCCGCTGCCGAAGAAGCAGGAGAAAACCTTCAGGAGCGCGTACAGAAGCTCGTGGAGGAATATCAGGCCGTCGGTCATGTGCCCTTCAAGGAGAAGGATAAGCTCTACGAGGAATACCATGCCGTGCTCGACCAGCTCTACAAGGATATGAACATCACCGTGGCCAAGCGCCGCCTCAGCAAGTTCAAGGACAACCTCCGCCAGGTGGCAGAGCGTGGAGGCGATGCGCTGGACAACGAGCGTGCTCGACTCATGCGCCAGTATGAGCAGCTGAAGCAGGAAGTACAGACCTACGAGAACAACCTCGGTTTCCTCAATGCCTCCAGCAAGAAGGGCAACAGCCTCATCGACGAGATGAACCGCAAGGTACAGAAGCTGAAGGATGAAGTTCAGCTGGTGCGCGACAAGATTAAGGCCATCGATGCCGAGAACGCAGCCAAGTAAAAAAGCTGAGTCAACTCAAATGATCGTTTGAGTCAACTCGATTGGCCGTTTGAGTCAACTCAACCAAAAGATACAGGCTGGATGCCCTACTTTGAGCGTCCAGCCTGTTTTCATAGTGTTCTATCCTTTTTGCCCGCTACTATCGGATGAACAGCAGTTCGCGATACTTCGGCAGCGGCCAGAGCGAGTCGTCAACGATCAGTTCCAACTTGTCTATCTGATAGCGGATTTCGTCGAACTTGGGTTCTACCTTGTCGTGATAGTCGATGGCTTTCTGATGCTCGTCGGCAATCTTATTGGCCAGCTTGCGGGCGTTGACAAGGTCTTCTACGCCTTTCTCTATCGCACTCGTGCGCTCGGCTATCTCCTCGATGAGCTTCAGGTTGCGAGCGCTCAGCTTCTCTGCCTTGTCGACAGGGAAGACCTCGGCCATATTCTCTACGTTTTTGAGCAGCTGGGTCTGATAGCGTGTGGCAACGGGGATGATATGGTTCATGGAGAGGTCGCCTAAGACGCGTGCCTCGATCTGGATTTTCTTCGTGTAGGTTTCCCATTTCACTTCGTTGCGGGCCTCGAGTTCTTTCCTCGTCATCACGCCCAGGCTCTCGAACATCTGGACACTGGAGTCGTCCAAATAGCGCTCGAAGATCTTGGGGCATGACTTCTCGACATCGAGGCCGCGCTTCCGGGCTTCGAGCACCCACTCGTCGGAGTAGCCGTTGCCGTCGAAGCGGATGGGCTTGCAGGCCTTGATGTCCTGGCGGAGGATGTCGATGATGGCGTGCATGACGGGGTTGTGTGCTGACGGCTCTCCGTCGGCCACTGGGGCAAACATCGGGTCTTCCTTGATTTCGGCAATGCGCTGGTCGACGCGCTGCTTGAAGGATACGAGGGCTTCGGCGACGGCTGAGTTAAGGGCTATCATGGCGGAGGCACAGTTGGCCTCGCTGCCTACGGCGCGGAACTCGAAGCGGTTGCCGGTGAAGGCGAAGGGCGACGTGCGGTTGCGATCGGTATTGTCGATGAAGAGTTCGGGTATTTCGGGAATGTCCATCTTCATGCCCTGCTTGCCTGCCATAGCCAGGATGTCATCGACATCGGCACGTTCGATGTGGTCGAGCAGTTCGCTAACCTGCTTGCCAAGGAAGGAGCTGATGATGGCGGGCGGGGCCTCGTTGGCACCTAAGCGGTGGGCGTTGGTGGCCGACATAATGCTGGCCTTGAGCAGTCCGTTGTGCCGCCATACGCCCATCAGTGTCTCGACGATGAAGGTGGCGAAGCGCAAGTTCTGCTCGGCCGTCTTGCCGGGAGCATGCAGCAGCACGCCGTTGTCGGTAGAGAGGCTCCAGTTGTTGTGCTTGCCCGAGCCGTTGATGCCGTCGAAGGGTTTTTCGTGGAGCAGTACGCGGAAGCCGTGCTTGCGGGCGACGCGCTTCATCACGGACATGAGCAGCATGTTGTGGTCGACGGCAAGATTGGTTTCCTCGAAGATGGGAGCCAGCTCGAACTGGTTGGGAGCGACCTCGTTGTGGCGCGTCTTGCAGGGGATGCCCAGCTGGAGGGCCTGAATCTCGAGTTCGCGCATGAAGGCTGCGACGCGCTCGGGGATGGCTCCGAAGTAGTGGTCGTCCATCTGCTGGTTCTTGGCCGAGTCGTGTCCCATGAGCGTGCGCCCCGTCAGCAGCAGGTCGGGACGGGCGGAGTAGAGTCCCTCGTCCACGAGGAAGTACTCCTGCTCCCAACCGAGGTTGCTCGTCACTTTCTTCACACTTGGGTCGAAGTAGTGGCACACGTCCGTAGCGGCCACATTGACGGCATGCAGGGCGCGCAGCAGCGGAGCCTTATAGTCGAGGGCTTCGCCGGTGTAAGATATAAATACGGTGGGGATGCAGAGCGTGTCGTCGATGATGAACACGGGCGATGTGGGGTCCCATGCCGAGTAGCCGCGGGCCTCGAAGGTGCTGCGGATGCCGCCAGAGGGGAAACTGGAGGCATCGGGCTCCTGCTGGACGAGCAGTTTTCCGCTGAACTCCTCCACCATACCGCCCTTGCCGTCGTGCTCGATAAAGGAGTCGTGCTTCTCGGCCGTGCCTTCGGTGAGCGGCTGGAACCAGTGGGTGTAGTGCGTCACGCCGTTCTCCATGGCCCACTGCTTCATGCCAGAGGCTACGGCATCGGCCACCTCGCGGTCCAGGCGGGCACCATTGTCCATCACCTCTACCATCTTCTCATAGACGTCCTTGGGCAGATACTTGTACATCTTCTCGCGGTTGAAGACCTTCCGTCCGAAATACTTCGCGGGTCTCTCGCCCGGTGTTTCTACGTCGAGCGGCTTCTTCTTGAAAGCTTCGCCGACAACCTGAAATCTCAATGTTTCCATAATGCTGTTGTTTTTGTGTTATTTAATGTTGATTCTTCCATTTTGCGATTCGCTGAAGTGCTTCTTCGGTCTGCTCATGGCTACCGAAAGCGGTGAACCGCACGTATCCCTCGCCCGAGGGACCGAAGCCCACGCCGGGCGTACAGACCACGTTGGCCCCATAAAGCAGGGCCTCGAAGAACTGCCAGCTGGACATGCCGTCGGGCGTGCGCATCCAGACGTAGGGAGCATTCTCGCCGCCATAACATTCGAATCCGAGGCCCCTCAGCGTGTCGAGCATCAGCCGCGCGTTCTCCATATAATAGTCGATGATGGCCTGCACCTGCTGCTTGCCTTCGGGCGAGTAGATGGCCTCGGCGGCTCGCTGCGAGATGTAGCTCGTGCCGTTGAACTTGGTCGACTGCCGGCGCAGCCACAGCTGGTGCAGAGGGATGCGCTCGCCCTCGAAGGTAGACACGCTCACCTCCTTGGGCACAACGGTATAGCCGCAGCGCACACCCGTGAATCCCGCCGTCTTGGAGAACGAGCGGAACTCGACGGCACACTTGCGGGCACCGCGAATCTCGTAGATGCTGTGCGGAATCTCCGGGTCGCGGATGTAGGCTTGGTAGGCGGCGTCGAAGAGGATGAGGGCATCGTTCTTCAAGGCGTATTTCACCCACTTCTGCAGTTCCTGCTTCGTGATGACCGTCCCCGTGGGGTTGTTCGGAAAGCAGAGGTAGATGACATCCACAGGGCGGCCTTTGGGCAGGTCGGGCACAAAACCGTTCTCAGCCGTAGTGGGCATATAGCGCACGTTGGTCCAGCGACCGTCGCGATAGCTTCCGCAGCGCCCTATCATCACGTTCGAGTCGATATATACAGGATAAATCGGGTCGGTCACACCGATGAAGTTGTCCCAGTGCAACAGCTCCTGGAAGTTGCCCGTATCGCTCTTCGCGCCGTCGTTGACAAAGATCTCGTCCGCGCTCAGGCGCACACCGCGGGGAGCAAAGTCGTTCTTCACAATAGCCTCGCGCAGGAAGCCGTAGCCCTGCTCCGGTCCGTAGCCGCGGAAACCGTCAGCCGTCGCCAACTCGTCCACAGCCCGGTGCATGGCCTCGACAACGGCCGGACACAGCGGCTGGGTGACATCGCCAATACCCAGGCTGATGACATCGGCCTTGGGGTGCATCACCTTGAAAGCGTTCACCTTCTTGGCAATGTCGGCGAAGAGATAGTTCGCCTGCAGGTTCAGGAAATGAATGTTTACTAATGCCATATCTATTTACGATTTGACGATTTACAATTTACTATTTATTTACGATTGGGCTATTTGGCAATTCCACTTCGCCCTCGAAGACAAACTCGGCAGGGCCGGTCATATAGACGTGATTATCGCTTTCGCGCCACTCGATATGTAGCATGCCGCCGTCCATCACGATGCTGCTCTCGCGGCCTGCACGACCGCTGAGACAGGCGGCGACGGCGGTGGCGCATGCACCTGTACCGCAGGCCTGAGTAATGCCGCTGCCACGCTCCCAGACGCGGGTACGGATGGTGGCGGGGGCATCGGCGGGTAAACCGCCAACCACAGTGCGGGCGAACTCGATGTTGCAGCGCTGAGGGAATGCCGGGTGATGCTCCAGCAGACGCCCCGCTTCACCCACCTGGTCAATGTCGTCGGTGAAGATGACGTAATGCGGGTTGCCCATCGAGACGAAGGTGCCATCAACCAGCAGACCCTCCCCCGCCCCCTCCCTTGTAGGGCGGGGAGTAGATTGTCCTTCCGCGAGATTGGGATTGAAGAGGGATTCGTCTTCGAGGATAGGCTCGCCCATATCTACCGTTACGCGCTCCACCTTATTATTATATATATGCAGATAGAGCGTCTTAATACCCGAAAGCGTCAGCAGCCGTATCTCCGCCTCCTGGTAATCACTCCCCTCCCTACAAGGGAGGGGCCGGGGGAGGGCCCGCAGCAGGTGGGTCTTCTTCCTTTCATAAAGGTACTTGCCGATGCAGCGGCTGGCATTGCCGCACATCATCGCCTCGCTGCCGTCGGCATTGAAGATGCGCATGGAGAAGTCGGCCTCGGGCACAGGACTGCGGTCAATCAGCACCAGACCGTCGCTGCCAATGCCCTTGTGGCGGTCGCTCCATGCGACGGCACAGCCGGCAGGATCGGCAAGCGGATACTCCATAGCATCCACATAGATATAGTCGTTGCCACAGCCGTGCATCTTGGTAAAACGGATCATCATATTTACGATTTAACGATTTACTATTTACGATTTACTTGTCGATTTCGCTATTTGGTGGAGCGGAGGTATTCATCCACGCGCCGGGCCGTCTCGATGCCGCTGGCCATGGCACGCACCACGAGGCTTGCACCGTTCCGGGCATCGCCGCAGACGAAGACATTCTCCGCATATTCAGGATGCTCCGGCTTCAGGAATCCCATTGCCAACAGCACCAGCTCCGCCTTGACAACCTCGGGCTTCCCCTTCTCCACCATCAGTGGACGGCCACCGGCAGGATTCGGCTGCCAGTCAATCTCCAGCACCTTCACCCCCGTCAGCCTGCCGTCCTTGCCCAGGAACTCAAGCGTGTTGATATTCCAACGGCGCGTGCATCCCTCTTCGTGCGACGAGGTAGTCTTCAGCGTGCGCGGATAGTCGGGCCAGGGGTTCTGCGGGTCATCGGGGCCTTCTACGGGGCGCGGCATAATCTCTATCTGAGTCACGCTCCTGCATCCCTGCCGATGGGCCGTACCGATACAGTCGCTGCCCGTATCGCCGCCACCTATCACCAGCACGTCCTTGCCCTTGGCACTGATCCGCTCGGCAGCGGGGATGTCGGCACCCGCCAGTAGGCGGTTCTGCTGTGCAAGCAGCTCCAGAGCAAAGTGGACGCCCTTGAGCTGACGGCCGGGAACAGGAAGGTCGCGGGCAGTGGGCGTGCCCGTAGCGAGGACGACGGCATCAGCCTGTCCCGTAGGCTGCGATATTATCGCAGCACACTCAACGTCCTCGCCATAGCGGAAGACGATGCCCTCCTGCTCCATCAGGCGGATGCGGCGGTCGATGACGGCCTTGTTCAGCTTGAAGTTCGGAATGCCATACCGCAGCAAGCCGCCTGCGGCCTCATTCTTCTCGAATACCGTCACCGTATATCCCATCTGGTTGAGCGCATCGGCGGCAGCCAGTCCGGCAGGGCCGGCCCCGATGACGGCCACCGTCTTCCCGTTGCGCACGGCAGGCACTCGCGGCTGGATATACCCCTCGCGGAAAGCTCCTTCGATGATGGCGCACTCATCCTCGCGGTTGGTGGTAGGCTCATGGTTGAAGCGGTTCAGCACACAGGCCTTCTCGCACAGTGCCGGACAGATGCGGCCCGTGAACTCCGGGAAAGGGTTGGTGCTTGTCAGCAGCCGGAAAGCCAGTTCCCAGTCACCTTTATATAATGCATCGTTCCATTCGGGAGCCTTGTTGCCCAACGGACATGCCCAGTGGCAGAAGGGCACGCCGCAGTCCATGCAGCGCGAGGCCTGCAACCTACGTTCACGGGTAGAGAGCGTCTGCTCCACCTCTCCGAAGTCGTGTATTCTGTCGTGAACAGGACGGTAGCCAGCCTCCTGTCGGTGTATCTCTAAAAATGCTTTCGGATTTCCCATCTTATTTACAATTTACTCATTTTCGATTTTCGATTTATTACTCCTTTCTCTTTACGGAATTCGTCCTACAAGCATTTAAATTGTAAATCGAAATTCCGTAAATCGAAAATATCAGTAGTCTCTCTGGATGTCGGCAATCTTTTGGTGCAGACGCTTCATCTGCTCCTCCTGCAGCACACGCTTGTACTCGATGGGCACCACCTGGATGAAGTCCTCCACCGCGTGCGACCAGTCGTCGAGCATGCGGCCGGCCAGTGCCGACCCCGTGTGCAGATAGTGCTGACGAATCAGTTCGAGCAGCTCCTTGCGCGACACCGAGTCCTCGACCAGCGAGAGCTCGACCATATCCATATTGCAGAAGTAGTCGAACATATGGTCCGGATCATAGACGTAGGCCACACCGCCCGACATACCGGCGGCAAAGTTACGGCCCGTCTTGCCCAAGACCACCACGCGGCCCCCGGTCATATATTCACAGCAGTGGTCTCCGGCACCCTCGATGACAGCAGTCGCGCCACTGTTTCGCACACCGAAGCGCTCGCCCACCTTACCATTGATATAGAGCTCGCCACTGGTTGCCCCATAGAGTCCGGTATTGCCAGCAATGATATTATCCTCGGCACGGAAGTCCTCGCTTGTCCGGACGGGCGGCAGTATGGAGATGCGTCCGCCCGACAGTCCCTTGCCGAAGTAGTCGTTGCACTCGCCTTCGAGTCTGATGTTGAGACCCTTTACCGCGAAGGCTCCAAAGCTTTGCCCCGCCGAGCCCTTGAACTTGATGTTGACGGTGCTGTCGGGCAGTCCCTGTTCGCCATACTTCTTGGCAATGATGCCGCTGAGCATCGTGGTCACCGAGCGGTCGGTATTCTTGATGGCATAGTCGAGTGCCATCTCTTCACCATGTTCGATGGCCTTCCGGGCTGCGCGGATAATCTCCTCGTCCTTCACGCCCGTCACCTTGGTATAGGCACTGCGATCCCAGTAGAGCGCCTTGTCGGTAGCGGGTTTGTGCAGCAGACGGGAGAAGTCTATAGTCTGCTGCTTGGGAGTCATGCCATCGGTCTTAACCTCCAGCAGGTCGGTACGCCCTATGATGTCCTTGAGGCGGCTCACGCCTATCTCGGCCAGGTATTCGCGCACTTGCTGAGCGAGGAATGTGAAGTAGTTCACCACGTAGTCCGCACGGCCCTGGAAATGCTTACGCAGTTCGGGATTCTGCGTGGCTACGCCCATCGGACAGGTGTTCGTATTGCACTTACGCATCATCACACAACCTAAGACGATGAGCGGCAGCGTGCCGAACGAGAACTCGTCAGCCCCGAGCATCGCCATGACTATCACGTCTTTCGCCGTCTTCAGCTGGCCGTCGGTCTGTAGTCGGACCTGATTGCGGAGACCATTGATGACCAGAGTCTGCTGTGTCTCGGCCAGACCAATCTCGGGCGAGATGCCTGCAAAGCGCATGCTGCTCACGGGCGAGGCACCCGTACCGCCCTCGGCACCCGAGACGACTATCAGGTCGGCCTTGGCCTTGGCCACGCCTGCGGCAATGGTGCCCACGCCACTCTCGGCAACGAGCTTCACGCTGACAGCCGCCGTAGGGTTGATATTCTTCAGGTCGAAGATGAGCTGTGCCAAGTCCTCTATACTATATATATCATGATGGGGAGGCGGGCTAATAAGGCTGATGCCGGGGATGGCATTGCGCGTCTTGGCAATGATGTCGTTCACCTTAAAGCCTGGCAGCTGTCCGCCCTCGCCGGGCTTCGCGCCCTGCGCCACCTTGATCTGAATCTCCTCGGCATTCACCAGATATTCCGCCGTCACGCCGAAGCGCCCCGAGGCTATCTGCTTCGTCTTGCTCGACAGCGATACCCCGTCCACCTCCGTATGATAGCGGGCATTGTCCTCGCCGCCCTCACCGGTATTGCTTCTTGCTCCTAACTTATTCATGGCCAGTGCCAGTGCTTCGTGAGCCTCGATGCTCAGTGCACCGAACGACATGGCTCCCGTCACGAAATGGCGGACTATCGACTCCACCGGCTCCACCTCAAGACCCTCCCCCGGCCTCTCCCTTGTAGGGCGGGGAGTAGATACCTTCTTAAAGGTGAGGAAATCGCGTAGGAAGATAGGCGACTCTTTCTCATCGACAGCTTTTGACCATTCCTTAAACATTTCATAGTCGCCTTTGCGACAAGCCAATTGCAGTTTTGCTATCGTCTCCGGGTTCCAGGCATGCTTGATGCCGTCCTTGCGCCATGAGAACAGACCGTGGTTAGCAAGGTAACTACTCCCCTCCATCACAGGGAGGGGCTGGGTGAGGGTCTGCATTCGTATCTGGTCCCGGGCTATCTCCTTCAGTCCGATGCCGCCGACGGTGCTCACCTCCGTGCCGAAGTATCGGCGCAGCAGCTCTTCAGAGAGTCCGATGCTCTCGAATATCTTCGCGCCGCGATAGGAACGGATGGTCGAGATGCCCATCTTCGACATAATCTTCTTCAGGCCCTTGTCTATGGCCTTGATATAATGCTCCTCGGCGGTGGCATACTCCTCCTGAATCTTGCCGCGCTTCACCAGGTCGTCGAGCACGGCAAATGCCATATACGGACAGATGGCACTGGCACCATAGCCCAGCAGCAGTGCCGCATGCATCGTCTCGCGTATCTCGCCGCTCTCCACAATAAGCGCAGTCTGCACGCGCTTGCCGACGCTAATCAGATAATGATGGACGGCACTGACGGCCAGCAGGGAGGGGATAAAGAAAGACAGGCCCTCCCCCGGCCCCTCCCTTGTAGGGCGGGGAGTGGTTACCTCTGCGTCGTCAATAGGCAGTTTGTCTGTGAGGATGATGTAGTTGTAGCCATCATCCACCGCCTGCTCCGCATCCTTGCATAGCTTGTCGAGCGCCTCCCTCAAGGCTTCTCCGGCCTGAGAGTAATCACTCCCCGCCCTACATTGCGTGCCACACTTCGACCCAAAGGTCGAAGAAGGGAGGGGTTGGGGGAGGGTCTGCTGGGGGAGAGTCTTCATCGCCAGCTTCTTGGTCTTGAATCCCTTATACCTTATATTACATAATATATCGAGTTGTGTGTTGGTCAGTACGGGTTGCGGCAGGCGCACCATCTTGCAGTTCGCGGCATCTGGCGTGAGGATGTTGGTGCCTACGGCACCGATATACTCCGTGAGCGACATCACCAATTCCTCGCGTATCGGGTCGATGGCGGGGTTCGTCACCTGCGCGAACTGCTGGCGGAAGTAGTTGAAGAACACTTGCGGGCGGTCGCTGATGACGGCCAGCGGCGTGTCGTTGCCCATCGCTGCCACGGGCTCCTGTCCGGCAGTGGCCATCGGGATGATGGTGCGGTCGATGTCCTCCTGCCCATAACCGAACTGGATAAGCCGCTGCTGCAGATGGTCTACGCTGTTCGGCACGTGGCGGCCGCTCTTCAGCTTCTCCAGCTGCACGCGGTTCTCGCTGAGCCACTCGCGATAGGGATGGGCCTTGGCCAGCTGCTCCTTGATCTCGCCGTCGTAGTAGATGCGGCCCTCCTGCGTGTCGACGAGGAGTATCTTGCCTGGCTGCAGGCGGCCTTTGCTGACGATGTCGGCGGGTTCGAAGTCTATCACGCCCACTTCTGATGCCACTACCATGAGTCCCTGCCGGGTGATGGTGTAGCGCGAGGGGCGCAGTCCGTTGCGGTCGAGCATGCCGCCGGCATAGCGTCCGTCGGAGAAGAGCAGTGCGGCGGGTCCGTCCCACGGCTCCATCAGTATGGAGTGGTATTCGTAGAAGGCTTTCAGGTCCTCGCTAATCGGATTCTTGTCGTTGAACGACTCGGGCACGAGGATGGCCATGGCCTGCGGCAGCGACATGCCGCTCATAATGAGAAACTCGAACACGTTGTCGAGCGATGCCGAGTCGCTCATGCCCTCCTCGACGATGGGCGAAATGTCGCGGATGTCGCCCAGGGCCTCGCTGCTGAGCACGCTCTCGCGGGCCTTCATCCATCCCCGGTTGCCGCGGATGGTGTTGATCTCGCCGTTGTGGGCCAAGAGGCGGAAGGGCTGGGCCAGCGACCACGTTGGGAATGTGTTAGTGCTGAAGCGTGAGTGGACCAGCGCCAGCCCGCTTGTAAGATACGGACTCGACAGGTCGGGGAAATAGCGGTGCAACTGACCGCTGGTCAGCATGCCCTTATAGATGATGTTTGTGTTGGATAGCGAACAGATATAAGGACCCTCCCCCGGTCCCTCCCTGTGAGGGCGGGGAGTAGATACCATTTTTGCGAATCTCCGCTCTATCCTTTTCCTTATTATATATAAGGTACGCTTAAACGCTGTATCCTCATCCTGCAGGTAACCACTCCCCTCACTGCAAGGGAGGGGCTGGGGGAGGGTCTGTTGGGTCTTGGTCTGCTTGGTTACAAACACCTGCTTGATGGCGGGCTCGACGCGGCGGGCGGCCTCGCCGAGCACCTCGGGGCAGGTGGGCACGGTGCGCAGGTGCATGAGCTGCAGGCCCTCGCGCTCTATCTCCTCAATCATGACGGAGTGTATCTCCTGCTGTGCCGTCTCGTCCTTGGGGAGGAAGACGAGGCCGGTGCCGTACTTCCCCTTCTCGGGCACGGGTATGCCCTGCAGCAGGATGAACTCATGGGGTATCTGCAGCATGATGCCCGCGCCGTCGCCCGTTCCGTCGCGCGTCTCGGCCCCTCGGTGCTCCATGTTCTCCAGCACGCGTAGTGCCTGGTCCACCAATTCGTGGCTCTTGCCGCCGTGGATGTTCACCACCATGCCTACGCCGCAGGCATCGTGCTCATATTGCGGCTGATATAGTCCGTCTAATTTACTTTTTGTCATATTATCCTTGTTTAATCTTTCTTTTGTCTCGATTTCGGGTGCAAAGATAATACAAATAGTTAGTAAAACAAGCGAAATGGTGGCATTATTTTGTTTGATAATCGAACACAACTATCATTTTGTCACGGAAACGACGTGTTTTATGACAAAACGAAAAGAAAACGGGCGACTATTCCGAATAAATGTTTACACTTTGTCATTTCTGCCGATTTTGTTGGTGCAAAGTTGCAAGTTTATGCATCATTTTTCCAAGAATCGCCGTACCTTTGCCGCCGTAATCTTGCAAGACGACACAGAAACTAAGTATTCACATTAAAAAGGTAAAAAGTATGAAAAGGATTGAAGCAATCATCCGCAAGACCAAGTTCGAGGAGCTGAAGGACGCCCTGCTGCACTCGGACATCGACTGGTTCGAGTACCACGACGTGCATGGCATCGGGCAGAGCCGCCAGGAGCGCATCTACCGTGGCGTGCAGTATTCGACCGACGTCATCGAACGCGTGGCCATCACCATCGTCTGCCGCGACATCATCATGCAGCCCACGGTGGACGTGATACTACGGGTGGCACGGACCGGACAGGTGGGCGACGGGCGCATCTTCGTGAGCGACGTCATCGACACCTGGTCGATACGCACCGGCGAGCACGGCGACACGGTTTTGCGCGACAAGAAGTAAGAAGGATAACAACACAAACACAAAAACTTTTACGATATGAACGAAATAGGATTATCACTCGATACCGTATGGATGCTCTTGGCAGCCATGCTGGTGTTCTGGATGCAACCGGGCTTCGCGCTATGCGAGGCGGGCTTTACACGCTCGAAGAACACGGCCAACATTCTGATGAAGAACTTCGTCGACTTCATGTTCGGCTCACTCTTGTTCTTCTTCCTCGGCTTCGGATTCATGTTCGGAAGCGAGGGCGCGGGCTTCATCGGAGCGCCCAACTGGGGCGACCTCTCATTTTATAAAGGTGAATTGCCCGTGGAGGGCTTCCTGATTTTCGAGACCGTCTTCTGCGCCACCTCCGCCACCATCGTCAGCGGAGCTATGGCCGAGCGCACCAAGTTCTCGATGTACCTGGTCTATTCGGCCGTCATCTCGCTGCTCATCTACCCCATCGAGGGCCACTGGACGTGGGGCGGCGGCTGGCTGTGCAATGCGGCTGAGGACTCGCTGATGATGCAGACGTTTGGATCGGTGTTCCACGACTTCGCGGGCTCGGCCATCGTGCATAGCGTGGGCGGCGTGCTGGCCCTGGTGGGAGCCATCGCCCTCGGCCCGCGCCGAGGCAAGTATGGCCCGGACGGCAAGAGCCGCGCCATTCCCGGCCACAACCTGGCCATGGCTGCGCTGGGCGTGTTCATCCTCTGGCTCGGCTGGTTCGGCTTCAACCCCGGCTCGCAGCTGGCGGCAAGCGGCGAGGTGAACCGCGTGGCCATCAGCCATGTGTTCCTGACCACCAACCTGGCCGCCGTGGCGGGCGGAACGGCAACCATGTTCCTTACCTATATTAAGTATGGCAAGCCGTCGCTCTCGCTGACGCTCAACGGCGTGCTGGCCGGACTGGTGGGCATCACCGCGGGCTGCGACCTAGTCTCGCCCCTCGGAGCCGTCATCATCGGACTGGTCTGCGGCCTGGTACTGGTCTATGCCATCGAGTTCATCGACCACCTACTGCACATCGACGACCCCGTGGGAGCCTCCAGCGTACACGGCGTCTGCGGCATCCTCGGCACGCTGATGACCGGCCTGCTGTCAACATCTAACGGTGCCCTCTACGGCTATGGCTGGGGATTCTTCGGGGCCCAGACGTTCGGCATCCTCGTCATCGACCTCTGGGCAGCCCTTTGCGGCATCGTGCTCTTCTACGGCATCAAGCGGCTGCACGGCCTGCGCGTCGACGAGCGCATCGAGGACGAGGGACTCGACATCTACGAGCACGGCGAGTCGTGCTATAACTGATAGAGCAACGCAAAGAGTACGAAAAAACTTTGTGTCTTCGTGCCTTTGTGTTCAGTTAAATACCAGCGGATGAAACCGCGAATTTTGCAGACCTCACGAAATAAAACACATGAGGCATCCGTTTAAATATTGTACTGAATGAACAATAAAACAGAAAAAAGTATGAAGAAGATTGTAATATTAGCAGTGATATTGCTGCTGTCGCTAAGGGCAGCGGCACAGAGCGACGCCGCACCCCAGCCGGAAAAGGAGGGGACAGGAGTGGATGTCACGCTCGGCGCCGACTTCGTGAACCAGTATATATGGCGCGGACTCGACGAGGGCGACGTCTCCATCCAGCCCACGCTGGGAATAGCCTACCGGGGGCTGAGCCTCGCGGCATGGGGCAGCATCGGAGTGTCGAACAAGGACGACGCGAAGGAGCTGGACCTGACGCTGAGTTACGCGACGGGCGGCCTGACAGTGGGCATCGTCGACTACTGGTTCTCAGAGGGCCTCGACCCCGACAATCGCTACTTCAGATACAACGCCCACTCGACGAACCACGTCTTCGAGGCCTTTGCCACCTACGACTTCGGACCAGTAGCCCTCGGATGGTACACCAACTTTGCCGGCAACGACGGCAAGAACAAGAGCGGCAAGCGCGCCTACAGCAGCTACATGGAGGCCAGCGTACCCTTCAGCCTCGTCACCGTCGGCTGGACGGCCACCGTGGGCGCCGTGCCCTATGCCACCGACTTTTACGACACCAACGGCTTTGCGGTCACCAACCTCTCGCTGCGGGCCGAGAAGGACATAAGGGTGACCGACTCGTTCTCCATCCCCGTCTTCGCACAGCTGGTGGGCAATCCCTGCTCGCAGAAAGCCCACATGGTGTTCGGCTTCACGCTGCAAATCGACTAAAGTCGCTCTCAAAAGAGAGGACCTTAATCTTCGCCAGGTATCTCCCCTCTTCCGCCGCTGATGGCAGAAGAGGGGGATTTTTTCTGTTCTTAACCAAGCTTTTCGATGTACTCCGTAGCCGAGCAGCCCTTGAACTTGACGAAGTTGCGGTGAGCCGTAGGATAGCTGCGGAAGCCAGCGGCAAAGAAGAGTTGCTTCTGGTTCTGTGTAGGATTCTGGCGCAGCAGGTTGGCCATGAAGTCCACACGCTTCGAGTTCACGTAGTCGTTGAAGGTCATCCCCGTGTGCTCCTTGATGCAACGCGCCACGTAGATGCGGTTGGTGCCGAGCGTCTGACTGACGGAGGCAACGGTGATGTCGGGGTTGCGCCAATATTCCTTGATGTCCATCAGATACGACACCTGCTGCCATAGGTCCTTGTTCTCCACCACAGACAGGTCGCCACCGTCGCCCAACGACTCGGGCATCCCGACAGGCACCAGGCGCACCTTCAGCTCGTTGTAGGTGAAATAGGTAATCACAAACCCGAACCAAAGGGTGTGGAGTATCTGAAAGACAGCCACATTGGTAAGAATCAGACAGAAATACAGGACGCTGATCATCTGAGCCATCAGCGTTGTGCGTCGCACCCAGTGATAGTCGGCACTCGACATCCGCCAGTTGTATGGAATGACGAGCAGGAGCAGGGATATGAAGGTCAGCGTCACGACACCCAAAAGTCGCAGCACGACATCAGGCTCTGCTATATGTTCCCACAGATCGGACATAGACATCAGGGGCTGAAAGCGTAGCCCAAACAACGCAGGCGCGGCAATGAAGACAATGGGCGAGAACAGCAGTAGCAGTCGCCATCCGTTGAGCCATCGCGGGCGCATCACCTCTATAGGATAGAGCAAGAACAGGGTGATAACCAACAGTCCGCCAATGACAGCAAATGGGGGCAACAGCTCCATATATGGCTTAAGTTCCTGATTGTTGGCCATAGTGGCAATACGGCCAAGATAGCAGAAACTTACCACAATGCCAAAGATGGAGAGATATAGTCTGGAACGGTCCTGCACCTCCTTGCGTTTCGTCCAAAGCAGTATGCCGCACGCCATATACACTGCCATGCAAATACCAAAACAACAAATAATCAGAGTCGTCATCATTATTCAATGTTCTCGGTGCAAAGGTACGAATTGTTTCCGACAATCCGTACCTCTTCCACCTAATTTATTTTATCACTACCTTCTGGCCGTCGCGGATATAGATGCCCTTTCGGGGCTGCAACACCCGGCGGCCCTGCAAGTCAAACCATTTACTATTTACGGATTTACTATTGACAATTTCACGGATGCCGCTGGCCACCTGGTCGGGCAGGAACTCGGCTATCGAGTTGTGGAACAGGTTGCCGTAGTGGGCCTCGTTGTAGATGGTGGCATGCGAGCCGGTGGTCAGGCGGGCCACGTATTGGTAGAGGTCGCGGAGCTTGATGCTCGGGTCGCGCCAGAGCACTTGTTCGAAGGCACGGGTGAAGCCGTTCGAGAGCCATATCTGCATGTCGGGGTCCAGCATGTCGGCCTTCGACGGCTCGTTGGCGTTGGCGGCAGTCAGGTAGAGCACGCCGGGCAGTCCCACGATGGCCTCACCGATGCTGCCCGAATAGCAGGCATCGATGGCGGTAAAAATCTTGCGATACTTCTTGGCAGCGGTAATCTGCTTCCATCCCTCGCTCATGGTCTCCGTGGTCAGCTGCAGATTGCTGCCCCAAGCCACCTTACCTCGATTGCCGTGTCCACACCAGTAGATGAAGATATTGGAGTGCTCTGTGCAGTCCATCACAATGGGATATTTCTCCGACCGCTCTCCTAACAGAATCTTGCGCAGGTCGCCGATACCCACGTCGCTCAGTCGGTAGTCCACCACCACATCCTTATACACATTCTCACCACCCTCTGCTTTCGGTTTCACATAGACCTCGCCAGGATAGATGTTGTTGGGGTCGTAGGCTATGTTGTCGGCCAGGATGAGGATGATGTGGTCGTCGTCATAGCCGTGGCGCTTCAGCATCTGGTAGATGGCCAGTGCGTCGGCCTGGTGGCGGTAGTTGTCCCACGTGTCGCTGGCTCCGATGACCATCGCCCAGTTGTCGTGAAGTTCAGGATACTGAAAGTCCTCCTGTTCCTCGTTCAGCTGCTGTTGTTGCTGGGCGCGCAGTTTGTCCCACTCCTGCAGCGTCTCCGGGTCGGCATCATCGCGGTTGCGGCTCACTATCTGCTCAATGCTGTACTGACCGTTCTCCAAGTTCCACATCGAATAGAAGGAATACAGCGGCGCGGCATGGTGCAGAATGTCGAAGTCAAGCGCTCCCGTGATGCCCTTCACATCGGGATGCTTGCCAGCATGCAGCTGTGCGAAGGCATCACGCATGTCCTGCCAGGAGGAGGTGCAGGCATCGCGTCCGTCAATCGCCGTCACCATTGCCTCGTTCATGCTCTTTCCGGTTTGCTGCTGTACCGCAGCCGCATAAGCAACCAGCGACAGGGCATCATAGACAGCAGCCTCGGTGTTCACAGGCTCATCGCCGAACTTCTCGTGGTAGGCTTCGCTGAATCCAGTGCCAGGGGCGAGGCTCGGAGCCAGCCCCTTGTATTTATGCGACAGTTTGGCGGGCAGTGTGGCCGACATCATCATGTCTGAACAATACACCATTTCCGCCTGCGCATCGTTCACCATCCCGTCGAGCACTACGCCGTCGTCCTCCGCCCCAGGGGCAAAGAACAATGCGGGCTTCACGGCTTCGGTACTACTGTCGTATAGCTGCTTCCACTGCCCAATGAGCGCTTTCAGCTCGTCCTGCGAACGGTAGATGCCCACCATGTCGGTCTGCATGCCCAGTTCTGTCATCGTGTAACCGAACCAGTCGCTGAACGACTGACCATAGACGTCGTCGCTCGTGATGAGGCTGACGTGCTTCATGCCGTGCAGCAGGATGCCGCCTATCATGAGGTAACTCAGCGTCATGTCGCTCTCCGAGAGGAAGAACACGTTGGGCTTGGCCGAGTAGATGCGCTGCAGTTCGGTCGATGTGGCTACGGGCAACAGCAGTGTCTTCAGTTTCGCGTTGAAGGCTGTGGCCGCCACCTTCGCATGGACGGAGGTCTTCGGGCCTATCATGGCCACAATGTCATTGTCGTTAGCTATCGCCTGATAGTCCTTCTTCGCCATCACGTCCTCATCATACCAAACGAGCTCCAGTTCCACGGGGTCGCTGATGCCCGTCTGTCCTGCGGCAATCGTCTGCAAGGCCCACTGCGCCGTGCGCTCAAACTGAGTCTGCTGTGCCTTCGGCATCGCCACCGCCACCTTAAACTTCTTTGCCTCTGCCGGCACTATCGTCAGCACCGCCAGCATCATCGTAAAAATCAGTTTTCTTTTCATATTCTTGTATTATTCAATTATTATTCGTAAATTTGCGCCAAGATAACCAAACATGTTAGGATTATGACAGCATTGCAGTTGAATGCGGAGATGTACCGTGCATTGGGCCAAATAGCCGATGATGTGAACCTCATGGAGAAGGCTCTAAAGTATGTAAAGAAACTCGCAGCCAAGAAGGAAGACCCCACGCTGATGACAAAAGAAGAGTTCTTTGCCCGCGTAGATGAAGCTCGTGAGGAAATCAGGCAGGGGAAGGGAAAACGGTTTTCCAACCCAGAGGAAATGAATGCTTGGCTTAACTCTCTCTGACCATGTACGATATTGTCTACTCTGAGAAAGCCCAGGAAGACCTGGCAAAACTGAGACGTAGCGAACCGGCAGCCCATAAAAAAGCCGTGAAGTTGCTCAACGAGTTGATGCAACATCCTCACACTGGCACGGGTCATCCAGAGCAGTTGAAGGGCGACCGTGCTGGTCAATGGAGCCGTACCATTACGAAAAAGCACCGGCTGATTTATGAAATTTTCGAGACCGAGGTTTATGTTGACGTGCTTTCTGCCTACGGCCATTATGATGACAAGTAGCCCATGCCCATCACCCCACACCGTCATCCCTCGCTCTCGGCTGAGAGCGGGGGATGAGTGCGTATATGTTTTTTTTATTCTCACTTAATCACGACCTTGCGGCCATTGTTGATATACAGACCGGGTTTCGTAGGCTGACCGCTCAGGCGCTGGCCGCCGATGGTGTACCAGTAGCGGGCATCGGGACGGGTAGCTGTCGTGGCCTCCACGGTGCGGATGCCGGTTGACGTGTCTTCGTAGTCCCAGTAGGGATCATACTCCTCGCCGACGTTCAGGCTCGACTTGTCCTCGAAGTTCCACAGGGGGAACTTGGCCTGCCACTCGTCGATGTACTGCTTGTTGACATAGACCGTCATATCACTGCCCTCATCCCTGAAACTGTCTTCGTAGCTGTCCCAGGTCAGGCCTGTGGGACTGTCGGCATAGGAGATGAGGCGCACCACCTTGTCGCAGCCCACAAAAGCGGTGCTGGACACGCTCTGCATGGTGGAGGGGAGGTAGACTTCCTCCAGGGCACTGAAGCCACAGAAGGCATTGTCGCCGATGCGGGTGGGTCCGGCAGTAGTAGTAAGCGACTTGGCGGTCGCTGCAGCAAACTGCCAGGGCACGTCATAGGTGCTGACGTAGTCGGCCATTTCGCCCTCGGTCACCACCTTGATGTCGGTATTGCCCACGATGACATCCACCGTACCTGAACGGTACTGGATAATCTTGCCGTCGGCCAGGAAGACATCGCCCGCCTGGGTGCCCGAGGTGCCGGCGGTGAGGGCGAACGAACTGCCGGCATGATAGATGTTGTTGCCGCTGGTCGTGGCCGTATTGCCCATGAAGTTAACATAGCCGCTGGCGCTCACTTTGCCGTCGGCATCGTTGTAGATGGCACCGCCCTGCTGGGCTGTGTTGTCCTTGAAGGTAATGTTGCATGCGATGTTGAGCTGTCCCTTGTTGTAGATGGCGCCGCCCTTGTCGGTGGCGTGGCCGTTCATGATGAGGCCGTTGCCAGTGAGGGTCAGCGTGCCCTGATTGTCGAAGATGCTCACCTTGCCGTCACCGTCAATGCTGTAACCGTCCAGATTGATGGTTACTTCCTTGTCGGCAGCGATGGCAGGCAGCACCTTGCTGTCATCGTCATCCCCGCCCTGGCCATACTTCAGGTCGGTAGTCAGCTTGAGGTTGCTCTTGCCTTGGCTGAGTGCCGCATAGAGGCTGCCCCAACTGTAGATTTCCTCCGGTGCGTCGGTATCTTCCGGGGTATCTGCCATCACGCCGTTAGCCTCGTCGTCCTCGCTGCCAGTGGATGTGCCTATAGCCTTGTAGCCGTTGGCATTCTCGCTGCTGTAGGTGCAGTTTTCGGGGGCTCCATAGTGCTTAATGCCTATAATCATTCCAACAAAGGTGTTGTTTCCTTCAACCTTTCCACCAAAATAGCAGTCCTTTATGGAGCCCCAGTATTTTCCTCCTACTATGCCACCAGCGTAGTGATATTTCTCTTGGTGAGTACTGATGGTGCCGTATGCCTGACAGTTCCGGATTTCTGAACCACTACAATAGCCTACGATACCTCCGCCATTAGACGCACCTTTCGTAAGCGTCACGTCAACATAACTCTTACAGTCCGTAATGAGAGAATTATAACTTGCTGAACCGGCTATACCTCCTGAATATGGGTGAATTTCCGCCCTAATCTCCCCCTTTACAGTGAGGTTTTTCACCAGTGCACCATCAAGAGCACTGAACAGTCCCCGATAGGAATCACGACTTTCTAACTTGTAAGTGATGGTATGGCCGTTGCCGTCGAACATTCCTTTAAAATACTTGGGGGTCCAGTCGCCACAGTCGATGTCGGCCATCAGCCTGTAGCTTTCGTCAGCCGAAATTGTCTTAAGCTCATCCAGTGTATAGATGTCTATGGGTTCATCGGGTCCAACGCCATTTACTGGATAATTACGTAATTCGTATTGGGCGGACATATCACCATACATAGCACCAGTTCCGATGGCTAAGAGACCGTTGGCGGTTTTCCTGTTATAAGTGCAATTTCTGATATCATGTCCTTCGTTCAAACCGAAACCGCCAACAATCATCGCGTTATTATATTTTTTTCTTTTTTTGACTGTTCCACCGAAATAGCAGTCTTTTATGGTGCACGACTGTTCCCCGAATCCGAATAACCTTCCTACTATGCCGCCTCCATATCCATGACTGTCGGTTCCTATGTTGCCATAAGCCTGGCAGTTCAGAATCTGGCTACCTTCATGGCAATCGCCTGCAATACCGCCGGCACATTGGCTAGTTCCAATCGTTATATCAATGTTGCCATAAGCCCGGCAGTTCAGAATCTGGCTACCTTCATGGCAACTGCCTGCAATACCGCCGGCAGATTTGATAATTCTTCCACTCGTCACATTAATATAGCTCTCACAGTTCTGAATAATAGACTCGCTAACCAACTTGCCGGCTATTCCTCCAGCGTCTGTTAACGAGCATTTTGACTCAATTAAGCCTTTAACGGTGAGATTCTTGACCGTTGCACCGCTCAGTACCCTGAACAATCCGTGTATACTGTAACTGTAATCGGGGGTGCAGTTCTTGTAGGTGATAGTGTGACCAAGGCCGTTGAAGGTTCCCTTGAATGTAGGCTTCGGAGTCCAGTCGCCGCAGTTAATGTCGGCCATCAGCACGTACTTGTCCGTACTGCCGTCGGGAATATTCATGAGCCCATTCAGCGTGCGGATGATCTTCGCTCCGTCGAGGGGGTAAAGGTAGCGCTCCGGGTCGTCCTCGCTGCCCGTGGCGGTTCCTATGGCATGGACCTCACCCCAAGCAGTATAGAGGCATTGCTTTACGGTGCCGCCCTCTTGCTTGCCGGCAATCATGCCCACCCAGGGCTTGACGGTATTCAGCCCGGTGTTGACCGTGCAGTCGCTCACCTCGCCGCCGGTCACCTTGCCCACGATACCGCCGACGATGTAGTTGTCGTCAATCTTCCAATAAACGTTGCCGAAGACGGTGCAGGTGCAGCCGGTGATGACACCGCCCTCGGCACACTCGGCGGCAATGCCGCCAATGAGGTAGGGCGACTCTGAGGTGTTCGGGCCGAGGCTCATCACAATGCGACTTTCGCCGAGTTCAATCTTTCCACCGTCGCACACCTTCAGGGCGATGCCGCCGAAGTTGCCGCCTGAGTGGGCGTTTACCCCATAGCGAGAAACCCCATAGCAATAATTGACGCGCACATGTCTAACCGTTCCGTAGAGGTTGTCGAAGAGGGCAAAGTCGTCCGTGGTAGCAATATAATTGTCAGTCGCGTTCTTCTGGAATGTGATGGAAAAGCCATTTCCATTAAAAACTCCACGGAAATTCTTGATAGGTGTCCAGCCTTTGGCAGCAACGCGTTTGCCGCCTCCGCCCGAGTAGTCGAGGTTGATGTCGATATTAGCCTGCAGGATGTAGGTATCGGTGCTGCCTTCCGGGATGGCCATTAGCTCTGCCTGTGTCGTAATCATATGAGAGCGCGATTGTGCCAGTGCGCCTCCTACTATCGTCGCCAGTAGGAGAATCAATGTTAGTAACCTTTTCTTCATAATTCTTGTTTTTTTAATGTTTATAATAATTTATATAATGTACGTAATGCTTACTTGCTCCTGCAGGCCGTCGTGAGTCCCGCCGTTGCTGCCAGCATTGCTGATGCCAGGAGCACATGGAATAAATGCTTTGCTTTCATTTTCTTCTGATTGTTTTAAGTTTTTGCAAAGATAACAAAGATTCTACATTATACCATCAAAGGGCATATCTCAAAACTGTAAAATCATATCTCAAAAACGAAACATGCTGTTTTTCAGCCGATTGCAATCAATCGTGCAAAAGGGGCTAGAAACTGATCCCCATTGCCCCGCACAACTCGAATGAGCATGCAAGAAAGCAGGAGAATACCTTTAATGGGTTTTTGGCCAAACACTCCCCCCAATCGGCTGCAATCCCTTTGTATAAAGGCATTCCGCCGGGGTGGGTGTTTGACAAACACTCCCCCAAACACTCCCCCCAACACTCCCCCCAAGGGTCATCAGCCTCAAGATGAAATAAATCTGTCCTTTCTCTCTCTGTCACACGATGAAGAGACGGTCACTCATACAAAAAAAAACGCAACAATCTTATCTGATCTCGAAATACAGTTTATCCAGCACGATTTATTCCCAGCCCTGGAAATTTTTACGCTCTGCCCAGCGCGCAATTTCTTCTTAGTATCGTAGCAAAAAGAATTGTTGGAAGCGTCATTGGTGTAGTGTTGGGTGTAGTGTTTGGTGTAGTGTTGGACAAACACCCACCCCGGCGGAATGCCTTTGTACAAAGGGATTGCAGCCGATTGGGGGGAGTGTTGCCGTGTTTTAACGAGGTTACGTCTCGTTGGCAACGAGACGTAATCTCATTGCCAACGGCATTACGGCTCGTTAGAAGCGCGAACACACCAACTTTAAGTAACCGTAAAATAATAACTTGGTACGAGTTGGTGCCGAGCGTCTGACTGACCGGCAGGGATTTCCTCTGGTTAAGATAATCCTGCCGTACTTACAAAATGTAACGAAAATCCACGTTTGCGAACAAAAAGAAAGAGAAAGGTCAGCATATTGCCTCCGAAACTTTACAAAGTGTCAGCATGACGGAATTTTAACATTCAAAAGCTAAGGCAATGAATTGGCGGTAATACAGAAATGATTAACTTTGCAGTCCATAAAATAGATTCGTTTTATGGATACAAAGTACATTTTCGTCACGGGCGGCGTCGTTTCCTCGTTGGGAAAGGGCATTATCTCCGCCAGCATCGGCAAGCTGCTGCAGGCTCGCGGCTACCAGGTTACCATCCAGAAGTTCGACCCCTACATCAACATTGACCCCGGCACGCTGAACCCTTACGAGCACGGCGAGTGCTACGTGACGGAAGACGGTTTCGAGACCGACCTCGACCTGGGACACTACGAGCGGTTTACGGGCATCCGCACCACCCGCCACAACAGCATCACCACCGGACGCATCTACAAGGCCGTCATCGACCGCGAGCGCCGCGGCGACTACTTAGGCAAGACCATCCAAGTGGTACCTCACATCACCGACGAAATCAAGCGGCGCATGCTCCACACAGAAGTGAGAGGTGAGAGGCAAGAGGTGAGAAATTACTCCCAGCCACAAGACTATCCTCTTACCTCTTGCCACTCACCTCTCACCTCTAATTATGACTTCGTCATCACCGAGGTGGGCGGCACCATCGGCGACATCGAGAGTGCTCCCTTCATGGAGGCCATCCGACAGCTGCGATGGGAGTTGGGACGGAATGCGGTGTGCATCCACCTGACCTACGTGCCCTATCTGAAGGCTGCCGACGAACTGAAGACGAAGCCAACGCAACACTCGGTGAAGGAACTGCAGGGGATGGGCATACAGCCCGACATCCTCGTGCTGCGCACAGAGCGACATTTGGACGACGCCGTGCGCAAGAAGGTGGCCTCGTTCTGTAACGTTGATCTGGAGTGCGTGGTGCAGAGCGAGGACATGCCGAGCATCTACGAAGTGCCCGTCAACATGCAGCGGCAGGGACTCGATGCCGCCATCCTGCGCAAGATGGGAATCCCCGTGGGAGAGACGCCGGCCATGAAGCCGTGGCACGATTTTCTGGAGAAACAGCGCCGAGCTACCACTGAGGTACATATCGCGTTGGTAGGCAAGTACGACCTGCAGGATGCCTACAAAAGCATCCGCGAGAGTCTGAACCTCGCGGGGATATATAATAATGTAAAGGCAAAGATTCATTTCGTCAATAGCGAGGAGGTGACGACGGAGAATGTCGCCACACGATTAGAGGGTATGGCGGGTGTCGTCATCTGTCCGGGCTTCGGACAGCGAGGCGTCGAGGGCAAGATTGTTGCTGCCGAATACTGCCGGACACACGACATCCCCACCTTTGGCATCTGTCTGGGCATGCAGATGATGGTCATCGAGTTTGCGCGGAATGTGCTGGGCTATGCTGATGCCAACAGCAGCGAGATGTCAGCAGACACGCAGCACCCCGTCATCAACCTGATGGAAGAGCAGAAGACTGTGACGAATATGGGCGGCACGATGCGCCTCGGTGCCTACGACTGTCAGCTCCGCGAGGGCAGCCGCGCCTACGATGCATATACAACGGCAGGACTATCTACTCCCCGCCCTTGCAGGGAGGGGCCGGGGGGAGGGTCTCTTATCCGCGAGCGTCACCGCCACCGCTACGAGTTCAACAACGAATACAGGGAGGACTTCGAGCAGTATGGCATGCAGTGCGTAGGCATCAATCCCGCTGCCGACTTGGTGGAGATTGTCGAGATTCCGACCCTGCGCTGGTACATCGGCACCCAGTTCCACCCCGAATACTCATCAACAGTATTGCATCCGCATCCGCTGTTTATGAGCTTCGTCAAAGCGTGCACCAATAGTTAAATATCCCGATTGACAAACAAATAGTAAATAGAAAATCCGTAAATAGTAAATGATAAAGCATGAATGCGGCATAGCCATGATACGCCTGTTGAAGCCGCTGACCTACTATCAGCAGAAGTACGGCACCGAGCGCTACGGTCTCAACAAGCTCTACCTGATGATGGAGAAGCAGCACAACCGTGGTCAGGAGGGCGCCGGCATCGCCTGCGTCAACCTCGATGCCCCTGCCGGTTCGGAATACATGTTCCGCGAACGCGCCGAGGGCAAGGATGCCATCACCGAGATATTCAAGCGCATAGACGACACGTTCACCGGCCAGCTCCTGATGGGCCACCTGCGCTACAGCACCACCGGACGTCACGGACTGCAATACGTCCACCCGTTCCTGCGCCGCAATAACTGGCGGGCCAAGAACCTCTGCCTATGCGGCAATTTCAACATGACCAATATCGACGAGGTCTTCCGATTCCTCACCTCGCAGGGCCAGTCACCGCGCTACTACGGCGATGCCTATATCACACTCGAGCTGATGGGACACCGTCTGGACCGCGAAGTAGAACGGCTCTATGCCGAAGCCCGCCAACAGGGCTTAGAGGGCACTGCCATCACCGACCATATTGACAACCATCTCTCCGTGACCAACATTCTCCAGACCACCATGCCCCACTTCGACGGAGGATACGTGATGTGCGGACTGACCGGCTCGGGCGAGATGTTCGCCGTGCGCGATCCCTGGGGCATCCGACCGGCATTCTACTATCAGGATGACGAGGTGGTAGTGATAGCATCCGAGCGCCCCGTCATCCAGACCTGCTTCGACCTTGCTGCCGAACAGATACTCGAGCTGCAGCCCGGTCAGGCCCTGATAGTCAGAAAATGCGGAGAGAGCAACCTGAAGCAAATCATCGAGCCGAAAACGTATGCCGCATGCTCTTTCGAGCGCATCTACTTCAGCCGCGGTTCCGACCGCGACATCTATCAAGAGCGCAAGCGACTGGGCGAGCAACTCACACCCGCCATCATGCAGGCCATTGACGGCAATGTAGCCAATGCCGGACAGTCGGTACGCACCACTGGACAGTCGGTACGCACCACTGTCTTTTCATATATTCCCAACACGGCCGAGGTTGCCTTCTACGGCATGACCGACGGCATCCGAAAGCTATACGGTGACGTGCGCATCGAGAAAGTGGTATGGAAGGACATCAAGCTGCGCACCTTCATTGCCGAGGGTGCCGAGCGCAACGACCTCGCCGCCCACGTCTATGACATCACCTACGGCTCGCTGCGCCCCTACGAGGACAACCTCGTCATCATCGACGACTCCATAGTCCGCGGCACCACCCTCCGCGAGAGCATCTTCAAGATTCTCGACCGCCTGCATCCCAAGAAGATTGTCATGGTGTCCAGCTCGCCCCAGATTCGCTATCCCGACTACTACGGCATCGACATGTCGCACTTGGAGGAGCTATGTGCCTTCCGTGCGGCCATTGCCCTCATTCGGGAGCGCGGCATGCAGCAACTCATAGCCGAAGTATATAATAAATGTAAAGAGAGCATGGCGGCAGCCAACTCTCAACTCTCCACTTTCAACTCTCAACTCGAAAACCACGTCCGCGCCATCTATGCCCCCTTCACGGTGGAGGAGATCAACAGGAAGATTGTCGAGATGCTGCGGCCGGAGGGTATGGAGGCTCCCGTCGAGCTGGTGTTCCAGAGCATCGAGGGTTTGCACACGGCCTGTCCCAACCATCCCGGCGACTGGTACTTCACCGGCCACTACCCCACCCCAGGCGGTACCCGTCTGGTCAATCAGGCCTTCGTCCGTTATGTCGAGGATGTACTGAGGCTCCAATTATAGAATTTCCCAACAGTAAATCGTAAATCGTCAAATAGTAAATAATATTATGTGTGGAATAGTAGCAATCCTAAACGTCAAGGAGCAGACACAGGCTCTGCGCCAGAAAGCATTGAAGATGAGTCAGAAGATCCGTCATCGCGGACCAGACTGGAGTGGTATCTATTGTGGCGGCTCGGCCATCCTCGCCCACGAGCGTCTGAGCATTGTCGACCCCGAAAGTGGCGGTCAGCCGTTGTATTCGCCCGACCGCAAGCAAGTGCTGGCGGTCAATGGAGAAATCTATAACCATCAGGAAATCCGCCGCCGCTTTGCCGGGCAGTACGACTTCCAGACGGGCAGCGACTGCGAGGTCATCCTGGCGTTATGGAAAGAGTGGAGACAGAACTATTCTCTCACCTCTCACCACTCACCACTCACCTCTATGCTAGAGCAACTCAGCGGCATCTTTGCTTTTGTGCTCTACGACGAAGAACGCAACGAGTTCCTGATTGCCCGCGACCCCATCGGTGTCATACCCCTCTATATCGGATACGACTCTGACGGCACCATCTATGTCGCCTCCGAACTGAAAGCCCTCGAAGGCCAGTGCGAGCGTTATGAGCCCTTCCTCCCCGGCCACTACCTTTACAGTGGTGAGTGGAGAGAGATGAGAGGTGAGAGAAATAACTTGCAAGACTATTCTCTTACCCCTTACTATCATCGCGACTGGATGCAGTATGATGCAGTGAAGGACAACCCCGCCAGCGTCTCAGCCATCCACGATGCCCTTGAGTTGGCTGTACGCCGCCAGTTGATGTCAGACGTTCCCTATGGTGTGCTGCTGTCGGGGGGGCTCGACTCCTCTGTGATTTCAGCTATCGCCGAGAAATATAGTGAGATGCGCATCGAGGACAACTCGCAGACCAAAGCCTACTGGCCCCGTCTGCACTCCTTCGCCGTGGGTCTGAAGGGTGCTCCCGACTTGGCCAAAGCCCGTCTCGTGGCCGACCATATCGGCACCGTTCACCACGAAATCAACTATACCATCCAAGAAGGACTCGATGCCATCCGCGATGTCATCTATTATATCGAGACCTATGATGTCACCACCGTCCGCGCCTCCACGCCGATGTACCTGCTGGCCCGCGTCATCAAGTCGATGGGCATCAAGATGGTGCTCTCGGGCGAGGGTGCCGACGAGATATTCGGTGGTTATCTCTATTTCCACAAGGCACCGTCGGCCCGTGACTTCCACGAAGAGACCGTCCGCAAACTCTCCAAGCTGCACCTCTACGACTGCCTGCGCGCCAACAAGAGCCTGTCGGCATGGGGTGTCGAAGGGCGCGTGCCTTTCCTCGACAAGGAGTTTCTCGATGTAGCCATGCGTACCAATCCCGAGGCGAAGATGTGTCCCGGCCAGACGATAGAGAAGAAGATAGTCCGCGAAGCCTTTGCCGACATGCTGCCCGAGGCCGTAGCCTGGCGGCAGAAAGAACAGTTCTCCGATGGTGTCGGCTACAATTGGATTGATACACTGAAAGCCGTAACGGCGGCTGCGGTTTCCGACGAACAGATGGCACATGCTGCCGAGCGATTCCCCATCAATCCGCCAAAGAACAAGGAAGAGTATTACTATCGCTCTATCTTTGCCGAGCATTTTCCTTCTGACTCCGCCGCTCGCAGTGTGCCCTCAGAGGCCAGTGTGGCCTGCTCGACAGCCATTGCCCTCGAATGGGATGCCGCCTTCAAGAATATGAACGACCCCTCTGGCCGTGCTGTAAAAGGTGTACACGAGCAAGCCTATTGACCGCGCCGACAGCACTATTTCATCTGCCAACGGCCCTCGGCAGTCAGAACCATCGGAACCACGATTTCCTCCTGAGTGGAATCACCATAGCAGAGCAGCAGGAAAGCGTCGACCGAGACAACAGACTGTAGGGTGTCGATGACCGGGTTGGTATTATTGGAGACCTGCACTTCGCGCAGGCCTCCATGTTTTTCTTTTATCTCATCCTGATGCTGGCGGACAGCCAATAGCAGCTGTTCACTGTAAGCAGCATCCTGTTGGTTGATACCAGCCTTGCCTTGCAGAAACCGCACGGCATCGCCCTCTGCCAAGTAGCTATAGTAGCGTTGTGCCTCCAAGGCTGCCTCCTGTTCGGGTCGCTTACTGCATCCCGACAGCATCAGCAGGGCCGCACACATCCATATTAGTCTGAATCCTCTCATCTGTTCCCCATCCTGTACCTATGATTATTTCTGCCGGACAAACACATTGATAGGCGTACCTGTCAGTGTCCAGTTCTCGCGCAGCTTGTTCTCCAAGAAGCGACGGTAGGCCTCTTTGACATACTGCGGAAGATTAGCATAGAAGATGAAGGTGGGTATCTGGGTGTCTGGCACCTGTGATACATATTTAATCTTGATATACTTACCCTTGATAGAGGGAGGCGGTGTCTGCTCAATGATGGGAAGCATCACCTCGTTCAGTTTCGATGTTCCTATCTTGATAGTACGGTTCAGGTAGACCTGCTTAGCCGTCTCAAGCACACGGAAGATACGCTGCTTGGTGATGGCCGAGGCAAAGATAATGGGGAAGTCGACAAAAGGAGCCATGCGCTGACGGATAGCCGTCTCGAAAGTCTTGATAGCTATCTGCGACTTGTCCTCCACCAAGTCCCACTTGTTCACTACGACCACGAGCGACTTGTTGTTCTTCTGGATAAGCTGGAAGATGTTCATGTCCTGAGCCTCGATACCACGTGTAGCATCAATCATCAGGATGCACACATCGCTGTTCTCAATGGCCCGTATGGAGCGCATCACGGAGTAGAACTCCAAGTCCTCCGTCACCTTGTTCTTGCGGCGAATACCAGCCGTGTCGACCAGATAGAAGTCGAAGCCGAACTTGTCATATTTCGTATAGATGCTGTCGCGCGTCGTGCCCGCAATATCGGTGACAATATGGCGGTCCTCACCGATAAAGGCATTGATGATGCTCGACTTTCCGACATTAGGACGGCCTACCACAGCAAACCTCGGCACATTGTCCTCCAAGTCGTCGCCCGAAGTTACGGGAAGCTTCGTCAGCACGAAGTCGAGCAGGTCGCCCGTACCTGAACCTGTGGCAGCACTGATACAGAAGGGATCACCAAGACCAAGCTTGTAAAACTCGTACTGCCCATAGAGGTCCTTGCCGTCATCAGCCTTGTTCGCCACCAGCACGACGGGCAGTTTAGACTGGCGAAGGATACGTGCCACATCCTCATCCAGATCAGTCAGTCCGTTTTTCACATCCACAAGAAACAGCACCAGGTCTGCCTCTTCCGTGGCTACAATCACCTGCTTGCGAATCTCCTCCTCGAAGACATCGTCAGAGTTGACCACCCAACCGCCCGTGTCCACCACTGAGAATTCGCGGCCACACCATTCGCACTTGCCATACTGGCGGTCGCGTGTGGTGCCGGCCTCGTCACTGACAATGGCACGACGACTGTTGGTCAATCGGTTAAACAAGGTTGATTTTCCCACATTGGGGCGTCCGACTATCGCTACTAAGTTTCCCATAATTATCTGTTTTGCGTGCAAAGGTACGTATTTTTTTGCAGACCGCAAAGCCCAAAGCCATAAATCCAATAAAAAGGGGACTTCTAACGAGGCGCAACTTTTACGGTGTGCCCAGTTTTTTCACACCAGCTTCAATCGGGGTTGTAGCCGAAGGCATCGAGCTCGCGCTGACTGGAACGCCAGTCTTTGTCGACCTTGACAAAGGTCTCAAGGAAGATAGGCTTATCGAAGAATTTCTCCAATGCCTTGCGGGCCTCGGTGGAAACCTTCTTCAGCGCGATGCCCTGATGGCCGATGATGATACCCTTCTGCGAGTCGCGCTCCACGTAGATGACGGCATTGATATGGATATGCCGGTCGGTCTCCTTGAAGCGCTCTACCCGCACCTCGACCGAATAAGGTATCTCCTTGTCGTAGTAGAGCAGAATCTTCTCGCGGATGATCTCGGAGACAAAGAAGCGGGCGGGCTTGTCGGTGAGCTGGTCTTTGTCGAAATAGGCCGGACTCTCGGGCAACAGCTCCTGAATGCGCTTCAGGAGCATGTCAATGCCAAACTTGTTCTTGGCTGAGATGGGCAGTATCTCGGCATTGGGCAGCAGCGCATGCCACTTCTCGACAATATCCCCCAGCCTGCTCTGGCTGCTCTGGCTGGTCTGGCTAGTTTTACTAGTTTCACTAGTCTTACTAGTTCCACTAGCCAGCTCGTCAATCTTGTTGATGAGCAGCAGCACGGGAATCTGCATCTTCTGCACTTTCTCCAGGAAGTCCATGTTCTTCTCAGGATTCTCTACGACATCGGTGACATAGAGCAGCACATCGGCATCCTGCAATGCCGACTCGGAGAAGGCCAGCATCGACTCCTGGAGCTTGTAGTTGGGCTTCAGCACGCCCGGAGTGTCGGAGAAGACAATCTGCATATCGTCGGTATTGACGATACCCATGATACGGTGACGCGTGGTCTGAGCCTTGAAAGTGGCTATAGAAATACGCTCACCAACCAACTGGTTCATGAGCGTACTTTTTCCTACATTGGGATTACCAACGATATTTACGAATCCAGCCTTATGCATCTTTCTTTCCGTCGTAAGCCCATTTGTAATACAATGCTCCATGGACGAATCCGGCTCCGAAGGCGGTCATGATGATGTTGTCGCCCTTCTTTAACTGTTGCTCGTATTCCCAAAGAGCCAAAGGTATCGTGGCTGCCGATGTGTTGCCGTAGTGATCGATGTTGACCATCACCTGGTCCATGTTCAGCTCAAGGCGCTTGGCTACGGCCTCGATGATGCGCATGTTGGCCTGATGAGGCACTACCCACTGGATGTTGTCCTTGTCCAGATGGTTGCGCTCGGCTATCAGTGCACAGTCATCGCTCATGCTGGTGACGGCATAGCGGAACACGGTGCGCCCCTCTTGATAGAGGTAGTGCAGACGGTGGTCTACGGTGAAGTGGCTGGGAGGACTCACAGAGCCGCCTGCCTTGACGTGCAGGAAGGGAAGTCCCTTACCGTCAGAGCGGAAGTGGGAGTCTACCAGACCGACATTCTCTTCCTCGGTGGCCTCCAACAGCACCGCTCCGGCACCATCGCCAAACAGCGGACAAGTGGCGCGGTCCTTATAGTCGGTCACCGACGACATCTTGTCGGCTCCAATCACGATAATCTTCTTGTAGCGTCCCGACTCAATCATCGAGGAGGCCACGTCGAGTGTGTAGATGAATCCACAGCATGCTGCCCAGAAGTCGAAAGCAAAAGCGTTTTTCAGTCCAAGCTTGCCAAGCACGATGCTGGCTGTGGATGGGAACTTATAATCAGCCGTTGAGGTGGTGACAATGAGTGCATCGATGGTGTCGGGGTCTACACCCGTCTTCTGCATCAGCAACTTGGCTGCCTTGCGAGCCATATAGCTGGTGCCTAAGCCTTCCTCGGTGAGGATGCGGCGCTCCTTGATGCCTACACGTGTCATAATCCACTCGTCATTGGTGTCTACCATGCGTGACAGTTCCTCGTTGTTCAGAACATAGTCGGGCACGTAGCCACCAATGCCGGTGATTATCGCTTTGATTTTACCCATTACTCAGCTGCTTCGTCCATAACGATGGCAATCTTGCCACGATAGTAGCCGCATGTGGGACATACGGTGTGGTAGATGTGATAAGCACCACAGTTGGGGCATACTGCCAGTGTGGGAGCTACTGCCTTGTCATGTGTACGACGCTTAGCGGTACGAGTGTTCGATTGTCTTCTTTTAGGATGTGCCATAATAATTTACTATTTAACTATTTACTATTCTCTTTTTAACTTTAATAACTTTTCCCAACGTGGGTCTATTGCCTCTGCCTCCTCTTCGCCGCTTCGGACAGCGCCACTCAGCTCGTCGAGCTTGCGTGTCATCGCACTATTGCATTTTCCAGGTGCATGAACGTGCTTGATGGGTATGGCCAGCATCACAAACTCATAGATGAACCATGACAGGTCGAGTATTCCTTCGTTCTCGTCGATGGTCACAGTGTCATCATCATCGTCGGAATATGTGTCGCCCAGTTTCACCAAAAGATGGTTGTCCGCCTCGATGGGCTGATCCATGTCATCCAAACAACGGTCACAGCTAACGGTGACTGAGCCCTCGGTATGGAACTGGAGTTCAAAAAAGCCGGTCATCTTGCGTATAGACACCGACACATGCAATGCCCCATGTTCCAATTGAGAACCGTCCAAAGCTGCAAAATAATCATCATCAAGGTCGAACTCACGAGTAGTCTCGGCTTCTGTCAACCCCTTCAGATCTATCTTATACAACTCTAAACTACACATAGTTACACTTTCAATAGCAAGGACAGGATAACCCATTCTCGCAATTTGGCTGCAAAGGTACGAAGATTTGGGGAAATATCCAAAAAAAATACCTACTTTTTCATTTCTACACAGAATGTCGTCCCTTTGCCCACCTCCGATTGCTTGACAAAAATTCGCCCATGATGGTATTCCTCGATGATGCGGCGAGCCAGCGACAGACCCAGTCCCCACCCGCGTTTCTTAGTGGTAAAGCCAGGGGTAAACACATTCTTCAGGTCCTTCTTGCGGATGCCCTTGCCCGTATCCTGCACCTCGACAACAACCAGCGACGAGGGACGTGAGGACAGTGATGCAGCATTTTCTTCACGGAGAGTCAGCGTGATGGTGCCCTTACCCTCCATCGCATCGACCGCATTCTTACACAGATTCTCAATGACCCACTCGAACAGCGATGCATTCATCTTAACCTTCACCTCATGGTCGGGCAGATGGCATACCATGCGTACCTGACTGCTGGTGCGACGGTCCATATAGTCGACCACATGGGTCAACACCTCGTTCATGGAAGCCTCGACGGGCTCGGGCACGGAGCCGATTTTCGAAAAACGCTCCGCTATAAGCTGCAGCCACTTCACATCCTTATCCATCTCGGGCAACAGGTCATCATCGGGATACTGCTCCTTCAACATCTCTACCCAAGCCATCAGACTCGATACAGGAGTACCCAGTTGGTGGGCTGTCTCCTTTGACAGACCTACCCAGACCTTGTTCTGCTCTGCCCGCTTCGAGGACAACAGGGCAAAGATAGCAATCACCACAAATATCAAAACGATGCCGAGCTGTACATAAGGCCAAGCCGACAGCCGCTTCAGCATAATAGACTCGTCGTAGCATACCAGTTGGCTGCCTATAGAGATGGTGTCTCCCGCCCGGATCATCCGACGGGCATAGCTGGCCATCTGCAGCGTATCCTCGATATTCCGGTAATCATCGATTCCGCCCTCGGCATTCAGCACGATGACAGGTATCGTATTGTTGCCAGCTAATACCGACAACACCAACGACAGGTCGGTCGTCTCGTCGGCTTCATTCAACGTACGCAGCGCCTGTGCCCACACCTCCATCTTATTCCGCTCCTCTTTCGAGAGGTCGCGAACCAGGAAATGGGATACCAGCAAAGAGGCTACGGCAATCAATACCGCTGCCATCACCAAGATAATCTTCACCTGCCGGATTCTGTCTGTCCACTGCATACCTTATTATTATAACGCACGAAAGAGGTAAATATTATAAAGTCGGTTCTATAAGATGCCTTCATATAGTCACTCTGCCCAAGAAATTCAATCATAAAGTGGTGAGCAATAAATTTTATGCGCTAAATACAATAAAGCCTACATGCCTACATAAAAACGAAAGAATCAGTTGTCTATCAGCACCTTACGCATTT
>DDPY01000030.1:3177-3441 GCA_002342415.1 Prevotella sp. UBA2456 | reverse complement strand
TATACTTTTAGTTTAACTTATTTGTTCTTTGATTGCCTCCGCTTGTTTGCTTCGGCTTTCACTAACTGTTGAGCAAAGTACATGCCTATGGAAAGAATCCGTGCCAGAATGACAATCGCGAAAGTCAATCTGGCACGGAATTTAAACTCACTTAAACTATGCTGCCAGTTCTTTAAACTCAGTTAAACGTTGACTCAGATAATGACAACAGTTTCATCCTCTATTCGCCCGTTGTCTTCCAGATGGCAGTGCTCTGGTGGAGCA
>DDPY01000030.1:0-3139 GCA_002342415.1 Prevotella sp. UBA2456 | reverse complement strand
GGTGTGGATGCATCCTTCCATCTCATTCTTGAAGCCTTCGGCACCATCAGCCACTGTGCTTCCACTGCCGATGACGGGAATGGCTACAAGGCCCGTCTCGTCGATGACGGTTGACTCGGAGAGTACCGTGACATACTTCGTCTGGCGAACAAACTTGAAGAGAAGGCCTACGTTATTGATTTCGGCCTTAATGTTGTATTGCAGTCCACTATGCGCCGTCATCCTGTCGAAGGCATTGCGGGCCTGCAGACCTTTCGCCGGCAGGACGAGCGGATGGCGTTGCAGGTCTTCGAGCGTGATGCCTTTCTGCTGAGCCAGCGGGTGCTGACTGTTGACTACGGCAGCCAGGCGATTGTTGAAGAGCACCTGGCTCTCGATGCGCGGATTGCCCTCACTGGGCTTGAAGGCCAGCACGAGGTCAAGCTCGTGCCGCTGCAGCCGTTCCATAAGGTCTTCCATCGACGAGAAGCAGACGGACAGCTTCACCTTCGGATGCTTGTGCATGAAGTCGATCATCGTCTCGGCCATGATGCCGCTGAAGGAGAAGGTGACGCCTATATTGAGTTCGCCCGTCAGCAATTGTCCCAGCTCCTGTATCCGCTGCACGCAGTTGTCCACCATATATACGCTGTCGCGTGCCATCGGCAGCAACATCTCTCCGGCCTCGGTGAGTATCACTTCATGGCTATTGCGCACGAAGAGTTGTTGCGACAGTTCCTGCTCCAGATGCAGAATCTGCTGTGAGAGCGTGCTCTGGGTGATAAAAAGTTCGCGTGCAGCCTGCGAGAAATTGAGCGTCTCGGCCACGCGGAGGAAGTATTTCAGTTGTCTTATTTCCATTGTACATTCTGTTTTCGGCTGCAAAATTACTACAAATCATCGAAACGCCGGCATGATTTGCTATCGTTTTTGCCGATAGCAGCATTTGGTGTTTAGCCAATCACCACATTCGGCAGAAACCATTACCGATTGCTGGCCATGTCGGTAGAAGGCCGTAATTTTGCACCCCGAAATCGAACGTTAAACAAATAAAACAGAAAGGAAACAAGACAATGACAACAAGTTGGTTAATTGTATTAGGAGAGTTTGCAGTATTCTTCACCTGTGTGTACTGGTATCTTCATCGTTCACGTGAGTGCAGTTTTGCCGTCAGGGTGGAGCACGACAGCATCGAGGGCATGACGCTTGGGAAGGTGGGAGAACTCATCCGCCGACATTTTACCGTCTCTGAGATTCTTGCAGCCGACTCGGCGAAGAATGTGATGAATCCAGCCGACTCCACTGTGCTGCATCAAGGCGATCACCTGCTCATCAAGGCTCGCCCTGAAGAGAGGGAGGCGATTATCGCATTCCTCGGACAACCAGAAAACATGCAGTGGATATGATGAGCGAGGGAGAGATACAACGCAGGCTCGACCTGCTGCTGCGCACGGGATGCCTGCTCATGAAGAGCGGTGCCGACACGAGCCGCGTGATGCGCACCATGAAGCGCGTTGCTGCCTACATGGGTCTGCCGCTCGAAAGGCTCAACATCTACATCGTTTACAACATGCTGATGGTTAACCTGCCTGACAGCCGACAGTCGTTTACGCGCTTTCAGCGTGTAGAGCGCCATGGCATCAACCTCGACACGCTGCGGCAGGCGAGCCATCTGTCGTGTGAGGCTCAGCGCACGGGCTACTCGCTCGACTACTATGAACGGCAGTTGTCGCAGATAGCCTGCCAGCACCGTAACTATTCTCCCTGGCAGGTGGCCGTGGGGGGCGGTTTGGCCTGCGGCGGCTTCTGTATACAGTTTGGCTGCGACTGGACGGCCTTCTTCTATGCAGCCCTTGCCGCCATCCTCGGTTTGCGTCTGCGTATGTGGCTGGGGGCTGTGGGCAGCAATGCCCTTGTCAACACCGGTGTGGCGGCTTTCGTCTCTACGCTGATAGCCTGGGCCTTCAGCGAGCTGTCGCAGTGGGCTTCAGTCTCAGGCGGGCCGATGGGCATCTTTGCATCCAGCACGCCGTGGCATCCGCTGCTGGCTTGTGCGCTGTTCATCGTGCCTGGGGTGCCGCTTATCAATTTTGTCAGCGACATGCTCTCCGGCTACACTCAGGTAGGCGTGACTCGGGCAATGGGAACGCTGATGACGCTCCTCGCCATGGCTTTCGGCATTGCCTTTGCCATTCAGGTGTGTGGCATAGACAACTTTGCCAAGGACCTGCCGATGACTCCCCATCATGCCTACGACGAGTATTCGCTTGCAGCCGCCGTATCGGCCATCGGCTTCTCCATGATATTCAACACGCCGCGCCATCTGATGGGCTTTGTGGCACTGGGCGGTGTCGTCAGCGTCTGCACGCGCAACTTCGTCAACCTCGGACCCTCCAGCGGCAACATCGGGCTTGACCTGGGGCTTGTCGTCGGTTCGTTCGTAGGGTCTGCCGTTGTAAGCATACTCTGCTGCGCACTGGTGCGCCGGCTGCACACGCCCCACCAGCTGCTGAGCATTCCGAGTGTCATCCCGATGATACCCGGTGTGCTGATGTATCGCGCCCTGTTTGCGTTCATCAATATGCACGGTGTCGTAGGCGAGGTGACCATGGCGATGAACTATGCGATACAGGCCTCGCTCATCATTCTCTTCATAGCCCTTGGCGTGGCCATACCCAACGTGTTTTTCCGTCGGATGATACCGGCATGAAGGCCCAGAACTCGGCGATACATGCTATTACAATGTACTTGATGAAGCTCATGTATCTGAACTGATTAAGACTTCCGATGAATTGGTCGTTCATTCAATGTTTCTTATAAAAGATTCCACAAACCAACGTCAGGTATTCAGGTATTAATCCGTCCTGACTCCATTTTATATCAAGTCCCAACAAATCCTTTGAGGTCTTGCTGATGTCAAATCCGATAGCCTCTAATGAAGGGCGCACCTTGTCTGGGTGTCTACATGGCTTGCTATCTATCCTCGCACATGCAGCATCACCACAATAAGGACATGTACCAACGAACCCATAGCACATACCACCCAACGACTTCTCAGTTTCCAATAGCTCTTCGTTCAGTTCACTAATCACAGGCTTCATCAAGTCATTGGCTGCTTCAAGTGGAAGAGACATATCTTTGGGAGTTATCTTTACCCCTA
>DDPY01000027.1:77015-77561 GCA_002342415.1 Prevotella sp. UBA2456 | reverse complement strand
ACCAGGACTACACGATGGTCATCCTCGATGCCGACGGCAACGAGGTGGACCTGTCGAAGGCACTGGTGACGGCAGAGGCTCCCGGGGCTGTTGCCGAGGTTGCTGCCCGCCGTGCCCTCAAGCTGGAGAGCCTGAACCTGCCCGACGGCAAGTATAAGGCCGTCTTCACCTTCAAGGGCAACTACACAGGCGTGAAGGAAGTGCCCTTCGAGATCAAGAGCAACATCATCACGGGAATCGAGACAGTTGACAGGGGACAGTTGTCAGTTGACAGTGGACAGTTGACAGTTGACAGTTGGTACGACCTGAATGGTCGTCGCCTGTCCGGCAAGCCTGGCCAGAAGGGTGTCTACATCGTGAATGGCCGTAAGGTTGTGGTGAAGTAAAGAGGTGAGAGGTATATTCTTACCTTTAGGCTTCTCGATCATCCCCGCTGCGAGGTTCGCGGCGGGGATTTTTGTATGGTTTTTGAATCGCTTTAGCCTCGCCTTAGCCTCATTTCAGCCTCGCTTTAGCCTCGCTTCAGCCTCGCTTCAGACAGGGAGA
>DDPY01000027.1:0-77002 GCA_002342415.1 Prevotella sp. UBA2456 | reverse complement strand
ATACCATACACATACCATACCCCTGAGTATGGCTACAGTATGGCATCATAGGGAGAAAAGCGAGGCTGATTCCTGCCATCACCATATTTTTTTCTTATCATTCCCATACCGTATTCAATTTTTTTTCGTACCTTTGCACCCGCAAAAGGACATTGTTATATATAATAGTACTATTTTTATGATCAATTCACAAGACATCAAAAAGGGTACCGCCATTCGTATGGACGGTGCTATCTGGGTTTGCATCGACTTCCAGCATCGTAAGCCGGGCAAGGGAAACACCATCATGAACATCAAGATGAAGAACGTCACCGACGGCCGCGTGCTGGAGCGTCGTTACAACATCGGTGAGAAGCTGGAGGATGTGGTCATCGAGCACCGCGACTACCAGTATCTCTACGAGGATCAGGAAGGCCGCATCTTCATGAATCAGGAGACCTTCGAGCAGATTCCCATTCCCAACGACCTGGTGATCGGTCACGAATACATGAAGGAAGGCGACGTGGTATCGGTGGTAAGCGACACTACCGACGGCACCATCCTCTATGCTGAGATGCCCGTGAAGACCATTCTCCGCGTGACTCACTCTGAGCCCGGCATCAAGGGCGACACCGCAACGAACACGCTGAAGCCTGCTACCCTGGAGACTGGTGTGGAGGTACGCGTACCGCTGTTCATCAACGAGGGCGACCTGATTCAGGTTGACACTCGCGACGGTTCATACCTGGCCCGTGCAAAGGAGTAACCAGAGAATAGAGACACTAAAGCATTGAAAAATTGAAGTTTTCAATCGTCGTTCCCGTCTACAATCGCCCGGAGGAAGTGGACGAGCTGCTTGAGAGCCTCTGCTCCCAGACATGCAAGGACTTTGAGGTGTTGATAGTCGAGGACGGTTCACAGAAACCATGCAAGGATGTTTGCGCGAAATACGCAGACATCCTTGATTTGCATTACTATGCAAAGCCCAACAGCGGTCCCGGACAGAGCCGCAACTACGGTGTGGAGCGGGCACAAGGCGAATATGCACTGATACTGGACTCCGATGTGGTGCTGCCACAGGGCTTCATACAGTCAATAGTAGACGAACTGAGCCGCGAGGAGGCTGTAGCCTGGGGCGGACCGGATGCCTCGCATCCCTCGTTCACTCCCATCCAGAAAGCCATCAGCTACTCGATGACCTCGTTCTTCACCACTGGCGGCATTCGTGGCGGCAAGGCGAACAACAAGGCGGCCTTTCAGCTGAAGAAGCTGGACAAGTTCTATCCCCGCTCGTTCAACATGGGCATCCGCAGGGATGTCTACCTGCAGTTAGGCGGATTCTCAAAGATGCGCTTCGGCGAGGATATCGACTTCTCTTACCGTATTGTAGAGGCAGGCTACCAGCCCCGGCTGTTCCCCGAGGCATGGGTATGGCACAAGCGCCGTACCGACTTCCGCAAGTTCTTCCGTCAGGTGTATAACAGTGGTATTGCCCGCATCAACCTCGAGAAGCGTCACCCTGGCACCCTGAAGCTGGTACACCTGCTGCCTATGGTGTTTACCCTCGGAGTGATAGTACTGACCCTACTGGCTCCGCTGACCTGCGGCTATTCGCTGCTACCGCTCTGCCTCTATGCCGCATTGCTCTGCACAGACTCGACACTGAAGAACAAGAGCCTGAAGGTGGGGCTGCTCAGCATCCCTGCTGCCTTTGTGCAACTGATGGGCTATGGGCTGGGATTCCTGGAGTCGTGGTGGAAGCGCTGCGTCCGAAAGCAGGATGAGTTTACGGCCTTCGAAAAGAATTTCTATCAATAAACATGGAGAAGCTGACCATCAACCAGTGGGCCGAGGAAGACCGCCCGCGCGAGAAACTCCTTCATCAGGGTGCCGAGGCGCTGAGCAATGCCGAACTGCTGGCCATCCTGATAGGTTCGGGATCGCCGAAGGAGAGTGCGGTAGACCTGATGAAACGGGTGCTCAGCGACTGCCATAACAACCTGAACACGCTGGGTAAGATGACCGCCCGCGAGCTGATGGAATACAATGGTGTGGGCGAAGCCAAGGCCATCACTATCCTTGCTGCCTGCGAGTTAGGCAAGCGCCGCCAGAGGGAGCATCCCGAGGAGCGTCCCGACCTGGGCACTGCCACCCGCATCTACAACTATATGCACCCGACAATGCAAGACCTGGACGTGGAGGAGTTCTGGCTCTTGTTACTCAACCAGAACTACCGCCTAATCAAGAAGATACGCATCTCGCACGGGGGCATCACCGAAGTGAGTGTCGATGTGCGAATCATCATGAAGGAGGCCGTGCTGGCCAATGCCACCATCATGGCCGTATGCCACAATCACCCTTCAGGCAACCTGCGCCCCAGCCGACATGACGAGGCCATCACAACAGCCCTGCAAAAGGCCTGCGAGTTGATGCGCATACACTTTATGGACCATGTCATCATCACCGACGGCAGCTACTTCAGCTTCCACGAGTCGGGCCGCGTGTAACCCCTGCCCTACCCCGAACTATCAGTCTATTTCTTCGTCAGCCTCGTAGCCACCCATCTCGCGGATGGCATTCTTGAGCATGGTGTACTGCTGGTACAAGTGATTGACAGGCTCCTCGCCCTGAGTATAGTCGTGCATCGGACTCTTGAGGAAGAAGCTGAGGAAGCGCTGTATGCCATAGCGGCCGGCCCGTGCAGCCAGGTCGCTGAGCAGACAGAGGTCTAAGGCTACGGGAGCAGCCAGAATGCTGTCGCGGCAGAGGAAATTGATCTTAATCTGCATGGGATAGTCCATCCAGCCACGAATATCTATATTATCCCACGACTCCTTATTGTCATTGCGCGGAGGATAGTAGTTGATGCGCACCTTATGGTAATAGTCACCATAGAGGGCCGGCTGGTCATCACCCTTGAGGATGGTCTCCAGGGTGGAGAGCTTCGACACCTCCTTGGTATGGAAGTTGGCCGGCTCGTCGAGCACCATGCCGTCGCGATTGCCCAAGATGTTGGTGGAGAACCAGCCGTCCAGACCGAGACAGCGGGTGCCGATGATGGGAGCGAAACCGCTCTTGACCAGTGTCTGTCCCGTCTTGAAGTCCTTGCCGCAGATAGGCATGCGGGTCTTTTCGGCCAACTGCCACATGGCAGGGATGTCCACCGTAGTATTAGGAGCACCCATGATAAAGGGACAGCCCTCGGACAGGGCAGCATAGGCATAGCACATGGAGGGAGCAATATGCTCACGGTCGTCAGCCTGCATGGCCGCCTCAAGGGCAGAGAGCGACTGATGTACCTGTGCATCGACGGGAACAAAAATCTCGGTAGAGGCAGCCCACAGCACCACCATGCGGCTGCACTGCTTCTCCTGACGGAACTGGCGGATATCGGCCCGCAACTGCTCTACCATATCCCAACGGCTCGTACATGTCTTGACATGATCGCCTGTGAGACGTTTGGCATAGTTATGATCGAAAGCGGCCGTCATCGGAACGATCTGTTCCAACTCCTGACGGACAGGGTCGATATCCTTCTGCTGCAACACCTGGGCATAGACCGCTGCCTGATAGGCATTCTGGGGATAGACATCCCATGTGCCGAAGACAATATCATCGAGTGCGGCCAACGGCACAATATCTTGATAGTGCAAATACTGCTTGTCGGTTCCGCGGCCCACACGGATTTTGTCCATCTGTGTCATCGAACCGATAGGTCGGGCCAGTCCCTTCCGAGCCATCAGCACGCCCGTCATCAGAGTGGTGGCCACGGCACCGCAGCCTACAACAAGTATCCCAAGTCTGCCTTCAGCAGGCATTACCGTAGTTTGTTTCATATCTTAGCTTTTAAAGTTTCACATAAATGTTCATGGCATCCCCGCATATACCAGTAGAGCGGTTGCAGCACTGCTATCTCGAAGAGTGGATAAAGCCACGGAATATCGATGAGTGCTGATACATAAAGAACGATGGCACGCGTGTTGAATGTCAGGATATTAGTCATGGGCATCAAGGGACGGCTGCCCTCAATGAACAGCTCGCTGACAGGTAAGCGCCGCCCGCTGTCGGCACTGCGATAGGCAGGAAAGAACTGCTGAAACTGCGGGGTCAGCCGCTCCTGCTTCCTGCAATACCCCTTGTAGAAATAATGAAAGATGCGGGCTGCCGACCAACCCTGCCCCTTCAGCTCGTCATAGATGCGCTGCTCCTTGGCATAGCTGTCCAGCTCGCTGCCGGCATCGCCCTTGAGGAACCACAGATGGATGTTACGGTAGTAGTCGGCCAACGCACACTGGGGGGCATGACAGAGGAAGCCCGCCACAGCACAGAACAGGAAGCCCCATAGCTGCCAGTCATCCCACAACCGCCAGACAATGGCCAGATAGATGCAGAAGAACCACACATCACCGGCAAATCCGTCGAGCATGCGCCCTACCAGGCTCCGCTTGTTAGCCAGCCGTGCCAGCTGTCCGTCGGCAGAGTCGCAGAAATTAGCCGTCATCAGCAACAGCACCCCACAGACATTGTGCCAGAGGTCGGTGTAATGGAACATCCACCCCGCCACAGCACCAATCAGGATGCTGGTGAGGGTAATGGCATTGGGCGAGATGCCCAGCCGTCCACACACGATGGCAATGGCAAGACCGACCGGTCGGGTGAACCGGATGTCAAGCCATTCTTCGGTATCATTCGATTTGAACGATTCCTTCAGCAACTCCCTGAAATGTTTTTTTACCATAATCGACTGCAAAGTTACAATTTTTTTTTGTACCTTTGCACACAAACAAGGAAAAAGAATCATGACACAAGAAGAAAAGACAAAACTGGAAGAGCGTATCGTGGATGTACTGAAGACCGTCTACGACCCGGAGATACCCGTCAACATCTACGATTTGGGCATGATTTACAAGATTGATGTACAGGCCGATGGCAGTGTGGAGATGGACATGACGTTTACGGCTCCCAACTGTCCTGCTGCCGACTTCATCCTGGAGGATGTGCGCACCAAGGTGGAGAGTGTGGAGGGCATCACCTCGGCCAATGTCAACCTGGTGTTCGAACCCGCCTGGGACCAGTCGATGATGTCGGAAGAAGCCCGCGTAGAATTAGGATTCGACTGATTTCCCTTCCGGCTCGATATCTCGACATCTCGACATCTCGACATCTCGATATTCCGTAATCCCGTAATCCCGACAAGTATGAAGAACGTCTATTTCTTATCCGATGCCCACCTGGGGTCATTAGCCATCCCGCACCAACGGATGCAGGAGCGGCGGCTTGTGCGCTTTCTCGACAACATCAAGGAGAAGGCTGCCGCCATTTATCTTTTGGGCGATATGTTCGACTTCTGGTATGAATACCGCTACGTGGTGCCCAAGGGGTTCACCCGCTTCTTAGGCAAGCTGTCCGAGCTCACCGACATGGGCGTGGAGGTGCACTACTTTACGGGCAACCATGACATCTGGGCTTACGAATACTTAGAGAAGGAGTGTGGAGTCATTCTGCACAAGAAACCAGAGACCACCGAAATCTACGGTCACGAGTTCTACCTGGCCCATGGTGACGGCATGGGTGACCCTAACCGCTCGTTCAAGGTGATACGCGCCATCTTCCACAACCGCTTCTGCCAATGGCTTTTCTCTGCCCTCCACCCGCGCTGGGGTATCAGCTTCGGACAGCAATGGGCTCGCTACAGCTATATCAAGCACAAGGAGCAGGACGAACCCACCTATCTGGGTGAAGACCGTGAACATCTGGTGCTTTTTGCCAAAGACTATCTGGCCGCGCATCCCAACATCGAATACTTCATCTTCGGCCACCGCCACATAGAACTCGACATCAAACTGGCCCGTTTCACCCGTCTGATGATTCTGGGTGACTGGATATCGCAGTTCACCTATGCCGTCTACGATGGTGAGCACATGTTCCTCGAAGAGTATGTGGAGGGGGAGAGCCTTCCGTGAAGTTGACAGTTGAGATTACTTGATTTTCTTTGCTGCAATGCGGTTGGCTTTGGTTTCTGAAGCGGGGGTGAGCTTTCCCTTCAGATAGGCTTCTATGATAAGACCTGCCATCGGGGCTGCCAAGTCGGCTCCGAAACCACCATGTTCCACATAGACACTGACGGCAATCTTCGGGTCGTTCATCGGTGCAAAGCCGATGAAAGCCGAATGGTCTGCCCCCGGATTCTCTATCGTTCCCGTCTTGCCACAGATGGGATAGGTGGTGCGGATGCTCGTGGCAGTGCCCTTCTCTACCGCCATCCGCATGGCATCGACTACAGGCGGATAGGCAGCAGCAGCCACCTTGGTCTGCCGACGCGTGAGATACCGCTGATTGCGGGTATTCTTATGGATGTGCGGGATGTAATACCATCCCCGGTTGGCAATGGTCACTGCCAGATTGCACAGCTGCAGAGGCGTACACGTCACATCGCCCTGCCCCATGCCTGCCCACCAGATGGTCTTACCATTCCAGCCATCCTTATAGCGGCGGTTCAGATAGTCGGCACCTGCCAACAGTCCGCCCTGCTCGCCCTCCATGTCGATGTGCATCGGCCCGCCCAGCCCCATCGACTGCATATAGCTGCGCCATGTGTTGACGGCCTCATCCTTTGAGTTGTACATGAAGGTTTCGTTGATCATGGAGGCAAAAGTGACTATGAACCACGAATTGCACGACTGTGCTATCGCATCTTTCAGAGCCAGCGGTGTGCGGTGCTGATGACAGCCCACACGGATGTTACCATCAATAAAGCCCTTGTTGCACTCCACCTTTGTGTCGACCGTCACAATGCCTTCCGACAGCAATGTCAGTGCCTGAGCAGTCTTGAAGGTAGACCCGGGAGCCTGAGGCTTACCGATAGCCTGACGCACATCGAAGCCCTTCGGGGTGTTGGTGGCCAGACATAGTATTTCGCCATTAGCGGGATTGATGGCCACGATGCTGCCTGTCTTGCCTTGCAGCAGACGCTCGCCTAACTGCTGCAGGACAGGTCTCAGCGTGAGGGGGCCATCAACAGGTAGTGCCTGTCCACAAACGGACAGGCACACCATAGAGCATATCAAAAACAGTGTGTTTCTTAAGTTCATGAACGCCGTTTTCGTTTACAGCAGGTTCATCGTGTCAGTGGCAATCATCAGCTCCTCGTCGGTGGGGATGACTACCACCTTCACCTTCGAGTCATCAGCCGAGATGATGCACTCCTCGCCACGCTTGTTGTTCTTCGACTCATCGAACTTAACACCCAGGAACTCCAGGCCCTTGCAGACCTCGGAACGCATAGACAGCTGGTTCTCGCCGACACCGGCAGTGAACACGATGACATCGACACCACCCATAGCGGCGGCATAGGCACCAATATACTTCTTGATGCGGTAGAAGTACATATCCTGAGCCAGCTGGGCACGCTTGTCACCGCTCTTGGCGGCACTCTCCACATCGCGCATGTCACTCGAGCCACCGGTGATACCGGCCACACCGCTCTTCTTGTTGAGCAGGTTCGACATGCCGTCGGCATCCAGCCCGAGCTTCTTCTCAATGAAGGTCACGGCACCACCGTCGATATCGCCCGAACGGGTACCCATCACAAGGCCCTCCAGCGGAGTAAGACCCATCGAGGTATCCACACACTTGCCATCCACCACAGCAGCGATTGAGCCACCATTACCAATATGACAGGTGATCACCTTCGTGCCCTCGGGCTTCATGCCCAAGAACTCCAGAGCACGGGCCGATACATAGCGGTGCGAGGTTCCGTGGAAGCCATAGCGGCGCACACCATACTTCTCGTACAACTCGTAGGGGATGGCATACATATAAGCCTTGGCAGGCATCGTCTGGTGGAAAGCAGTATCGAAGACACCTACCTGGGGCAGACCGGGCATCAGTTCCTTCACGGCATTGACACCCTTCAGGTTGGCAGGATTGTGCAGAGGAGCCAGGTCGCTGACAGCCTCGAAAGCCTCCAGCACCTCGTCGGTCAACAGTACCGACTTGTTGAACTTCTCACCTCCGTGCACCATGCGATGGCCCACAGCATCAATCTCGTCGAGCGACTTGATGACACCAATCTCGGGGTCAGTCAGCAGTGAGAAGATGAACTTCACACCCTCCGTATGCTCGGGGATGTCGTGCATAATCTGCTTCTTCTCGCCATTGGCAAGTTTTACCTTTACGAAAGCGCCGTCCAAACCTACGCGCTCAGCACCACCGCTGGTCATCACACTCTTGTCGTCCATATTGTACAGTGCGTACTTGATAGAGGACGAACCACAGTTTAATACTAATATCTTCATAATCTTTTTTACTTCTTAGCATCCATAGCCTGACAAGCCGTGATGGCTACCATATAATAGATATCGTCTACAGAACAGCCACGCGAAAGGTCGTTCACCGGACGGGCAATACCCTGCAGGATGGGACCGATAGCAATGGCATCGCCTAAGCGCTGTACGAGCTTATAGCCGATGTTGCCAACCTCGAGGTTGGGGAATACGAGCACATTGGCCTTACCGGCAATGTCGGAGCCGGGAGCCTTCTTGGCACCAACAGAGGGCACCAGAGCAGCATCGGCCTGCAGCTCACCGTCAATCTTCAGTGTGGGATCCATCTCCTTGGCCAGACGGGTAGCCTCAATCACCTTGTCGCAAACCTCGTGCTTGGCACTTCCCTTGGTCGAGAAGCTCAGCATGGCCACGCGGGGCTCAGCAAAACCAGCCACCGACTTAGCGGTCTGGGCTGTGCAGACAGCAAACTGAGCCAGCTGGTTGGCATCGGGCATGGGGGTCACGGCCACATCGGCCACCACGAGCACGCCATCCTCGCCAAACTGCTTCTGCTTTGAGATCAGCAGCAGACCGCCGCTCACGCAGTTGATGCCCGGTGAGCACTTGATGATCTGCAGGGCAGGACGCAGGGTGTCACCCGTAGTTGACAGGGCACCCGAAATCTGACCGTCAGCACCTTCGGTCTTGATAATCATACAACCCAGATAGAGGGGGTTCTTCACCAGCTCGCGGGCCTGCTCGATGGTCATACCCTTCGACTTGCGGATCTCAGCCAGCTTCTCGGCCAGTTCCTCGCTCTTCTCATAGTTCTCTGGGTCGATGAGGGTAGCCTTGCCGATGTGGGTCAGCCCCTTCTCCTTGGCGAGAGCCTCAACCTTGGCGGGATTACCAATCAGGATGATGTCAGCAATGTCCTCAGCCAACACACGGTCGGCTGCACACAGGGTACGCTCCTCTTCTGCTTCGGGGAGCACGATGCGCTGCTTGTTAGACTTAGCACGCGCTACGATTTGACTTAATAAATCCATAGTTTGTTTTATTGTTATTAAATGAAATATAATACTATAATTAGGTTTGCAAAGGTACAAAATAAAGTGAAGAGTAAAGAGCGAAGAGTGAAGAATTTGCTTCCGCCTTAATCTTTTTTATAATTTCGCCCCGCAAACTCTCAACTGTCAACTCTCCCTCACACCATCTCCCTGGTGAGAATGCTCTCCAGCTTTTCTGCCGAGAGGCGCAGCTGGAACTCACTGCGGATAGCTACGGAGATGCTGCCCGTCTCCTCGGACACCACGATGGCTATGCAGTCGCTCTCGTGGGTGATACCTAAGGCAGCACGATGGCGCAGGCCCAGCTCCTTGGGAATATTCAGGTCGTGGGATACGGGCAGGATACAACCGGCAGCCTTGATATGCTGATTGGCAATGATCATCGCACCGTCGTGCAGGGGGGAATTCTTGAAGAACAGATTCTCTATGAGCCGCTGGCTCACCGTCGCATCAATGCGCTCTCCCGTAGCAACAATATCATCCAACGGAGTGCCGCGCTGTATGACAATCAGTGCACCGACCTTCTTCTTGCTCATACTCATGCACGACATCACGATGGGCATGATGACCTGCTTTACTTTTTCAGTATTCTGCCGCTTATCACTACTGGAGAACAGCCGCTTGAAAGCCTGCATTCGCTGGTGGGCACCCAGGTTGTACAGGAACTTGCGAATGTCGTCCTGAAAGAGGATAATCAGTGCAATGACACCCACCGACACCAGCTTGTCCATAATCGAGCCCAACAGCCGCATCTCAAGTATCTGGGACACGACGAGCCACAACACGATGAATACCAGAATGCCCATGAAGACATTCAGCGACCTTGACTCCTTCATCAGCCGATAGATGTAGAACAGCATGATGGCCACAAGGACGATGTCGACAATATCTTTTATGCCAAAATCAAAAAACACCTTTTTTATTTACTATTTACGATTTACTATTTACGATTTTCGGTTTTCTATTTATTATTTACGATTTACTATGTCCGGGCACGGGTTTCATCATCCCGCTTAACCGTATGCTGCGACTCCGTCGCAGCCACTATCTCAACACACTCCACTGCCTCGCGGACATCGTGAACACGCAGGATGCTGGCACCCTTCATCAGAGCGAGGGCATGGAGCACGGTAGTACCGTTGAGTGCTTCCTGCGGACTGGTGTCCAACAAGCGGTATATCATCGACTTGCGCGAGACACCCACCAACACGGGCAACCCCGTCATCTGCATCCGCTCCAGTTCGTTCAGCACCTCGTAGTTCTGTGTCAAGGTCTTGCCAAAGCCAAACCCCGGGTCGAGCACAATATCCTTCTGTCCCCAGGAGCGCAGGCGGTCTACGGTCTCCGCACAGTCGAGCAGCACCTCACGCATCGTGGCTTTGTTCGACATATATATATAAGGAACACCCAGACGGCTCACCATCCGCTGCATCTCTGTGGTTCCTGCTACATCATTGATGATGTCGGCACCATACTCCTCCACCGCCATGCGGGCAATGGCGGGCCGGAAAGTGTCCACACTGACAATAGCCTGAGGAGCCTCATGCCGCACAATCGACAGGGCCTCGCGCAACCGCTGGAGCTCGTCCTGCTCACCGACGGGCTCGCTTCCAGGACGCGTAGAGCAAGCCCCAATATCAATGATGCTGCCACCCTGACTGAGAATCTCTTCCGTCCTGTGCGCGATTGCATGTGCTGACTGCTGCCGGCTATCGGCATAGAATGAGTCGGGAGTCACGTTCATGATACCCATCACCTGTGGCTTGTCAAGACTCAACAGCCGCCCATTGCAGTTCAGCGTGTATTTCATGCCTACAAAGGTAGTTAATTTAGTGAAGAATGTAGCGCGAAGAGCGAAGAATTTGCTTCCGCCTTAAATATTTTTATCATTTCGTCCCACCATCACAGTGCGAGAAACATTCAACTCTAATACTCCACATACGGCTTGAGCCGATTGATGGCTTCTGGAGGAAAATCGGGCAGAAGGCTCAGTTCATCCAGGCTCTTCAGCGGACCATGCAGCCGCCGATAGTCGGTGATGGCCTTAGCCTGATAATAGTTGATATAAGGATGCCTGCGCAACTGAGACAACGGCAAGCGGTTGACATTCAGCCTCTTGGGATTGGGCGACTGAACGATGAAATACTTCTTGGTCTCTTGTGGGAAGCCTTCTATCTCGTCCAGCTGGTCGACACTGACATAGCCACCCAGCCACTGACCATAACGCAGAATCTCCTTGGCATAATAGGTACCTACGCCAGGCACTTTCTTCAACTGGGCAGTATCAGCCATATTCAGCACAATATGTTCACCCTCCTTGATTTTGACCGGATAGCGCAGTGTATCTCGCTCAAAGGATGCCTGCCGCCCGTTCTGCTCCTTTGTCCGACTGTCTGCAAACAAGGTCGAGGCAGGCTGATAGTCACTGGAGATATGGATATAGGGCTCCAGCTCGCGATACTGCTTTACCGTGAGTCCATACAGTTTGGCAAAGTCTTCCTTTCGCCGGTAGATGCCTCCCTTGGCACGGTAGCGGTAGATATTCCTCACCTGCCACGCCTGCAGCCCTAAACGGAGCAGCTGGGTGGAATCGGCAGTATTGGGATCGAAGTCAAAGCGCTCGACTTTCTGGGGTGCGACAGCAAAATACGGAGTAGAGCGCGGCTTACCACTATGGGCAGTTCGCGATTCGAGTGGCTGGACATGGCGGGTAGCCTCATGGTCACCATCCGTCAGCCAAATGCCAACCAGTGCCAACGCACCAACAGCTAAGGCTGCAATGGCTACTCTCCGGTCGTTGCGGTTCATATTACCCCTAACTGATGCAGAAATACCAGCATGATACAAATAGGACAGACATAGCGAACGGCAAAGAGATAGAATCCGAAGAGCCTTCCGCTCAGACTCCCTTGATTCGTAAACTCATCGTAGGCGGTTGTCTTGGGAATATACCAACCCACAAACAGACAGGCGAGCATACCACCTAATGGCAGCATGAAGTTGGCCGTCAGCCTGTCGCAGAAATCCATCAGCGACAACCCCAGCACTTTCAGGTCGCAGGCTCCTACCGACAGGGCACAGAATATACAGATGACCGAGGCCACAATGGTCAGCACCCATGCCGACTTCCTACGCGGCAGTTGCAATTCCTCTGTAAAGAATGCCGTACCGATTTCGTGCATCGAGATGGTACTGGTCAGCGCAGCAAATACCAGGAGGGCATAGAACATGATGCTGATGACATAGCCCACCACAGGCACGGCACTGAAAGCCTGCTGGAACACATTAGGCAGGGTGATGAAGATCAGCGACGGACCACTGTCGGGGCTGATACCCACCGAGGCCGCTGCAGGGAATATCATCAGACCAGAGAGGATGGCAATCAGCGTATCGAGCGCGGCTATCTGACCTGCCGAATACAAAAGATTGGTATCCTTCGAGAAATAGCTGGCATAGGTGCACAGACAGGCTGTGCCCAACGAGAGCGAGAAGAAAGCCTGTCCCAGTGCTTCAAGGAACACACCGCTGCTCAGCTTTGAGAAATCGGGCATGAAGAGGAACCTGACACCCTCCATCGCACCAGGCAAGGCACACGAGGCAATGACAATAATCACCAATAGAAACAATAAGACGGGCATGAGCACCTTGGAAGCCCTCTCAATGCCTGCTCTCACACCACGCACCACTACCAGATGGGTAATCAGCACAAAGCCGATACCCCAGAGCACTGGTTTCAAGGGGTCGCTGGAGAATGTCACAAAATAGTTCTTCACATATTCGGCATCACCGTTCACCTGTCCTGCTATCGAGGCAAACAGGTATTGCAGGCACCAGCCCGCCACCACGGCATAGAAGCCTAAGATGATGGTAGAGGTAAGAATGCCCAGATGGCCCACTAGCTTCCAAGGACGGCCATTCGAGAGCTTGTCATAGGCGCGGGCAGCATTCGACTGTGCATGTCGGCCCACGATAAACTCACTGAGCATGCCCGGTATGCCCAGCACCAAGATACAGGCAATGTAGAGCAGGATAAAGGCTGCACCGCCGTTCTCACCCGTCATATAGGGGAAGCGCCATACATTACCCAAGCCCACTGCCGAACCGGCAGTAGCGAGCACGACACCTAACCGGCTGCCAAAATTCCCTCTGCTGACTCCTCCTGAATTAGAGGATTGAGTGTCTGAACCAGTTCCTTTCCTCATATCTTCTTATTTGAGCAATCCTAACTGATGCAGGAAAATAAACAGGATGGCCAGCGGACAAACATACTTCACCAAGAAGAGGTAGAGATGGAAGAAACGCCCGCGCAGGGTTCCCCAGTTGGTGTACTCGTCACGCACCCACTTGTGGGGCACAAACCAGCCTATAAATATGCAAGTCAGGAATCCCACGATAGGCAGGAATATCTGACCTGTAATGAAGTCGAACCAGTCGAACAGCGTCTTGCCAAAGAATACCAGCTTGCCTGTGGCACCTAACGACAACGAGCAGAAGGCACCGATGATGGTAGTAGAGATGGTGACAATGAGGGCTGCCTTCTTGCGGGTGATGACCAGCTCCTCCTGGAAGAAGGCGGTCGACACCTCGTGAAGCGACATCAGCGAGGTCAGTGCTGCCAGCGTGAGCAACACGAAGAACAAGAGCGAAATCAGATAGCCCACCAGCGGCCATGCTGCAAATGCCTGCGCAAACACGTTTGGCAGGGTGATAAAAATCAGCGACGGACCGCTGTCGGGATTGACCCCCACCGAGAAAGCCGCCGGGAATATCATCAGACCTGCTAAGATGGCCACCAGGCAGTCGATGAGACCTATTTCTACAGCGGCATTTGTCAGATTGGTAGACTTCGAGAAATAGCTGGCATAGGTACACAGGCAGCCCATCGCGATGCTCATCGAATAAAACGACTGTCCCAAGGCTGCTAAGAACACATCACCGGTAATCTTCGAATAGTCGGGCTTGAACAGGAACTCAATACCCTTCTCGGCATTGGGCAACATACAGGCTGCACCCACTATGACCAGCAGGAGCAGGAACAGCGTAGGCATCATCAGCTTCGAAGCCCGCTCAATGCCGTCACGCACACCATGCTCTATAATAAGATAGGTAATGCCGAGCATGATAGCCGTCCACAACACGGGTTTCACAGGGTCGGCAGAGAACTCCGCAAAGTACTGCTGGAAATATTCGGGCGAGCCTTGCATCTGTCCTATCAGCGAGGCCCAGATATACTGCATGCACCAGCCGGCCACCACCGCATAATAGCCTGTGATGAGAAAGCCCGTCAGCACACCCATGTAGCCGATCACCGACCAGGCGCTGCCCCCTGCCATCTTCGTGAAGGCCCGTGCCGTATTCGCACGGCCGCGGCGGCCGACAATAAACTCGCTTATCATGCAGGGAATGCCCAGCAGCAGCACACAAGCAACATAAATCATAATAAATACGGCCCCGCCGTTCTGACCAGTCATATAGGGAAAGCGCCATACATTGCCTAACCCCACAGCCGAGCCTGCCGTAGCAAGAATCACTCCCAGACGGCTGCCGAAATTCGCCCTTTCTAATTTTGTCATTTCATATTTTCTCATAATCACTTGCAAAAGTACAAAATAATTCTTACTTTTGCAGAAAAAATAAAAGTAAATATGCAAAAAGCCATCCTTTTTGTCAGGAAATACCCCTTGAGCATGGTCTGTTTCGCGCTCATCTGGTTTCTCTCTTTCTTCACTCCGCCCAAGACTGAACTCGACGAGGTTCCCTTTATAGACAAGTGGGTACATTTCATTATATACGGTGGGGCCTGTGCGGTGCTATGGATAGAATATCTGCGCAGTCATATCGTCCTCGACTACGGGAAGCTCTTCTTCTACTCCTGGCTGTGTCCCATCCTGATGAGCGGCCTTATCGAGCTGCTGCAAGAATACTGCACCACCCATCGGCAAGGCGACTGGCTCGACCTCGCAGCCAATGCCACAGGGGTCACCTTAGGTGCCGTCTTCGGTCTGGCAGTCATCTATGTAAGAAAGACGCGTCACTGACGTTTATTGGAATCATTCAACGAACAAGCATTTACAGTATATGAGAAAGTTTTTATCAATTCTTCTGGCTGCCCTCGGCATGAACACGGCTTATGGCCAGAATTTCGAAAACATGGAAGTAAAGGAGTTTGCAAAGCTCATAGCAGGCTCCAGTGTAGTCATCCTCGATGTGCGTAAGTCTGAAGAGTATGCCGAGAGCCATATCAAGGGGGCAATCCACATCGACCAGTTTCAGAACGACTTCATGGAGCAGGCCAAGAGCAAGCTGCCCAAAGACAAGACGATAGCCGTCTATTGCCGCAGCGGCCGCCGTTCTGCCAATGCCGCAGGGCGCCTGGCTCGCGAGGGCTACAAGCCTGTAAACCTGAAGGGGGGCATCATTGCCTGGACAAAAGAAGGTCAGCCTGTTACGAAAGAATAGGTATAAAAATACATCATGGAGATAGTCATACTCGACGGATATGGAGCCAATCCCAGCGATTTGTCTTGGGAGAGACTGCAGGAAATAGGCAAAGTAACGGTCTATGAGCGTACAGCCCCCGAGTTGACCATAGCCAGAGCCGCTGAGGCAGACGTGGTGCTGACCAACAAGGTCATTCTGGGGCGGCGGGAGATAGAGCAACTGCCCAAGCTACGCTATATCGGCGTGCTAGCCACAGGGTATAATGTGGTGGACACAGAGGCTGCCCACGAGCACGGCATCACAGTAACCAACGTACCTGCCTACAGCACGGAGAGCGTAGCCCAGATGGTGTTCGCCCACCTGCTGACAGTAACGAACCGCGTAGAGCACTATGCCCAGCAAAACCGTAACGGGCAATGGACGGCCAGTCCAGACTTCTGCTACTGGGACACACCACTCACCGAACTGGCTGGCAAGACCTTCGGCATCGTGGGACTTGGCCATATCGGCAAACGGGTGGCAGAGATTGCCCTCGCCTTTGGCATGAAGGTAAAAGCCCTGACCAGCAAATCGGCAGATGCAATCCCCCAAGGCATCCAGAAGGCAGAACTGGCAGAGCTGCTCGCCACATCCGACGTGCTGTCACTGCATTGTCCGTTGACAGCCACTACCCGTCATCTTATCAATGCCGACACCCTACGGAAGATGAAGCCCAGTGCCATCCTTATCAACACGGGGCGCGGCCCGCTGGTCAACGACACCGATGTGGCCGAGGCCCTGCAAACCAAGCAGATTGCAGCATATTGTGCCGACGTGATGGCAGAAGAGCCACCCAAGACCGACAATCCCCTACTGGCTCAGCCCAATGCCTTCTTCACCCCACACATAGCATGGGCTACGCGCGAAGCGCGCATCCGTCTGCTCAATGTGGCCATCGACAATGTCAAGGCCTTCGCCGACCATCACCCCCAGAACGTGGTCTAAGCCAGCAACGCGCCAGAGGAACCTGACAAAGACTTGTCGCGATCTTATTTAGTCTCTGGCATAGTCCAGTCAACCTTGAGGTGGTGTAGCATGGTAGTGCTTTCACCACAGGAGCCTGTATGCTGGATATGAATACCACCGTAGGGGTTGGCTTCTACTTGGGCTTTCAGGTCGACCACTTTTGCTAACGGCGAGTCCGTAGGCTGTGGGGTGGTGGTCTCCACGTGTGCCGACAGGAATTTCCCGTTGAAATCGACAGAAATGGTGCAATTTGTTCGATAGCAGGTAGACGAGACGGGGTCCGAGATGGGGGTGACCCTCCCATGATCGTATTTCACCAACAGGAAGTCGACAGCCTTGGCATGCTTGGTGGTGCGGATGATGCGCAGGCCGTAGCCTGTCAGAGTCTGTGTGTCGAACTTCAGACAGACATCCATATATTGACCAGTGGCCGAACCAAAGCCCTGGCCGGCAGTCTTAGTAGGGTCTACCTTTAATACCAGACGCATATTGCCATAGGCCCTTTCCATCGGTGTGTACATCAGGCGGGCACCCCGCTGGGCCTGCAAAAGCCCCATTCCAACGGCACCATTGAATCCCTCCGCATATTCCCACATCGGTTTCTGTCGGTCGTATGACCAGGGGAACGTCTCCGTATCTGCAGGCTTATAGCCGTCGACGGTCCAATAGCCCGGCAGCACCTTGGTCTGCCACAGACAAGGAAAATCGTGGAAATCGGTCTCCATCATGGTCATGGGCGGCAGGGTGGTCATGACGGTTGTACTGGTTGCTACGGGTAAGCCATAAGGACTGCGCTGGTGTTTGGGCGAGATGGCCGCACTGATGCGCTGCCCTCGGTCGGCCTCTGTCAGGCTATAGGAACACTGAGGTGTGGTATGGGTGGTACTGACGGGAATGTCGTTGCGATACCACATAATGAGCGACTCGTCACGGCGGCCTTGCAGGTCGAGCGCATAGTCAAGACGCAGCATGTAGCCATCCTGCACGATTCTGGGCTGGCGGACAAGGGACGGAGGAGGCAGCTGTGAGGGCTTTACAATGAGGTGACAAGCAGCCTCGCGACCATCTTTTGTAGTAGCAATAACACAAAAATCGACGGTTTCATCGGAATTGTTCGTAGGAACCACCCTGCATTCCTGCCCGTGGTGAGCACTCAACCGCACATAGGGTTCAAATCCTTGCGAGACGCGCCAAGAGACCGCTTCCTGTGTAGACAGCAAGAGAGAGTCCCTACGCGTCTGCAAGGTTGCCTCATGCTGGTTGATACCCAAGAATGGAGGCTTTTTCAGACTGGCAGACAAGGAGGTGGGCTGAAGGGTGTTCTGCGGTTGCCGCTGTCCTATCAGATAGGGCTTGCCGTTGAGCGTGAACCCCTGCTGATAGCAGCGGAGCCAAGGCTGCGGATAGGCTGTCCACCCAAGATAGAGGTCATCAGAAGGGGCATGATACCTGCTGTTGATGACGGTTACGGGACCACCCTGCTTGGTGAAATACATCTCGCGTTTCTCGCCCTTGACATAGAAGTCGCAGTCTACAAACAATGCACCGGCACCGAACGTGCTCCAGAAGGGCTTCTGACCATAGAAGTCGAACTGGCAATGTCTATAGGTAGCAGTCCCGTTCAGTGCATCGTCCGTACACTCGAAGTGGCAGTCCTCATAATAGGAGTTTTTAGCACCGTTGAGCGGATTGAGGTTCAGGCGACTGATGAAGCGCACTTTCTTGGCTACTAAACTGTCACCATGCACATAGCCAACATGGGCTTGCGTGATAGCATCGGAGCGTTTTTGCCGATTTAATCGGGGATTTTTTGGGTAAACGAGGTCTACATTGCAATAGTTTCCCATTGTCAGATTCTCTACCTTAAGCGTCTTTACCCAGAAGTCGAACATGGTGAAGTTGCCAATGGCTCCCTGGGTTTGTCCCCGCTGCGATGCCAACACGACATCCTCTGGAGATTCACCCAGCCCGATGAGTGTCAGGCGCGGGCAGTGTATGGTCATTCCAAAAGGTTCACGACCGTCACGACCCACCTTGACTGTGGTGTCATCAGGATTGTCAATCCAATAGACACCGGGGCGGATATAAACCGTGATTCCATCGAGAAAATGTTCGCTTGCAGCCTGAAAAGTCTGGTAGGTATGAGGAACATTCGGCAGGGCCTTGCTATCAACCATGATATGCAGGCTGTCCAGTTGCTGTGCAAGAGTAATAAGGGGCAGGAGTGCTCCTAACAAAAATAGTTTTCGCATGTTGGTCTGTTTTGGTTTTTAGTCTATCCTTTCTCCTTTAGCCTTTATCTTTATAGAAGATCTTATTGGCTCCGGAGGTAATCTTCAATTCGTCGCGGTGCTCCTGTATGAAAGAGTCGATATGACGCTTGCGCTTATTCTCGAAAATCTCGTCAATAGCTATCAGGATTCCCGTTTCCTCCACATCGCCAAAGCCGTAGTTGATAGCTGTGCCAAAGAGCTTCATGGTGGGCGAAAGGCTCATATAGGCATTGACCAATGGGGGAATGTTATATCCCATCTTGCGTATCTCGCTGTTCAGTATCAGATAGTCCTCCTTGAATGTCTTCCCGTTGAAGAGTTGTTCCAGTTCGTGAATGTCGGTCTCCAATTTCAACGGTTTCATCGGGATAATGAGGTGCTCTTTGTCATCGAAATACTTTTTCAGGAAATAGAGTATCATGTCGCGTCCCTTGCGGATATAAGAGGGGTACATGGTCATCTTGCCGAAATAATACTTCACATTGGGACGAATCACCGGGATAGCTCCCAGACCATCCCACAGGTTGTCCAAGGCAAAGAGGCTCTTGGCTCCCATCCGTGATGACTGGTAGGGCAATGACACGAACGAGCGCCCCAACTCTACTGTCTTGGGTGCATAGTCGCGAATAAACTTCTCGGAGAAATGGAACATGTGGCTGGTGGCCAGGATAGGCTGCCCGTTGGCATCGTATTGCCAGTCGGTGCCTAACAGATAGCGGTATCCACCGATAATCTCGTCCTCTTCCGGGTTCCAGACTATCAGCTGTTTGTAGCAGTTCTCACAGGTATCGAACTCGTCGATATCAGCCGCTTTGCCCGTGCCGCCTCCAGCCTCGCGAAACGCAATCTCGCGCAAGCGGCCAATCTCCTGCATCACATGGGGCGCATTATGGGCCGTAATGATGTATATCTGGTTGTGGCTCTTGTTGGTCATGCGCAACTGTTTGTCCGGTGTCAGCTCACTCTTGAGCAGCTGCTTGCTGATAGGAGAGATGATAGTTTGTTCCATTGTATAGTTTTTGATCTAATTATTCTGATGGACCCACATTCGGTTATAGATTATACACCTTGTCCTGCACAAATTGTGCCCATTCCAACGGGGTACGGCTCTTGTCGAAAGTCTGCCAGGGAATGGGTTTTCCAATCTTCACCTCGAAGGTCTTACCCACATTCTTGTACATCTCGTCGACCAAGAAGAGCATTGCGAGATTGAAAGGCAGAAAGCGGTCGGAGAAATTGGCCAGCCGGTAAAAGAACTTCGAGTTTTCTCCGCTGAAATGGATGGGAACTACATCCCGATGGTACTCGACACTCTTGACGATAAAGGTTTTCGTCCAGGGGATGTCGCGAATGATGCCATTTCGCTTGCGAGAACATATACCGGCAGGATACATCAGCATGTGGTTGTTGCTCTCGAATCCCGCCTTGACCATTGCCGGGAAGTTACGGCTCTGATGTCCCGTCTTGTTGATAGGAATACAGAGCGGAGCCAGTCCTGGCAGGTTCATCAACAGGTCGTTGACCAGATAGCGGAAATGGGAGTCGTAGTGGCGGCCGATAATGGCTCCCAAGGCCACACCGTCCTCGCCTCCCAAAGGATGGTTGGAAACAAAGGTATAGAAACGTCCGTCATGAGGGTCGGGCAGATTTTCACGGCCTTTCACCACTACGGTCATCTTGAGATACCGCACACACTCTTCCAACCAGTCTGTCCCAGTCTTGTCACGCGATGCCCACAAGAACTGGTTGACCTCGTCCTGGTGGGCAATACGCTTGAGCCAACTAATCAGCGGACGGGGCACCCACTTAGCCTTGGGTCCCATCTTACCCTTTAGAATGTGGTCAATATCAATGGTCTTTTCGGATATTTGCGACATGCTTTCTCTTTTTATATTTACTAACAAGCTGCAAAGTTAATGAAAAGTTCGAAAAAAGGATGCACTTTTTAGGAAAAAATGTGCAGAAAATCGCTTTTAAAGAATATTCACTAAAAAAAGTGGAGAAAAGTGGGGGATTGTGGGGGAAATTGATTACCTTTGCACCCAAAGTAAATACTTATTAAGAGGTACACATGCGTTTTTTAGGGAACATAGAAGCAAAGATCGATGCTAAAGGGCGTGCTTTTCTGCCAGCAACCTTCCGTAAGGTGTTGCAGGCTGGCGGTGAAGAGCGGCTGATATTGCGTAAGGATGTGTTTCAGCCCTGTCTGGTGCTTTACCCTGAAAGCGTATGGAACGAGCAGATGGACTTGATGCGCTCGAAGCTCAACCGATGGAACAAGCAGCATCAGGAGGTGTTTCGTAAGTTTGTATCGGAAGTAGAAGTGCTGGTGCTCGACGGCAACGGCCGTTTCCTGATTCCCAAGCGCTATCAGCGAATGGCTGATATCGAGCAAGATGTCAAGTTCACAGGCATGGGCGACACGATAGAGATCTGGAGTGCCCAGAAGGCTGAAGACGAGCAATTGTCGGCAGAAGACTTCGGTCAGGCATTAGAGGAACTCATGGGAGGAGATGTGCTATGATAACAGCCAATGCCTATCATGTTCCTGTGCTCCTGAAGGAGAGCGTCGACGGGCTGGATATCCAGCCTGACGGTGTTTATGTGGATGTCACTTTCGGTGGCGGCGGTCACTCTAAGGAAATTCTCTCACGGTTAGGCAAGAAGGGGCATCTGTATAGTTTCGACCAAGATGCCGATGCCGAAAGCAACATCGTAGCCGATGAGCGTTTCACGTTTGTCAGAAGCAATTTCAGATATCTCACTAACTGGATGCGCTACTACGGTGTGGAACGAATCAATGGACTGTTAGGCGACCTCGGGGTGTCAAGCCATCACTTTGATGACGAAACGCGGGGATTCTCCTTCCGCTTCGATGCCCCACTGGACATGCGCATGAACAAACGGGCAGGGCAGACGGCTGCCGACATCCTGAACAACTATCCGGAAGAGCAGTTGGCCGATGTGTTCTATCTCTACGGAGAAATGAAAAATGCCCGCCGGCTTGCCAAAGCCATCGTTGACAGTCGGAAGGAGCGGGCTATTCAGACCACAGCCGACCTTGGAGCCTCGATAGAGCCTCTGATGCGCTCAGACCGGGAGAAGAAGGACCTCGCCCGCATCTATCAGGCTCTGCGCATAGAAGTGAATCACGAGATGGATGCCCTGCGCGACATGCTCAAAGGTGCCACACAGCTACTTGGTGACGGCGGACGGCTGAGTGTCATCACCTATCACTCGCTGGAAGACCGCATCGTTAAAAACGTGATGAAGGCCGGCAATGCCGAAGGACATGTGGAGCAAGACTTCTACGGTCGCATCTCGTCACCTTACCGCCTGGTAAACAAGGTGACCGTGCCCACCGACGAGGAACAGCAACAGAACCCGCGCAGCCGCAGTGCCAAGCTCAGAATAGCAGAAAAGATCTGACCAACATGGAAGAAGAAAAGATAGAACAACAAGAGGAAAAGGCGCTCCAGGAGGAAGAGAAACTGAAGGAGACACTCCAGAAGATCAGGGAGACAGCCAGCGAGGAAGACCCCAAGCCTTCCAGTCAGCTGAAACTGCGCACCATTCTGGGCGGTGACCTGCTGACAACGGAGGTCGTGCGCTCTCAGATATGGCTCTTTGTGTTAATCGTATTTTTCTCTATCATCTATGTGGCCTTCCGCTATCAATGCCAACAGGACATGATAGCCATTGACAAGCTGGAGCTGGAGCTCAAGGATGCCAAGTTCAAAGCCCTCTCGTCATCCAGTACGCTCACCGAGAAATGCCGTGAGAGCCATGTGTTGGATTTCTTGAAACATAATCAGGACTCGCTGCTGCATCAGGCAGACCAGCCTCCTTATATTATAAATGTACCCGAAGAGTAGAGACGGATGAGCAAATTTGAAAACGATAAAGTGATGCCCCGCTACATGGCGATAGCTATCGTCATGACGCTCATTGGCATTGCCGTTATTGGCAAGGCTCTCTACATCATGACCGCCAAGAAGGACTATTGGACTGAAGTTGCCGACCGCTTGAAGCGCGACTCGGTAAGCGTGAAGCCCAACCGTGGCAATATCCTCAGTTGTGATGATCAGCTGATGGCTACCACGATTCCAGAATATCGCATCTTTATGGACTTCCAGGCCGCCGCCTTTGAGGACGACTCGCTATGGCTCGACAAGGTGGACTCCGTCTGTAACGGACTGAGCAGGATTTTCCCGCAGAAGAGTGCCAGCGAGTTTAAGCAATATCTGGAAGAAGGCCGCCTCCGCAAAAACAAGAACGGCAGCACCGGTGCCCGCCACTGGCCTATCTGGAAGCGCCGCATCAATTATAATACCTATAAGGAGGTCAAGCAGCTGCCGTTCCTGAATATGCCCAAGTATAAGAGCGGCTTCCACGAAGAAGAATATATTTCGCGCAACCGGCCGTTCGGCACACTGGCTCAGCGACTCATCGGCGGTCTTTACGGTGCCAAGGACTCTGCCTACTTCGGCTTAGAGCTCTCCTACGACTCCGTCCTTCGCGGTACACCGGGTATTACAGGACGCCGCAAGGTGCTGAACAAGTATATGAATATTCCCGTCATGATGCCCGTTGACGGTTGTGATATTGTTACCACCATCGATGTGAATATGCAGGACCTGGCAGAGCGCTCCCTCATAGACGAGCTGAAGCTGGTCAATGGTGAGATGGGCGTGGCCATCCTGATGGAGGTGGAGACGGGTGACATCAAGGCGATGGTCAATATGATGCGCTACAATGACAGTCAGGGAAATCCATATTATGCCGAAACTGTCAACTCAGCCATCAGCTATCGTTGCGAGCCAGGCTCCGTGTTTAAGGTAGCCTCCTTCCTGGTAGCCCTTGATGACGAGGTTATTCCCAACGACACCAGTTTCATCATCCATACAGGCAGTGGTGTGATGGAGATGCATGGCAGGCTGATGAAAGACCATAACTGGCGGCGCGGCGGCTACCAGGACATCAATGTAGCCCGCTCCCTGGAGGTCAGCTCGAATATCGGTGTCAGCTATGTCATTGACAAGTTCTATGGCAGCAACCCCACCCGCTATGTCAAGGGACTCTACCGTGTAGGCATCCACGAAGACCTGAAGTTGCCGCTGGCAGGCTATCATCCCCCATACATCCGCATGCCAGACACCAAGACCCAGGACCGCTCGAAATATTGGAGCAAGACCACGCTGCCTTGGATGTCGATAGGCTACGAGACACAAATAGCTCCCATCAACACAGTGGCTTTCTATAATGCCATTGCCAACAATGGCAAGATGATGCAGCCTCGCTTTGTCAAACAGATAGTCAGGAATGGCGAGGTGATACGCGACTTCGAACCCGTCGTGCTGAAGAAGCAGATAGCCAAGCCCAAGGCCATCAAGACTATGCAGACCATTCTGGAACATGTGGTCAGTCAGGGTCTGGGCCGCAAGGCCGGTTCTAAGCACTTCAAGGTGGCAGGAAAAACCGGTACCGCCCAGGTGGCCGACCAGCATGGCAGCTACCATTCAGGCGTTACCCGCTACTGGCTCTCGTTTGCCGGATACTTCCCCGCAGACAATCCCCGCTACACCTGCATTGTATGTATCAAGAAATCGGGGCTTCCTGCCTCTGGTGGCGGTATGAGCGGTGTAGTGTTCCATCATATTGCCGAAGGAGTGATGGCACGCCATCTGAAGATGAGTGTAGAGGACGCTCACGACGAGCATTCGGTGGTCATCCCCGAGGTAAAGAACGGCAACGTGAAGGGAGCCAACGAAGTACTCAGAAGCTTAGGCATCCATAAGCAAATGTCCGAGGAAGCGAAGACAAGCGAAAACATCATACCCGATGTGACGGGAATGGGAGCCAAGGATGCCGTCTATCAGCTGGAGAGGCGCGGCCTGAAAGTAAAGCTGCATGGCCGGGGCAAGGTGAAACGCCAGAGCATACCTGCCGGTAGGGAGGTAGTGAAGGATAGTGAGTGTGTATTGACATTAGAGTAATCATCATATAATAAGGTATATATGAAACTGAGCGAACTGCTGAAATATGTGAAACCCATCAGCATCATAGGCAATGCCGATGCTGACATTACGGGAGTGAATATCGATTCACGCAAGATTGCAAGTGGACACCTGTTTGTGGCCATCAAGGGCACACAGACCGATGGTCACCGCTTTATTCCCAAGGCACTGGAGTTAGGAGCTGCGGCTGTGCTGTGCGAAGACCTGCCCGAAGAGTGTCAGGAGGGTGTAACCTATGTGCAGGTAGCCTCCACCGAGGAAGCTGTCGGTCCGGTGGCAACCGTCTTCTATGGCGAGCCTTCCCGCCACCTGAAGCTGGTCGGGGTGACGGGCACCAATGGCAAGACTACCATTGCCACCTTATTATATAATATGTTCCGTAAGTTCGGCCATAAGTGCGGCCTGCTGTCTACCGTCTGCAACTATATTGAGGACGAGGCCATTCCTGCCGACCATACCACTCCCGACCCCATCGAGCTGAATCATCTGCTGAGCCGGATGGTAGAGGCCGGTTGCGAATATGCATTCATGGAATGTTCCAGCCATGCCATAGCCCAGAAGCGTATTGGCGGTCTGAAGTTTGCAGGAGGTCTGTTTACTAACCTGACACGCGATCATCTGGACTACCACAAGACTTTCGAGAACTATCGCGATGCCAAGAAGGCTTTCTTCGACGGGCTCGACAAGGATGCTTTTGCCATCACCAATGCCGATGACAAGAACGGATCCGTCATGGTACAGAACACCAAGGCACAGGTGAAGACCTACTCCACACGTGCTATGGCAGACTTCCGCGCACGCATCATTGAATGTCACTTCGAAGGAATGTATCTCGAAATCAACGGTCGCGAGGTGGGAGTACAGTTTATAGGCAAATTCAATGTCTCCAACCTGCTGGCAGTCTATGGGGCTGCCGTCATGTTAGGCAAGAAACCCGAAGACATTCTCGTCATACTGAGCACACTGAAGAGCGTGGCTGGTCGGCTGGAGCCGATCCGCTCTGCCGAGGGTGTCACCGCCATTGTAGACTATGCCCACACCCCCGATGCACTGGAGAATGTGCTCAATGCCATTCACGAGGTGCTCGACGGCAAGGGTGGACAGGTCATCACCGTCTGTGGAGCCGGCGGCAACCGCGACAAGGGTAAGCGTCCGCTGATGGCTCAGGAGGCTGTCAAGCAGAGCGACCGCGTCATCATCACCTCCGACAATCCACGTTTCGAGGAGCCGCAGGACATCATCAACGATATGTTGGCAGGCTTAGACCAGAAGCAGATGAAGAAGGTGCTCTCTATTGTAGACCGCCGTGAAGCTATCAAGACCGCCGCCATGCTGGCCCAGAAGGGTGATGTCATCCTGATAGCCGGCAAAGGCCATGAGGACTATCAGGAAATCAAGGGTGTAAAGCATCACTTTGATGACCGGGAAGTAGTCAGAGAAATCTTCGCCTCATAGCCCTTTGGGGTATCACAAGATCGAGTTATCGAAATATCGACATATCGACATATCGGAATATCGAAATAAATAAAAAAAGAAAAAAATGCTATACTATCTCTTCCGTTTCTTAGAGCAGTACGACATTCCCGGAGCCCATATCTGGTCGTACATCTCTTTCCGTTCGCTGCTGGCACTCATCCTGTCACTGATGATATCGGCATGGTTTGGTGAGTATTTTATCAAATGGATGAAACGTCACAACATCTCCGAGACAGCCCGCGACCCCAGCATCGACCCCTTTGGAGTAGAGAAGAAGGGAGTGCCCACCATGGGTGGCATCATCATCATTGTCAGCATCTTGGTTCCCGTACTGTTGTTAGGCCGTATGCGCAACATCTATCTGTTGCTGATGATCTTCACAACGGTATGGTTAGGGTTCCTGGGGTTCATGGACGACTATATCAAGATATTCCGCAAGAACAAGGAAGGCCTGAAAGGCATCTATAAAATCATCGGACAGGTGTCGATAGGCTTTATCGTAGGACTCACGCTCTGGCTCAGTCCCGACGTGGTGGTGCGCGAGAACATCTCCCAGCAACAGCAGAATCAGGAGATGGTGGTCAAGCATAAGCCAGTGGCCGTCAAGTCACTGCAGACTACCATCCCGTTCATCAAGAACCACAACCTGAACTACTCGGAGGTGCTGTCCTTCCTGGGTGAATATAAGGTGGCAGCTGGCTGGGTGCTTTTCGTGCTGATGACCATCTTTGTGGTGACGGCAGTATCTAATGGTGCCAACCTCAATGACGGAATGGACGGCATGTGTGCAGGGAACTCTGCCATCATCGGCGTGGCACTGCTCATCTTTGCCTACATCTCCTCACACATCATCTATGCTGCCTATTTCGACATCATGTATATTCCTGAATCGCAGGAGTTGGTAGTATTCCTCAGTGCCTTCATCGGCGCGATGATCGGTTTCCTGTGGTATAATGCCTTTCCTGCTCAGATCTTTATGGGCGATACCGGCTCGCTGACCATTGGCGGCATCATTGGTGTCTGCGCTGTCATCATCCACAAGGAACTCATGTTGCCCGTGCTCTGCGGCATCTTCTTCATCGAGAGCCTGAGTGTCATCATCCAGACCCAGTGGTTTAAACTGCAGAAGCGTAAGGGCAAGCGCGTCCGCGTGTTCCGGGCCACCCCCATACACGACACTTTCCGAAAACTCGACTCACAGCTCGACCAGACCAGCACCTATATCCTGAAAAGCTGGCCCCACCGTCCGTTCCACGAGTCGAAAATTACCATCCGTTTCTGGATTACCACTATTATATTAGCAGCTTTAACGATTATAACATTGAAGGTAAGATAGCTTAGAGAAAATATGAGTAGAATAGTAATATTAGGAGCCGGCGAGAGTGGTGCAGGAGCCGCTGTCCTGGCCAAGAAGCAGGGTTTCGATGTGTTCGTCAGCGACATGTCGAAGATCAACGATAAGTATAAGAAACTGCTGGACGACCACCAGATAGCATGGGAGGAAGGCCACCATACCGAGGAGGCTATTCTCAGTGCCGACGAGATCATCAAGAGTCCGGGCATTCCCGATACTGCCCCCATGATTGTGAAGATCAAGGAGAAGGGCATCCATATCATCAGCGAGATTGAATTTGCCGGCCGTTATACCCAGTCGAAGATGATCTGTATTACCGGTTCTAACGGCAAAACCACCACTACCAGCCTTATCTATCACATCTTCAAGGCTGCAGGCTACGATGCCGGACTGGCTGGCAACATCGGCAACTCGCTGGCCCTACAGGTGGCAGAAGATCCGCACGAATACTATATCATCGAGCTCAGCTCCTTCCAGCTCGACAATATGTACGACTTCCGTGCCAACATTGCCGTATTGCTCAACATCACTCCCGACCATCTGGACCGCTACGACTTCAAGATGCAGAACTATGTCGATGCCAAGATGCGTATCATCCAGAACCAGACCGAGCAGGATGCCTTCATCTATTGGAACGACGACCCCGTCATCAAGGGAGAACTGGAGAAGTATCACATCGAGGCCATCCAGTATCCCTTCTCCGAACTCAAGGAGAAAGGAAGCATCGGCTACATCGAGGAAGGACAGTATAAGATAGAGAAGCCTGAGCCCTTCAATATGGAGCAGGAGTCGCTCAGCCTCACTGGCAAGCACAATATCTATAATTCGCTGGCAGCAGGCATAGCCTCCAATATTGCCGGCATCAAGAAAGACATCATCCGCAAGTCATTGAGCGACTTCCCCGGTGTCGAGCACCGCTTAGAGAAGGTATGCACCGTTCGTGGTGTACAGTATATCAACGACTCAAAGGCCACCAATGTCGATGCCTGCTGGTATGCGTTAGAGTCGATGAAGACCAAGACCATCCTCATCATCGGAGGCAAGGACAAGGGCAACGACTATGCACCCATCATCCCGCTGGTCAAGGAGAAGTGTGCCGGACTGGTCTATCTCGGTGCCGACAACCAGAAGCTACACGACAATTTCGATGCACTGGGCATTCCCGTTCGCGACACTCACTCCATGAAGGACTGTGTCCAGGCCTGCTACGAGATGGCAGAGCCAGGCATGACCGTCCTGCTCAGTCCCTGCTGTGCCTCCTTCGACCTGTTCAAGAATATGGAGGACCGAGGCGAGCAGTTCAAGGAGCTGGCCAGGAGCCTGTGAAAAAACTCTAGTAAAACTAGTATAACTAGTCCGACTAGTCTAACTAGTCCAAACTAGCCAAAAAAGAAAAAACAATGAACAAGAGAATAGGCAGAATCTTCAAAGGTGACAAGGGCATCTGGATGGTGTTCTTCTTCCTCTGTATGGTCAGTATTGTGGAGGTGTTCTCGGCTTCCAGCGGACTGACCTATAAGAGTCAGAACTATGTGGGTCCGATAGCCTATCACACCTTGACCATTCTGGCCGGTGCCCTGGTGGCTATCATCACACTGAACATACCCTGTCGCTATTTCAAGCTCATGACACCATTCCTGATGCTGATATCACTGCTCACCCTGCTATGGGTGTTGCTGGCAGGAACCAAGGTGGGCGATGCCGGGCGATGGATCAGCCTGTTCGGTATCACCTTCCAGCCGTCAGAGATTGCCAAAGGCACCGTCGTATTGGCAGTAGCCCAGATTCTTGCGGCTATGCAGCGCGAGGAAAAAGGAGCCGACAGGAATGCTTTCAAGTGGATACTCTGGATAGCACTTCCTGCCTGTCTGCTCATCGGGTTGGAGAATCTGTCTACGGCTGCCATGCTCTTTGTCGTTGTCTTTCTGATGATGTTCTTCGGACGGGTTCCCATCCGGCAGTTGGGCAAGTTGGCTACCGTTATCATTGTTGCTGCAACCTTTGCCCTGACTATGGTATGGGTGGTAGGCCACGACGTGAACGAGGAAGAGGAACTACAGGCCACCAAGACTGAGCAAATAGACGAGCCGAAGAAGGAGAAGAACTTCATTGAGAAGATGTTCCACCGTGCTGACACATGGAAGAGCCGCATCAAGAAGTTTGGCAGACCAGCCCCAAGTCCTAAGGATTATGATCTCGACAAGGATGCCCAGGTGGCTCATGCCAATATTGCCATTGTGTCGAGCGGCATCATTGGCAAGGGACCGGGCAAGAGCACGGAGCGCGATTTCCTGTCGCAGGCCTTCTCCGACTTCATCTATGCTATCATCATCGAGGAGCTGGGTATTTTAGGAGCCTTTGGTGTCATGTTCCTCTATATCATCCTGCTGTTCCGTTGTGCCCGCATTGCCAGCCGCTGCGAGAACAATTTCCCCGCATTCTTGGCTATGGGACTGGGATTGCTGCTGGTCATTCAGGCATTGTTCAACATGATGGTTGCTGTGGGGCTGGCCCCAGTCACGGGACAGCCGTTGCCGCTCATCTCGAAAGGTGGCACGTCGACCATCATCAACTGTGCCTATATCGGTGTCATTCTGAGCATCAGCCGTTCAGCCAAGGTGAAGAAAGAAAAAGAATTAACGCCAAACATGGCATAGAAATCAGCAGAAATTTGTAATTTTGCAAACCATATAATATAATAAGATATATGAGTAACGAATTAAGAGTCATCATCAGTGGAGGCGGTACCGGAGGCCACATCTTCCCTGCCGTGTCAATAGCCAATGCTATCAAGCAGTTGCAGCCCGAGGCCAAGATTCTGTTTGTCGGTGCCCTCGGCCGAATGGAGATGCAGCGCGTACCCGCTGCCGGCTATGAGATTAAGGGACTGCCCATCCAGGGTTTCGACCGCAAGAACCTGCTGAAGAACATCAAGGTGCTCTACAAGATATGGAAGAGCCAGCGCATGGCCCGACAGATTATCAGCGACTTCCGTCCGCAGGTGGCTGTCGGTGTGGGTGGCTATGCCAGCGGTCCCACACTCAATATGGCTGCTGAAAAGGGCATCCCCTGTCTGTTACAGGAACAGAACTCCTATGCCGGAGTCACCAATAAACTGCTGGCTAAGAAGGCTGCCAAAATATGTGTGGCCTACGAGGGCATGGAGCGTTTCTTTCCTGCCGACAAGATTATGCTCACGGGCAACCCTGTCCGCCAGCAGTTGCTCGACACCAAGATTTCCAAGGACGATGCCCTGCGCTCCTTCGGGCTGGATCCGCTTTACAAGACCGTACTCATTGTTGGCGGCAGCCTCGGTGCCCGTACCATCAATGAGAGTGTCTTGAGCCATCTCGACCATATCCGCCAGAGTGAGGTACAGTTTATCTGGCAGACGGGCAAGTATTACCATGCCCAGATCATGGAACAACTCAACAAGGTCGGCAAACCCGACAATATGGTGGTCACCGACTTCATCAGCGACATGGGTGCTGCCTATCAGTCTGCCGACATCGTAGTCAGCCGTGCCGGGGCTGGTTCCATCAGTGAGTTCTGCCTGCTGGGCAAGCCTGTCATCCTGGTGCCCAGTCCTAATGTGGCCGAAGACCACCAGACCAAGAATGCCCTCGCACTGGTCAGCAAGCAGGCTGCCCTCTATGTCAAGGATGTCGAAGCTCCCCAGCTTCTCCTGCCCCTGGCCATCGACACCGTCAAGGACGATGCCAAACTGAAGAGCCTGAGCGAACATATTCTCCAGATGGCTTTGCCCAACTCGGCAGAGATCATCGCGAAAGAAGTGATAAAATTAGCAAACAATGGAAATGAAAGATATTAAAGCAGTCTATTTCGTAGGAGCCGGCGGCATCGGCATGAGTGCCATTGCCCGCTATTTCCTCAAGAAGGGTCTCGTCGTGGCAGGCTACGACAAGACACCCAGCACCCTCACCCGACAGCTGGAACAGGAGGGCATGCTCATCCATTACGAAGAGGATGTCAACCAGATTCCCGAGGCTTGCCGCCAGTCTGAGTCCTGCCTCGTCATCTATACACCCGCCATTCCCAATGAGCATCAGGAGCTGCAATACTTCCGGCAGGGAGGCTTCGACATCCAGAAGCGAGCCCAAGTGTTAGGCACCCTGACGCGCCAGCACCGAGGACTGTGTGTGGCCGGTACGCACGGCAAGACCACTACCTCTACCATGTGTGCCCATATCATGCACCAGAGCCATCTCGACTGCAATGCCTTCTTGGGTGGTATCTCCAAGAACTACGGCACCAACTATATCCTTTCCGACAGCGACTATGTGGTCATCGAGGCTGATGAGTTCGACCGTTCCTTCCATTGGCTCTCCCCCTATATGACGGTCATCACCGCTACCGATCCCGACCACCTCGACATCTATGGCACCAAGGAAGCCTACCTTGAGAGTTTCCGCCATTACACGGAGCTCATCCAGCCCGACGGGGCTCTTATCATCCATCGCGGTCTGGAGATGCAGGAGTCACTGCCTGTCGGTGTGCGCCGCTACGACTATGCGCTGACCGAGGGCGACTTCCATGCCGAGAATATCTGCATCGACAATGGTGAGATTACCTTCGACTTTGTGTCGCCCATCGAGTCGGTATCCGGCATCCAGCTCGGTCAGCCCGTACCCATCAATATCGAGAATGGCATTGCTGCCATGGCTATGGCCCAGCTGGCAGGTTGTACGGCAGACGAGTTGCGAGAGGGCATGAAGACCTATGGCGGTGTGGAGCGACGCTTCGATTTCAAAATCAAGACCGACCAGTTGGTGTTCCTCAGTGACTATGCCCATCATCCCAAGGAGATTTATCAGAGTGCACGCAGTATTCGCGAGCTGTACAAGAACCGGCATATCACGGCCATCTTCCAGCCTCATCTCTACACGCGCACCCGCGACTTCTACACCGATTTCGCCGATGCCCTGAGTCAGCTCGACGAGGTCATCCTCACCGAAATCTATCCCGCCCGCGAACAACCCATCGAGGGTGTCACCTCCCAACTCATCTACGACCGTCTGCGTCCGGGCATCCAGAAACAGCTTGTCCGCAAGGACCAGGTTCTCGACCTCATCAAGAACCGCTCTTTCGATGTACTCATCATCTTGGGAGCCGGCGATCTGGACAATATGGTTCCCCAGATGACCACCATCCTCCAATCCAAAATCGAAAATAGTAAATAGTAAATAACAAAGTCGTGAGCATCAACTGGAAGAAATCTCTGTTTGTACTGGTAGACATCATCATTGCCGTCTATCTCGTACTGGCCGTCACGGTATTCAACCGCCCTGACGAGGTTTATAACGTATGCTCCGAAGTGAAGATCAACATCCAGCAAGGTCGCGTGCGCGGCTTCCTCAATACCGAGGATGTGAAAGACCAGCTGGTACGGGCCAAAGTCTATCCTCTGGGCGACTTCATCGACCAGGTCAATGGGCGCAAGATTGAGGAAGCCCTGCTCAAGAACCCCTTTGTCGAGTCTGCCCAGTGCTATAAGACCCATACAGGCCGTGTGTATATCAATCTGTCGCAGCGGCTGCCCGTCATCCGTGTCAAGGCCGACAATGGAGACGACTATTATGTCGACACCTACGGCAATATCATGCCCAACTCGCAATATGTCAGCGACCTGGTTGTAGCCACCGGTGCCATCACCAAGAGCTATGCACAGAAGGTGCTCAGCCGCGTAGGTAATTTCCTCATCGAGCATCCGCTCTGGTTCAGTCAGGCCGAGCAGCTTAACGTGCTCCCCGACGGCACCATCGAGATGATACCCCTTGTAGGCGATCATGTGGTCTATCTCGGTCAGCCCACCGGTCTCAGCCGTAAGTTCAACCGGCTCTCCAAGTTCTATAAGTACGGACTTTCCAAAGCCGGCTGGAACAAGTATTCCTATATCAGTCTGGAGTTCGACAACCAGATAATCTGCAAAAAACGCAGCAGCTTGTAAGAAATAAATTGAAAATAGTAAATAGTAAATTCGTAAATCGTAAATATAATGGTGTCAAAGGAATTTATCGTAGCAATTGAACTGGGGTCATCCAAGATGACCGGTATCGCAGGCAAGAAGAATCTTGACGGCAGCATTCAGGTGCTCGCCTGTGTCAAGGAAGATGCCTCCGCATGTATCCGCAAAGGTGTGGTTTATAACATCGACAAGACTGCCCAGTGCCTGACCAACATCATTAGCCGACTGGAGAAGCAACTCAAGACGGGCATCACACAGGTGTATGTTGGTGTGGGAGGACAGTCCATCCGCTCTCTTCGTAATCTTATTTCCAAAGACCTCACTGGCGAGACACAAGTCACCCAGGAGATGGTCATCGAACTGATGGATGCCAACCGCAACATGAAATACCCCGACCAGGAGATTCTCGATGCTGCAGTACAGGAATATAAGGTCGACTCGCAGTATCAGCTCGACCCCGTAGGCATCCAGTGCAGCCGCATCGAGGGCAACTTCCTCAACATCCTCCAGCGCAAGTCGTTCTACAAGAACCTCAACAAGTGCTTCGAGACGGCAGGCATCAATGTGGCCGAGATGTATCTGGCACCGTTGGCACTGGCAGACAGTGTGCTCACCGAAGCCGAGAAGCGTTCGGGATGTGCGCTGGTCGACCTCGGAGCCGATACCACTACGGTCAGTGTCTATTCGAAGAATGTGCTCCGCCATCTGGCTGTCATTCCCTTAGGTTCCAACAACATCACCAAAGATATTGCCTCGCTCCAGATGGAGGAGAGCGATGCCGAGAAGATGAAGCTCAAATATGGCTCGGCCTATACCGACAATAACGACATCGACAACAACATGAAGTACTCCATTGACCAGGAGCGGCAGGTTGAAGTGCGTAAGTTTGTCGAGATTGTTGAGGGTCGCCTTGAGGAGATTATAGCCAATGTGTGGTGTCAGGTGCCCGAGGAATACTGTGACAAGCTGTTAGGGGGCATCATCCTTACCGGTGGCGGCTCCAACATGAAGAATATCGAGAAGGCCTTCCAGAACTATACCCATATCGACAAGATTCGTATAGCCAAGTTTGTCACCCTAGCCATCGTGTCATCCATCCCCGAGGTGAATGCCCACGATGGCATGATGAATACCGTGTTAGGACTGTTGGCCAAGGGCGACATCAACTGCGCCGGAGCCGAGCTCAGTATGAACGGTGACCTCTTTGGCAGCCAGAACCAGCGCCCACAGTCCGAGACCGTCGAGCAGCGACGTGCCCGTCAGGCCTCCGAGACTCCACAGGGGGTGGTGCGCACCGCCGAGGAGATTCGCCGTGCCGAGGAGGAAGCCCAGCGCAAGAAGGAAGAGGAGGAGCGCAAGAAGGAAGAAGAGCTCCGCATAGCCCGTGAGAAGGAAGAAGAAGAGGCCCGCGAACGCGAGCGCATCCGTCAGGAGAACAGTCCTATCCGCAAGATGGGCCGCTGGCTGAAAGACTTCGGCAAGAAAATCGTTGAAGATGATGACGAATAACACCCAAATCTCAGGATGCCGGAATCTCGAAATATCGACATCTCGAAAATAGTAAATAAATAGTAAATAGTAAATTGTCAAATAGTAAATATATATGGCAGACAATAATATTTTGCTCGACTTTGGCGAGCCCGAAAAGGAGAATAGCATCATCAAGGTGATTGGTGTCGGCGGTGGTGGCGGCAATGCTGTCAATCACATGTACCGCGAAGGCATCCACGATGTCACCTTCGTTCTCTGCAACACAGACAATCAGGCACTCAACGACTCTCCCGTACCCGTTCATCTGCAGTTAGGCAGGGAGGGACTCGGAGCCGGCAACCGCCCGGAGAAAGCCCGTGCGGCAGCCGAAGAGAGCCTCGACGACATCAAGAAAGTGCTCAACGACGGCACCCGCATGGCCTTCATCACTGCCGGCATGGGTGGCGGCACGGGCACGGGAGCAGCTCCCGTCATTGCCCGCGTCTCCAAGGAGATGGGCATCCTCACCGTAGGCATTGTCACCATCCCCTTCCGCTTCGAGGGAGACCGCAAGATTGACCAGGCCCTCGACGGTGTGGAGGAGATGGCCAAGCATGTCGATGCCCTGCTGGTCATCAACAACGAGCGCCTGCGCGAGATTTATCCCGAACTCACCGTCCTCGATGCCTTTGGCAAGGCCGATGATACCCTTTCCGTGGCCGCCAAGTCTATTGCCGAGATTATCACCGTCCACGGACTCATCAACCTCGACTTCAACGATGTCAAGACCGTGCTCAAGGATGGCGGTGTGGCCATCATGTCTACCGGTTACGGCGAGGGCGAAGGCCGTGTCCGCAAGGCCATCGACGATGCCCTCAACTCACCCCTGCTCAACGAGAATGATGTCTTCAACTCCAAGAAGATATTGCTCAGCATCTCGTTTGCCGGCTCTAAGGATGGCAAGGACTCGCTGATGATGGAAGAGATGAACGATGTCAACGAGTTTATGAGCAAGTTCGGCAACGACTTCGAGATCAAGTGGGGACTGGCCACCGATCCCGAGTTAGGAAAGAAGGTCAAGGTGACCATTCTGGCCACTGGCTTCGGTATCGATCAGGTAGACGGAATGTCGCAGCACCGCCAGCGCCTCAACACGCAGGAGGAGGCTACCCGCATTGCTGCCGAACAGGAGAAGGAAGCCCAGCGGCAGGACCGCCGCAACCGGTACTATGGTGGCGACAGTGCCAGCAAGCGCTACAAGCGCCGTCCGCATATCTACCTGTTCCGTCCCGAAGATCTCGACAATGATGATGTCATCTCGGCTGTTGAGCAGACACCAACCTATAAGCGTACACGCGAAATTCTGGACAGCATCTACTCACAGGCCAGCGGCGACTATCCCGCAGCCGACACCAACGATGCCGCACCCTCTGAACCCGTACAGGGCACCATCCGGTTCGCATAACCATCACCGTTGGTCTCAATTCTTCATAGTATGAACATCGCACTCATCATAGCCGGCGGTTCTGGCAACCGGATGGGCCAGGACATACCGAAACAGTTTATGCATGTAGACGGAGCGCCCATCATCATCCATACGATGAAGGCGTTCGAACAGCATCCGGATATCGATGCCATAGCCGTAGTCTGTCTAAAAGGATGGGACACGGTACTGCAGTCGTATGCCAACCAGTTCAGCATCCGGAAGCTGAAATGGATATTCCCGGGCGGTGCGACGGGTATGGAGTCTATCCATAATGGCATCTATGGCTTGCGCGACGAGGGCTGTCAGGACGAAGACATGGTGCTCATCCACGACTCGGTGCGTCCACTGCTGTCGCAGGAGATTATCTCGTCGAATATTGCCATCTGCAAGGCATACGGCTATGCCATTACCGGTATCCAGTGCCGCGAGGCAATTCTGGAAAGCGAGGACGGTTTCACCACCAACAAGAGCATTCCCCGCGACCGCCTCATCCGTACACAGACCCCACAGACCTTCCGGCTGAAGAACATCATTGAAGCCCATGAGGAAGCGAAGCAGAAAGGCATTACCAACTCCGTGGCCTCATGTACGCTGATAGCCGAGTTAGGCACGGAACGCATGATGCACATCGTGCCCGGCTCGGAGAAGAATATCAAGGTTACCACCGTTGAGGACCTGGAAATTCTCAAGGCACTGATGCACACCTCAAAAGATGAGTGGCTGAAATGACGGCATACGAGCACGATATCCTGCAAGTTTTCCAGGCCGACCTGCCGTGGGAGAAACTGTCGGGCAGCCATATCCTTGTGACGGGAGCTACAGGTCTCATTGGCGGATGCCTGGTAGAGGCACTGATGATGAACCCGCACCGCGACTATCAGGTCTATGCCTCTGGGCGCAATGAGCAGCGGGCACTGGCCCGCTTTCAGGCATTTGCCCGCGATGATGCCTTCCACTTCATCCCATACGATGTGCAGCAGCCCTTACAAAGCCAACAGTCATTCGACTATATCATCCACGCTGCCAGCCCGGCCAGTCCGAACTTCTTTGCCCAGAAACCGGTGGAGGTCATCAAGTCAAACATCGATGGTGTGGCAAACCTGATGGAATATGGCCTGCAACACGGCATGAAGCGCTTCCTTTATGTCTCGTCAGGCGAGATTTATGGCGAAGGCGACGGTCGCGTGTTCACCGAGGACTATAGCGGATATGTCGACTGCACCAAGCCCCGCTCGTGCTATCCTTCGTCCAAGCGGGCGGCAGAGACCCTCTGTGCTGCCTATGCGGCGGAGTATGGTGCCGATGTGGTGATAGCCCGTCCGTGTCACACCTATGGCCCGCACTTCACCGAACAGGACAACCGCGTCTATGCCCAGTTCATCCGCAATGTGCTGCGCGGCGAGGATATCGTAATGAAGTCTACGGGCGAGCAGTTCCGTTCGTGGTGCTATGTGGTCGATGCCGTGTCGGCATTGTTCTACATCCTGCTAAAGGGAGCCTGTGGCGAGGCGTATAATATTGCCGATGCACAGTCGAATGTCAGCATCCGCACACTGGCAGAGGCCATTGCCGAGATAGGGGGCCGCAAGGTAGTCATCGACATCCCCGATGCTGACGAGAAGAAAGGTTACAATGTAGTGACGAAATCGGTTTATGCCACCGACAAACTGCAGCACTTAGGCTGGCAGGTCCGCACACCCCTGCAGCAAGGCTTGAAAAACACCATTCTTGCAAGAAAATAAACATACCACGCTATCGTACGCGAGGGAAAAATGCAGACCCATTTTGAGTTAACTCAAAACATCAATCGAGTTAACTCAAACGATGATTTAAGTTAACTCAATTTTAAGCGGCTGTTCGGATTTATGAGGCAAAAAGTTAACAAAAGGGTAAAAAATACACTTATTTCTCGCCCTTTAAGATTATTTAACTCATATAATAAGTGTAATAAATACATTTTTGCTAAATTTGCAGCAATTTGACTACTAATAATTTTTATTAACTTAAAGCAATTGACAATGAGAAAACAAATTTTCTTCTCTGCGATGCTGTCGTTAGGTATGCTTGGCGGACTGTCGGTCTGTCCTATGCCTGCTATGGCATCAGTGACCCAGCAGACCATTAAGGTCAGCGGTCAGGTTGTTGACCAAGACGGAGAACCGCTCATCGGTGCTACCGTTAAGGTGAAAGGCGCGCAAGGTGGTACGATTACCGACTTCAACGGTAACTTCACCATCGAAGCTTCATCGAATGCCGTCCTCGTAGTAAGCTATGTGGGCTACAAGGACCGTGAGGTTGCCGTCCGCGGACGTGCTGCGCTGGAGCCCATCCAGCTTGAGAGCGACTCACAGATGCTCGACCAAGTGGTCGTTGTGGGTTACGGTACTCAGAAGAAGGCCGACCTGACGGGTTCGGTGGCAGTAGTTAATGCCGATGAACTAAAGCGCGTATCTCACTCTAACATTTCCTCGATGCTCGAAGGTAAAGTAGCCGGTGTGCAGATTACCTCCGACGGTCAGCCTGGTGCCGACCCTGCCGTACGTATCCGTGGTATCGGATCTTTCGGTGACACCTCCCCGCTGTATGTGATTGACGGTGTGCCTATGGGTACCAGCATCCGCGACTTCTCTCCTAACGATATCGAGACCATTCAGGTGCTGAAGGACGCATCGGCAGGTGCCATCTACGGTTCGCGTGCTGCTAACGGTGTGGTGATCATCACCACCAAGAGCGGTAAGAAAGACCAGCCCCTGAAAGTCAACTACACTGGCTATTTCGGTATTGATAATATCAGCAAGAGCACTTATGACGTGATGAATGCCGACCAGTACAGCAACTATCTGGCCCAGGCTTGTGCCAATGCCAACACCACACTGCCCGGAGGATACAGCTTGGGAGAAGACGGCAAATATCACTTCATGGACAACACGAATACGAAGTGGATGGACGAGGTTTATAAGACCGCTACTCGTATGAACCACAACGTCAGCATGAGCGGTGGTGGTGCACACAATACATATAACGTATCGCTCGACTACTTCAAACAGAAAGGTGCCATGAGAGGTGCTGGTCCTAACTTTGAGCGTTTCACTGCCCGTGTGAACAACACCTTTGAGACCAAGTTCATCAATTTCCGCACCAGCATCGTTTACTCACACTCCGATCAGGACAACCTGAGTGCATCGAATGCCAATGAGTACGTACAGGGACTTTATGGTGACCAGCACCCCGTACTGTTTACCACCGTCCTGATGCAGCCTACCATTAAAGCTTACGACGAGAGCACCTGGATTCTGGATGACAAACTGTCTTCTGCCAGCTCGTATCACTACGATGCATACGGCTATGGTGTCTACTATGACAATATTCATGGTGACATCTCAGCTTCCAACCCACTGCTGGTTAACAACCTACTGACCCGTAACACAAAGGTTGACCGCGTACTTGCTACTGGTTCGGCAGACGTGAACCTTCTCAAGATGATAGGCTTCGAATCCAAGAACCACAAACTGAACTACAAACTGAATCTGTCTTACAGCAAGACCCATGCAAAGGATCAAACTTGGACATCCGCTTGGATTCAGAGTAACCGTATTTACCTGGACAAAGCTCAAGAGCGTCTGACCAAGGTTGCTCGCAACTACTCAGACTTCTTGGTTGAGAACACTATCACCTATGATGGAACCATCGACCTGCACCACATCAATGCAGTGATTGGTCAGACTTATCAGGTGGAGACTCACGACCGTCTGGACGGTTGGGGTGTTCAGTTCCCTGAGCCTTACTATCTGCAGTTGCAGAACGCTGCTGACACCTATTCTTCTTCTTACGAGAGCAAGCACACACTGACTTCGTTCATCGGACGTTTGAACTACGACTATGACAGCAAGTATCTGCTATCGTTTGTTATCCGTCGTGACGGTAGCTCGCGTCTGACTAAGAACATCCGTTGGGGCACCTTCCCCTCAATCTCTGTAGGTTGGCGTTTCGATAAGGAAAAGTTCTTCCCCTTCGACCACAACCTTATCAATATGTTCAAGGTACGTGCCAGCTATGGTGTGCTGGGTAACGAGAACATCGGTGAGTATCAGTATCTGGCCACGATGGCTCGTATCAACATGAAGTACAGCTTCGGCAATACACCTGTCTCTGGTTCTGCCGTATCTACTCTTGTCAACAAGGATATTACCTGGGAGAAGAGAAAGACCACAAACATTGGTATCGACATTGCCATGTGGAACAACCGTTTGGAATTCACGGCCGAATGGTATAAGAATATTTCTGATGACCTGCTTTGCGGCGTGCCCATTCCTCTTAATGCCGGTGTGTCAAATGGCAATCCTAATGTCGTAACAATGAATGCTGCCACAATGGACAACAGCGGTTTCGAGTTCTCTGCAACTTATCGAAACAACGACCATCCTCTGAAGTGGCAGATTTCTGCCAACTTGAGTACGCTGAGAAACCGCGTGACCAAGCTGAACTATGGCAACCACCAGTCAATAAACGGTACGGCTATTACGATTGAAGGGCAGGAAGTTGGTCAGCACTATGGTTGGGTGTACGAAGGCATAGCCCGCACTCAGGCAGACCTTGACGACCATGCCACACAGGTGGGCGCACAGGTCGGTGACTGCCTCTACAAAGACATCAGCGGTCCAGACGGGGTTCCCGACGGTGTCATCGATGAGCGCGACCAGACTGTTTTAGGCAGTGGTTTGGCAAAGACCAACTTTGGCCTGAGCTTCCGTCTGGAATACAAGAACTTCGACCTCGCCGTTGCTACCTACGGCACTTTCAAGCATCGCGTAGCTGACGATCTTTACAACGCCCTGAATTCTTGCTACAACTACTGGAATAAGGACGTGGCCGTTGGTGATGCAAACCGTTGGTCAGAAGATGGCTTGACCTATATATCAAATGTTCCCCGTACCTATATCACTAATCATCCTGGAGCTTCTCTCAACTGGAACGATTTGTTCAGCGATCGCAAGATTCAGAATGCCGCTTACTGGAAGATTGCCAACATTGAGTTGGGTTACAATTTCCCCGACAAGTGGTTCAAGGGTGTTGTCACGGGTGTACGCGCTTATGTGTCTGCACAGAATGTTCACACATTCACTGCTTACAAAGGTTACAACGTGGACTATGCAGGTGGCACATGGACTCCTGGTCTTAACTACTGCTCATTCCCGACACCCCGTACCTTCATGTTCGGTCTTCATTTCTCATTCTAATGTATAATAAAGTATATAATTATGAAACTACATAATATTTCACTTGCCCTTTTATTGGGCTTTGGCATGCTCACTTCGTGCAGCGACAAACTGGACGTAGAGAACCCCAACCAGCAAAGTGCCGACCTATTTGGTAAGACTGCAGAGGAATTGGAGGAGAGTGTTATTGCCGCATACAACCACCTGCGCATGGAGGGTTCCTTCGCTCGTGTAGGCTATATGATTGATGTTTGTCGCGGTGATGAGTGCTGGAACTCCTCACAGCAGTGGTATCTGCCCTTCGACGACTATAATGTTCCCGTTACTATGGACATTCCCGAGTGGCCTTGGCGTGAGTATTTCTATACTATCAACGTATGTAATTTTATTTTGTCACGTACGGATGCTGAGGGAGTGAATATGACCGAGGCTATGAAGTACATCAAGGGACAGGCTCACTTCATTCGCGGCTTGGCTTATTATAATCTGGCTGGATACTATCAGAACCCGCCACTGATTACTACCTATGATGCCAATGCAAAACTGAATGACCTCTATGCAGGCAATTCTACATACGACGAAGTATTCGACTTGGTAGAAAAGGATTTCAGTACGGCCATGACACTACTGCCTTCTCGTGACTTAGGTGACCAGTGGGCTCAGGGTCGCGCCACCAGTGGTGCAGCTGCCGGTTTCTATGCCCGTGCACTGATGATGCGTCATAAGTACAGCGAGGCTCTTGCAGTCTTGAAAGATATTCTGAACACCAGTGATGGTGGTAACAAGAAGTATGGTACCTACCGCCTGATGGAGAACTATGGCGACAACTTCCGTGAAGGCTCAGCCTACGAGAACAATGCCGAGAGTCTCTTTGAAATTCAGTTCCTTGACTACGGTTCACAAGGTACGGAAGAAGAGTGGACTCCCGTTAACACGACTCCTAATGCCACACAGGGTTCCGCTATCGAGAGTAACTTCGGTCCTGGCGATTATGGCGGTTGGGCTGACATCTCTGCTTCTAACTGGCTCTACGACCTGTTCAAGGCTGAGAAGACTATTGAGGACAAGCTTGATCCACGTCTCTATTGGACTATTGGAACCTACGAGGATGACTGGGACGACTTCGAGTATGGCAACAAGTGCTATACGACCAAGTTGGTTGCTACCGACTACATTGTCACCAACAATAACAATGGCGGTCTGCCCGTAGCTAAGCACACTAATCTGCGCACAGGTCTTTACAGCAAGATTGTGGTAGGTCTGCGTGATGGTATCAACCTTCGACTGATGCGCTACTCCGACGTACTGTTGCGTGCTGCCGAGTGCGAAAACGAGGTGAACGGTCCTACCCAGCAGGCTATCGACTGGATCAATGCCGTTCGTGAGCGCGCCAATTTGGAAGACCTGGAACTGGCTGACTTCGCAGGCAATGCGGATAAACTGTTTGAGCAGATTGCCAACGTGGAGCGTCCGAAGGAGTTTGGTTGCGAGTGGGGTCGTGGCTTTGACTTGATTCGTTGGGGATTCTTCTATGATCAGGGCCGTCTCCAGCAGATGAAGGAGCACGGTACATTCCTCAGAACTACTGATAAAGCATTGGTAAAGAATTCCGTCAGCTATGCTGATAAGGGTAGTGATTCGCGTATTAAGAGTTCGTTCGATACATATTCTCCAGGACATGAGTTCCTGCCTATCGTACAGTCTCTTACGAGTGTGAACCCCAACCTGAAGGGTAACTCAGCAAACTATAGCACAGACAACTCTTCTTACTTCACAGGCAAGGGATGGAAAGTACATCCGGTTGTTGACCTTAAATGAAGAATATTCTAAATCTCAAAACAGAAAACAATTATGAAAAAGCTAAATAAATTAGTTTCAGGTTTCTGCTTGGCAATGCTCGGAATGCTGATGCTGACGGGCTGTGAGGGCAGCGAAATCTATAAGGTAGGTGCTCCTAACTGGCTCGATGATAAGCTCGATTCTATCGCCAACTCCAAGACACCAGAAGTAGGTCTGTATAGTATTGGAACTACCTCCTTGAATGCTCCTTTCTGGACATTAGGAAAGTCGCACGTGGTGCCTGCCGGTGGTACATTGGAGATGATTATCAACCTGACGGTGAATCCTGATAACAAGTACTACAAGAACTTCTATACCGTCATTACCAACGATGTCAGCATCAATCCTCGTGGCGGTGGCTACTATGAGTATGGTGTCATGCGTTACGACAATGACCGTACCAAGAACTCTGAATGGGGTGACATCTTCACTGATACAGACCGCGATAACTATATCTCTGGTAACTTTACCAACACTTCTGGAGCTGATGACATTGATGATACAGTTCAGGGAATGAATGGCTTGGTAAAGGTGACTGTAGACCGCTCGAATGGCGGTTTGACAATCAAGTACGAAGGTGAGAATTTCACGAAGACTTACTCACGTCCTGATTTGGTAAATCACAATCCAGAGCCTACCAACGAGAATATCCGTGTCACCTTAGGTGTAGAGGGTTCATTTGTGAATGTCATAGAATCAAACATTGATCCTGTTGATGATACCAAGGATTATGAGCCCATATCGATGACCCTGAAGGCTCCTAAGAAGGTATTAGTAGCTACTCCGCTTAGCGATATTATTTCAGCTATTTCGGCAGAAGTCGATTTTGGTGAAGGCGGTATTAAGACTGTTACTGGTGAAAAACTGACCATCAATGTTGTGCCTGATTTGAATTCTATAGGAACGAAGACCATTGTCGCTGCCTATAATAAGACATCGAAGGGTGAGGCTGCCAAAAAGGCTGTTGTCTCTTCCATACAGTTAGAAGTGGTGGACAAGATGTACACGCTCCTGGGTGCTGCCGACAACTCAACTCCGTTCTTCGGTGCCCGTAGCGGTCTGGTGAAGATTGCTCCTAACGAGACCTTCATCACGACCTTCACCAACTACACCGCAGGTGGCAGCAACTGGGAGAACTATCTCGTTGTGCTCAGCAAGGGTGACCTGACCTTGGGTGCTGATGGCGAGTATGCCGTGCTGCGTGCCGACAACTTTGGTTGGGGCAATGGCTATGGCACTTGCACCGCTACTTGCAGCCATAGCGACTGGGCCGCTTGGCTTGCTGCAATGAATGGAGGTAAGGTGACTGTCCAGGTGACCAACAATGGTGACGGCACTGCCGACGTGGAGGCTGTTACCGTGGGTAGCGATGCCAACATCTATACCCAGACCTACAAGGGTATCACTGTTTCCGATCCTAACGACTTCTACTTCAGCCTGACTCTGGAGAAGGCTCACCTTGAGTTTGATGGCGTACTGGGTAACGAGGATAACACTACTCCGTTCTTCGGAGCGAAGTCTGATCCTATCAAGGTTCCTGCAGGTCACACGGTTACTACCCGTTTCCGCAACTACACGAACGGTGGTGCTAACTGGAACAACTACCTGGCAGTGGTTTGCAAGGCCGACCTGACGCTGGGTGCTGACGGTGAGTATGCCGTGCTGCGTGCCGACAACTACGGTTGGGGTAATGGCTATGGCACTTGCACCGCTGCATGCGACCATACCGACTGGGCTGCATGGCTTGAGGCTATGAACGAAGGTCTGGTTACGCTGTCGGTCACCAACAAGGGTGATGGTACTGCCGACGTGAAGGCCGTAACACTGGGTAGCGATGGTAATACTTACACTCAGACCTATACAGGCATTACGGTCGATGCAAGCGATGTGAACTTCTACCTCACAATGGAAGGTGCCCACATTGTATTTGAGTAATCTCTGAATCAGAATAAGGAGCAAGGGAATCTCTCAGCAGATTTCCTTGCTTTTTTCTTTGCGTTTTCGCAAATTGTCTCGATTTAGCCTCGCTTTACTCTCGCTTTAGGCTGCTTTCAGGCTGCTTACTGCCTCACTCTTGAGTATGCCTATAAGCAGGCTATAAGCAGGCTGAAAGGAGCCTAAAAGCAGGCTAAAGCCTTGATGAACCGAGAGCGTTCTGAGGAATGAGGGCGGAAGTTTGTGCTAAAGTAATAGAAAGTGTCATAAGAAATTTGGTAGTTTTATGGAAAATGCTTATCTTTGCAGGAAATATGAAAATTACACACTAAAACAATAAAACATTATGAACAAGAAAAACAAAATGAAAGTATTATTGTCGTGCCTGCTGACTACAGGATTGATGCTGACGGCTTGCGGCGGCGATGATGCTAATGACAACGGTGGCGGAACAAGTGGCGGAGGAGGTGCCACTACGGCACTGAACGTAACGACTCCCGTTGTGTCGGCCATCACGGCAAACACGGCAGTAGTCTCTGCCACAGCTACCGGTTCAGCCATCACCAGCCGTGGTGTGTGCTACGGAACAGCAGCAAACCCCGACATCAACGGCACCAAGCAGACGGCAACTTCGTCGAACATGACGGTGACTCTGGCAGGACTGAAAGCCCAGACAACCTATCATGTACGTGCCTATGTGCAGACCAGCAGTGAGGTGAAATATTCCGAGGATGTCACCTTCACTACCGCTGCCGAGACCAGCAGCAGCCTGGATACCTGGAAAGCTCCTACCTATGTTGATGACTACCGCAGCATGTCGGCATGGAGCCAGCGTGCCCAATGGAATCTGGCCAATGTCCATGACCCCACGGTGATGAAGGCTGACGATGGCTACTATTATATGTACCAGACAGATGCATCGTATGGCAACGAGCATGCAAAGGGTGGCCATTTCCACGCTCGCCGCTCTATAGACCTGGTGAACTGGGAATATCTTGGTGGCACGATGACAAGCACTCCGTCATGGGTACTGACCAAGATGAACGAGATACGCGCCAAGCAGGGGCTGCCCAATGTTACTAACCCACAGTATGGCTACTGGGCTCCCTGTGCCCGCAAGGTGAAAAACGGGCTCTACCGCATGTACTACTGTGTGGTGGTGGACAACTACCTGAAGAGTGGCAAGCCCACCTCAGAAGCCTTCGACGGCTCATGGACGGAGCGTGCCTATATCGGACTGATGGAGACCAGCGACCCTGCAACCAACAAGTGGGAAGACAAAGGCTATGTCATCTGCTCGTCATCAGACAAGGGCAAAGACGGCTGGAGCCGCCCGGCAGCCGACAACTGGGAGGGCTACTTCTACTTCAATGCCATCGACCCCACCTTTGTCATTACGCCTAATGGCGAGCACTGGCTCATCTATGGTTCCTGGCACTCCGGCTTTGCTGCCGTACAGTTGAATCCCGAGACAGGTAAGACAATGAAGGAACTGGGCGACCCCTGGGCTACATCGCCCCAAGGACTGGCAGACAACGGCTACGGAAAGCGCATCTGGACCCGTACTAACGGCAGTCGCTGGCAGGGATCAGAGGCTCCCGAAGTTGTCTATCACGACGGTTACTATTATCTCTTCATGGCCTACGACGGTCTGTTAGTTCCATACAACACACGTATAGCACGCTCTGCCACTATCGATGGTACCTATCAGTCGATGGGCAACGACGCAACAGTGCTGACCCATCCGTACAAGTTCAGTGGCAGTCAGGGCTGGGTAGGTATCAGCCACTGTGCTGTCTTTGAGGACGGTAGTGGCAACTGGTACTATGCCTCCCAGCAGCGCTTCCCGACAACGGCGGGAGGCAATGCGCCCAATGCCGTCATGCTGGGTGGTGTGCGCAGCATCAAGTGGCTGAGCAACGGCTGGCCCGTGGTGATGCCTGAGCGCTATGCTGCCGTACCCGACGTGGCTATTACCGCAGACGAGATTGCCGGCACCTGGGAGCACATCGACCTGGGCTACCAGTATGGTGTGATGAAGGAGTCGTCCACGATGACCTTTGCTGCCGACGGCAGTATCACCGACGGTATCTGGAAGGGTGGTAAGTGGAGCTTCAATGCCGGCACGAACACGCTGACTGCCAACGGTGTAGAGCTGAAGGTGCAGCGCGAGTGCGACTGGGAGGCCAATCCCCGCAAGCATACTATTGTATACGCTGGTATCAACGGTGAGAAGAGCTACTGGGGTAAGAAGAAGTAACTGACTGTCCATCCAAAGAACTAGATGAAACATTTCCTTTCTATCGCGGTGGTGCTCCTGGCGAGCACCACCCTCTATTCGCAACAACGGCACCGATTCCCTCGTGAGGCTTTCCAGACGGACACGCCTATGGCACACGACCCAGTGATGGCATACGAGGACAGTACTTACTATATCTATGCTACGGGCTTAGGCATCCAGCAGATGACTTCCAAAGACCGTAAGACATGGACGGTGCTGCCTCAGCCCGTGATGACGGTGATGCCAGAGTGGACCCGTGACTCGGTGCCCGGCTTTACCCATCATGTGTGGGCTCCGGACATCATCAAATGGCACGGGCGTTGGTGGCTCGCCTACAGCTGCTCGACATTCGGCAAAAACGGCTCTGCCATCGGACTGCTGAGCAACCGCTCGCTGTCGTTCCCCGTCTGGAATGACGAAGGCTGTATTGTCACCTCAAAGGAGAAGCGCGACAACTGGAATGCCATCGACCCGAACTTCATTATCGACGATCATGATCAGCCCTGGTTGGTATGGGGCTCATTCTGGGACGGTATACAGATGGTTCGCCTGGACACCACGATGCACATGGCAAAGGGCGAGAAGCCCCGTACCATTGCACGCCGCTACTCACCCAAGAACAACAACCGGATGGCCAACCCTACCAGCAAGTATGCCGGAACGAATGCCATCGAGGCTCCGTTTATCATGAAGCACGGAGGCTACTACTATCTCTTTGTGTCGTGGGACTATTGCTGCATGGGTAGCAAGAGCACCTACCGCGTAGCCGTAGGCCGCAGCAAGACGGTAGACGGCCCGTATCTGGACCGCTACGGCGAGGATATGCGCGAAGGTGGCGGCACACTGGTGATAGAAGGCGACAAGCAGCAGTTTGAGGCCATCGGCCATTGCGCTGCCTACAACCTGAACGGTGAGGATATTTATATCAGTCACGGCTATAGTGCAGCCCATAAGGGAGCGGCCATACTCGTTCAACGCAAGATAGAATGGACTCCTGACGGATGGCCGGTGTTAGTTGAGAGGTGAGAGTTGACAGTTGAGAGTTGACAGTTGAGAGTTGATAGTTAAATATATAATATGATGCGACGTTTTATCATTTCCATATTTCTCATTTTCATTGCTCCGTGCTCCGTGCTCGTTCCCTATCTGAGCACGGCAAGTGCCCAGCAGAGCTGGACGGCAGACAACGGTAACGGGACATTCACCAACCCGCTGTTCTATGACGAGTTCTCCGATCCCGACATCCTGCGCGTGGGCGATGACTACTATCTGGCAGGCACCACGATGCACACCGTGCCCGGACTGGTGATACTCCACTCCAAGGACCTCGTGAACTGGGAGAACATCAGCTACTGCTTCGACCGCTTTGATTTCCCAGACGATGCCTTCGCGCTGAAGAACCACAAGGAGATCTACGGTCAGGGCATCTGGGCCCCCTGCATCCGCTATGCCAACGGGCAGTTCTATGTCTACTCCAACATCAACGGCAAGGGACTGCAGTGCTATACAGCGAAAGATATACGCGGGCCGTGGAAGCACCACAACATGCAAGGACGCATCTACGACCTCTCGGTGCTGTTTGATGATGACGGGAAAATCTATGCCATTCATGGCTATGGTGAAGTAAAATGTACGGAACTGAAACCCGACATGAGCGGTCCCATCGAGGCGACCGAGCGCACCATCATCCCAGAGGGCAGTGCCGTGGGCGAAGGTCACCACATGTACAAAATCAATGGCATGTACTACCTCATCTCCACCGACTACTATCCCAATGGGCGCACCCTTTGCTCGCGTTCGAAGAGCATCTGGGGCCCCTACGAGACCATCACCATTACTGCCGACGAGACCTTCGGCTACCATCAGGCACCGCTGACACAGGTGCCTAAGGGTGAGAAGTATCGCATCGGGCACAATGGGACGAAGTTCGGTATTCCACAGGTAGACAAGGATGCCACCGCCTGCACCAATATCCATCAGGGCGGCATCGTAGAAGACCAGAGCGGACAGTGGTGGGCACTGCTGATGATGGACTTCCACTCCATAGGCCGCACGGTCACCCTGGCTCCCATCACTTGGAAGGACGGCTGGCCCATGCTCGGTCTCGAGGGCAACCTGGGTCGTGCACCAAGAACGTGGTTCAAGCCGACAATATCAACCAATCCTAGTATAACTAGTAAGACTAGTTTAACTAGTCCAACCAGTCTTCCCAAAGCTCCCTATGACAGAAGCGAAAACTTCGACGGCAAGCAGCTGGGCCGCATCTGGCAGTGGAACCATAACCCCGATGACAAGATGTGGAGCCTGAAGAACGGCCGTCTGCGGCTGCAGGCACAGCCTGCCGAACAGCTGATGTGGGCCCGTAACACGCTGACCCAGCGCGTCATCGGTCCGAAGAGCATTGCCACTGTCGAACTGTATGTGGGCGGCATGAAGGAAGGCGACGTGGCCGGACTGGGCAACATCAATGTGCCCTGCTCGTGGATTGGCATCGAGCAAGGCCACTATGGCCTGCTTCTGCGCTGCTATGAGCAAGCCACCAACGACACCGTCACGCTGGGCATCGCGTCCTGCGACGCTCCTATTAAGAGGGTGTGGCTCCGCATGGTGGGCGACTTCGACCACGACAAGGCCCACTACGAGTACTCGCTGAACGGCGAGCATTACCGTCCGCTGGGGCGTGAGATGCCGCTGTCGTATCAGCTCATCACCTTTCAGGGCTCGCGCCATGCCTTGTTCTGTTTTAACCGCAAGGGCAAGCAAGGCGGTTTTGCCGAGTTTGACAACTTCACCGTTGTGGAGCCCAAGGCCGACCGCAGCCAGAACATCCCCTACGGCAAGACCTTCCGCATCATCAACCAGGCTACGGGACGACCCGCCATAGCCCTGAAGCATGGACTGCTGCACGATGTGGCCATGCCTACACATCCAGACCTCACCCCGCAAGAGAAGAACAACGAGCGGCTGACCCGTTTCCGTATCATCGACAAGGGACAGGGCAAGGTCATCCTACAGTGTGAGGACGGCCGCTATGTGTCCTGCTCTGGCTTCGGCATTGCAGGTGATGTACGGCTGACCAAGGACGAGAAGAAGGCCGAGGTGTTCCTCTGGCAGGACTATCTGGATCAGGAGTTCATGCTGATGTCGATGCGCACACACAAGTATATCGGCAAGAGTCCCACTACGGGCAGCCCCTACTCGATGGACTTCACCGGTGCCGACCCAGCCCGCCGCAATGGTGCCGTACTGCGCTGGGAATCCATCAAAGACTAATCATACCCAACAACTAAATAACAATTTATGAAGAAACTAATTTTATCCCTGTGCTGTCTGGCAACACTCTCTGCCTCTGCACAACACGAGTTCACCATTCAGGCCAAGAAGCCTGTAGCCGATATTCAGCCTACCATGTATGGCATCTTCTTCGAGGACATCAACTTCGGAGCTGACGGAGGCCTGTATGCCGAAATGATTGAGAACCGCTCATTCGAGTTTCCTGATGCCCTGATGGGTTGGGAGGCTTTTGGCAATATCAGCATCGCAACGGACAAGCCTGCCTTTGAGCGCAATCCGCACTATGTCGTTTTCAAGGCTCCCACACACCACGACCGCCGTACCGGACTGGAAAACCACGGATTCTTCGGCATGGGACTGAAGAAAGGACTGCGCTATGACCTCAGCCTCTATGCCCGCACCCACGGTGACAAGGCCACCCTGCGCGTGGAGATGCTCACCGCCACCAACGACACCATCATGCGCAAGACCCTCGACATGGCTGGCAAGGACTGGAAGAAATACACACTGGCCCTGACCCCCAATGTCACCGACGGCAAGGGCTTCCTCCGCATCAGCCTGGACACCAAGGAAGGTGTCGACCTGGATCATATCTCACTGATGCCTTCAGACAACTGGAACGGTCTGCGTGCCGACCTGGTAAAGGATTTGGCCGACCTGCACCCCGGCATCTTCCGCTTCCCTGGCGGATGCATCGTGGAGGGTACCGACCTGGGCGAGCGCTATCAGTGGAAGAACAGTGTAGGACCCGCTGAGAACCGTCCGCTGAACACCAACCGCTGGCAGCACACCATCCAGAACCGCGTGTTCCCCAACTACTTCCAGACCTATGGACTGGGCTTCTATGAATTCTTCCTGCTGGCTGAGAAGATTGGTGCTGCTCCCCTGCCTATCCTCAGCTGCGGTATGGCCTGCCAGTTCCAGAACTGGGACCTCAAGGCTGCCCACGTACCCGTCAACGAGCTGCAGCCCTACATTGACGATGCCCTCGACCTCATCGAGTTTGCCAATGGCGACACCAGCACCAAATGGGGTAAGCTGCGTGCCGACATGGGACATCCCGCACCCTTCAACCTGAAGTTCATCGGCATCGGTAACGAGCAGTGGGGCGAGTGGTATCCTGAACATCTGGAGCCGTTCCTGAAGGCCATCCGTGCCAAATATCCTGAGATACAGATAGTAGGAACCTCCGGCCCCAGTGCCGATGGCAAGAACTTCGACTATGGCTGGCAGGAGATGCGCCGCCTGAAGGCAGACCTGGTGGACGAGCACTACTACATGGCTCCAGAATGGTTCCGCTCGAATGCTGCCCGCTACGACAAGTATCCCCGCAAGGGTCCGAAGGTATTTGCCGGTGAGTATGCCGCCCACGGCAAGGACCGCCGCAACAACTTCGAGGGAGCCTTGTCTGAGGCTGCCTTCATGACAGGTATTGAGCGCAATGCCGATGTGGTGCACATGGCCACCTATGCTCCCCTGTTCTCCCACGTGGAAGGCTGGCAGTGGAAGCCCGACCTCATCTGGTTCGACAACCTCCAGTCATATCGCACACCCAACTGGTACGTGCAGCAGCTCTATAGCCTCTACAAGGGTACCCATGTGCTGGCACTGACTGAAAACAAGCAGCCCGTAGAGGGTCAGAACGGCCTCTATGCCTCTGCCGTATGCGACCAGAAGGCCGGTGCCTACTATGTCAAGATTGCCAACACCAAGGATACGGAAGAGACCATCACCCTGCAGTTCAAGGGTGCGAAGAATCTTAATCTCACCAGCGGCGAGATGATTTATATGCATGCCGCCCTCGATGCAGAGAACAGCATCAGCAATCCCACAGCAGTCACTCCCAAGACGAAGCCGCTGACGGTTTCCGGCACAGCAATGGAAGTAAAGATTTCTCCTAAGACCTTCGCTGTCATCAAACTGAAGTAGTCGCTGGCGACATTTCACCTTTTCGTTCGTCTCATATATAGAATAATGTATAGCTATATATGAGACGGACTTTTCTTATGGCAGTGTTAGGGCTGATGGCTCTGGCGGTGCAGGCGCAGCAGGCTGTGGAGACACAGCGGCAGTATCTGAGTGGTCACGGTTGTGACGACATGGTGCAGTGGGACTTTCAGTGCACAGATGGGCGTAATGCAACGCCACACTTCGACCAAGGGTCGAAGAATAGTGGTCAGTGGACCAAGATTGGCGTGCCTTCGTGCTGGGAGCTGCAGGGCTTCGGCACCTACCAGTACGGCATGCGCTTCTATGGTAAGGCCACTCCCGAGGGCATTGCCGACGAGAAAGGTCTGTATAAGCATGAGTTCACGCTGCCCGAGGAGTGGGCAGGACGGCAGATCCTGTTGGTCTTCGAGGCGGCATTCACCGAGATACGTGTGCAGATCAATGGCCGCAAGGCAGGCAACGGCACTTATCAGGGCGGCTTTACCCGCCACACGATGGATGTGTCAGACCGTGTATTCTTTGGCAAGAAAAAGAACCGCTTAGAGGTAGAGGTGCTGAAGGAGAGCACCGTGCCGCAGGTGAACTTAGCCGAGCGCCGTGCTGACTACTGGAATTTCGGCGGCATCTGGCGGCCCGTCTTCATCATCTCAAAGCCCGCCCAGAATATCAGCCGTGTGGCCATCAATGCCAAGCACGACGGCCACTTCATGGCTGATGTCTTCTTGAACCGCGCCCTGCCCGGCAGTACTGTAAGTGTCGATGTCATCGACACACACGGAACGAAGGTGGCCCAGAGCCCTGCCTGTCCCATCAGCAGCGATGGTGCGAAGGTGGACTTCAATGCGAAGGGCATCAAGGCGTGGAATGCCGAGCAGCCTCATCTCTATACCGCTGTCTTTACCCTGAAAAATGCCGAGGGCAAGACGCTGCACATAGAACGTCAGCGCTTCGGCTTCCGCACCATCGAGTATCGGCATAGCTATCCTGCATCAGCAGCCAGCAGAAAGGAGACGGGCAACCACGTCTACGGCTGTCAGGAGGACGGCCTGTTCATCAACGGTCAGAAGGTCATCGTGAAGGGTGCCAACCGCCACTCGTTCCGCCCCGAGACAGGGCGCACCCTGTCGAAGCAGAAGAATATCGAGGACGTGCTGCTGATTAAGAGCATAAATATGAATGCCGTGCGACTGAGCCACTACCCTGCCGACCCGGAGTTCTTGGATGCCTGCGACTCGTTGGGTCTCTATGTAGAGTGCGAGCAGCCGGGCTGGCACTGGGCACATAATACCATCATTGGAAGCCAGATTGTTGAGGAGATGGTGACGCGCGATGTCAACCATCCCAGCATCATTTTCTGGAGCAACGGCAACGAGGGTGGTTTCAACTACGAACTGGAACCCGTCTTCAGCAAGTTCGACCCGCAGCAGCGCGTGGTGCTCTACCCTTGGGCCAACCGCAACGGCTTCGAGACGAAGCACTACCGTTCGTGGGGCGAGACCTCAGAGTATATGCGGCAGAAGGAAATCTTCATGCCCACCGAATTCCTGCATGGACTTTATGATGGTGGCCACGGAGCCGGATTGAAGGACTACTGGAAGCTGATGATGTCGAATCCCCGCTGTGCCGGTGGTTTCCTCTGGGACCTGATGGACCAGGGCGTAGTACGCACAGACCTGTCAACTGTCAACTCTCAACTGTCAACTCTCATCGACTGTATGGGTAACTTCGGTGCCGACGGCATCGTGGGACCCCACATGGAGAAAGAGGGCTCGTTCCACACCATCCGCGAGGTGTGGAGTCCTGTACAGGTGACGTGGGATTATGACATATACGTCAAAAACTGCTACGACTTCACCAACCTGAAAGACTGCCGGTTTAGCTACCGTCTGCTGGAGATGCCAGCATACGGTGAGTCTAAAGTAAAAGTGCTGAAGGAAGGCAAGTTCACTTCGCCCAATGTGGAACCAGGCAAAACAGGGAAACTAAATATGGGTAAAACCGATGCCGACGTGATAGAGCTGACAGCCATCGACCCGTATGGTCAGGAGATATTTACATGGCGCAAAAGACGCATGGTAAAACTTGACAATCTGAGCATACGCTACTTGCGGCAGAACACCCAAGCCTATACCACGCAGGAGGATGCCAACCAGTTAATAGTCAGTCAAGGCAACCGCCAGTACACCTTTGACAAGAAGACGGGCCGCTTGATGGGTGTCAGCATGAGTGACAAAACTTTCTCGTTTTGCAATGGCCCACGCTTCATTGCCGCCAAGCGCTCAGACCGCTCAGACGATGGTTTCTACAACCACGATGACAAGGAGGCTTTCCAAAAGAAGACCGACTATACAGAATACAAAGACCAAGGAGCCTTTGCAGGCTTTACCCTCTCTGACTCGACACTGGTGGCCAACTACATCCACGGCTCGTTAGAGCGCGTGACCTACCGCTTCCTGCAGGACGGCGGGCTGTATATGAATGCCGACTACTACTTCAACGGTGTGGTAGACTTGATGGGCATCTGCTTCGATTACCCCGAGAACAAGGTCAAGAGCAAGCAGTGGGTGGGCAAGGGCCCGTACCGCGTCTGGCAGAACCGCATGGAGGGTCCGCAGTATGGCTTGTGGCAGAACGAGTATAACGACCCCATCCCTGGCGAGTCGTTCGAGTATCCTGAGTTCAAGGGCTATTTCGCCAACGTGAAGTGGATGCAGTTACAGACCACAGAGGGTAAGATTGGCATAGAGACGATGGGCAGCAAGATAGGTGTCTACACTCCACGCGACGGGCGTGACCACCTGCTCTACACCCTGCCCGAGACAGGCATCAGCATCCTGAAGGCCATTCCTGCCGTGCGCAACAAGGTGAACACCACCGACCTCAACGGCCCCTCAGCCCAGCCCTATTGGAGCAAAGGCAAGGGTCATATCAATGCTATACTCCATTTCGAATGAAAAGAATAGTTCTCTCTATCGCTGCACTGTGCCTTGCGATTTCGTCGCAAGGAAAAGACACCACGCGCCCCTGGACCTTCTGGTACTGGATGTATGGCGCTGTATCAAAAGAAGGCATCCGTGCCGACCTGAAGGCCATGAAGGATGTAGGCTTAGGCGGCTGCTATCTGATGCCCATCCGTGGGGCTGTGGAGAAGCCTGAATTCGAGGGCAAGGCGGATGCGCTCAGTGACAACTTCTGGCAGATGATAGACCTGTCGCTCGCTCAAGCCGATTCTCTCGGCTTAGACATGGGCATTCATATCTGCGATGGTTTTGCTTTAGCAGGTGGTCCTTGGATACGGCCTGAGGAGTCGATGCAGAAGATTGTCTACTGCGACACCATCATGGTAGGCAGCTTAGAAAAGATAATCCACCAGAAGGGCGGCCTGAAACTGGCTCGCCCGCAGGGCTATGAGGGCTACTATGAGGACATTGCCACCTATGCCATTCCCCTGACACGCTCGTCGTTTCCTCCCTTCCCCTATAACTTCAACCTACAGCGCGACATGGCGATGTTTCCCATCACTATGTCGTCCACAATGACGCGCAATGCCAAGGGTATCTTCGCTGCATCAGAGGATGCCTGGATAGCTATTGACATGGGAGCCAAGCGCCTGTTTACCAATATCGAGATAGCTGCCAACGGCACCAATATACAGGGGCAGCGACTGGCTGTGGAGGTGTCAGACGATGGCATCGACTATCGATTGGTCAAGCAGTTGGTGCCTCCCCGTCAGGGCTGGCAGAACTACGACCATCACACCACCTTCGCCATCCCTCCCACTGAGGGCCGCTACTGGCGACTGTCGTGGACTCCCAAGCGCACAGAGCCAGGCAGCGAGGACCTGGATGCCGCCAAATGGCGCCCACGCTTAGGACTGAAGAATGCCACCTTCTATAGTCAGCCGCGCATTGACAACTGGGAGGGCAAGGCTGGCTACGTGTGGCGCATCGCCCCTAAGGCCAGCAGCAAGGAACTGCCCGACAGCATCTGCTGGCAACAGCGCGAGATTGCCCGTCTGACCTTAGACGGAGACCATGTGACGGGCTTCAGTCTGCAGAACATAGACCTCGACTATCAGGTTTATCGCATCATCCGCATTGGCCATACCTCTACGGGCCATACCAATGCTACCGCTGGCGGAGCCAAGGGGCTGGAGTGCGACAAGTTCTCACCCGAGGCAGTGCGGAAGCAGGTGGACTCATGGTTCGGGCAGTTCAAGCAGCGCCCCCATGCGGATGTTATCAAGTACCTGCATGTCGACTCGTGGGAATGTGGCTCGCAGAACTGGGGCTACCAGTTTGCCGAGGAGTTCCAGAAGCGTCGTGGCTACGACCTGCTCAAGTGGTTGCCTGTAATGGTGGGCATCCCCATCGAATCAGCAGAGAAGAGTGACGAGGTGTTGCGCGATGTGCGCCTGACTATCAACGAGCTTATCAACGAGAAGTTCTTTGCCACCGTAGCCCAGAAGGCCCGCGACTATGGCGTGGGCCTGTCTTCAGAGAGCGTGGCCCCTACGATGGTATCCGATGGCATGGACCATTATAGATATGTAGACATCCCCATGGGCGAATACTGGCTCAACTCGCCTACTCACGACAAGCCCAACGACATGCTGGATGCCATCAGCGGAGCGCACGTCTACGGAAAGCAAATCGTTCAGGCAGAGGGCTTTACGGAGGTACGTGGCGTGTGGGATGAGACACCTGCCAGCATCAAGCCGCTGCTGGATAGGAACTTCGCCCTGGGTATGAATCGCCTGTTCTTCCATGTCAACACGCATAACCCCTGGCTCGACCGCAAGCCGGGTATGACACTCGATGGCATCGGACTCTTCTTCCAGCGCGACCAGACATGGTTCCCAGAGGCCAAGGCTTTTGTCGACTATGTCACGCGCTGTCAGCAGCTGTTGCAACAGGGCAAGCCTGTAGTGGACATCGCCGTCTATACGGGTGAGGAGATGCCTCGTCGCGCTTTCACTCCAGACCGCATCGTGCCTATGCTGCCAGGACTCTTTGGTGCTGAGCGCATAGCCTCAGAGCGCAAGCGACTGGCCAATGTGGGGCAGCCTATGGTGGAGTCGCCCGTAGGGGTTTGGCACTCGGCAGGCATCGTAGACCTGAAGGACTGGGTGAATCCCCTGCATGGCTATCAGTACGACTCGATGAACAAGGATGCCCTGCTCCATCAGCCCTTCCATTACAAGGCATTGGTAGTGCCGCAGTGGCTTCAGGTTTCCCCTGAAGCCCAGAAGCGTATTGCAGAACTGCAACAGCAGGGGGTGTTCATCATCGACCAACCCTATAGGGAGGCCACCCTGAAGGACATTGCCCCAGATGTCGTACTGCCCGAGGGCATTGCCTACTGCCACAGGACTGCTGACGACATGGACATCTACTTCCTGTCGAACCAAACCGCACAGGAGCAGACCTTTACGCCCGTCTTCCGTTCCAAAGGCCAGACCGCCGTGCTCTACAACCCTGTTACTGATGAGCGTTGTCGCTTTAACGGCTCGCTGACATTGCCTGCCTACGGCTCCGCATTTGTCATCATGCATCCCACAAAATATTCCCAGGGTGGGAATACTTCAGTCCCAAGGTGGGAATACTTCAGTCCCAGGGTGGGAATATTTTCTGCCTCGCGTTGGGATATTCACTTCCGCGAGAGCAATATCACGCTGAAAGACCAGCCGCTGTTCGACTGGAGCCAGCACGAGGACGAGCGCATCCGATACTTCAGTGGACATGCCCGCTATAGCACCACCATCAAGCTGAAGGGGAAAGAAATGCCCACTGGTCGCACCTGGCTCTCGCTGCCCAACGTGAAAGACATCGCCCACGTATGGGTGAACGGCCGTGATTGCGGCATCGCCTGGACTGCCCCCTATGAAGTGGAGATAACAGGTGCCCTCCAGAAGGGCAAGAACCAGATAGAGATAGAGGTGGTCAACACCTGGCACAATGCCCTGCGCGGCTGGGATCAGGGGAAGGCTCCCTACAAGGGCATCTGGACCAATGCCCGCTATCGCACCAAAGGCGAGGGCCTGCTACCCGCAGGACTGCTCAATGCACCAAAGATTATAACGACTACGAATTAAACGAATGATACGAATGATGAATATGAAACGAACTGCTTTATTGTATATTCTTTGTTTACTGCTCAGCCCCGCAGGGGCGCGAGTCAAGTTGCCTGCTTTCTTTGCCGACAACATGGTGCTGCAACAACAGTCGGAGTGTAACCTCTGGGGATGGGCCGAGCCTGACAAGAAGGTCTCCATCAGCACCTCATGGGACAAAAAGTCGTACACGGTGACAGCCCGCAAGGACGGCTACTTCCAAGTAGCCGTAAAGACCCCCGAAGCGGGTGGCCCCTACAACATCACTATTGCAGAACAATCCTCTCACCACTCACCTCTTACCACTCACCTCTCTAACATCCTCATCGGCGAGGTATGGATATGCTCGGGCCAGTCGAATATGGAGATGCAGATGAAAGGCTTCAAGCAGCAGCCCGTAGAGGGAACCACCGAGGAACTGCTGCGCTGCCGTGACTCGCAACTGCGCCTGTTCACTGTCAAGCGCCACGCCTCGCTGACACCTGTCAACGATGTGACGGGCCATTGGGACGAGGCCAACAGTGCCAGTGTGCGCGACTTCTCGGCAACGGCTTATTACTTTGGTCGAGCCCTGCGCTCCACCTTAGGTGTACCCGTAGGACTCATCTGTACCTCATGGGGCGGCTCGGCCTGCGAGGCTTGGATGCAGGCAGACTGGCTGAAGGCATTCCCCAAGGTCAACCAGCATGTCACCCAACAGGATGTGGACAAGCTGAAGCAGCGCTGTCCCACTGCCCTTTACAATGGACAGCTGAAGCCGCTCATTGGCTACACCATGAAGGGTGCCATCTGGTATCAGGGCGAGGACAACATCCCTCGCTACGACTATTACGCCCCCTTGATGGCCCGCATGGTACAGGGCTGGCGCGACGATTGGAAACAGGGCGAGTTTCCGTTCTACTACTGTCAAATAGCCCCCTACGACTACTCGCTCATCGGATGGAAAGACTCACAGCTGCTGCGCGAACAGCAGCTCAAGGCCGAGAACCTCATTCCCAATGCCCGCATGGCTGTGCTGATGGATGCGGGGTTGGAGTATGGCATCCATCCTCGCAAAAAGCGGCAGGCAGGCGAGCGATTGGCACTGCTCGCCCTCAGCAATACCTACAATATCAAGGGACTGCCCGACTTCGCCGTGTATAAGGAGATGACCATCCAGAACGACACCTGTATCATCAGCTTCGACCGCAGCAAGGAGTGGGTCTACTTCGAGCACGGCACCACCTCGCCAAACTTCGAGGTAGCTGGCAGCGACCGCGTGTTCCATCCTGCCTCGAAGGTATGGGTCAGCCGCAATCGCGTCTATGTCAAGAGCAACCAAGTCAGCCAGCCAGCAGCTGTACGTTATGCCTGGCGCGACTGGACCGAGGGTGACCTCATGCACGACGGCCTGCCCGTCAGTTCCTTCCGCACCGACAAATGGGACACCCACCCCATCACCACCCAAAGCAAAGGTGATTACAACAACCCCCAATAACCTCACCCCCATCACCCACCCCACCCACTAACACCCACAACACCCACTAACACCCACCCCGCATCATGATAAAGAAAACAACCCTCCTTCTATTAGCCCTCTTACCCACAGTCCTCTCAGCCGCCGTGCCTGACACTTCTCCGTCAGGCCCTGGCTCTTGCTCCGTAGCCGGCCTCTTCCCCTTGGAGAACAGCGGCCGCTTAGTCTGGAACTTCAACCCCGCCTGGCGCTTCCATCTCGGCGATGTAGCTGGTGCCGAAGCCAAGGACTTCAACGACCAGCAGTGGGAGGTAGTATCTACACCCCATACCGTCCAGCTGATGCCCGCCGAGGCCAGCGGTTGCCGCAACTATCAGGGTATCGCCTGGTATCGCAAGCACTTCCGCCTGCCTCAGGAATGTCAAGGCCGTGATGTCACCCTCCACTTCGAGGCCATCATGGGCAAGCAGACCCTCTACATCAATGGCAAGAAGGTAAAGGAACACGAAGGCGGCTATCTGCCCATCACCCTCAACCTCACCGCCCTCGGCTGTGCAGCAGGCAACGATGTCATCGTCGCCATCAAGACCGACAACTACGACGACAAGACCTATCCCCCAGGCAAGAAGCAGATGACGCTCGACTTCGCCTATCATGGTGGCATCTATCGCGATGTATGGCTCATAGCCAAGCAGAAGGTAGCCATCACCGATGCCGTTGAGGAAGCGAAGGTGGCTGGTGGAGGCATCTTCGTCCATTATGCCAACATCTCAGAGAAAAGCGCCGAGGTCTTCGTCAACACCGAGCTCCGCAACAGTGACACCAAGGCCCGCACCGTCACCGTAGAGAACAGCCTAAACTCTCCCGCTAAGGTTTCCCCTCAGCGCACCAAGCTCCGCCTCCAGCCTGGCGAGACGCGCACCATCACCCAGCGGCTCCTTGTCAAGAACCCACAGCTCTGGAGCCCAGAGTCACCGTATTTATATCCTCTATCCACCCGCATCCTCGAGGGCAAGACCGCCCTTGATGGAGGCATCACCCGTATCGGCATCCGCAGCTTCGAGTTCCGCCCCACTGCCACCGTCTCCAGTGCCGAACACCGCCCCACAACCACCGTCCCCGACGGTTCTCCATCGGGTGCCGCCGGTTTCTACCTCAACGGACACCGCTACCACCAGCTGGTAGGTGCCAACCGCCACCAGGACTTTGCCTACGTAGGCAATGCCCTCCCCAACTCCCAGCAGTGGCGCGATGCCAAGCGGCTGCGCGATGCGGGCTTCACCATCATCCGTACTGCCCACTATCCGCAGGACCCCGCCTTTATGGATGCCTGCGACGAACTCGGACTTTTTATCATCGTGGCTACCCCAGGCTGGCAATACTGGAACAAAGAACCCGGATGGGACAAGAAGGTACACGAGAACACCCGCGCCATTATCCGCCGCGACCGTAACCACCCCTGCGTACTCATGTGGGAGCCCATCCTCAATGAGACGCGCTATCCAGAGCAGTTCGCTCTCGAGGCCCTGCAGATTACCAAGGACGAGTATCCCTACCCTTACCGCCCTGTGGCCGCTGCCGATATGCACTCCGCAGGTGTGGCCGAGCACTATGACGTGCTCTACGGCTGGCCAGGCGACGACTATAAGATAGCAGACGGCACATTGCAGATGGCCAATGGCTATCGTCCCAAGCAGCCTATCTTCACCCGCGAGTTTGGTGAGCTGGTAGACGACTGGTATGCCCACAACAACCTGAACCGTGCCTCGCGCTCGTGGGGCGAGCGGCCCATGCTGACACAAGCCCTCTCCCTGCTCCGTAGCACGGGCGAGCTCTATAAGACCACAGGACAGTTTATCGGAGGCTGCCAGTGGCACCCCTTCGACCATCAGCGCGGCTACCACCCCGACCCCTACTGGGGCGGTATCTACGATGCCTTCCGCCAACCCAAGACAGCCCTTCCCATGTTTATTGCGACCTTGTCGCAACCCACGGAACATCCCATGGTTTACATAGCCCACGAGATGACACAGTTCTCTGAGCGCGATGTCACCGTCTTCTCCAACTGCGACTCTGTTCGCCTCACCATGTACGATGGTGAGCACTGCTGGACAGAGCCCGTCCAGTCTGTTGCTGTACCACAGCAACAAAACAGCGGAGCCCAGCACACCGGCGGCTATGCCCTCTTCCGCGATGCCTGGGACTTCTTCGAAGCCCGCAACTGGAGCTACACCAAGCGCAACTGGCAGCAAGTAAAGATGGTGGCCGAAGGAATCATTGGTGGCAAGGTGGTTTGCCGTGAGGAGAAGATGCCCTCGCGTCGCTCTACCAAGCTGCAACTGCGTGTCGACGAGATGGGCAAGCAGTTAGTGGCCGATGGTTCCGACTTCATCGTAGTCATCTGCGAGGTTACAGACGATTTAGGCCATGTCCGCCGTCTGGCCAAGGAGAACATCCGCTTCACCGTCGAGGGTGAGGGCGAGATCATCGGCGATGCCAGCATCAATGCCAACCCGCGAGCTGTAGAATGGGGCTCGGCTCCCGTGCTCATCCGCTCTACCCGCCAGGCCGGCAAGATCAAGGTTAAGGCAGAGGTGCAGTTCCCCGGCACCCACGCTCCCACCCCCGCCGAACTGGTAATCGAGAGCATCCCCTACAATATGCCCCTATGCTTCGATGCCAAAGAAGCCCATTCCACCCACTCCACCCACAATACCCACAACACCCACTCCACCCACAATACCCACAACACCCACTCCACCCCCACCCTCTCTGACTCAGAGAAAGCCAAGATGCTGCAGGAAGTAGAGGCCCAGCAGGCCGACTTTGGTCTCCAGAAATAGAAAACAAAAGCAATTGTTATACAAAAAAACATGAAAACTAAACCATTTCTTGCTGCCTTGCTGGCTGTCGTCAGCATGGGCAACGCACAAGCACAAAGCGAAGTAGAAGGCAGCCTGAAGGCAGACTTCGTGAGTAGTTACATCTGGCGAGGACTCAATCTGGGTCATGTGTCGCTGCAGCCCGAGCTCTCGGTGGGCTGGAAAGGACTCAGCCTGACGGCCTGGGGCAGTGTAGGACTCAGCGGCCACAAGGACGACTTCCGCGAGATTGATCTCACGCTCTCTTACGAGACTGGCAGACTGTCGTTTGGAGTCATCGACTATTGGACTGACGAGCACGACAAGCGTTTCTTCTACTTTAAGAAGGATAGTACGGGTCATGCCTTCGAGGGTTTCGTCAGCTACGACTTTGGGCCGGTGGTTGCCTCATGGCAGACCTTCTTTGCCGGCAACGACTATCAGGAGAGCAACAACAAGCGCTCTTACAGCTCTTACTTCCAGCTGCAGGCTCCGTTCCGTCTGGCCACCTGCAACTGGGAAGCCACGGCAGGTCTGGTGCCCTGGGCTTCCGACTACTACTCCACCAATGGCTTCAGCGTGACCTATCTCTCACTGCGTGCCACCAAGGACATCAAAATTACCGACTCTTTCTCACTGCCACTGTTCGCACAACTCATTGCCAACCCCCGCCAGTCAAGGCATGTATTTCGTAGCAGGTTTCACACTTAAAGCATTTTAGGATATGTTTGCAGGATTGTTTAGTAAAGAAGAGGTCAACACCGGCCGTCAGTGGTCGTTCGACTTCGCTAAGTTTGTAGCCATCGTGGGTATGGTACTCGTACATACCTTTATCTATATCTGGGACGAAGATGGTCTGGAACAAGGATTCCAGTATCGGCTGAACAACATCTACGGCGGTGTGCTTGCTGCTCCCGTCTTCATGTTTGCCATGGGCGTAGGCGTGGCCTACAGCCGCCGCACAGACGGACGCACGATGTTTCTGCGCGGCATCAAGCTCTTCGTGGCAGGCTATCTGCTCAATGCCGTACGCTGTCTGCCACAGCTGCTGCTGTGGAAGGCTGGCTATGGCGAACAGCACTATGACTGGTTCGTTGAGGAAATCAACCTCTTCGACATCCTGCCTTTTGCGGGCATCGCATTCATGCTCTTCGCCCTGCTGCGCTGGATGAAGGCCTCGCCGACTGTCATCCTGCTCGTGGGTCTGGCACTGTCTGTCTTCGGCACCTTCGTGCGCTCCATAGACATGGGCAGCACAGCGCTCAACATGCTGTGTTATCCATTTATAGGCATTCATGTGGGCGAGATATGGTCGAGTTTCCCGTTGGCCAACTGGTTCATCTTTGTGGCTGCGGGCTATTGGTTTGGCAAGCTCATACGCCGCTGCACCGACATAGACTATCTGTTTGCGCTGCTCGTGCCGGCTACAGGTTTCATCTTCACTGTCTGCATGATCTATCTGACTACCCATGAGACGGGTATGTTCAGCGACATCAACGATGACTACTTCTACTATCTGACTCCGTTTGACGCCTTTGTATGCATCATGGGGGCCATTCTGGTGGCAGGCATAGGCCACTTCCTCATGCCGCACGAACCTCAGACGTTCCAGCGAGAGGTGAAGCAAATTTCGTCCGATGTCACACGCATCTACCTCATCCACTGGGTTTTTGTATGCTATCTCGTGGGCGGCATCATGGACGGAATACTCGACCTCTATCCGAGCAATCTCTTTCTGTTGATGGTAGGCATTGCCATACTGGTGGCCTCCGCATGGCTTGCCCGCATCAGCCCCTTCACACACATCAAGATTTAGGCATCATGCCCTTCCCGAGAGTGTCCCCTTATTGATTCCTGCCAAAGGGTCGAAGGTACCCATCGAACCTCCGTTGTTGAATACTAATACACAAAATAAATCGTTCCAAATAGTATCCGTTTTAATACTATTTAATAGATTCAACTATTATTCTTACTAATCAAGCCCTGCACCGATGAGGTGCAGGGCCTATATTGATAGAAGTCTAAATGATGACTCAGCGATTACTCAGCCAGCGGGTCGAAGGTACCCATCGAACCACCGTTGTTGTAATCCTGCCAGCCAATGGTCTGAGGCAGACCCTTATTGGCATTCTGAGCACCGCTGCTGAGACCTAAGAGGTAATACTTCGGGCGGAAGTTGATGTACTCCAGATTGTGCTGTGAGTCCTGTCCGTCACCATTCTTAACCTGAGCAACAAGGTTCTCACTATACCACGTCTTGAGGGTGGTCAGCTGTGTCTGGATATCAGCCTGACGGAAGTCGACACCATCAGGACGAACAACGCCAGCCTTCACCAAGGGGTCACCGTCCCAGTAAGCCGTACCTACACCATACTTGTCGGCAGTGCGGAACTCAATGCGCTCACGACGCTGTCCGTTCATCGGAGTGAAGCCCAGCCATGTGCAGGTGTTGCCACCCCAGCCGGTCAGCGTCCACGTAGAGGGTGCACCCTCGGGCTGCCGTGCACCGCCATCGAAGAGCATCCAACGACGCATGTCGTCGAAGCGCTTGCCCTCGTAGGCAAACTCAATCTGACGCTCATACAGGATAGCACTCATACATGCGGCCTGGTCGCCCGTCAGGTTGGCCTGCAGGCCATAGTTATTGGCAGCGGTATAGCCAGCACGTGCGCGAATCTGCTGCAGATAGCCTACAGCCTCGTCCATGTGGCCTGCCATACAAGCGGCCTCAGCCAGATTCATCAGTACCTCGGTATAGCGCAACTCAATCAGAGGAGCCTGCGAGAAGAACGGGCCGGCACCCTTGGAAGCCAGAGGCTCATACGCATAGAGCTGAGTACCCAGGTCGTTGTCATCACTCTTCTTGCGGACATAGACACCCACATTGCTGGTATACAGGTTGTCAGCACTGTAGGAGTTACCATTTTCAGGATTGCCTGCGGCATCAGCCTCGACATACCAACGATAGTTCCACACAACATAGTCCTTACCACCATTATAGGAAGGATTGTGAGCATCACGCTGTGTGGGGTCGCCTACATAAGCCCAGCGGAAGCCAGGGAAGGCAAAGGTGCGATAGAAACGCGGGTCGCGGTTCATGTAGGGAGCATTCTCATCATACTCATACTGGCTGCGCTCCAGCTTAGAATAAGTATTCTGATAGCTGCGCTTGCCGGCTTTATCGTGAGCCGAGATCTTGGTCATATCGGGAATCTTGCCATCGGCCATGGGGAACATCTCAATCAGAGGCAGACCAGCATATTTGCCGCCACCACCGGTGTTGGCAGGACGCACGTCGCGCTCCCAACGGTTGTTCTTCTGGTTGTCCAGACCATCGTCGCTGGCCACATCGTTATACAGAGTGACGAAGACAGCCTCGGGATTGGCGTTGACTGTGAGGAACTGCTTGGCAAAATCGCTACCGTTCACATTGCTGCTGGTCTGATACAGGCCATAGCCGCAACGATTGATGGAGTCGAGCTCCTGTTTCATCAGCGAATAGGCTGTCTGCCAGCGGCTCTCATCGTTCTTACGGTTGAAGATAGGACTAGCCCACAGCAGCAGTACGCGACCCTTCAGAGCCAGGGCAGTACCTGTGGTCACGCGGCCGTAGTCGCTGCCGCTCCATCCGCCGTTCAGCGTCTTGCCTGCCAGCATCTTGGCTGCACGGTCCAGGTCGGCAAGGATATAATCAATAGTCTCCTTCGTGGTAGAACGCGGAGTGAACGAAGACGGCACGGGGTCGGGCGTTCCCTCGACAAGGGGCACACCGCCATACCACTTCACCAGATTGTAATAGCACCATGCACGGAAGAAGTAGACCTGACCCAGCAGCACTTCCTTCTCCTCTTCGGAGAGCGACCCGCCCTGGATACCCTTGATGCAGTCGTTGATGTTGCGGATACGTCCGTAGGTAGAGGTCTGGATATTGCCGTTACCGCCGCCCAAGAAGTAGTCGGGCACCTGATTGTTGTCCATCGAGGTTAGCTCAATCTCTGGATTCACGAAGTCGCTGAAACCAGTATATTCCTCCGTAGACTTGGCTGCTACGTCGGCATTACCCATCGACACTGCCAGATAGTTCTGGCCGTTGCTCAGGTCGCCCGTAGTGGGCAGACACCAGGAATAGATATCATTGACACGGCCGATGCAACCACTGTAGTAGTTATAGATGTCGGTAGTGGCATTGTCGAAGTTCTTCTTGTCCTGCAAGAACTGGTCACTGCAAGAAGACAGTGCTAAAGCCGACATGAGGCCGAAGCTGAAATATTTGATTGTCTTTTTCATATTTCTATATTCTTATATTCTTAACCATTAGAAGCTCAGATTCACACCCACATCCCACTTGCGCAGGTTAGGATAGTTTCCGAAGGTACCAGCCATCGGGTTAGTGAAGCTCTCAGGATACGGATTGTAGAAGTTGATGAGATTCTGACCCGTGATGTTGATGCGGACATTCTTGATACCCACGCTCTTGAACCACTCCTTGGGCAGGGTGTAGGCCAGAGTGATACGGCTCAGGCGAACGCTGGCTTGGCTGATGCGCCAGAAGTTTGATGCCACGGCATTGACACTCTGGTAGGCCAGGTTAGGATACTGAGCCTCGCGGTTCTGCTTCACCACGAGATTGCCACTGCCGTCGTAGACATCCTGATAGGCATACATGTTGTCGGGATTCCAGAACGAAGGCATGTTGTAGAACTCAATGTTCGAGGTCGAAGGCACCTGAATAGCCGCAGCAGGCAGCGTGGTGTAGCCACCCCAGCTGGCACCCAACTGAGCGGTCAGGGCGATGCCCTTCCAGTCGGCATGCAGGTTCAGCGTCATGCCATAAGGATTCGAGCGGTTCGACAGGCAAACCTGGTCGTTGTCCTTATCCACGATGCCGTCGGGACCGTCATACTGACCCGTCTCAGCATTGTAAGCACCACGTACATCCTTGTAAATCAGCATACCGGGACGGACCTTGTCCTTGGTCATACCCATATAAGTGCTGATGTTGTACTTGGCAAAGTACTCCTCGATATCCTGGAACGAGCGGAACATTCCGATGCACTGCATACCCCAGGTACCGACGTCTGTACGGCCACCCTTCTGTATCTGTCGATAGATATACTGCGTAGCGAAGTCCATGTTCAGCACCTCATTGTCGTTGTAGCCCGTGTTCAGGCCGATGCGATACTTGAAGTCCTTGCCAATCTTGTCGCGCCAGGTGATGCCGAACTCCCAACCCCAGCTGTTCATCTCACCAACGTTGGTAGATGCAGAACCAGTACCGTTGGTAGCAGGAATCTCCTGACTGAGGTTCAACAGCATCTCGCGGTTACGCTCCTTATAGTAGTCGATGTTCACAGCCAGACGCTTGTTCAGCACCTGGAAGTCGAGACCGATGTTGGTCTTGTACGACTTGTCCCAGTGTACATCACGGTTGACTGCCGAATTGTTCTTGTTGATAGTGATACGGCTGCCCGAATTACTGTTGGCACCGAAGACGACACCGCGGTTGGCATCCTGGGCATAGATCTGCATCCACTGCCAGGGAGTCAGGTTGTCACGACCAGTGAGACCCCAGCTGGCACGAATCTTCAGGAAGTCTACAAACTTCAGGGCTTGAATATTCTGCCACCAAGGCTCCTCGCTGACCACCCAACCGGCAGAGATAGCGGGGAAGGTTCCCCAGTAGTTCTCTGGGGCAAACTTGGTAGAGGCATCCGAACGGAGCAGGAACTCGAACAGGTAGCGATCAGCATAGGCATAGTTGATACGTCCGATGTACGACAGCGTACCGCTCTCAGAACGGCGGAACTGTGCATCCTCCTCAGAACCGTCCTTCACCGAGTTGTCCTGACCAGTGGTAAACTCGTAGGGCTTGGTCTTGCTGGCATAGGTCAGTTCACTCTCAGCCTCCGATTTCTCGATAGAGAAGAGGGCACTGACGTGATGGCGGCCGAAGTCACGGTCGTACTGGGCGGTGAAGTTCATCTGATAGTTGTCCGTACGAATCATCTGACGGCTCAGGATGTCGCCATTGTTCAGCTGAAGGGCATTGAAGTTGCTGGCGTTCAGATAGTCGAACGTACTGTCGTCGCCAGACGTCGGCGTGTACAGGTGGCTGCCGCTGCCATAGCGGCGTGTCATCTGATAGAGCGTGAAGCTCGAACCATACTGGTTGTTCTTGTCGGTAGAGATGCTCTTCGAGTAAGAGAAGCGCAGCTTCAAGCCCTTCAGGATCTTGCTCCACTTGAAGTCATAGCTCAAGCTGGCATTGATGCTGGTGTTAGAGGTCATCTGGCGGGTGTAGTCACCGTTGTTCTGCAATACGATGAACGAATAGTTCTGGTTCTGCACACGGGCACCGTTCGAGGGGCCATAGGCAGGAATATAGTAGTCGTCCACCTGCTCGGGAATATAACGGGGGCGTGTCAGCATCAGGTTGTAGTCCTTCTCGTCGCTCGTACCACCCACCTTCAGCATGGGCTTGTTCTTCTTTCCATAGTCACCGCTGACGGTCAGGTTGGCAGACAGGTAGTCAGTAATCTTCACATCGATACCGGCACGGTAGTTCCAGCGATCGTAGTCCAGCTTACCTAAGTTACCATCCTGCTTGAAGTAGCTGATACCACCGAAGTAGCTCACCTTGTCCGTAGCACCGCTCACGTTCACTGCGTGACGCATGGTGAAACCAGTCTTCCAATACTTGTCCAACAGGTCGTAGTTCAGACCACGCATTGCCTCCAGTTCGTCTGCCTGGAACAGGGCCGTTGTGTGGTTCAGGCTCGTGTTCGTGGGGTCGGCAGCCGTGATGGCATTGTACAGGCGACCGTAGTTGTAAGAGTCGAGCATCGAGGGGCGCGCCACCTCGTTGGTGAAACCGAAGTTGCCGCTATAGCTGATGCTGGGCGCACCCACCTTACCTTTCTTCGTGGTGACGAGGATGACACCGTTGGCAGCACGGGCACCGTAGACGGCAGCCGAAGCATCCTTCAGCACCGAGATGCTCTCCACTTCAGAGGGGTCGAGGTTGTTGAAGGCCTCAGCACCGAGGTTCTGATAGGTGTTACCCACCTTCACGTCGTTGGGATAGATATAGCCGTCGATGACGAACAGAGGCTGCTGGGCTTCAGAACCTACCGATGCCAGCGAACCGACATCACGAATCTGGATGCGGGCAGGCTCACCGGGACGTGCATCACCACCGCTGACGGACATACCGTTTACCAGACCGCTCAGCGAGCTGGCCAGGTTGCCGTTAGCCAGGTCGGACACATCGTCCATGTCTACCGTACCCACCGAACCCGTCAGGTGGGCCTTCTTCTGTGTGCCATAACCTACGACCACCACTTCTTCCAGGGTCTGCTTGTCTTCCTGCAGCTTCACGGTGCCGCCGGGAGCCACCGTCATAGGCATATAGCCGATATAGGTGATGACCACCTTCGCTCCCTTCGGAGCCTGAATCTTATAGTTACCATCCAAGTCGGTAACAGTGGCGGTCTTGGTTCCTTCCACCGTCACCGTAGCACCAATCACAGGCTCACCCAGCTCGTCGAGCACGGTACCTGAAACGGTCTGGTTCTGGGCCATGGCAGATGCCGAGAACATCAGCATCAGACTGAGGCATAAGGTTTTTATATACTTCTTCATAGTCTTTTCCTTTTACTGTTTTTACCTTATTAGTTTGCAGGGAGCCAACGGGGGTCACCAGTTCTGCGAGCCACCTGGGTAGCACCGCTGATAGTGAAGTCGCCATTAGCGGGATCCTTGAACTGCGGGTCTTCCTCGATGTTTGTACCAGAGACATCATAGTTCTGAGGATCCTGGAATGTGCCGTCGTTCTTCATGTAGGTGTTGTTGTTGAACACAGCATGAGGCTGGTTGGCACGACCGTGCAGGAAGCGACGGGCCACACCGCTGGGTGAGCAGTCGTAGAAGATACAGTCGGTCATCGTCCAGTATGAGTAGGTCTTGGACTGCATACCGTTGTAGTTACCCCACTGGTTGCCATTCCAAGTGACATGATAGAACGTAGAGTTGGTATAGGTCACGCTGTTGGTGGCAGCAGCCTCGTAGGACGAGCCCTTCACATACATGCCAGGGCCGGTATCCATACCAGCCTGATAGAAGTACTTGTAGTCTCCTGCAGCATCCAACGGCTCATAGAAGGTAGAGTTGGTCACCGTCAGGTCGTTGATGTGACCGCCCTTGTTGGTCCAGAACACACCGCCGCCGAGGTTGGTCTCAGGGGTCATGTGCACCACGCAGTTGTCCACCAGCATGGTCATACAAGCTGTCTTCTGCTGGTTGTCGAAGAAGAAGTAGCTCTTCACGTTCGTAAAGTTACAGCTGACGAAGGTAATGGGCTCCAGGATTACCGGTCCGGCCCATGAATACTTGTCGGGCTCCAACTCGTTGGCAGGAGTCACCGAGCTCTCCTTACTGAACTCGAAGATACCCTTGGCACCCACGCGGGCTGCGCAGTCCCAGTCCAAGTACTTGGCATTGAAGGCAGCAGTGAAGTTGATACACGAGTTGGCATCTGTCAGCGTGATGACAGCGTGCTCCGTCTTGCTGTTCGAGCGCAACGTCACTGCCTGCTCGTCAAAGTCGAGCACACCGCTAATCGTGTATTTCTCACCGCCCTCTAAGTCGAAGTTCAGGTTCTTGCCAACAGAATCGGCAGGAATGGGGTTCGCTGCAAACCACTCGTTCAGGTCGCTGCCTGCAGGAATGGTCTTGTAGGTCGGGGTAAACGTCGAGAACTCCTTCAATACCGGCTCTTCGGCATCCGTATTGTTCTTCTTCTTGTTGCCCAAGGTCAAGATACTCAACGCATAGTTGACATCTTCCTCGCGCTTGGTTGTCACCGAGCAACCGTCCACAATAGAGTCGTTGATAAGCGGCGCATCAAGATTGCTGATATCAACCAGGTTGACGCGATAGCCGCCTGCTCCCATCACCACGGGCCACGAGATGGTCTGCGACTTACCGTCGGCACTGGGCGTAATGGTAATGTCGTCGGCAGAAATGGCTTCCACCTGCTTACCCGAAACACCCGAGTCGAACGATTCGTCGGTAAATCCATCCTTGGCGCACGAAGCAAGCAGGAAGGCACTTGCTCCTGTGAGAGCAAGCACGCACATCTTACTGTACGTAAAGAAATGATTCTGCTTCATAAAATCCTTCATTTAGTTTGACTTATAATTAGTTTGTTCATTTTGGAATATCTCTTTCAGATAGGCCACGTTGGTACCGAAGTTGCCACGCACGTTACGCACATCCTTCGCATTGCGGCTACGCTCCACAACCAGCCAGCCCGTCCACTTCATCTTGTCCAGTGTCTTCTTCACCTTCCGCAGGTCGATGCGCGGGTCTTGGTCGAGCGTCACGCTGTCAGTCAGCGAGGCATGTATCTGGGCAATGTTGTTGGTACCCAGCGTCTTCAGCTCCTTGCAGACATCGCGGTGCTGGTCGACGGCATCCTGCAGATTATAGTAAATCCGGATGCCCTTGCTGTTCACCTCCTTTAATAATTGAAGGTTCGCACGCGCGTCGAGCTGGGTGCGGATACCTATCACCTTGCCCGCAGACAAGGCCATCTCGCCAGCCTCGTGCAGACGGCGCACCATCTCATCGTGCGCCTCACCCGGCTCCTTCCACTCGTGACCGCTGCCGCCCAAGGGCAGGAAAGCCACACGGGCACCCATCACCTCCATCGTCTGCAGACAGTCCTGCACCAGCTCCTTGTAGTTCTCGCGCTTCAGAAAACTTTGGGCAAAGAATCCCGACATCGCCATCGAGGGCACCGCTATGCCCAGGGAGTCCGCCGTGCGCCGGAACAGTTGTTGGAAGTGAGGTTCGCGAAGCTTGTTTTCAAAGAGGACGCGCTTTCCCAGCGGACCCATGTCCACCTCGATGCCATCGGCATGGATGTCCTTAGCCAGCTGAAACTCGCCTAACTTCTGGCGTTTCAGCATCATCCAGTCACAGGCAGCCACGCGATATTGCTGTGCACACACACCTAAAGGCAGCGCTGCCAGCACTGTGAACATGCCCACAAAAAGGCACTTTCTTAGTTTTGATTTGTCCATTTAGTAGTTTATAAACTATATAGTTTCACATCCTTTAAGACGTTTTAAGATAGCAATTGTAATCATCTGCACTTCTTTTTTTTCATTTTTCCCATTCTAAGTCGATTTTTCTAACAGGAAGATATAAAAAGAGACCTGCAACTGTCCTGTTGCAGGTCTCTTCCCTATTTGTATCAGACTTCCGAACGGTGGTCGTTTAGAAGTCCATCTTGTCCAGCGTGTCGGTGAAGTCTTTCGGCTCGTGGTTCTCGGGCTCATGATAGTCCTCGTTGCGCTCGCGGCGCTCACCACGCTCCGGACGGGGACGACGCTCACCACGCTCCGGACGAGGACGACGCTCGCCACGGTCAGGACGCTCACGGCGCTCACCACGGGCCGGACGCTCCTGATAGCCCTCGGGTTTGTCGATGAGCACACGGTGCGACAGCTTGAACTTACCCGTCTTCGGGTCGATCTCCAGCAGTTTCACTGTAATCTTGTCTCCCTCCTTGATGCCAGCCTCCTCGACGGTCTCGAGGCGCTTCCAGTCAATCTCAGAGATATGCAACAGTCCGTCCTTGCCGGGCATGAACTCCACGAAGCATCCGTAAGGCATGATAGAACGCACGGTACCCTCGTAGACCTCGCCCACCTCGGGGATGGCCACGATGGCGCGAATCTTGGCAATGGCAGCATCGATGCTCTCCTTGTTGGGAGCCGACACCTGCACCTTGCCCACACCGTCAATCTCGTCGATGGTGATGGTAGCACCGGTATCCTCCTGCATCTGCTGGATAATCTTACCGCCAGGGCCAATGACAGCACCGATGAACTCCTTTGGAATATCGAAGGCTTCGATGCGGGGCACCTGAGGCTTCATCTCGGCACGAGGCTCGCTGATGGTGTCGGTGATGCACTTCAGGATGTGCTCACGACCGGCCTTGGCCTGCATCAGTGCCTTCTCCAGGATGTCGAACGACAGACCGTCGCACTTGATATCCATCTGGGTAGCTGTCAGACCATCCTTCGTACCGGTGGTCTTGAAGTCCATATCGCCCAGGTGATCCTCATCACCCAGAATATCGCTCAATACAGCATATTTGTCCTCACCGGGATTCTTAATCAGACCCATGGCAATACCGCTGACAGGCTTCTTCATGGGTACACCGGCATCCATCAGGGCCAGCGTGCCGGCACAGACGGTAGCCATCGACGAGGAACCGTTAGACTCCAGAATCTGGCTCACCACACGCACGGTGTAAGGGAAGTCCTCAGGAATCTGACCCTTCAGTCCGCGCCATGCCAGGTGGCCGTGACCAATCTCACGGCGGCCTACACCGCGCTGAGCCTTGGCCTCACCCGTACAGAACGGGGGGAAGTTATAGTGCAGCAGGAAGCGCTGATAGCTCTTGTCCAGCACGTCGTCCACCAGCTTCTCGTCCAGCTTCGTGCCCAGGGTGACAGTAGTCAGCGACTGGGTCTCGCCACGCGTGAAGATAGAACTTCCGTGAGGCATGGGCAGCGGGCTCACCTCGCACCAGATGGGGCGGATGTCAGTAGTCTTACGACCGTCCAGACGAATGCCCTCGTCCAGGATGCAGCGGCGCATGGCATCGCGCTCCACATCGTGGTAGTAGCGGTCCATCATAGCCTTCTTCTCCTCCAGTTCATCCTCCGTCAGCTCGCTGTGCTCAGCGGCATATTTCTCCTTGAAGTCCTCGAGAATCTTCTCGAAGGCCTCTGCACGCTGCTGCTTCTCCAGAGCCTGCTTCGTCACATCGTAGGCGGGCTGGTACAGCTCCTTGTTCATGCGCTCGCGCAACTCCTCGTCGTTCACCTCGTGGTCGTACTCGCGCTTCACGTCCTTGCCCAGCTCCTTGCTCAGCTCAGCCTGCAGCTCGCACATGGGCTTGATAGCGGCCATGGCAGCCTTCAGCGCACCCAGCAGGTCCTGCTCGCTCACTTCCTTCATCTCGCCTTCCACCATCATGATGTTCTCTGCCGAGGCGCCCACCATGATGTCCATGTCGGCCTCCTTCATCTGCTCGAAGGTCGGGTCAATCACATACTCGCCATTGACGCGAGCCACGCGCACCTCACTGATGGGGCACTCGAAGGGGATATCTGAACATGCCAATGCAGCCGAGGCGGCAAAACCTGCCAAGGCATCGGGCTGGTCGACACCATCGGCCGAGAACAGCATCACATTGACAAACACTTCTGCGTGATAGTTCGAGGGGAACAGCGGACGGAGCACACGGTCAACCAGACGGCTGGTCAGAATCTCATTGTCCGAGGCCTTGCCCTCGCGCTTGGTGAAACCGCCGGGGAAACGGCCCGCAGCGGCATACTGCTCTCTGTAGTCTACCTGCAGAGGCATGAAATCGGTACCGGGAACTGCATCTTTTGCGGCACAAACAGTAGCCAGCAGTACGGTATTGTTCATGCGGAGCATCACGCTGCCGTCGGCCTGCTTTGCCACTTTCCCGGTTTCAATTGTGATGGTTCTTCCATCAGGCAACTGAATACTTTTCGTAATTACGTTCATCTTGAATTTATAACATCTAAAAATAAATAATCGTGCGTCTTTGCGCAAAAACGGTGCAAAGGTACACATTATAATATTAAAAAATGAATAACCATGCTATAATTTATTGTTTTTTAGTACTTAGGCCTTTTCGAGATGCAGACACCCTCCTCCATCCTCTAAAAAAATCCACTCACCACTTAATAAAGAAACAAAAACATGAAAAAGGAAACTTGGAAAACGATTTAAAACACCTGATAGTTTGAATTGCTTCAGGGACTACCAGGACTGAACGCTGCAAATTTAAGCATTTTTCTTCAATCTTCCAAGTTTTCAAGCCAAAATCTCTCTTTGCATCATATTTTTTCATCTTCTTTTCATCTTCTGATGCTTGCAACCCTGAAACTGGAACCAAGAACCATTACCCCTGAACCATTAACCTTGAACCCTGAACAAACCATCATCCCCGTCTCCCATATCTCCGATTCGTAGTCTTCCGGCCGCTCATCATCCCGCCCGAAGGGAAACACCGACAAGGCATACGCATTGCACGCATCCACCTTGTTATGCAGGTGCTCCTCCTAGAAGGCCCCACGCACATCTTCGCAAGATGTGTCAGTCACCTCTTACCTTTGCATCCGAT
>DDPY01000012.1 GCA_002342415.1 Prevotella sp. UBA2456 | reverse complement strand
AAGACGGCACGGACGGTTGCGACGCCGCTTGCCTGAGGTGTCAACCATATGTTTTTTCAACTCTGGAGTAAAATATTTGCAGAATTCGTCGAGAATACAGAAAATTTCTATTAAATTTGCAGTCGTCATAGGAGTGAATGTTGTTTGTATCTGTTTGATAGTCACCTATAAAGGTACAAAAAATATTTCACTCCTACAACTTTTTGAACACTTTTCTTACATCGAACTCACGTTAAAAATGCAATATCGTAGCAAAATAGTTACGAAAATATTTGGTAGTTTGTAACTTTATTGCTACCTTTGCATCGTCCATTAAGGACAAGCGTTCAATAATTTATTTACATCATGACTGTTAATCAGTTGAAAAGGGAGTTAAGGCGAGCGGGATGCCACCTACTCCGACATGGTGCCAAGCACGACATCTGGTACAGCCCTATAACAGGGAAGCAGACCCAGATTTCGAGGCACGGTTCTGAAGAGGTCAAGCTAAAGACCCTTCGCGGTATCTATGAAGATTTACTCGGGCGAGAGCCCGGGTAAATCCCTTGCCGAAAACCCGCTGACAGCAGAATTAGTGTGAATGAGTATTTGGACGCTGATTTTAGACACAAAGGAATATAATACATATATGAAGCAAGTGACAGTTACATTCGAGATGCAGAACGACCGCTCGTTTTCGTGCATCGTCGAGGACAAGTTTGAGAAGTTCGGGCTGATAGGTTATGGTTCAACGGCCCGTGAGGCCGAAAAAGACGTGTTTACAGGCCACGGAGAAATGAGGGAGCAGCTGGGCGATGCCGATGTGCCCGACATTCAGATAGGGTATAGAAAGTTTGATGTCGGTTCGTTCTTCAGCTACTATCCTTTCTTCAACGTCACTCAGTTTGCCAATTTTGCAGGTATCAACGCCGCTCAGGTACGCCAGTACGCCAGTGGCATCCGTCAGCCGACGGCACAGAAAAAAGAACAGTTGAACGCTGCCATTCACAAACTTATAGAGACATTATCTTCAGACAGCCGTGCTTTCTGCATCGACTGACTAACACATAATGTAAAAATGAACGCTTTGAGCCGCCCATCTGCGAAGACAGGCGGCTTTTTAATCTAATACAAAAACAAATCTATGAACAAAATCAATTACGACTATTGGTTGTGATTTATAAAAATTTTTATTCGGTTTGTCGCTATTCTCCATATTGTATCAAACCATATTACCAGCCGTCGCCGTCAAATCCGTCAGTGGGGAAATCGTCTGGGTCAGAGAATCCATTCCAACCGCTAGCATTGGTATAATGACTCGATGCCCCGTACGGCTTACTGATAATTGTTCCGTACTTGGTCCAAAAGTTGTCACGCTCATGACAATGGTAAGTCTTTTTCATTGCATTCTCTTTTCCAAACATTGGATAGTTGTATTATAGGTGTAGCCCAATATAGTGCTGTCCATAATACGTGCAATGATGATGTCAATGACATTCAGAGGGACGACAAACCACTCTTTAGGCTCGTGCGGCACGCCGTCATCATCAACAACGGTTACATGGAATTGTACAGGTTTAAGTATCTGATGGACCATATCCTCAAACTTTTGGCTGTGAAGATTGACAACTTTATAAGTTGCCACAATCTTGACAGGTGCCATCAGGTAAGTTGGCTCATGTGCAGCATTTGCGATACGCTCTTCTACCGAGTTTGTAGAATAACCTATCTTGTATAGGTTCTTTTGATTCTTGATGGTCGGGTTATCCGAAAGCGAACTTAACACATAGATATAGCCTGTAACCTTATCATCGTTTGTGATGTCTTTGTTCGTAAAGAATTTGCTCTCCATTTCTTCCTGCAGTTCTGTGATGGCATAGCCGCCACCCACCACACTCTTACGCAATGTCTGAAGCAGGATGTCCGATTCCGTACCGTTCTCATAGATACAGCGGGTGCGAGCATCTGGCAGGAAATTACTGCTTGTATTCTTCTCGCCAATGCTCTCCAGTAACAGCATCTGCCCTTCCACGATATAGTAGTGACCTGCTTGCAAATTGATAGTTTTGGATATTCTAATCAAACTTCGCCTTCCTTGCCTGAGGTCTTGATGAACCTGCTGAAACAATGGGCGATACTGCTCAAAGTCCTCGCAGAGTCTGCGTTGGGCCACATAGTCAGCCTTGTTCCTGCTTTCCATGCTTTTCCGCATATCAACAGGAATGTCAAACAGTTCGACATCTCGTTCCGTGATATTCAGCAACGGGTCTTCGAAGATTTTTTCCAACTCTTTATCTATATTCATACGCTTACATCAGGTTCTTGTCCTTCAAGGCTGTCATAGCAGCCCACATCATTTTCTCTTTCAAGTCTCCACTGCGCTCTGGCTCCCGTCCATGACTATCTATCCATGCAGTTACCTCAGCCAGTTTCTGCCCCATACGGTCATCAGCAGTCGGTGCTGTGACTTTGGGATGTACGCCATCCAACAATGGGTCATCGAATATCGCTAACAGTTCGCTTGGCCATTCCACCATGTTAATTTACGATTTACGAATTTACAATTTACAATTTATTTCGGGCCCTCATACTCCAAGCCAGCTAGTTTCCTTGCTTTTAGGTTCTTCATCATCTGCAAGGCAGCAGCCATCTCTTTCACCTTAGGGTCAGGGTGGTTGATGTCTGGCACCTTACCCTCATGTTCTGCCACCCATTGCTTCAGCGGACCTTTGAAGATGGTGATGGCTTGTTCCAGCGTCAGGTCGAACTTCTGTTCTGCTATCGTGTCCTGGATAATCTTCAGCGTAGGAGCATCCACCGACTTCGACAGCACCTCGTAGGCTCGCTGGAAGGGGTTGACAGTGTCAATGAGGTTGATGCTCAGCTTATCGATGTTGACGAATCGGTTGGCAATCTTGATCAGTCGGTTACCTTCGCTCTCTGCCTCATCATTATTATTTATCTCTACAGGGTTGCCTTTGTCATCTATAATGTCGTTTCCTTTTATCATTGTATCGAGCAACACTCGCTGGCGAACCTCCTCTACCTCGTCATCCGATAAGTCAGGATAGCGTTCCCGTATTACTTTGGGTACCAGATGCTGGGTGATGGTCTCTGCCGTCGTCGAACCGCTGATGGCCTTCACAACCGTATCGTCTTGCAGGATAGCAGCCTTCAGGTCGTCCAGTTGCTCCTGCACAATCAGTTTCGTCTTCTCACTCGACAATGGCTTCAATCCCTCCACAATCAACGTTCTCGGGCTCTTCTCCCCTCCTTCAGAGAGGTCGGGGGAGGTCTTGAAGTGCCAGGAGGGTGCCATCACCTGTTCCATCAGCAGCGAGGCGGTGATGGCTTTCAGGAAGTCGTTCACAGCTACTTTCACATCGCTCTGCTCAGCATCAGGCATCGCTATCATGTTTGTGAACTTGGCTGTCTCTTTGCCCTCACAGTCGCGCGTACATCTTCCTATTATTTGGATGACCTCCGTCAGCGAACCACGAACACCAATCGTCAGACACACCTCGCACCACTGCCAGTCAAATCCCTCTTTGGCAGTACCCAGAGCGATAATGATATCTATATCCTCCCTGTGCTTCATGCGCTGTAGATAGTCCTGCACCATATTCCGCTCTTTCTGATCGTCTTCAACCAAATCAGCCACCTTCAGCAGTCGTCCGTCCTCAGTCCTCACATGATAGATGCCCGTGTTATAGTCCTTATACTCCACTCGGCCTATCGCCTTCATAATCTCTTCCGTCTCGGCATACTTGCCGATACCTGTCGATGCACGGGCGTTGACACTTGGAATATGGATGATGGTTTTCTTCGTCGTGTCCAATACTTCACGGATATGGTCCAGATAGTTGCCATGATAGAAGTGATAGCCCAGCATCAGATTCTTCAGATACCGGTAGCCATTCAACTGCTGATAGTAGTTATAGGTGACGGGATAGAAGCGGTTTTCATCCTCCACTCTCAATACTGGTATGCCGTCGCCACGGAAGTAGCTGCCCGTCATCGCTACGATATGCCCTGTAGAGTTGTTCATCACCCTGCGCACCACGTCGCCCAGGTTCGAGTTGGCATCTGCCGAGGTATGATGGAACTCATCAATGGCCAGTAGCGTATCGTTGAAGTCCTCATCAGAAATCTCCTTCATGCCATTACGAAGGGTGGCATGGGCACACACCAGTATCTGTGTCCTCTGCTGACGGAAGAACTCAATGAAGCGTCCCTTCTTGTCCTTCTCGTTCTTCACGTCCGTCAGGTTGAAGTAAGGAGCCACCTCCCAGTCGGCAAAGAATCCGTAGGGCTTCAACTTCGTGTTCTGGAATGACCGCCCGATGCTCTTTTCCGGCACAGCCACCACCACCCGCTTCAGCCCTTGGTGCATCAGTTTGTCCAATGCAATGAACATCAGTGCACGGCTCTTGCCCGATGCTGGCGGAGCCTTGATCAGCAGAAACCGTTTGTCACGGGCCTCGTAGGCCTTTGCCTGCATCTCGCGCATTCCCAACTCGTTGGTAGCACTCGACTCACCTGTCTGTTGGTAACGTATATCTACGATGTTATTGCTATTTTGTTCCATGTTTATTTGTTTATTCAGATTTTATTCGTAACTTTGCGGCAGAAATTTAAAGAAAGTAGTAGTCATGACACTTGCAACAAGAAGAGTACAGTCCACCCCTATGGCTCCATACATTGATGTAATGAAAAGTATGGATGTAAACGATATGAATGCCGTTGTGGATTTTTTACAAGAGTCTATGCGCGAGGCAGAGGAAACCAAGCGTAAGGCTGACGATGAGTTTTTAGCCAAAAAAATGGCTGAGTTGGAAATCTCACCTGAAGTGGAAGAACTATTCAACGGGTTAAGGCTTACACCCCAAGAGGCCGCCGATGAACGTACCAAATGGATCTTAGGTCTTGACAGAAAATGAAAATATTTCTTGACACAAACGTTTTCATCGATATTGTTGATGAAAGAGAACACTCCATGCAAGGCCGTACGATATATGAACTTGCCCAAAGGGGTGTCTTTGAAGTATGTGCCTCTTATCTTACCTTTGCCAATATTAACTATATCAAACGGGACATTCCAAGAACTGATCGTTATAAACTTATGCGGAGTCTTCGAAAAGGCATTACGGTTCTTCCTTGTGATGCGCATCAACTTGACACCGCACTTGTCCATGACGACGTGCGTGACTTTGAGGATCTCTTGCAATATATGTGTGCTGTTGCAGCTGACTGCGATGTCATTGTTACGAACAACATACGTGACTATCGAGAATTCTGCCAGTTGCCGTTGATGACCTCGCGTGATTTTCTTTTGAATTTTTTCAGAAACCAATAAGTTCTCCATTCTGTATCCTTAATGTCTAATGGTTTTTGGAAGTCTGATGGCTGGTGTTTGCCGTCATCTTTTCGTACAACTTAAACAAGCACTCCAAGCGGGCTTCGTCTGAGGCGAAGGGATATCCGGGGTAACAACTCTCCACGATGTCGTCCAGCTTCTTGTGGGCATCTCGCAAGTCCTGTGGCATCTTGTCTGGGTCATACAATTCTGCCAATGTTTTGTCTGGGTAGAACTCACGGGTTACTAATACATCCTCTGCAGCGGATTCAATCTCGGCCTTCTTCTCGGCAGAGATTTTTGGGAAGGGGAAAGTGTTGTAGCAGAGTTGGGCGGAGTATCTTATTCGAGACTCCAATTTCCCAGAAGTTGCCTTTACCCATATCATGTGCTGCCTTGAAGTTATTATGCCAAAATCTATTGGTGTTGCATTATATACAGCAAAAGCTGAATAATACACGACAGTCCCTTTAGCAACGAATCCAATAGGGATGTAAACACGACGCTCAGATGATACGACAGGTATTAACATAGCCTCTTCATCCTTATGTCTATCTTCTGCAAATCTGTATGGTATAGAAGATAATTTGCGCGTTACCTCTTTTTTGCTTTTTAAACGCATATCCTTTACACGTTCAAACCTTTCTTTAAAAGGAGGTATTGCAATAGCATCTCCTTTTGATTCATCTTCAATCCATATACAATAACGGTCTTCACCATTTATCATTTCTTGTGCACCTACAAATTCCTTAATAAAGCTTCTTGCTTGAGGGTAATTTAATAGAATGCTATCCCGTTCTGCTTTGTATAAGGTCAAATTATTGTCATCTGCAGGCAGACTACCTTTCAATATGGGCTTAAGTCCGCTTATAGAATTAGAACATGGATTCACAATGCAGGAGTATTGACTTGTAATTGTTGGATATATCTTGTTGACAATAGAAAACGATGAGTTGTCATATATAATCCTATTTCCTTTGTAATTCTTGTCACCTACCCCTATTATTACACATGAAACACCAGCATTGTATTTCGCATTATTTGACCATTGAAATGTTGTATATGCGAACAAGATATCTAACCCTAAATTGTATATTGGCTCCCACATATTAGAAACCTGTACCCCTTGAGTAATCGAGTTTGTACTAACGAATGCATACTTTACGCTACTATTATTGCTGCAAAATAGTGATGCCTTATAAAACCAACATCCAATGTAATCTAACATTCCATGGACAACAGAGCCAAAAGCAAAATCCATGTCTTCTTTTTGTTCCTGAGTTTGATTTCTTGTTCCCAAATACGGCGGATTACCAAACACGAACACTTCTTCCTCCGCAGTATGCGGGCAAACCTCGTTCCAGTCTATCCGGCAGGCATTGCCACAGACTATCTGCGTGATGTTCTTCAGAGGCAATGCCTTAGTGTTGACACCAAAGTTCTCGTTGAGTTTGGTGTTCATCTGGTGCTCAGCAAGCCAAAGGGAAAGCATAGCAACCTCGTGGGGGAAGTCGAGCAACTCGATGCCATAGAACTGGCTGAGGCTAATGACGCTGTTATCCACAAACAGGATTTCACCCTCTGGGGTACATTTGCGTTGCAACGAGAGGATATCCATTTCGAGGAACCGCAATGACTTGTAGGTGATAATCAAGAAGTTGCCACTGCCGCAGGCAGGGTCGAAGAACTTCATACGGCTCATGCGCTTCAGTAAGGCATCGCCACGCTTCTTAATCTGCTTGCATTCCTCATAGAATTGCTTTGTGTTAAGTGCCCCGACATCGCGCATCTGCCTTTTACTTTCGTATAATTCGTTTAATTCGTTGTAGTTCTTTCGCAGTTCGTCCATAAACAGCGGATTGATCACCTTCATGATGTTGGGTACTGAGGTATAGTGCATACCCTGATTGGCGCGTTCCTCTGGATTGACGACGGCCTGAATCATGCTTCCGAAGATGTCGGGGTTGATGTCCTTCCAGTCCAACTCGCCGCATTCGATGATAATCTTCCTGGCCTTGGCTCCCATCCTCGGTATCTGTATGCGACGCGAAAACAGACCACCATTCACGTATGGGAACTGCTTCACAATGCTTGGAATTTCATGGGGGCGTAGCGAGAGATTGACATCCATCACGTTGAACGACTCGTCTAAGTATTGTGAGAGGTCTGAGCCGTCGGGCTTCGTAAACCGCTGGATGCTGTCTGTAAACAGATTGCCCTCGAAGATACCCGTGTCCTCAGCGAAGAAGCAGAATAAGAGGCGTGTAATGAAGATGTTCAGGTCGTGCAGGTCGCTGTCAGAGCGAAACTCATTGTAGGCACGCAACTCGTCGTGTAGCTTGGCCAGCTTCTCGGCAGCCTTCACGTCGGCAGGACTCTCCTCCACATAGTGAACACGCTCCACATCCATCAGCGGATAGAAGAAGGCGAAGTCGCAATACACTCGCTCTAATGGATTCTCGTAGGTATCCTTTTCGCGCAGGTCGTAGGCTAGCAGTGTCCGTCCGTCGCTGACGGCTACAATCTTGGGGGCAGCCTTCACCACTTGAACGTCCCGCTTCAGACATTCAAGTTCGCTCTGCAGCCTTGTGGCAGTCGTTCCACGATAGCAGAAGAGACCTTTGATGAGCAGACCATCAAACGTTTTGAGCACACCCTTGCCCTCACGATAGCGCTGGATGTCCTTCCCACTCTTGCCAAAGGCATATAGCAACTGATAGCCGATCTCATCGGCTGGTAATGATGTACGTTTCAGCGACTGCAAGCGATCCTCGATCTCCTTGTAGCCCAGCTGGATTTTCTTTGCCATACTCTGATAGCTTTAGGAGCATAGCACTTACCGGGATTTACAGGTACATCCGTCACCAACCCAAAAGACACGGAAAAAGCGTGAACTACGCTTATCCGTGTCTGAGGTGGTGAGATAATACCTGCTAAAATAGATAAGTGACATGTCCACGCTATCAGCGCAGACATTAGTCATTATCGTCATTTTAGCATCGTGTTCTAAACATCTCACCTTTCAGACACGCCGAATAACTGCTAATGCTGTTATTGTTTTACCCTCAAAATCCTACTGCCACCCTGCGCTCAGGGATTGTAATGCCACACTCTGACCTTGGTCTGAGAGTCATGTCGTGTGGCATGTGTCGTTTACGACGATTGGCTGTAGTGGATGCAAATATAAGCAAAATTATCGACTTGGCCGCATGATTTCAGAGAAAAATGTTGCAGGCGTATTAAATTCCTGAACTTTCTTCGTTTTTTGTGCTGTTTTGTTTACTTAAAGGGGTGGCATCCTTGGTACCCTCATCCTGCAGGCACGGGAAAAGGGTTGACCTCAACGAGACGTAACCTCGTCTTCAACGAGCCGTAATGTCGTCCTCAACGAGCCGTAACCTCGTCCTCAGCGAGAACTGTCAACTCTCATTGCGAAGCCACACTCGCCAAGCGAGAACTGTCAACTCTCAACTGTCAACTTCAAAAAACTCCTACTCTCCTACCGTCACGGGGCTGAAAGGCCGATGTACAAAGGGTTTGAGCGGCGGTAGGTGTTGCGGCAACTCCTACCATACTCCTACCATACTCCTACCATCATTACTACTATTGCGTAGTCTTATTCAGGCACTATACGATGTTTTTTTGATGCTTTTTGTGTGTAAATATATTTCGTAAAATGCAACTGGCTTTGCTCTGCTGATTGCAAAAGACTGATAGGGAGGGCGTTTTTACTGGCTGGCCTGCTAGAAAATTTTCCCTGCCTAAGAAAAAATATTTCCCCCTTAATACTAACCCTTTTTTCTTTAAAGGTAACAGGCGTGGAATCCGTAAGGAGTCTCGATTTTGTTGTATTCTTTCAATTTCTCTGCAAAATTTGGCACGAATTGAATTGTTAAATCGTGTCTTTTTGGCGGGAAAATTTGTAAACCGCAAATGTATTTATTAACTTTGCAGTAAAAAAGCCTTGACCTTATGAGGAAAACACGTGAGGAAAGGAAAGACACATTATTAAATAACTAAAATCTTTTATTTTGCATGAAAAAAGAAAAATTGACTATTCATGGTGAGACTCCCAATGTCTCACAGGAGAGAGCGCTCCTAATCGAGTTGTATCTTCAAGAACATTTTGAATTTCGCGACAATGTGCTGAACGGCAAGGTGGAATATTGCTGTAAGGACCAGGCGGGCGATGCCTATCGTCCGCTTACGGAACGTGCGCAGAACAGCATTGTGCTCAGCATGTTGCGCGAAGGGCTGGACGATGAGGGCAATCCTAAAACCCTCGTCAGACTCTATCTGAATTCGGAGTCGGTGCCTGCTTATGACCCTATCCGTGACTACTTGGAGCATCTGCCAAAGTGGGACGGACACAACCACGTGGCCGACCTCTTCAATCGTCTGCCGGGTGTTACTTCTGAGCAGGCTGGCTACTTGGCCATCTGGCTCCGTTCGGCTGTCGCGCATTGGCTGCAGATGGATACGCTGCATGGAAACGAGTGTGTGCCTACGCTGATTGGCAGTCAGGGCTGTGGCAAGACCACCTTCCTGCGCCGCCTGTTGCCACAACATTTGCGCCAGTACTATCTGGATCATCTGAACCTCTCGAACAAGTTTGACAAGGAGATGGCGCTGACAAACAATCTCTTGGTGAACCTGGATGAGCTCGATGCCATTCGCCCCTCGCAGCATGCTGCCCTGAAGCAGACGCTTTCGAAGAGTAAGGTAAACGGTCGTCCCATCTATGGTGCCTCGCAGGAAGACCGTCCCCGTTACGCCTCGTTCGTGGCCACCACCAACAATCCCCACCCGCTGACGGATGCCACAGGTAGTCGCCGATATATCTGTCTGCAGATTCCTGAGGGACAGTATATCAATAATGTGGGTGAGATTGATTACGCCCAGCTTTACGCGCAAGTGCTGCATGAAGTGAAGGACGAGCGGGCTCCCTATTGGTTCTCGAACGAGGAGGTAGCACGTATTCAGGAGTTGAACCAGAACTTCATGGAGCAGAAGGATATGGCCGAACTGGTGAAGGCTTGTTTCCGTAAGCCCAATGATGGTGAGGCTGTAGTGCCGATGATGGGGTCGAAGATGCTGGAGGTGATTAAGCATTCATTCCCCACACTGACCATCAATCCCAGTGCTAAAATTCAGTTAGGGCTTGCTCTGAAGGAGCTGGGCTTTGAGAATGTGCACTATGGCAATGTGGCTCATTACAAAGCTATTCCGAAGAAGGTGGCATAGTAGGAGTGACGGTAGGAGTATGGTAGGAGTTGCAGCAACACCTACCATGCTCCAATCCCTTTCTGCATCGGCCTTTCAGCCCTGTGACGGTAGGAGAGTAGGAGTTTATTCCAGCGGGGCATTCTTCAGTTGGCGCAGGGCCTCGCTCAACTGGTCGGGACATGAGGTGCTCTTGGCACCGCAGCGTATGCCCTGCAAACGGCCGATGACATCGTCGATTCTCTGGCCCTTCACCAGCTGGCTGATGCCTTGCAGGTTGCCGTTGCAACCACCAATGAAGAATACTTGCTGTATCACGTCCTGCTCGTCGGCTGTCACGTCGATGGCTCGCGAGCATACCCCTGAGGGGGTGTATAGAATATGTTTCGTTTTCATACTTTTAAGTTGATTCGAAGATTTTGAAGGCATAGCCTTGTGCGATTAGCCATTCGATGGCTGCGGGTAGGGCGGTGCGCAGCTTTTCGATGCTTTTCAGGGAGTCGTGGAAGGTGATGATGCTGCCGTTGCGGGCATAGCGCTTGACGTTGTTGAGGATGTCGTCGGCAGTCATCCACTTGGAGTAGTCGCGTGTGACGAGGTCCCACATCACTATCTTGTACTTGCGCGAGAGCCATGCGTACTGGTCGTGGCGCATCCATCCGTGGGGCGGGCGCACCAGGTTGGTGTGGAGGTAGGCATTGGCTTTCTCGACATTGTAGCTGTATTCGTGGATGGTGTGACTGAAGCCTCCGATGTGGTTGTGGGTGTGGTTGCCGATACGGTGGCCTTCGTCGATGACGCGCTGATGGAGCTCGGGATATTTCCGCGCGTTGTCGCCCACCATGAAGAAGGTGGCCTTGATGCCGTAGCGCTTCAGAACGTCGAGGATGAAAGGGGTGGCCTCGGGTATGGGACCGTCATCAAAGGTGAGATAGACTGACCTTTCATGACGATCCATACGCCATAGTGCCTTAGGGTATAGCCAGCGTAGCCATTTGGCTGGTTGCTCAATAATCATGCGCTAACTGTGCTATTTAACTCTCAACTCTCAACTTTCAACTCTCAACTCTCTCATCGACCTTTGGTCGCTTTGTACCTTCAGGTCAAAGAACTGTCAACTCTCAACTCTCAATATCCCAGGTTGCCGCCCTTCGACTCGTAGAGGCCTGCCAGCTGGTTGAGCTCCTTCATGTGCTTGTCTGACCACTGCTGGTCGAAGGTGTCGCCGAGGGCGATGAGCTGCTGCATGATGTAGAGCTGGATGGCGCAGTCGTTCTGGGCAGCATCGAAGCGGTAGCTTTCGAGCGAGCAGTACCAGCGCAGATACTGCGTGGCGCTCTTCCACAGGCTGTCCATGATGGCCTGGGCTTCCTGCTTGTTGCCTAACATGGCCCAGCAGCGTGCCATATCCATCGAGCCGGAGCTGTAGTTGTGGGCTACGTTGTAGTCGGGAATCTGCTTGGCGGTATAGCGCAGCACTTTCTCGGCTTTCTCGTTCTGTCCCTCGTAGGCGAGTTCGAGTGCGAGCTTGGCCATGATGCGGCGGTGGGTGTAGCACATGCGCATGACGGTCTCGTCGAGGTAGATGCCGGGCTTGTCGATGCCTCCGAACTTGAAGCGGTTCATCACGTTGTCGTAGGTACGCTTCGTGTCGAAGTTCTTGACTCCGTCGATGGGCTTGCCGCCATTGCTGGTGGTGAAGGGCGAGATGCGGTAGACCAGACCCTCGGTGATGGTGTTGTCGCCGAGGTTGATATAGTTCTCGTCGCCTACGGATACTGCCACGTAGATGGGGCGTGTCCAGTTGCACTGGGCCAGCATCTCCAGAATCATGAGGTCACCCTTGTACAGGGCATGCTTGCCCTTGAGCGAGATGACCATGCGGTCGGGGATGGAGTCGGTGGCCATCATCATGCCGCTCTTGCGGACGGCCTCCTTGTCGATGGTCATATAGAGGGTGTCGGTGGGGATGAGGTGCAGCTCCTTGTTGGTGGAGCGTACCCAGTTCTTGAGCACGTTCTTCAGCTCGAAGGGCTCGTCGCCAAACTGCTTGCGGGCCTCCTCAGGATTCTCGCGGTAGAGGTCGAGGACGGCCTCCTTCATCGAGGGTTCGACGGTGACATACTCGTTGGTGCCGGCACAATACTCGATGCGCTCCCAGGTGATGGGAACCGACGGCGAGTCGTAGGCCGGTCGGCGCATCTGGTCGATATACCAGTCGGTCTGCAGATAGGAGAGGTTGCAGACACGGGCATCGGTGCGCACTCCTTCGACATCCTGGTTGTACCACAAGGGGAAGGTGTCGTTGTCGCCGTTGGTATAGATGATGGGGTTGCTGTCCTGCTGGAGCGACTGGAGATAGTTCTGTCCGAAGTCGCGGCAGGTATAGCGTCCGCTGCGGTCGTGGTCGTCCCAGGTCTGCGAAGCCATCTGTACGGGTACGAGCAGGCAGACGATGCTGACAATGACAGCCAGCGCCGTTGCATATTTCTCACCTTTCACCTCTAACCACTTGCTTCTGATCATCTCGATGATGGCAGCCACGCCGATGCCGCACCAGATGGCAAAGGCATAGAAGGAGCCAGCGTAGGCATAGTCGCGCTCACGCGGCTGCATGGGTGTCTGGTTGAGGTAGATGACGATGGCCAGTCCGGTCATGAAGAAGAGGAAGAAGACGACCCAGAACTGGCGTATGCCCGTCTGGTCGGTCTTGGAGCCGTGATGCTTGGCCAGCGACTGCCAGAAGAGTCCGATGAGTCCTAACAACAGGGGCAGGCAGTAGAAGACGTTGTGGCCCTTGTTGTTTTTCAGGTCGTCGGGCAGCAGGTCCTGGTCGCCCAGGCGCCAGTTGTCGAACCAGTCGAAGCCGCTGAGCCAGTTGCCGTGCTCCAGTTCGCCGTTGCCTTGCAGGTCGTTCTGTCGTCCGGCAAAGTTCCACATGAAGTAGCGCCAGTACATGAAGTTGCACTGATAGGAGATGAAGAAGCGGAGGTTCTCGAACTGCGAGGGCACCTTCACCGTGATCATCTCGCCACAGCGGTCGTACTGCACCTCGCTGCCGCTGACTCCTCCCATCCACGACTCGTAGGCATCGCGGTGGGCCGAGCTGTACATACGGGGGAACAGCATGTTCTGGGCATATTTGTATTCATCCTTGGTGCGCACGACGAAGTATTGGTCTTTCTCGTCGGGCGACGCCTTCTCCTTGCGCTGCCATACGGGGTCGCCGGTGGTCATGACGGGACGGCAGTATTCGCCGTCTTTCTCCAGTGCTACTTGCGAGGTGTAGGCCTGACCATAGAACAGGGGACGCTGTCCGTACTGTTCGCGGCCAAGATATTCGCCCAGCGTGAAGATGTCCTCGGGCGAGTTCTGGTCCATGGGCGGGTTGGCAGCCGAGCGGATGACGATGAGCGCATAACTGGAGTAGCCGATCATGAGCATCAGCATGCAGAGCAGCGAGGTATTCTTGATGCGTGCAGACACCAGGGGCAGCAGCTTCTTGCTCTCCTCGTCGCGCTTCTTGTAGCTCAGTACGAACCACAGCACGGCGAGTACCACCACGCCGATGAAGACCGAGGTCCAGCCGTGTCCGTAGAATGGTATGCCCAGCATGGCCACTGCCAGCAGGAAGGCGATGTTCTGACGTTTCTCGTTGGCCTCAGTGCGCTGCGTCTCCCAGATGGCCCATACGGTGATGCCGATGAGCAGGAAGATATAGACTATCTCGCCCGTATTGAAGGGCATGCCGAGAATGTTGACAAACAGCAGCTCGAACCAGCCGCCCACCTGTACGATGCCGGGCACCACGCCATAGAGCACGGCAGCCAGGATGACCACTGAGATGAACAGGGCAATGAGACTTCCCTTCAGGTCGCGCTTGGGGTCGTCGGTGGGGAACTTCTTATAGTAGTAGACCAGTACGATGGCGGGCAGGCACAGCAGGTTCAGCAGGTGGACACCGATGGAGAGGCCCGTCATATACATGATGAGCACCAGCCAGCGGTCGGCATGGGGCTGGTCGGCCTGGTCCTCCCACTTCAGGATGAGCCAGAACACCACCGCCGTGAAGGCCGAGGAGTAGGCATACACCTCACCCTCGACAGCCGAGAACCAGAAGGTGTCGCTGAACGTATAGATGAGGGCGCCCACCATTGCCGAGGCCTCGATGGCTATCATCTTGGAGGCTGTCAGCTGGCTCCAGTCCTTGATGAGCAGGCGGCGCACCAAGTGGGAGATGGTCCAAAAGAGGAACAGGATGGTGGCTGCCGAGAGCAGGGCACTCATCATGTTGACCATGTAGGCGACGTGACTGGGGTCGGAGGCAAACTGTGAGAACAGGTTGGCCGTGAGCATAAAGAACGGTGCGCCGGGCGGATGACCGATTTCCAGTTTGTAACCAGTAGAGATAAATTCGGGACAGTCCCAGAACGAGGCTGTCGGTTCGATGGTGGAGCAATAGACCACTGCGGCAATGGCAAAAGCCAGCCAGCCCATGATGTTGTCCACAAGTCTGAATTGTTTCATCTGTCTATTTCTGTGATTATTTTCTTGTTCTAACCTGCAAAGGTAGCCTTTTTAGCGAAGAATGAAGAATGAAGAAAGAAGATTTTGCTTTTGCCTTGTCTTTTTTAACGTTTTTACATCATCTTTTTCTCACAAGAAGAGATTGGCACCATAGACGAGGGCTACATAGCGCAGGAATTTCCCGATGGCCATACTGGTCAGCGAGATGGGAATATTGGCACGCATGAGTCCCAGCACGATGGTGATGGCAGAGCCCAGCACGGGCAGAAAGGCAAAGAAACCCATCCAAGCGCCGCGTCCGGCCATGAAGGCGGTGGCACGGTCGAGGTCTTTCTGCTTCACGTGCAGGTACTTCTCTATCCACTCCAGCTTGCCCTGCCGCCCTACGAAGTAGTTGAACATACCTCCCGCCACATTGCCTATCGTGCCATAGATGATGAGCAGCCACGGGTCGAGTCCTGCTGCCAGCAGCCCGGTCATCACGGCCTCGCTGCTGAACGGGAAGAAGGAACCCGCCACGAACGAGGTGACCAGCATGCCCCAATAGCCGTAACTGATCAGGAGAGATATGAGGTCCATATATTATAGCCTGTAATGAGGAAGATGAGCAGGGTTATGATGCAGAAGTAGATATTGGTCAGGCGGTTGCCGGAAAAGACGATGAAGTGGCCTGCCAGCGGAGCGACATTGACGATGGCAAGTCGCATCAGACTGTCGTAGTGTTGGGGCATCGCAGCCATGAAGAGGAAGGTGGCCAGCTCTATCCAGATGAAGAATTCGAAGAGAAGGCGTGTGCGGATGCGGTCGTAGCTATGCTTGCGGATGTAGTGTACGACACCCGTGACATACAATAGGGCGACGAGTGCCAGCGTGGCAGTCTGACCAACGGTGACGGCGGCATAACTGAACGTCGGAATGAAGCTGTTCCAGTCGGGCAACAGACGGGGCAATGCCGCGATGTCTTTGTTGAATATCAACAGACAGGCCACTACCCAATAGGGGGTGAGCAGTCCCAGGATGGACGCTCCCATCGTGCGTGCCGAGAGCGACTGCAGCTGGGTGGCCATCAGTAGCCAGATGACAGGCAGATAGCATAGCAGGAACGAATAATGCATGGTGGCGATGCCCATCAGTAGAAACGCATAGTAGACGAAGCCTGCGGCCTCTTTGTCCTGATAGGTGGCAAAGAGGAATAGGAGGCTGCCGACATAGCATACCTGCAGGACGGCACCATACGCCGACGGAAACAGGAAGCAGGCGGCGCAGAAGAGCACTATGAACGAACAGCTCACCATTCGCGAAAAGATGCGGATAAGGGCATTGAAGTTGTTCAGGAGTATCATCAGGTATGTCGCCATGACAAAGCCGCCAAACTGGAGCCACCACTGACGGGTGATGGCTCCGCATAGTAGCCAGACCGCCATCGCGTAGAGAGAGACGACGGGCAGGGTCAGCTTGCTTTCTGCTATCTTGTTCTGTAACTGCTTCTTTGCCATTTACAGGTCAGCTCCGATGTCGCGACGGAAATACTTGTCAGTGAACTGAATCTTCTGGGCCTCTTGGAACGACTTGGCCAGGGCTTCGGCCTTGTCCTTGCCATAGGAGGAAACGGCGATGACGCGGCCGCCGGCGGTGACCACCTGACCGTCCTTCAGCGCTGTGCCGGCATGAAAGACCACACTGCCCTCTACCTGGTCGATGCCCGTGATGGGATAGCCCTTTTTGTACTCCTGGGGATAGCCTCCGCTGACCAGCATGACGCAGACGGCAGCGCGCTCGTCGAACTCGATGGCATGCTGGTCCAGATTGCCCTCGGCTACGCCTTCAAACAGGTCTACAATATCGCTCTTGAGGCGCAGCATGACGCTTTCCGTCTCTGGGTCGCCCATGCGGCAGTTGTACTCGATGACCATCGGCTCGCCTTTGACATTGATGAGTCCGAAGAAGATAAAGCCCTTGTAGAGAATGCCTTCGGCCTTGAGCCCCTCGACGGTGGGGCGGATGATGCGGTCGTCCACCTTCTGCATCCACTCTTTGGTGGCAAAGGGAACAGGCGATACGCTGCCCATGCCGCCCGTGTTCAGGCCGGTGTCGTGCTCGCCAATGCGCTTGTAGTCCTTGGCTTCGGGCAGTATCTTGTAGTGTTCGCCATCGGTCAGCACAAAGACGCTGCACTCGATGCCGCTCAGGAACTCCTCGATGACCACGCGACTGGAGGCATTGCCGAACATGCCGCCCAGCATCTCTTTCAGCTCGCGCTTGGCCTCGTCGAGGGTGGGGAGTATCAGCACGCCCTTACCAGCACAAAGTCCGTCGGCCTTTAGGACATAGGGGGCCTCCAGAGTCTCCAAGAATGCCAGACCCTCCTGCAGATGCTCGCCATCGAAGGTCTCGTAGCGGGCGGTGGGAATCTGGTGGCGCTGCATGAACGCCTTGGCAAAGTCCTTAGAGCCTTCGAGAACGGCTCCTGCCTTGGTGGGGCCGATGACGGGGATGTCCTGGGTGCGGGCATCGGCCTTCAGGTCGTCGTAGATGCCTTTTACCAACGGATCTTCAGGACCTACTACCACCATGTCTATCTGCTGGTCGACGCAGAATGTCTTGACGGCCTCGAAGTCGTCGGCCTTCATCTGTACATTCTCACCACAGTTGCTGGTGCCGGCATTACCCGGTGCAATAAACAGTTTCTCACACTTGTCGCTTTGAGCAATCTTCCATGCCAGTGCGTGCTCACGCCCGCCACTGCCTAACAATAGTATCTTCATATCTTTTATAATTATCAACTTTCAACTCTCAACTTTCAACTTTCAAAGTTTCCCCTGCTCACCCAGATAGGAGTCCTTGAATCCGAGGAAGTAAAGTACTCCGTCCAGTCCGATGGTGTTGATGCTTTGTTCGGCATTAGCCACCACACGGGGCTTGGCGTGGAAGGCGATACCCAGGCCAGCCTCAGAGATCATGGGCAGGTCGTTGGCCCCATCGCCAACGGCAATGGTCTGTGCCAGATTGACTTTCTCTACCTGGGCGATGAGCTTCAATAGCTCCGCCTTGCGGTGACCATCGACTATTTCGCCCACGTAACGGCCTGTCAGCTTGCCGTCCTCGCCGATTTCCAGTTCGTTGGCATAGACATAGTCGATACCATATCGGCGCTGGAGGTATTCGCCAAAATAGGTAAAGCCGCCCGAAAGGATGGCAATCTTGTATCCGCAAGTCTTGAGGATGGACATCAGGCGGTCGACACCCTCCGTGATGGGCAGATGCTCTGCTATATCTTGCATGACGCTGACATCCAGACCCTTCAGCAGGGCCACGCGGCGGGTGAAGCTCTCCTTGAAGTCAATCTCGCCACGCATGGCACTCTCGGTGATGGCGCGCACCTCTGCCCCCACGCCGTTGCGCTCTGCCAGTTCGTCTATGCACTCGGTCTGAATCAGCGTCGAGTCCATATCGAAGCAGATGAGGCGGCGCATACGGCGGAACATATCGTCGCGCTGGAAGGAGAAGTCGATTTCCATCTGCTGCGACAACTTCATCAGCTTCGACTGCATCTCCTGACGGTTGATGGGTTCACCACGCAGCGAGAACTGGATGCAGGCACGGACATGCTTGGCGGGATTCTTGATGCTCTTGCGACCCGTCAGACGCAGGATGGAGTCGATGTTCAGCCCTTGGTCAGCGAGAATGCGCGTGGCAGCCTCTATCTGACGGGCTTCCAACTGGCGGCCCAGCACCATGAGGATGTAACGGTTTTTGCCCTGATGGTCTACCCATGCCTCGTATTCCTCGTCGCTGATGGGTGCAAAACCGATGTTGACTCCCAGCTCAGTAGCCTTGAACAGCAGTTCCTTCATGGCCAGTCCCGACTTCATCTCGTCCATGCGGATGAGGATGCCCAACGACAGGGTGCTGTGGATGTCGGCCTGTCCGATATCCAGTATCTGGGCATCGTATTTGGCCAGGATGCCCATGATGGAGGCTGTCAGGCCAGGGCGGTCCTGCCCCGTGATGCGGACGAGTATTTGTTCTTCTTTCATCTTAGCGTTTTTTGCTAGTTTTTGCTAGTTCTACTAGTTTTACTAGTGTTACTAGTTCATTTTAGATAATCTTCGAAATACTGTGTGATGCGCTCGTGTAGATGGACGCTGGCATGTCCACGCATGTTGTGACCTTCGCCGGGATAGGCGAAAAAGTCGGGCTGGGTGCCAGCCTTGATGCAGGCATCGAGGAATGACAGACAGTGCTGGGGCACTACGGTGTCGTCATTGTATCCTGTGATGATTTGCAGCTTGCCTTTCAGATGCTTGGCTTTGTCGATGAGCGAGCTCTTGGCATAGCCCTCGGGGTTCTGTTGCGGCGTATCCATATAGCGCTCGCCATACATCACCTCATACCATTTCCAATCGATGACGGGACCGCCAGCTACGCCCACCTTGAACACGTCGGGATGGTTGAGCATCAGCGAGATAGTCATGAAGCCTCCAAACGACCAGCCGTGTACACCCAGACGCTGCATGTCGACGTAGGGTAGGGAGCGCAGGTATTCAACGCCCTTCATCTGGTCTTGCATCTCTATTTGTCCCAGCTGGCGGAAGGTGGCCTGCTCAAAGTCGCGTCCGCGGTTCTCGCTGCCTCTGTTGTCGAGGATGAAGACGATATAGCCCTTCTGTGCCATATAGGTCTCCCAGGAACGGCTGGCCCAATGCCAGGAGGCATCGACATTGTGTGCATGCGGACCGCCGTAGACATAGATGACGGTAGGATATTTCTTCGAGGGGTCGAAGTCGTGAGGCTTGACCATTCGGTAGTAGAGGTCGGTCTTTCCGTCAGCAGCCTTGATAGTGCCACTCTCGAAAAGAGGCTGCTGGTAGTCGGCCCACGGGTCTTCAGCTGTCAGCAGTCGGGTGGCCTTGGCGGCGTTGCCTCCTACGGCTATCAGGTCGATGTTGCGGGGCTGGGTGGGGGCGCTCCACTTATCGAGCAGGAAGCATCCTGATGCAGAGAGCTCTGCCTGATGCACGCCATCGGCGCTTACTAACTCCTGCATCTTGCCATTAGTGGTTTCGACGCTATAGAGCCAGCGGTGCAGGGGATGATATTTATTGGCTGCAAGGATGATGCTCTTTTGCTTTTTGTTGAATCCCAGCACCTGCTGTACCACCCATGAGCCACTGGTCAGCTGGCGTAGCATCTTTCCCTCCTTATTATATAGATAGAGGTGGTTGTAGCCGTCGCGCTGGCTCTGCATGATAAATTTGTCAGCATCCCAAGGCAGGAACTGGATGGGATGCAGGGGTTCTACGTATTTGTCGCTGGTCTCGCGATAGAGCTCCTTGAGGCGTTGGCCTGTAGCCGCATCGTAACTGACCAGGCGGCAGTCGTTCTGGTCGCGGTTCAACTCAAACAGATAGATGGTCTTTGCATCAGGGCTCCAGGCAATATTGGTGAAGTAGACAGGCGTAGAGCTGGCAGCAGAGTCGCCGGATACAGAACCCACAGGGGTATGGAGGTAGACAGTCTTCTGTGTTTGCAGGTTGTAGATGCCTACCGTCACCCGATGGGTGTTCATGCCTGCCATAGGATATTTGTCGGGCTGATGTTCGGCCTCACGCGGATAGATATCCACCTGAGGGTAGTCGCTGACCATCGACTGGTCCATGCGATAGAATGCCAGCCGCTGACCGTCGGGGCTCCAGAAGGTGCCCTTTTGGATGCCGAACTCATTGCGGTGAACGCTTTGGCCATAGACAATCTCGCGACTGCCGTCGGTAGTCAGCTGATGCTTCGCCCCCTGACCGTCTGTGACGTACAGCTGGTTGTCCTCGACAAAGGCTGTTGCTTTCGACTGGGAACACCAGTCTTTGGCTGTTTGCCTTGAGAGGGTGTCTTGCCAGACTAACTGGCGGGTCTTGAAGTCAATCAGCATGAGTGCCTGCCCGTTGTCTATGGCGACAATAGGCTTGTCGGGGTAGGGGAAGGAGGCGGAATAGAGATAGCGCACCACGTTCTTCTTGTCGTGCAGAATCCCATTGTTGATATCGTCCAGTGTAAAGAGCTTCGACTCCTTTCCTGTCTTGGCATCTATAAGATAGCAGGCATCGATGTCTGTGCGTACCAGCTGATCGCCCCACCACTCATACCACTTGTTCGACGGTTGCAGGTTACGGTAGTTGGTACCTCCGAAGTTGAGGTCTTCCAGCGTAAAGAGCTTTTGTTCCTGAGCACTCATGGAGAGAGGGGATAGGGTGAGTAGGGTTATCAGGCCAAGGAGTGACTTAATCTTCATCATGGTTGAATTTCCTGTTCTTTTTGCCATAGTCGTGACCGCCTTTCTTGAAAGGCTTCTTGAAATCTTTAGATTTTCGGTCCTCTCTGGGCTTTCGGTCCTCTCTGTCTCCTCTGCCCTCGTAAGGTTTGCGAACCTCTCGTTTCTTTTTCTCCTCCAGCGAGTGGAATTTGAAGTTGCGGATGTCTGCTCCTTCGTTCTCTTCCTGCTCGTCGAGGCGCTTCTTGAACTCACGCTCTTTCTTGAAACGGTGTTTTTCGGCCATCTGCCGCTTCTCTTCTTCTGTCTTGACCGTACCGCCTTCTTCGCGGAAGACCTTCATCTTGCCGTCGAACATCTGGTATTTGCGGAACTCGCATTCCAAAGAACCATTGAACAGAGGAATCTTGATGCTTGGCTTCAAGCCAATCTGCTCGAAGCATTCCTCGCGATAGCTGAGCACCCAGGCGTCGTTGCCTACAAACTCATGTTTCAGGCGTTCGCCAATCATCTTGTAGGTGGCCAGCAGGTTGGGGGTAGAAATACGCTCACCATAGGGTGGGTTGGTAATCATAATGCTGGGGTGCAGGGGCTGTTGGAAGTCCTTGAAGTCTTGTTCTGTCACCGTGATATTACTGGTCAGTCCTGCTGCCTTGACATTCATGCGCGCTGTGTTGACAGCTTTGATATCTACATCGTAGCCGTAGATGTGGTGATCGAACGGTCGCTCCTGAGAGTCGTCATTGTAGATCTCGTCGAAGAGCTCTGCATCGAAATCGGGCCACTTCTCAAAAGCGAACTCCTTGCGGAACAGACCTGGTGCCATGTTGCGGGCGATAAGGGCAGCCTCGATGAGCAGGGTGCCGGAACCGCACATGGGGTCAATGAAGTCAGTCTCGCCCTGCCACCCCGTCATCAGAATCATTCCGGCAGCCAACACCTCGTTCAGGGGTGCCTCGACAGACTCCTGACGATAGCCTCGACGGTGCAGGCTCTCGCCACTGGAGTCCAGACAGAGCGTACATTCGCTTTGTCCTGGAGCCACGTCGGCAATATGGATGTGCAGTCGCATATCAGGATTGGAGATGCTGATGTTCGGACGCTTGCCTGTCTTCTCGCGGAATTGGTCGACAATGGCATCTTTTACCTTATAGGCCACGAACTTAGAGTGGCGGAACTCGTCGGAAAAGACCACAGAGTCAACGGCAAATGTCTTGTCGAGAGCAAGATATTGTAACCAGTCTACCGTCTTCACGCCCTCGTAGACATCGTCTGCCGACTGGGCCTTGAAGTGCTTGATAGGTTTCAGAATACGTATGGCTGTATGCAGTTGAAAATTGGCACGATACATCATTTCCTTATCACCGGTAAAGGACACCATGCGGCGTCCTGTCTGCACATTACTTGCGCCCAACTGCGTCAGTTCTTTCGCCAAGACGGGCTCCAGACCCATAAAGGTCTTGGCGATCATTTCAAATTGCTGTGTCATGATGTAATTTTATAAATATGGTGCAAAGATACAAATAATTCTTAATACATCGCTCATAATTCATATTTTTTATGTAATTTTGCCCTTGATAAATGCAAAGATGATTATGACGGTACTATGTACGATCCTGTTTTTATCCATCCGGTCGTTGCTCCGTTTTGACATTCTGGTATGGATAGTAGGACTTCCGATGTTGGTGGGAGCTGCTATCTTATTGTACTATCAATATCGTCAGTACCGTTCATTAAAGTCGGAATTGCGCCTGTTGTCGAAGGTGAAAATTCACTCTGTGGAATACGACCTGGTGCTGAAGGCGATGAAGCTGGCCATTTGGCGCATTGATATCGCTACGCATACGATTACTATTGAAAGTGACTACCGCGATGCTGGCGAGACCAATGACTTCCCACCCAATACCAGCATGAGCGAAATCTATGAGCACGTGGTGCCAGAGGATGCTGAAAAGCTCAAGCAGGTTCTTCAGGATCTGGTGGAAGGTAAAATTGATGTCAGCCATCTGCAGTTTCAGATGCAAGTGCCGCATAGTTCTCGTACCTATTGGATAGAAGGATATGCTACTGTCGACAAGCGCAACCTTGAGGGGCTCCCTCAGAGCATTGTGGGAACACTGATGCGTATCGACCAGCAGAAGGAGATAGAGCAGGCCCTGATGGAGGCTGTTTATCATGCAGAGGAGAGCGACCGACTGAAGTCTGCTTTCCTGGCGAATATTAGTCATGAGATTCGTACTCCTCTCAACGCTATTGTAGGCTTCAGTGAAGTGCTTGCTGGTGTGGAGGACTCTGAAGAGCGTCAGGGGTTGATGGACTTGATCAAGCACAACAATGCCGAATTGCTGCGTATCTTTGACGACATCGTCAGTATGTCGAAGTTGGAAGCACGTGGCGGGGGAGCACTCAAGCTGACTACGTTCCTGTTGAAGTCTGTATTCGACGAGCTGTCAGACAAGTATAGAGAGAAGTCAGAGGAGACAGGAGTTGCCATAGTGGTTGAAGATATAGACCATCTGCCTCAGCTGACAACAGATAAGGAACGTCTTCGCGAGGTGCTCAACCAGTATCTGAATAATGCAATGAAGTTTACCTCCAAGGGGCAGGTTACATTGGGTTGTACGTCTTTGGGCAGCCATTGGCGCATCTGGGTACGGGATACAGGTAAGGGTATTCCTGCAGAGATGTGTAACGACCACCTCTTTGAGCGTTTCGTCAAGGTTGATGAGTTCGTCTCAGGTACGGGGTTGGGCTTGAGTATCTGTCGGAGTTTGGCTCTCTCCATGAATGGCACTGTAGGTGTTGAGTCTGAGGTGGATAAAGGTTCTACCTTCTGGATAGACTTAGAGAAGAAGTAGGAAAATGTCGCAGGTATCCATCGCTTTTGTTGCAAGAGCCACCCGATTCTCGCCAGGTAGCGTGGATAAGGATGAGGCTATCTTGTCTGCTGTGCGACAGCGGCTTGCAGACAGCGGCTTTTCCTGTAGTGAGATTGTTTCTGAGGACCAGCTCGCATCGGTCGTAGAGGCTGATGCTTATGTGTCTATGGGACGTCGGCAGGAAACGTTGAACTGGCTTGACCTGCAGGAGCGCGGGGGCAGGGTGGTTGTGAATACCCCCTCCAGTGTACTGCTGTGTAACCAGCGCGCTATGTTGATGCGCCTGTTGGAAGAAAACGGCATTGCGGTGCCTCCCCTTCATGGTATTAGTGGCTATTGGGTGAAGCGAGGCGATGGCTGCAGGGAGACTCCGGAAGATGTGCAGTATTCAGACAACTGGGAGGGGGCTTGTCGACTGCGTGACGGAATGCTGTCACGTGGCATCGCGGATGTGGATGTGCGAGCCCATGTGCTGGGCAGATGGCTGAAATTCTACGGGGTTCGTCATACAGGATTCTTTTGCAGTTATTCGCCTGATAATAAAGAAAATAGTATATCTGACAAGCAGTCTCTTCAACAGCATGCCGAACGTGCTGCACGGTTAGCCGGGCTTGACGTGTACGGGGGCGACTGGATTGTGCAGGCTGATGGAACACCGGTGCTGATCGACTTGAACGACTGGCCCAGTTTCAGCGTTTGCCGCGAAGAAGCCTCTGAGGCTATAGCAAAACGGATAATAGAACGTATAATAGAATGAATAATAAAGGAACGCGCGCGTGGATTTTTGACTATGGAGGCACTCTTGATACGGGTGGTCACCATTGGGGTCGCGTGCTTTGGCGCTTTTGGCAGCAGGCAGGCGTGCCTGTTGACGAGCAGCAGTTTCGCGATGCTTACGTCTTCGCGGAGCGAATGTTGGGTAGTCAGCCTATTGTTAAGCCCGACTTTACCTTCTACCAGACACTGCGCGAGAAGTTGCGCATAGAGTTGCAGCAGGTTGGCCATCAGGCCTACTGTGCTACGCTACTCGATATGATTTATGAGTCGACGCGACAGCATACGGCACGTAGCAGGGAGGTCTTGCAAAGGCTGGAAGGTCCCAAAGTGCTGGTGAGTAACTTCTATGGTAACATGCCTACGGTGCTTCGTGAGTTTGGTCTGGATGGCTTGTTTCTGCAGGTCATCGAGTCGGCGATGGTTGGAGTTCGCAAACCTGACCCTCGTATCTTCCAACTTGGAGTCGAGGCCCTGGGCTTGCGCGCCGAAGAGGTGACGGTGGTGGGCGACAGCCTCTCGAAGGATATAGCGCCGGCCCGTCGGTTGGGATGCCATACGGTATGGCTGCGAGGCGAGCAGTGGACGGATGCTGCCGTTGACGAGTCGGTAGCCGAGTGTATTATCAATGATTTGGAGGAATTGTTGTGAAGCGAAGAGTAATATATCTGCTTGTGACGGTATGTGTTTCATTGGTCTTTGCTTTGCCCGCGAGGGCTCAGCTCAATCCAGAATTGGGCAAGGATACGACCAAATGGTATAATCGTACCCATAGGCTTAGCAATGTGACTGTAAACGCGAAGCGAGGACGTTATCGCAGAAAGAATAATCCTGCGGTCGAGCTGATGCGCAAGGTGATAGCCAACAAGAAACGTACCGATCTCTCCAATCGCGACTATTACGAGTATAAAAAGTATCAGAAGCTCACGCTGGCCCTCAACGATATGAACCCAGAGATTCTGTCCAAGCCTAAGTTTAAGAAATACCCTTGGCTGGTGCAGCAGATAGAGCTGAATCCGCAGACGGGGAAACTAATTCTGCCAGCCAGTGTGGACGAGACCGTGACCAGAAGAATCTATCGTCGTTCGCCTCACGACGAGAAGAACATCATCGAGGGGCAGAAGTCGATAGGACTGGGCAACTTCTTCCAGACGGGCGATATCATGAGTATTCTGGCAAAGGATGTCTTCACCGATGTAAATATCTACGATGACCAGGTGCGTGTGTTGCAGCATCCCTTCACCTCGCCCATCGGTAGCGGTGCTATCTGGTTCTACCGCTATTATATACAAGACACGCTTTTGGTGGAGCGGGACTCGTGCATCCATCTGCACTTCTTGCCCAACAACCAGCAGGACTTTGGTTTCAGGGGCGACTTGTATATCCTGAAGGACTCGTCGTACCAGGTGAAACGATGTGAAATGGTGTTGCCCCAACAGACAAACGTCAACTTTGTGGAGAACCTGAAGATTATCCAGGAGTTTACACCGCTGCCTACTGGCGAATGGGTGCTGACCACCGATGATATGGTGGTCGAATTAGTGCTCTTCGATTTCTTCCAGAAAGGTGTCGCTATCCGTACTACCAGACTCGATGACTATCAGTTCGATGCGATCCCCGATCAGCTGTTCAAAGGGTATGCCAAGACGGTGACAGATCCTGATGCCGGACTGCGCGACAATGCCTACTGGCAGCAACACCGCAAGGTGGAATTGACCCCTGGCGAGGCTAAGATGGAAGGCTTTCTTGAAGGCATCCGGTCGATGGGTGGCTTCAAGTATATCCTGATGGCACTAAAGGTACTCACAGAAAACTTCATTGAGACCAGTGAACACAGCAAGGTGGACATCGGCCCTATCATCTCTACGTTCAGTACCAACTTCATCGATGGACTGCGTACACGCCTGTCTGCCCAGACCACTGCCAACCTGAATCCCCATCTCTTCTGGAAAGGTTTTGTGGCACGGGGATGGAAGAGCAAGAAGTTCTATTACAGTTCTGCAGTTACGTGGTCGTTGAACCGGAAGAAGTATCTGCCAGAGGAGTTTCCTAAGCGCAATCTGACCTTCGTCACCACCTACGATGTGATGTCGCCCTCGGACAAGTTTCTCACCACCGATAAGGACAATGTCTTCACCTCCTTGCGATGGACCAAGGTCGACCAGATGATGTTCTACAATCGGCAGCAGCTCACTTTCGAATACGAGCAGCAATGGGGACTCCGGACGCTGCTCAGTTTGAAGACCGAGTCGAACGAGGCTGCTGGCGAGATGGTGTTCCGCCCCTTGTCGTCCGATCGCTCCATCAAGTTCCGTACCACCGAACTGAAGGCTGAGATAGAGTACAGCCCGGGTGCCCTCTATGCCAATTCCAAGCTGCGTCGATTGAAGGTGAACCGCGAGGCACCCATCTTTATCCTCAGCCACACCTTCGGACTGAAAAACTTTTTAGGTGGCGACTACAACTACAACTATACGGAAGCCAGCATCTTCAAGCGCTTCTGGCTCTCCAGCTGGGGACGTATTGATTTCTATACCCGTGCTGGCATACAGTGGAACCAGGTGCCCTTCCCGCTATTAGGCATGCCAGCCACCAACCTGTCGATTATCAGTCATAAGCAGACATTCAACCTTCTGACGAATATGGAGTTCATGAACGACCGCTTCTGGAGTGTTGACATCAATTGGGATATGCAAGGCAAGATTCTTAACCGTATTCCACTGGTCCGCAAGGCCCGCCTGCGTGAATATATCGGAGTCAAGATACTGTGGGGCGCACTCTCCGACAAGAATAATCCTACGCTGGCTCGCAATGCTGGCAGCAACGTGCTGATGCAGTTTCCTGAAGATGCCCACATCCTGAATCCCCGGGTGCCTTACTGGGAAATATCGGCTGGCGTCAGGGGAATCTTCCGTTTCTTCCAGATAGAATATGTGCGCCGTATGAACTACAATCCGCCAGCGCGTGGTCAGAAAAATGGCATCCGCCTGGGCTTTACCATGATGTTCTAAACAAATTACTCGCAGGCTGAGGATAAAATATTCCACCCCATGGAACATTATGTTCCACCCCATGGAGCGTGACGTTCCACCCCATGGAATAAATTATCCATAGTCTGGTAGTATTTTTTATATCCCAAGGCTAAAAGTTTTACGTATGGCTGCAACTTTTTGCGAGCTCCTTCCGTCTAACAGACAAAACCAATCAAAACGTAGAGCTTATGAAGAAGATTTTGTTGAGCCTGTTGGCTCTGGTGGCACTGACAGCCAGTGCAGGCGTTCATGCCGTAGAGAGTGAAAAGGTAGAAGAGCAGCGTGCCCTCAAGGGCTTTGAGCGCATCGAACAGTTGGGCTCGCTCGATGTAAAGTATCGTCAGGGCAACTCGTTCTCTGTGAAGGTTGAGGCGCCTAAACGTGTCATCAAGCAGGTGCAGACCCGTGTGGTCGACAATAAACTGGTGGTCAGCATGAAAAGCAGGATGATTAACCTCGGACTGAACAGTGGTGACGAGGTGACCGTCTATGTAACCTCTCCCGATCTCATTGGGGTGGAACTGAAGGGCTCTGGCGACTTCGAGTGCAAGTCGCATGTGGATACCGACAATCTGGACATCCGTCTAAAAGGCTCAGGTGATATTGATTTCCACGACATTATCTGCGACAGAATCAATATCTGTATCGAAGGCTCAGGCGATGTGGAGGTGAAAAAAGTGGTAGCCCGGGAGTCGAAGATGGAGTTGATAGGTTCTGGCGACCTGAAGGTCAACCAGCAGAAAGTCCGTCAGACCAGTATCTCGCTGAAAGGCTCGGGCGATGTTAAGGTGAACTGTACTGCCTGTGGACAAGTGAATACAAGTTTGGTGGGTTCTGGCGATATCACCCTCTCTGGCGATGTGTCAGGACATCAGAGCCAGTCGCGTGGCTCAGGCGATATTGACACCCAGCGGCTTACCATCCGAAAAAAGTAGGCACAAGTGACTTTTTTCTCACAGATAATGTGTAACTTTGCAGCAGGCAAGGTTACACATTATTTATATATATGAGATACGCAATAATAGCAGCAGGGGAGGGGAGTCGACTGGCCTCCGAGGGCATCGAGCAGCCCAAACCTTTGGTCGAGATAGGAGGCGAGTGTCTGATTGACCGCCTGATACGCATCTTTTTGGACAATGATGCTGAAGAGATTGTAGTCATCTGCAACGACCATACCTCACAAGTAGCAAGGCATCTGGTACAGTTACAGCGCGACGGACTGCGTGGGCGTCCTGTACCCCTGCGCTTTGTGGTGAAGAGCACCCCTTCGTCCATGCACTCTTTTTTTGAGATCAGTAAGTTCCTGACTGAGGGGCCTTTTGTATTGACTACCGTCGATACCATTTTCCGCGAGGACGAGTTTGCCGACTTCGTTGAGACCTTCATCCGAAGGGGAGGCGATGGATGGATGGGGGTGACTGATTTCATAGACGATGAGCGCCCGTTATATGTTCAGACAGATGCAGCCATGAATATTACGGGATTTCTGGACGAGTGCCAGCATTGCCGCTATATCTCGGCAGGCATCTATGCGTTGCAGCCTTCGGCCATTTATACGCTCAACAATTGCATCGCGCGCTCCGAGAGCCGGATGCGCAATTTCCAGCGTGCACTGGTGGCCGAAGGGCGTCACCTTAAGGCATGGGCATTCTCCAAGGTGCTTGATATAGACCATGCTGCCGATATCCGTAAGGCAGAGGAATACATAAAAAATTAGGAATGTCTCACGACATTCCTAATCCTTTTCTAACTAACTTATTATCAACTATTCATTACTCATTCTGAATTTCACACTGCAAAGATACATACTTTTTCGTTTCAGTGCAATAAAAAACATGAAAAAACTTACGTAAACGTTTGCGTAGTTCCGCAAATTTATGTACCTTTGCACGCGGGTAATAAAAGAATATGGTTAACAAGCGACAACACAGAACGTCATTGAAGGATCTGGCTCAGGAATTAGGAGTCAGCATTGCCACCGTCAGTCGCGGTCTGCGCAACTCACCCGAAGTAGGGAAGGAGATGCAGCAGAAGGTGAAGGAGTTGGCCAAGCGGCTGAACTATCGTCCCAACCCCTTTGCCCAGAGTCTGCGCAAGGAAGCTCCCAAGATGATAGGTGTTGTCGTTCCCAATCTGGTGACCCACTATTATGCCGCAGTGCTCGACGGAATCGAGGACGAAGCGCGTCGCGCCGGCTATAGTGTCATCAGTGCCAATAGTCATGAGCGTTTCGAGGACGAGACGCTGGCCGTCGACAATTTTGTAGGCTTGCATGTAGAAGGCATCATCGCCTGTCTGGCACAGGATACCACCGACTATAGCCACTATGAGGAGATTGCCGAGATGGGCATCCCCCTCGTATTCTTTGGCCGCACCTGTCTCACCGACCGCTTCTCGTGTGTCACTGCCAATGGCGACGAGGCCGCCCAACAGGCCACCCAGCACCTGATAGATACAGGTAGCCGTAACATTGCATTCATCGGAGGTCCTAACCATCTTGATATGGTGCGCCGCAGAAAGCACGGCTATCTGGAAGCCCTGCGCGAAAATCATCTGCCCATCGACCGTGATATGGTCATCTGCGACAAGATTGACTACCAGGTAGCCTGCGAATCCACCAAACGGCTGCTTGAACGGCCCAACCGCCCGGATGCCATCCTCGCCTTCAACGATATCATCACCTTTGCGGCCTTTACCACCATCAAGGAACAGGGACTTCGCATACCAGAGGATGTTGCCTTGATAGGTTTCACCGACGATGCTCATGCCGCCTACGTCACTCCACGTATGTCGGCCATCGAAGACCAGTCGCATCTGATGGGTGTCACTGCTTGTCAACTATTACTCAAGAACATCAATGGCGACCCCAAGGTGTACAAGGAGATTGTGCCTCAACAGTTGGTGATTCGTGAAACCTCGGCTAAATCAGGTATTTAGCTCTTCGGAAAAACAAATAATACTGCCTTTGGCAACATTTTCGCACGAAAAATACAGCGAAAATCCTCGATTAAGTTAAATAAATTCCTTACCTTTGCACTGTCGCACTTACTGGTGCGATGGCTGAAAACTTATTTTCGAGAGATTAAAAACAATTATATTACTAACTAAAAAAACGTGTTACTATGAGTAAAACATCTCTGAAGTTTATTGCGCTCATCATGACTGCGCTCATGATGCAGGCAATGGGTATGGGGGCTGCTCTTAGTGCCAAGACTGTAACCGGTACGGTCATCTCGTCGGCAGACAATGAACCGCTCATCGGTGCCACTGTCCAGATAGACGGTGTACAGGGTGGTACGATTACCGATTTTGAAGGAAACTTCACAATCGAGGCCAGCGAAGGGCAGACTCTGGTAGTTTCTTACATCGGCTACGTCACCAAGAAGGTAGCGGTTGCGGGAGCCAGTCATTACAACATCACCCTCGACGAGGACAAGGCTTCGCTCGAAGAAGTCGTCGTCATCGGTTACGGTGTACAGAAGAAAAAGCTCGTCACCGGTGCCACCGTTCAGGTGAAGGGTGACGATGTGGCCAGACTGAACACCACCAATCCGCTGCAGGCTCTGCAGGGTCAGACGCCTGGTATGACCATCATCTCTGAGTCGGGTCAGCCTGGTGAGGGCTTGAAGGTGAACATCCGTGGTCTTGGTACCACAGGTTCCAGCGGCCCCTTGTACATCATTGATGGTGTGCGTGGTGACATTGCTACTGTCAATCCTGCCGATATCGAGTCTATCGACGTGTTGAAGGACGCTGCCTCGGCTGCTATCTACGGTTCTCAGTCGGCTAACGGTGTGGTGCTGGTGACCACAAAGAGTGGTAAGGAAGGTCGCGCGGTCATCAGCTTCGACGGCTATTTCGGCTGGCAGTATGCTCCCCGTAAGATTAAGATGCTCAATGCCAAACAGTATATGACCATCATGGACGAACAGAACATCAACTCCGGTGGTGCAGCCTACGACTGGTACGGACTGAAGGACGATGGTACGCCCAAGTATTCCAGCATCTTTGACAAGAATGGCAACCTCAACAATACCGACTGGATTGACCAGATGTTCAAGGATGGTGCTACCACCTATAGCGCCAACCTTAGCATCAGTGGTGGTAACCAGAAAGGAAACTATGCCCTGTCTATGGGTTATATGAGTCAGGAAGGTATCGTTGGTGGCAAGGATGTGTCTAGCTACTCACGCTACAACTTCCGCGTCAACTCGGAATATCAGGTAATCGACAATTTCCTGAAGGTGGGTGAGCAGGTGTCTGCTATCTATTATAAGAGGAACGGTCTGAATGTGGGCAATGCCTACAACAACTCGCTGCGCGCAGCCTTCGGAACATCTCCTCTGGCTCCCGTCTATAGCGACAACGGCAAGTACGGTAGCCCATACAATGACACCAGCGACAGCGAATGGTACAATGGTGACGGCAACCCTTATGGTGTGATGATGACCAACAATAACAACAAAACACAGAACATGACCCTCACGGCCAATGTCTATGCCGAGATGGAGTTCATCAAGAACCTGAAGTTCCGCACCACCTTAGGTGTGAAGTACGATTCAAACAACTATCGTTCGTTCTCACCTCTCTATCATTTCTCTATCTACAGCTATCAGGACACGCGCACGGGCGTGAGCCAGAGTGCCAGTGACGGACTGGGCATCACCTGGACCAACACCCTGAGCTACAACTTCAAGGTGAAAGAGCATACGTTTGATGCAATGATTGGTTACGAGGTCTACCGTACCGAGGGACAGAGCATCTATGGCTCTAACGGTTCGCTGCGCGACGGTTTTGACTCTTGGCAGTATGCTTATCTGAGCAACGGCACCGCCACCAACTCTGAAGGTGGCCTCGCTGTCAGCGGCTCACCTTGGGACGAGGAGCGCATGACCAGTTACTTCGGACGTGTCGGATGGAACTGGCAGGAGAAGTATATGGCCACCGCCACCCTGCGTTGTGACGGTTCGTCGCGTTTCGCCCCTGGTCACCGTTTCGGTTGGTTCCCCTCTATCTCTGCCGGTTGGGTGGTCACCAACGAGAAGTTCATGGAGCCTGTACTCAACGTGATGGACTACTTCAAGATTCGTGCCAGCTGGGGTCAGGTAGGTAACCAGAACATCGGTAACTACATGTATCTCGCCCCGATGGCCTTCAACAACTACTACTACAATTTTGGTAATCAGCTTGGGTCTGATGCCGATCAGTGGGGTGCTGTTCCTACCCGTATCGGCAACGAGAATATCACATGGGAGACCTCAGAGCAGTTTGACTTAGGTTTCGATGCCCGCTTCTTCAACCAGCGACTGAATGTCAACTTCGACTTCTATGTCAAGAAGACCAAGGACTGGCTCGTTCAGCCTCCTGTGCTAGCTACCGTCGGTACGGGGGCGCCCTATATCAATGGTGGTGACGTGAAGAATACGGGTATCGAGCTCGGTCTTGCATGGAACGACCGCATTGGCAAGAACTTCAACTACTTCGTCAACGTCAATGGTGCCTATAATAAAAATAAGGTGGGCAACATCCCCAACGAGGATGGTATCATCCACGGTGAGGGCGGTTCTGTGCTCTACGACAACTCGGGCGAGTTCTATCGCGCCTCCAACGGTGAGCCTATCGGATACTTCTGGGGTTACAAGACGGCTGGCATTTTCCAGAACAAGCAGGAGATTGAGGACTGGATTGCCAAGGGAAACGGTGTGCTGCAGAGTGATGTCCAGCCTGGTGATGTGAAATACTATGACATCAACCACGATGGAGTCATCAACGACAGCGATAAGGTCAACCTCGGCAACGGTATGCCTAAGTTCACCTTTGGTTTCACCTTAGGTTTCGACTACAAGGGTCTTGACTTCTCCATCAAGGCAAACGGACAGACTGGCAACAAAATTGTGCAGAGCTATCGCAACGTAGGCTCTACCACTGCCAACTATACTACTGCAATCCTCGACCGTTGGACAGGTGAGGGCACTTCCAACAAGTTGCCACGTGTCACCAACACCAACGTCAACTATCAGTTCTCTGATCTCTTTATTCAGGACGGCGACTTCCTGCGCATCAGCGATATCACGCTGGGTTACGACTTTGCCAAGCTGCTTCGCCAGAAGTGGCTCTCGCAGGCCCGTCTCTACTTCCAGGTTCAGAATGCCTTCACCTTCACCAAGTATGACGGTATGGATCCTGAAATCGGTTATGGTAATGTCGGTTGGGTCTCTGGTATCGACTATGGATACTATCCCCGTCCGCGTACTTTCCTGTTCGGTGTAAATCTGAAGTTCTAATATAATGATGACGAATATGAAAACAAAGATATTTTCTACTGCCCTGATGGGAGTGCTCGCTATGGGTATGACCTCCTGCGGAAACGACTTCCTTGAGGTATCTTCCAAGACCGAAGGTACCACGGGCAACTATTATAGCAATGAGTCAGCCATATCGCGTGCGCTCATTGGCTGCTATGACGGATGGCAGCGCACCGTATCCAACGGTCCTACCTTCGCTTTCCATTATCTCTCTGAGCTTTGCAGCGACGAGTGCTTCGGTGGAACAGGTGCCAACGATGCCCGTAACTCAGCCGTTGTCGACCGTTTCGACATGGGCGAGGACAACTCGCAGGTCGACCTGCACAATACGCTGTGGGAGAGCTACTATCAGGCCATCTATCGCTGCAATGAACTTATCCAGCACGAAGACCAGATAACATGGTCCAGCGATGCCGCTCACGGCAGAATCATCGGTGAGGCTCGTGGTATTCGTGGCATCCTCTATTTCGACCTTGCGCGTGTCTTCGAAAACATTCCTCTCGTCACCGTGCCTACTACCGACAATGTGCCTCAGGCTCAGCCCGACGAGGTGTATGCCCAGATTTTCAGCGACCTGAAGTATGCTGCTGAGAATATTCCCGCTAATGCCTACCCCAAGTCATCTTCGTCGACCAACGATGGTCGCATCACCTGCTACGCTGCCAAGGCTATGATAGCTCGCGCGTACCTCTTTTATACGGGTGTCTATGGCAAGGAGCCTGAGGGTGTCAGCAAGGCAGAGGTGTTGCAGGGACTGGAGGACATCATCAACAGCGGCGAGTATTCGCTCGTTCCTCTCTACAAGAACCTTTGGTATTGCGCTTCCACCACCTGGGAGGGCAGCGACCAGGCAGGCTGGAAAGAGGTGTCTACCTATGCCGGCGAGGACAATGTGGAGAACATCCTGACCATGAAATTCAACTACACCTCCGACTATAACGGCAATGCCGGTGGTAACAATGCCATTCAGATGTTCTCCATACGTGGCGGCACGTTCAAGGCTCCTTACGGACAGGGCTGGGGCGGTGCTACCGTCAGTGCAAACTTCGTGGCTTCCTATCCTTCGCTCGACCAGCGTCGCGAGGCTTCGGTCATCGACCTTGCTGCCGAGGGCATCGAGGCTACCGATGCCTATCAGAAGGCAATTCTCGACCAGCGTGAGTACACGGGCTATTTCAATAAGAAGTACACCGCACGCTCAGGTTATCATCAGAGCGAAGGTGGCTCGTGGTCGCTTACACACTATTACGATGGCCTGATGGCAGGCGACTTCCAGATTTCGCAGCCTATTGGCTATACCCTGATGCGCTACTCCGACGTGCTTCTGATGGCGGCCGAGCTGGGCTCGCCCAACGCACAGAGCTATCTGAGTCAGGTGCACAGTCGTGCCTATGCCACACAGGCAGAAGACGGTACGGTGAGCACTCCGAAGATTACTGTTTCGCCCACACAGGCCAACATCATGGAGGAGCGTCGTCTGGAGTTTGCCTTCGAGGGTATCCGCTATTGGGACTTGCTCCGTCAGGGTGTCAATGTAGCTGCTCAGGCTATCGTCGCCTCAGGCCAGAAAGTGCTCAACGGCGGTCAGGAGGCTACTGTCAGCTACAAGGCTGAGAACATCATCTCTAAGCGTGGCTTCCAGCAGATTCCTCTGACTCAGATTCAACGCTCTAACGGTGTCCTGAAGCAGAATGCCGGATGGTGAGAATTGAAGAATTGAAGAACTGAATAATTGAAATTTTAGAATTATGAATATCAAGAAATCAATATATCTGTCTGCAGCTGTAGCCCTCGTATTGGGCTCCTGTGCTCCAGACGATCATAGCCTGAGCTTTCCCGACTTGAAGTCGGAAGACCTCGTGCAGGGCAAGGCCTACACCGTCGATGTGGATGCTCAGAACACGATTACCCTGAAGAGTCTGCTCGACAAGAGCTACAACTGCTATTGGATTCATCCCAATGGTCGTGCTCAGGGTAGTGTAGCCTCGCTGGCACTTCCCTTTGCCGGAACTTATGAGGTGACCTTCGGTGTCGATACCCGTGGTGGTGTCGTCTACGGTGCTCCTTACCAGTTCCAGATCAATACCAACAATATGTCGTTGCTGGAGGATCCTCTCTACACCTATCTTACCGGTGGCGTGGGCAAGTCGAAGAAGTGGGTGCCTGTCGACAAGGACTATGGTGTAGGCAACTGCACGGGTCCGGTGATGTACTGTAACCCCGACGATGTGCTGAACGATGGCTCGGCATCTACCGACATCGGTATCAACCACATGAATCCTAACTGGGACCCGGGATTCCAGCCGTGGCTCATCCCGCAGGATTCTCCCTATATGAAGAGCTCGATGACTTTCTCGCTCGACGACCAGAACGGCTGTTCCGTCTCCGTCTATCGTGCCGAGGAGGACAAGACCTACAACGGTAAGTGGAACCTGCTCGTCGAGGACAAGAACCATCCGACGCTCTCGTTCACCGATGCCTTCGCCCTGCACAACGTAGGGTTCGACGAGGTGTGTGCCAACTATACCGACAAGATTGTCATCACTGCCCTCACTCCTTATCTGTTGCAGCTCGCCACGATGCGTACCAACAGCGAGGGTCCCTGGTGGATCATCTGGAACTTCATTGCCGAGGACGTGCAGAACGGTACTGTGGTGATACCTTCCGAGGATGCTGAGTATCTGACACCTGCCAAGCCAGAACTGCCCGAGATTGAAGACCTGCAGAAGAAACTCTTCACCACCGATATCAACGGCGTTGAGTTCGAGGGTGCCGAGATGACCTATCAGGTCAGTCAGGATGCTGCCTACGACTGGATGTGGTGGAATGGTGCTACCTCAGCTTGGGAGAGTGTCGTCAAGGGTAACTACGGCACCAGCTGGGCCCCCATGTGGGACGAGGATGCCATTGCTGAGAACGAACTCACTCTTAACAAGAAGGGCGAGTACACCTACGGTGAATACAGTGGTAAGTACACCATCGACGGCTCGAAGATAGTCTTCGACAAGGACATCACCTTCTTCACCGTTACCGGTGGCAACCGTATCGTAACGGTAAGCGGCTCAGAGTGGCAGGTATTCAAGGTCGATCCAGGTTCGGAACTTATCATCGGCGTGCCAACCGACTTCGATGCTGAAGGCAATGTCAACACCTACCTCACGGCAGGCTTCACCTACAAGGCTGTAGGCGGTGGCCAGACGGGACCGGTCAACGTGCCCTTCATTGCCGAGAATGCCAATAACTATATCGAGGCGGGCAACTACTTCCGCTGCCAAGTCTATAACCCGTGGGGTGGCGGTGGCGATGCCATCGACCCAGCCAATGTCAAACTGAAGAAGAACCAGAAGATCAACATCACGCTGCGCCTCTCGGGCTTCACCTTCTCGCAGCCTGCCAAGATGGTGCTCTGCTGCAACCGCGGCGAGGAGCAGGGCTGGGAGCCTGACTGCTTCAACTACTCGCGTGCCATCACCGTCAACGGCGACGGTGTCTATACCGTATCGTGGACCAACGACACCGGCTCTACCGTGAAGTGGGACGACGGCACGTCGGCACTCACGATGACGATGCAGTATGTGGGCTATGCCACGCTGGCCGATGAGTCGGACGCTGGCTTGAAGGCTGCCTGCTCTATCGAAAGCATCACTATCGAGTAGATAGCTAATAATGAATAGTGAACAATAAAAACGTAAATCATTATGAAACTTAAAAGAATATATTCCGGAATCATGGCGCTCCTCGCAGGAGCTGCCATGCTGACCGCGTGCAGCGATACGGACGACTACTCTGCCAGTACGACGCAGCTGCTCACTGAAGGCTCTGTCGTGACAGGTTCCTCCGACGTTACTGCCACCACCGCAACCTTTCACGGTACGGTGACAGGCCTGGAGAAGATGAATACCGCTTCTTATACGACAGGTTTCAAATACGGCTATTCGCAGAACGCCCTCACCGAGACTGCTTCTGCCGCCTCTGCCGCTGAGTTCTCTGCCAGCCTCTCTGGTCTGGTCAACAATACCACTATCTACTATCAGGCTTTCGTCACCCTGCAGGGTCGGCTGACCTATACGGGCGAGGTGAAGTCGCTCATCACCACCGATGCTACCGCCACCACTGGCGATGCTACTGGTGTCGACTATGCCGAGGCGACCCTCGCCGGTGTCATCAGCAAGTATCCTGCCGATGCCAAGGCCGGTATCGTCATCGCAGCCTCTGATGATGTCGAGGCTGTGCGCAGTGGTCTGCGCCTCACCATCGACGAACTGGCAGACAACTACACATATACGCAGGATGGTCTGCTTCCCAACACCACCTATTACTATGCAGCCTTCCTCGACCTCGGTGCCGGTGTGGTCTATGGCGATGTGAAGTCGTTCACCACTGCCGCTCATGAGGTGGCTGTGAACGACGACTTTGTCGACCTCGGCCTGTCCGTTAAGTGGTCCAAGTATAATGTGGGTGCCAAGAAGGAGAGCGACCTCGGCGGTTACTATGCCTTTGGCGACCTCACGGGCGTCAACCCCAGCATCGATCCTGCCGACTATGCCAGCAGCGATACCTATAAGACCGCTCTCGACGTGGCTTATCTCTATACTGGAGGCAAGGGTACACTGCCCACTGCCGACCAGTTCGAGGAACTCTTCACCCTCTGCACACCTGAGTATACCGAGGTAGACGGCGTGCCCGGATATACCTTCACAGGTCCCAACGGCAACAGCATCTTCATGCCTGCTGCCGGTAAGCGCGTAGGCCATCAGGAGATGGAGGCTGGTGTGAAGGGTTACTATCTGACGGGTTCTGTCAACACCAGCAGCAACCAGTATGCTGTCGACTATGAGTTCTCTGCCCTGGCTGGCACTCGTGCTACCCGTGCCGTCTACGAGGCTCTTTCCGTGCGTCCTGTCTCTACAGCCCGCGACGTGGCTCTCGACAAGTCGCTGCTCTATCACACCTGGTATCTCGACATCGATGAGGAGGCCAAGTGTCGCAAGTTTGCCGGACCGCTCTTCTTCTATGGCTCTGACGACTCATGGCGCACCGTCACCAACGGCGAGCCCATCCAGGGTGATGTCTGGAACTGGTCGCCCGACTATGCTGGCAACAGCTGGCTCTGCGAGGCCAAGGACTATGGCTACATGACATTCAAGGAGGACGGCACCGTTGAGGTCAACCAGAACGGCACTGTCAAGACTGGTACCTTCACCGTCGACGAGAAGGCCAAGACGCTGACCCTTGAGGGTGTTGAACTGCTCTATCTCGACAACTACTACGCACAGGCCACCAACTGGACCACCAAGCTGAAGATTCTGGCCATCGACGAGACCGGCATGCAGATTGGTGTCATGCGCGACAATTCAAGTGAGGGTCTTTGCACCTGGTCGTTCAACTATGTCAACGAGGAGGCTCGCAAGCCGACTAAGTTTGTGGCCAGCCTGCTCCATTGGGATGACAACTACAATGGCTCTTGGAGCAGCTTCACCAGTGAGGTGAAGGTGGAGAGCGGCAAGCAGTACACCTTCGAGTGTACAGGTCAGCGCGATGGCGGCAAGGTCGTCGTCCTCGACTTCCCGGGTCTGATGAACACCTATCCCAATGCCATCATCCGCATCGACAAGATTGAGTGCGACGGCAACGACGTACCCTTCGATGTGGCTAAGCTCAAGACGGGTGACATTGAGGGCAACGGCAACTATCGTGTCGAAATCTTCAATATCTGGGGTTCCGGTACGGGCAAAGACAGTCCCTTCGGCGGCGGTGCCAAGGAGCAGGAGCCTGCGCTCGCCTTCAACAGTTCGATGAAGATTACCTATACTATCGTCACGCTCGAGGGCTTCCAGTGCGGACTGAGCGCTGCTGCCAACGACTGGAGCGGCGACTGGGGCACAGAGAAGATTGGCGTAGGCGGTCCTGGCTCCTATACCGTTGTCAACCATACGCCTGTGGCTAATGGTATGGTGGTAGTGGTCGATATTGCAGGCTTCTATGCTGCCTATCCCAATGCCAGCATCACCCTCGACAAGGTGGAGGTCGACGGCAATGCGGTGACCTTCGACGCCTCGAAGATCAAGTATGGCGACATCGAGGGCAAGGGCAACTATCGCATCGAACTCTTCAATGTCTACGGCTCAGGCACAGCAGCCGACAGCCCCTTCGGCGGTGGCGGCAAGGACTTTGAGCCGGCACTGGGCTTTACTGACAATCTCGCTGTTACCTTCACCGTTAACAGCCTTTACTAAAACAAAACGATAAAAATGAAGAATATGAAGAAAATACTCATGCTGTTGGTGGCCTTCGTGGCCGCCACAGCATTTGCTGCCTGCGGCGACGACGATAACGGGGCCGGCGGCGGCACTCCCGTGTCCAAGCTCACCGTCCGTCCCCTCTCGCTCTCGTTCACCGCTGAGGGTGGCGAACAGTCCATCAATGCACAGGCTCCCGTGCAGGCCGCTGCTACCAGCAGTGCCGACTGGTGTCAGGTGTCGGTAGGTGCGCAGTCCAGCGGACTGAAGATTTCTGCGGTCACTGTCACCGTAGCCCCCAACACCACTACCTATAGCCGTACGGCTACCGTCACCGTGACAGCCGGCTCCGAGACAGCCACCGTCACCGTCACGCAGGACGAGGGCACCATTGATGCCTCAGGTTCCATCACCAAGAGTGCCCAGCAGATAGCCAAGGAGATGATTCCCGGCTGGAACCTCGGCAACACGCTGGAGGCCACTGGCGACGGACTTGCTGCCGAGACTGCCTGGCAACCCACCAAGACCACACAGCAGGTGATTGATGCAGTCAAGGCCGCCGGATTCAAGTCGGTGCGCATCCCCTGCTCGTGGATGATTCATACCGACGGCAGCGGTACGATTGATGCCGAGTGGATGGCTCGCGTCAAGCAGGTGGTCAACTACTGCATCCATGCCGGACTTTATGTCGTGCTCAACGACCACTACGACGGCGGATGGATTGAGGTCGAGGGCTTCTCCACCTCCACCGCTGCCTTCAGTCCCCTTAGCGCGGTACAGGTAGCGGGCAAGGCCGAACAGCTGAAGGCGCTCTGGACACAGATTGCCAACGAGTTCAACAGCTACGGCGACCAGCTGCTCTTTGCCGGACTCAACGAGCCCTTCCAGAACTATACGCTCTTCAACGGCCGTCACGCCGAGGTCTATCCCAACCTCGTCGTCTATAACCGCGCCTTTGTTGAGGCTGTACGTGCCACTGGCGGCAACAATGCCAAGCGTACGCTCGTCGTACAGGGACCCAGCACCGACATCCAGAGCACTGCTCAGCTGATGACGACAGCCGACCTGCCCGAGCCTGCAGGAAACCTCATGGTTGAGGTTCACTACTACAATCCTGGCCAGTTCTGCGGCACCTTCGATGCTACGGGCGACAAGGCTTACTACTATTGGGGCTCGGGCAACCACAGCACCGACCACAATGCCACCTATGGCGAGGAGAGCGACATGCAGTATCAGTTCGGCCTCATGCAGGCTGCCTTCACCTCGAAGGGCTATCCCGTCATCATCGGTGAGTATGCCGGCATGCAACGCACCATCTCGGGCGATCAGGACAAGCACAACGCCTCCGTACGCGCCTTCTATCAGTGCGTCAACCAGTATGCTGCCAACTGCGGCATGGTAGCCTTTGCCTGGGATACCAACGACACGGCAGGACTCCTCGGCGAGACAGGTTCTGGAACCATCATCGACCGCAAGAACGGCACCGTCGTCGGCACCCATGCCCTTGAGGGCATCAAGGCTGGTGTCGCCGCTCAGTAAACTATCTACTACTTCCCTCAAAAAAGAAAACAGCAGGTCGAATCGACCTGCTGTTTTCTTTTTTAAGTTTCTGACTCTATACATACTTCCATGATTGTATCGTTTTTTGGCAGGAATCAGCCTCGCTTTTCTCCCAATGATGCCATACTGTAGCCATACTCAGGGGTATGGTATGTGTATGGTATGTGTATGGNNTCTCCCTGTCTGAAGCGAGGCTAAAGCGACTCAAAGACTATACAAAAATCCCCGCCTCCTGTCACCCTTGTCACCCTATAAAAACAGGGTGCAGCCCTTTGTATATAGGCATTCTGACACCCTGACACCCTAAAACATAAAAATTATAGTATATATCTGCACTCCAAAAAAGTTGAGTTAACTCAAAACATCAAATGAGTTAACTCAATCGATCATTTGAGTCGACTCAGGAAGGGTATGGTGCGAACAAAAGGAAAACCCCTGCCAGAGAAATCTCTAAACAGGGGTTCTAATGAAAGGAGGAAAAGTGGTACCTCCAGGAATCGAACCGGGGACACACGGATTTTCAGTCCGATGCTCTACCAACTGAGCTAAGGCACCATTTGAAACGTTTCGTAGGCAATCCTCCTGATTGCGGGTGCAAAGGTACGAAGAAAAAATGAATCCGCCAAACTTTTGGCGGATTATTTTCAGAAAAAGTGTTGTTTTGCTCTTTTGCTCACTTGTTTCGGCTTATTTTTCCTCGTTGCTCAGGGGATTCCATCCTTGTGCCTTGAGGGGGAACTCCTGGTCGTCGCGGGTGACGAGGACGTGTCCTAGACTCTCGTTGGTGATGTGTCCGATGAGTTTTACGTCTTCCATAGCTTCGATTTTCTCGTGGTCGCCGATGGGTACGGTGAAGAGCAGCTCGTAGTCTTCGCCGCCGTTGAGGGCGCAGGTGGTGACGTTCATGTTGAGCTCTTCGGCCATGACGGCAGTCTGGTAGTCGATGGGTATCTGTTTCTCGAAGATGCGACAGCCTGTGTGGCTCTGTGTGCAGATGTGCATGAGCTCGGAGCTGAGTCCGTCGGAGATGTCCATCATGGCGGTGGGACGGATGCCTGCCTCTCGGAGCCGCTGGACGATGTCGCCGCGGGCTTCGGTCTTCAGCTGTCGCTGCAGCAGGTATTCTTTGCCGGAGAAGTCGGGTGAAGCTAAAGTTGAGAGTTGAGAGTTGAGAGTTGAGAGTTTTTGGCTATCGCCATTGGTTTTCGCTTCGGCAATTTTCTTCTGAAGTTCATTTACCTGCTCATAGTAAACCGCTTTCTCGCGCTCTAAGAGCTGGAGTCCCATATAGGCTGCTCCGAGGTCACCGCTGACACAGATGAGGTCGGTCTCCCGTGCTCCGTTGCGGTAGACGATGTCCTCCTTGCGGGCTTCGCCGATACAGGTAATCGAGATGGCCAGTCCGGTGTAGCTGCTGGTGGTATCTCCTCCCACGATGTCGACGTTCCATTTTTGGCATGCCAGCCGCAGTCCGGAGTAGAAGGCTTCGATGTCCTCGACGGTGAACCGCCTGCTGATGGCCAGGGAGACGGTGATCTGCCGGGGGGTGCCGTTCATGGCGAAGATGTCGCTGATGTTGACCATTGCCGACTTGTATCCGAGGTGTTCGAGGTCGATATAGGTAAGGTCGAAGTGTACGCCCTCCATGAGCATGTCGGTGGTGACGAGAACCTCGGTATCGGGGTAGTGGAGCACGGCACAGTCGTCGCCCACGCCATACAGCGTGGACGCGTTCTGCGGCTTACAGTCCTTGGTGAGTCTGTCGATGAGTCCGAATTCTCCTAATGCTGCTATTTCCATTGCTCTGTGGGGTGATCGGTGTTAAACTTCTCTTGCTGCGTACTCTCGATGCGGTCGGAGCGCACTATCATCTCGCGCATGATTTCTGTCATGAAGGGCTGTGCCTTGTTGGCGGCTTCCTGCACTTCCTCGTGGCTCACCTCTACGGGCTGGTCGAAGCCGCCGAGGTCTGTGATGACGGAGATGCCGAAGGTGCGGATGCCGCAGTGGTGGGCTACGATGACCTCGGGAACGGTAGACATGCCTACTGCGTCGCCGCCCATCATGCGATACATCTTGTATTCGGCAGGTGTCTCGAAGGTGGGTCCTGAGACACCGACATAGACACCGTAGGTGATGCGTATCTTCTTCTCGCGTGCGATGTCGGTAGCTTCCTTGATCAGGCTGAGGTCGTAGGTCTCGTGCATGTCGGGGAAGCGCGGCCCGGTGGGGAAGTTCTTGCCGCGTAGTGGATGCTCGGGGAAGAAGTTGATATGGTCGGTGATGATCATCAAGTCGCCGATTCTGAAGGCAGGGTTCATGCCTCCGGCGGCATTGGAGACATAGAGTGTGCGGATGCCGAGCTCATACATGACGCGCACAGGGAAGGTGACCTCCTTCATGGAGTAGCCCTCATAATAGTGGAAGCGTCCCTGCATGGCCAGGATGTCGATGCCTCCGAGCTTGCCGAGGATGAGCTTGCCGGAGTGTCCCTCGACGGTGGACACGGGGAAGTTGGGTATCTCACTATAGGGGAACTCCGTCTTGTCAGTTATCTCGGAAGCTAATTGTCCGAGGCCTGTCCCCAGAATGATGGCAGTCTTGGGACTGGTTGTCATTTTTCCTTTTAGCCAGGATGCTGTTTCTTGAATTTTTGCGTACATAGCCGATAATATAATTGTTAAACGTTTCTTCCTGTTCGAGCATAAACTGTATGTGGACAGGCAGTACATAGAGATGCTGACGCACGGCATCGCTGAGACCTTCGACATGGAGCAGTCGGGTGACATCCTTCTCGGTGGTGATGATGCACTTGGGCGACGGCATCGCCTCGAAGGTATCATTGATGAGCTGGATGTCCTTCTTGCGGAACTGATGGTGGTCGCTGAAGGCGAGTGGTGTGAGGTGGGTCAGCGGCGAGAGGTCGTAGCGCAACTGCTCGGGCGAGGCGATGCCTGTGAGCAGGAGCGTCTGCGTGGTGTCGAGCTGTGACAGCGGCAGTGGCTGGCGGCCTTCGGGGAAGACAGGCTTCAGCTCGTCGTAGACCAGCGTGGTAAAGTACAGCTGCTGGTAGGGATAGAGGTTCATCGCCTTGGTGATGACGCGATACTCCATGGGCTTGAGGTCGTGCGGGCACTTGGTGACGATGACGATGTCGGCACGGTTCTTGCCGTTCAGAGGCTCGCGCAGGCGTCCTGCCGGCAACAGTTTGTCGTAGATGATGAGCCGGTGGTAGTCGACGAGCAGGATATTGATGCCGGGCTTGACATAGCGGTGCTGAAAGGCATCGTCGAGCAGGATGACATTCAGCTGCTTGTCGAGTTCCATGAGCTGGTCGATGGCATGACAGCGGTTTTTATCGACCGCCACCGTGACATCCTTGAACTTCTGCTTCATCTGGTAGGGCTCGTCGCCAATCTCGGGCATGGTGATGTCGGAAGTGGCGATGCGAAAACCCTTGCTCTTGCGCTTGTATCCCCGACTGAGTACGGCCACGCGGAACTGGTCTTTCAACAGTTGGGCGAGATATTCGACATGGGGTGTCTTGCCAGAGCCTCCGACGGTGATGTTGCCTACAGCAATAATAGGTATGGTGAACGAGCGACTCTTCAGAATGCCCATCTCGAAGAGGAGGTTTCTGGCTTTGACGACAAGGCCGTAGATCCAGCTAAACGGTAACAGCCACTTGTTGATTCTGATGAAATCACCCTCCATAGTCCTTTATTTTATAATAAGGTAATAGGGCAGTCGTGCCTGGATGGCATTCTGCCGATGAATGTTCTTGATGTAGCTGAAGGGCTGGTAGTATTCTCCCAGGGTGGCGCGCAGCTTTGCATCGAGATAGTTCTCCTCGTTCTTGCTGTCGAGCAGCGACTGGAGCCAGTCGGCGGGCTCAGGATAGCTGGTGGCATGATATTCGCTGAGCTTGGCCAGTTTGGCCGCTTTCTCGATGGCTTTGTCCAAACCGCCAATCTCGTCGACCAGCTTGATGCTCAGGGCATCGTTGGCGAGCCAGACGCGTCCCTGTGCAATAGCCTCGACAGCCTCGACAGACAGCTTGCGCCCGTCGGCCACACGCTTGCGGAAGAGCTCATAGCCGCGACCGATATACTGTTCAAGCAGTGCCATCTCCTCGGCATTGAAGGGGCGTGCCGCAGTGCCGAAGGCGGCATGCTTGTTGGTCTTCACTTCGTCGAACTTGATGCCCAGCTTCTCGGTGAGCAGTCCGCTGACATCGGGGAACATGCCGAAGATGCCGATGCTGCCGGTGATGGTGGTAGGCTCGGCAACGATATGGTTGGCAGCGCAACTGATGTAGTAGCCTCCGGAGGCAGCATAGCCGCCCATAGAGACGACGACGGGCTTCTTGGCCTTCAGCTCCATGACGGAGTGCCATATCTGTTCGGAGGCATAGGCTGAGCCGCCGGGTGAGTTGACGCGCAGGACGACGGCCTTGACATCGTCGTCGTTGGTGAGGCGCTCCAGGTCTTTGCAGACCTTTGTGGCCACAATGCTGCTTCCCTGTTGGGTGGCACTGCCCGTCTCGGAGTCTACGATGTCGCCATAGGCATAGTAGACGGCAATCTGGTCGCCCTCTTTCTTATTTCCTTTTACTTTCTCCATATCGGTGAGGGTGAGCTGTGGGATGTCGTCCTTGGCATCGAGCTTGAGCAGCTTCTTCACCTCAGCCTTCACCTCGTTGGTGTAGAGCAGCTTGTCGACGAGCTTCATCTTGAGGTAGTCGGGCTGGTTGGCGAGGGTGACGAACCGGTCGGCATAGGCATTGAGCGAGTCGACGGGAATCTTGCGGCTGGTGGAAACCTCCTGAAGCATGACTTTCCAGATGCCGGTCATGTATGCGGTGACCTGCTCGCGGTTGGGCTCGCTCATGCCGTCGGCGGTCAGCATCTCGGGAGCACTCTTATACTTGCCCACCTTGCAGAGCTGTACCTTGACCCCAAACTTGGCCAGGAAATCCTTGACGAAGATGGGAGTGGCGGCCATGCCGTGCCAGTCGATCATGCCTTGTGGATTGAGGTAGACCTTGTCGGCGACACTGCAGATGTAATAGGTGGTCTGGGTGTAGGTGTCGGCGTATGCCACTATCCACTTGCCTGCCTTCTTGAAGTCAATCAGCGCCTCGCGTAGTGCATGAGCCGAGGCGGGGGAGTCGGCACTGAACAGGCCAGCCTCCAGATAGATGCCCTTGATGTTCTCGTTCTCCTTGGCCTTCTGGATGGCGTTCAGTATGTTTTCCAGCCCTATCTGCTCGCTCACCTGGCCGGTAAGCATGCTCAAGGGGTTGTCCTCGACGCGCTCTTCAAGCTGTCCCGAGAGTGTCAGCGCAAACACAGACTCGTCTTCAACCTTGGTGCTGCTGGTAGAGGATGCTACCATGCCCACCATAGAAATAACAGACAGAATGCCCATAATCACCGTCAGCAGGACGATGCCTGTGATGGTGGCCAATACGTATTTCAGAAAGTCTTTCATATTGATAGGTAATTATTTGATTATTGTATTCATGGCTGCAAAGGTAGTGTTTTTTCTTCATTTTTCCAAATTCTATGACTGCCAAAGTGTCAGTTTGTCGGATTTGGCACGGTTTTGGCATAGAAGAGGGCAAAGAAAAAATATAATATTGTATGTTAAATATAAAATAAGATTAGTTATGAACATTAAACCATTAGGCGACCGCGTGCTGGTATTGCCCGCACCGGCAGAAGAGAAAATTGGTGGAATTATCATTCCTGACACTGCAAAAGAGAAACCCCTGCATGGCACTATCAAGGCTGTCGGTCAGGGTACGAAGGACGAAGAGATGGTACTGAAGGCTGGCGACGAAGTGCTCTATGGCAAATATAGTGGCACAGAGCTGGAGTTCGAGGGCGAGAAGTATCTGATGATGCGCCAGAGCGACGTGCTCGCGATTATTGAAAAATAAAAAGGTAAAAAAGTAAAAAGGAAATATTATGGCAAAAGATATTAAATTCAATATTGAGGCTCGTGACCTGTTGAAGAACGGTGTCGATCAGTTGGCAAACGCAGTAAAGGTAACGCTGGGTCCGAAGGGACGCAACGTAGTGATTGAGAAGAAGTTTGGTGCTCCGCAGATTACCAAGGACGGTGTGACCGTAGCCAAGGAGATTGAACTGGAGGACAAGTTTGAGAATACCGGTGCCCAGCTGGTGAAGAGCGTGGCCTCGAAGACTGGCGATGATGCCGGTGACGGTACGACCACTGCTACCATCCTGACCCAGGCCATCGTGACCGAGGGTCTGAAGAATGTCACCGCCGGTGCCAACCCCATGGACCTGAAGCGTGGTATCGACAAGGCTGTCAAGGCCGTTGTAGACCACATCAAGGCTAACGCTGAGAAGGTAGACGACAACTACGACAAGATTGAGCAGGTGGCTACCGTCAGTGCCAACAACGACGAGGAGATTGGCAAACTGCTGGCCGATGCAATGCGCAAGGTGTCGAAAGACGGTGTGATCACCATCGAGGAGTCGAAGAGCCGCGATACTCACATCGGTGTGGTCGAGGGTATGCAGTTCGACCGTGGCTACCTCTCAGGCTACTTTGTCACCGACTCAGAGAAGATGGAGTGCGTGATGGAGAATCCCTATATCCTTATCTACGACAAGAAGATATCGAACATCAAGGACTTCCTGCCCATCCTGCAGCCTGCTGCCGAGAGCGGCCGTCCTCTGTTGGTGATTGCTGAGGACGTAGACTCTGAGGCACTGACCACACTCGTTGTCAACCGTCTGCGTGGCGGTCTGAAGATCTGTGCTGTCAAGGCTCCTGGCTTTGGCGACCGTCGTAAGGCCATGCTCGAGGATATCGCTACCCTGACCGGTGGTGTCGTCATCAGCGAGGAGAAGGGCCTGAAGTTGGAGCAGGCTACGCTGGAGATGCTGGGAACCTGTGACAAGGTGACCGTATCGAAGGACAATACCACTATCGTCAACGGCGCAGGCGACAAGCAGGCCATTCAGGACCGTATCGCCCAGATTAAGAAGGAGATTGAGATTACTACCTCTTCCTATGACAAGGAGAAGCTGCAGGAGCGTCTTGCCAAATTGGCAGGCGGTGTGGCAGTGCTCTATGTCGGTGCCAACAGCGAGGTGGAGATGAAGGAGAAGAAGGACCGCGTGGACGACGCCCTCTGCGCTACCCGTGCAGCCATCGAGGAAGGTGTTGTTGCCGGTGGTGGCACAACCTATATCCGCGCTCAGGAGGCTCTGGCCAACCTGAAGGGCGACAATGCCGACGAGCAGACCGGTATCAACATCATCTGCCGCGCCATTGAGGAGCCTCTGCGCCAGATTGTCAGCAACGCTGGCGAGGAAGGTGCCGTAGTGGTACAGAAAGTACGTGAGGGCAAGGGCGACTTCGGTTATAACGCCCGTCTGGACAAGTATGAGGACCTGCGCGAGGCTGGTGTCATCGACCCTGCCAAGGTAGCCCGCGTGGCTCTGGAGAATGCCGCCTCTATTGCCGGTATGTTCCTCACCACCGAGTGCCTCATCTGCGACAAGCCTGAGAAGGAACCCGCCATGCCGATGGGTGGCGCTCCCGGAATGGGCGGTATGATGTAAGAATTGTAACATCGAGATGTCAAAAAAGTAGGTGTCGGCCCCAAAAGGCTGACACCTTCTTGATTTAAATCAAAAAGATGTTCGATTTTACCCCCAAAAACTTGCATTATGTCTAAAAAGTTCCTATCTTTGCATCGTCAAAAGGTTAAAGGCCTGACAACATGATATTAGAATTTAGCAAAAAAGAAATATTTTTTTGATTTGTTTTAGTAGATTAGTTTTTAAGTAGTTTGTTTTAGGAATCGGATGTCGTGACGACATTCGATTTTTTTATTTATGCCCAGTTGTTTGGTCATTTCCGAAGAAATGTGTACTTTTGCGGCATGAAGCATCTGATGGTATCTATTCTTTTTTTGATTTGGGCGTGCGAGATGGCTTATGCGCGCCAGCATTATCGTCCTGAGGGACGCGCTTTCGTGTGTGTGAACGGAGAGAACCGATATACCCGTGCCTTGTATGGCAGTCATACCGACTGGCGCATTGAGACGAGCGACCGTCCGGTGTTTGCCGTGTATAAGAAAAACAACTGCCGGAATGTGCAGTTTCGCATCAATGGTGTGAAACTGGACGAGACGGACTATTGTGAGGCCCGCTATGTGGACGGCATGCGCAGCTATGTGGTGCGGCACAGTGCATGGGGACCGAAAGCCGTAGTCCGCTTGAAGGTGGTGGCCTCGCTGCAGGATGAGCAGGGCTACTGGCGCTTCCAGACCAGCGGCTTTGGGAGCGAGGTGAAACTGGAGGTGACGGTGAGCCGTATCCGCCAGCCCAAGCTGCATCGTAATGGCGACCTGGGGGCTGATGCGAGGGATGCCTTCGAGGCTGACGGCAAGGAGCCTGTGCAGCAGCTGTCACAGACGTTTGAGGATGAGTGCTTCGTATGTTGCGACTCAGTCGCAACATGCTGTGGTACAGCCAAAGGCGATGGAACAAAAGGCGACGGAACGGGCGGTGTACTGCGGGCTCGCAACCTCTTCGACGAGGCGGAGGAGGGGATGAGACTGCTGGCCTCACGGATTGAGTTCAATACCCCCGATGCCTATATCAACACGTTGGGCGGTGCACTGGTGGTGGCTGCCGATGGCGACTGGGACGGCAAGACATGGCTGCACGGCTGCATCGGGTGGCGTATGCCCTTGGCGGGCTGGCGTGCCGGCTATCTGGGGGATGTGCTGGGCTGGCCGGACAGGGCGGTGAGTCATTTTGACGCTTATGCCAAGAGTCAGGTCAAGAATGTACCAGCCCAATATCCCCATCCGACTCAGGATGACAAACTGCATCTGGCCCGTGCCCGCAAGGAGTGGGGGACGCAGATGTACAGTAATGGCTATATCTGCCGGAATCCCGAGCGAGACAACCAGATGCACCATTACGACATGAACTTGAACTATGTGGACGAGCTGTTGTGGCACTTCCAGTATGATGCCAATCCTGCCTATCTGCGCAAGATGTGGCCCGTGCTGCAGAGCCATCTGGAATGGGAGAAGCGCAACTTCGACCCCGACGGCGACCATCTCTATGATGCCTACTGCTGTATCTGGGCTTCGGATGCGCTCTATTATAGCGGAGGTGCCGTTACCCACTCCTCAGCCTATAACTACCGTGCCAACCTGCTGGCGGCGCGGATTGCCCGCCTGATTGGCGAGAACGCTGCTCCCTATCAGGCTGAGGCCAACGCCATCCTTGAGGCAATGAACGAGAGACTGTGGCTCAAAGACAAGCGTCACTGGGCCGAATATCAAGACCTGATGGGGCTGAAGCGCCTGCATGAGCAGGCTGCGGTGTGGAGCATCTATACACCGATAGACTGCGGTGCCTGCTCGCCCGAACAGGCCTATTGGGCTACACGCTATGTGGACAGGGAGATTCCGCATATTGCTGTGGAGGGTACTGGCCTGAATACCATCTCTACCTCCAACTGGATGCCGTATTCGTGGAGCATCAACAATGTGGCGGCTGCCGAGGTGATGCACACCGCGCTGGCCTATTTCGAGGCAGGGTGCTCGGAAGAAGGCTTCCGGCTGATGAAGGCAAACATCATGGACCAGATGTATTACGGTCAGTCGCCCGCCAACTTCGGACAGGTGAGCCAGTATGACGCAGCCCGCGGCGAGTGCTATCGCGACTTCGGCGACTGTATAGGCATCTCGGCCCGTACCCTTATCCAAGGGCTCTTCGGCATTCAGCCCGATGCGCTGCAAGGACGCTGCGTCATCCGTCCGGGATTCCCCGAGGCATGGGATTCGGCCTCGGTGCGAACTCCCTATCTGCAATACCGCTATCAGCGTATCGGCAATGAGGCAGTGTATGAAGTGACACAGCATCTTGCCCAACGACAGAAGATAGTCATTCGCCAGAACCTGGGCATGGGACAGTATCGGGATGTGGAAGGCAGCGATGCCGTCCATCAGGTGATTCGTGTCAAAGTGCCGGTGGTGCTGCCCGAAGTGCGCTATGTTGACAGTTATAGTCAAAGCGGATATTCATCATCTGGAGTGGAGGTTGTACAGGATGAACCCACCTTCCACGACAAGTTCCGCAAACAGAATATCCGTCGCAGTCTGAATGCCAGTGTGACAGACATTTTCCGGAATGAATACCTGTCGCCCCGTCCGCCCTATACGACACTACAGATTCCTGTGCAAGGAGTAGGGGAGTGGTGCCATCCGACCTATACTCCCGACATCAACGACTCCGTGTTCCGCTCGCTGATAGTGGGCGATGAGTTTGTGGTGACGGGTGTGCCGTTCAGAACTTATTCAAAGGGTCCAAACATCGCTTTTGTGTCGCTGTGGGACAACTATCCTGATTCTCTTGCTGTCCCCATGAGTGGCAAAGCTTCGCAGGCATGGCTGCTGATGGCAGGCTCGACGAATCACATGCAGAGCCGCATTGATAACGGTCTGGTAATAGCTCATTACAAGGACGGCACTGCCGATACGCTCCATCTGGTGAACCCCGACAACTGGTGCCCCATTGAGCGCGACTACTTTGTAGACGGTAAAGCCTTCTATGCCACCCAGCCGCGTCCCTATCGGGTGAGTTTCAGTACAGGAACGGTCAGCCGTGACCTGGGTAAGGCGTTGCGTCTGCCTTTTGCCAACGCTCAAGGTGGCGAGATGGGACCCAAGGGCGCTGACGGTGGTGAGATTCCCGGTGGGGCTGCAACAATGTTGCGGATGCCATTAGACCGGTCGAAAAGTCTCCAGTCGCTCTCTGTCCATGCGGTGTCTAACGATGTGGTCATTGGACTGATGGCGGTTACGTTGCAGTGAGGGGGAGTTGAAAGTTCTTTGACCTGAAGGTACAAAGCGACCAAAGGTCGATGAGAAAGTTGAGAGTTGAGAGAAATGAAGAAATATACCGATTTGTTCATCGACTTCGATGATACCTTGTATGATACGCACGGCAATGCCGTCATTGCGCTGGACGAACTCTTCGATGCCTTGCATCTGGAGCGGTGGTTCCCGGATGCCCAGGTGTTCTACGACCGTTACTGGGAGACGAATATCGACCTGTGGACACGCTATTCGCGCGGAGAGATTACACGCGACTGTCTTATTGTGGAGCGATTCCGCCGTCCCCTGAGTTATGGACAGGGACTGGAGCCCAGTGTAGACTATTGTCTGGAGGCCAGCAACCTGTTCTTAGACTTCTGTTCGTCGAAGCCCGGACTGGTGGCAGGGGCACGTGAACTGATGGACTATCTGAAGGGACGGGGCTACCGGATGCACATGTGCTCGAACGGTTTCCACGAGGTGCAGTATAAGAAATTGCGGGCTTGTGGGTTGCACGACTTCTTTGACACCATTATCCTCAGCGAGGACGCGGGAGCCAACAAACCCTCAAAGCAGTTTTTCGACTATGCCTTCCAACAGACGGGAGCACAGAAGGAAACAACGCTGATGATAGGCGATAACTTCCAGACCGACATCTTAGGGGCAAAGCACGCAGGACTGGACACTGCCTACTTCAACCGCTATCCAGACTATCCGGCTCCAGAGCCCGTCACCTACGAGGTTACGCGGCTCTGTCAGTTGATGGACGTGCTGTAAGGATGTGGGCAAACGTTAAAAAGAAATAAGGCAGAAGCAAAAACTCTGCGCTCTCGGCTCTGAACTCTCAATTTTTTCGTACCTTTGTGGGCAGAATATGAAGAAACTCTTAGAACTCTATCAGCATTGGCGCGGGGCAGAGCCTCTGAACGTGGCTAAGCTCGCTGGGTCAGGAAGTAATCGCGAATACTACCGAATGACGGACGCGCAGGGACAGTCGGTGGTGGGCTGTATAGGTACCAGCCGCGACGAGAACCATGCTTTTATCTATTTGTCCCGTCATTTCACCAAGTGCAAGCTCCCTGTTCCCAAGATATTGGCCGTAAGCGATGATGAGCGCCGCTATCTCCAAAGCGATCTGGGTTCGGTTTCGCTGTTCGATGCTATCCGTGGCGGCAGAGAGGCCGGCGGCCGTTATACGCTGAAGGAGCAGGAACTGTTGCGGCAGACCATCCGCGAGTTGCCTAATATTCAGATTAACGGAGCCCGCGAACTGGACTTCACCAACTGTTATCCCCAGGCCGCCTTCGATGCTGACTCGGTGCTCTTCGACTTGAACTATTTCAAATACTGTTTTCTGAAGGCTACAGAGCTCGACTTTCACGAACTGAAGCTGGAGGCCGATTTCCGATTGTTGGCCAAAGACTTGACTTCGGTCGACGACGTACAAGGATTCCTCTATCGCGACTTCCAGGCTCGCAACGTGATGCTCGATAGCAAGGGCAAACCCTATTTCATAGACTTTCAGGGAGGCCGGCGCGGGCCCTACTACTACGATGTCGCCTCGTTTCTTTGGCAGGCTTCGGCCAAGTACCCGCACAAGGTGCGCCGCGAGCTGGTCTATGAATACTATAATGCCCTGAAACAGTACACGGAAGTGCCTGCGCCCCATGCCTTCGTCGAGCGGCTGTCGCTCTTCGTGCTGTTCCGCCAGTTGCAGGTGTTGGGAGCTTATGGCTTCAGAGGCTATTTTGAGCGCAAGGCGCACTTCATAGAGAGCATTCCGCCCGCTATGGAGAATATCCGCGAGTTGCTCAGTGAGCGCAACTTCCCTTACCCCTATCTCATCAGTTTGCTGACTCAACTGGCGGAAATGCCCAAATTCCAGCAGATAGAAACTACGGCAGCTCGCGCCGACGGCTATAGAACTACGGAGCTGAACCCTTATAAGCAGCATCCGCAGGACGGTCCGGCAACCTTCTCGAAATATGATAAGCAGGGCCCGCTGGTGGTGCGCGTGTTCAGTTTCTCGTACACGAAGGGCATTCCCGAGGATGAGAGCGGGAACGGCGGGGGCTACGTGTTCGACTGCCGTTCGACTCACAACCCCGGACGCTATGAACCCTATAAACAGCTGACGGGACTCGACGAGCCGGTCATCCGATTCTTGGAGGACGACGGCGAGATCACCACCTTCCTCGAGTCGGTCTACAAACTGGCCGATGCCCACGTGCGCCGCTACATCCAGCGCGGATTCACCTCGCTGATGTTCTGCTTTGGCTGTACGGGTGGACAGCATCGCTCCGTCTATTCGGCGCAGCATCTGGCAGAGCATATCCACCGTAAGTTCGGCATCGAGGTACGCATCTGTCACCGCGAGCAGAACATTACCCAAATACTTAAAAATACCTAAAGTAGTACCCTTGCACTCATGAGACAAGCAATGATATTTGCGGCAGGTCTGGGCACCCGGCTGAAACCCCTCACAGACACTATGCCCAAAGCACTGGTACCAGTGGGCGGACAGCCCTTGCTGTGGCATGTCATCATGAAGCTGAAGACGGCAGGCTTTGAGCGCATCGTGGTCAATGTGCACCACTTTGCCCAGCAGATTATAGACTACCTGCAGGCCAACCGGAACTTCGGCCTTGACATCCGCATCAGCGATGAGCGCAGCAGACTGCTCGAGACGGGCGGAGGCATCAAGAAGGCGCTGCCACTCTTCGACCAGCAGTCGCCTATCCTTATTCATAATGTGGACATTCTGAGCAATCTGGACCTTGCGGGCGACTTGTTATCCAGCGAGTGTCCGCCCGATGCGCTGTTAGTAGTGAGCCGGCGGCAGACGAAGCGTTATCTGCTGTTTGACGACGAGCAACTGCTGGACGGCTGGACGAACGTCGAGACTGGCGAAGTAAAAAGCCCCTATCCAGGGCTCGACCCCTCCGGACTCCGACAGTTGGCATTCAGTGGCATACACGTCATCTGGCCCATGGTGTTCCCCCTCTTCCAGGAGATGCCCGAGCGTTTCAGCATCATCGACTTCTATCTGAAGTTCTGTCATCAGTATGCCTTTATAGGTCATGAACAGAAAGACCTCAGGCTGTTGGATGTCGGCAAGCTCGATACGCTGGAGCAGGCTGAAACTTTTATCAAACAATTATAATTATGCAACAGAAGATTATTATCCTTGACTTCGGTTCGCAGACCACACAGCTCATCGGCCGACGGGTTCGCGAACTCGACACCTTCTGCGAGATTCTTCCCTACAACAAGTTCCCGAAGGATGACCCCACCGTCATTGGTGTCATCTTGAGCGGTTCGCCTTACTCTGTACACGATCCGGAGGCATTCAAGGTCGACCTCAGTCAGTTTGTGGGACGTATCCCGGTGCTGGGCATCTGCTATGGTGCACAGTTTATCTCGCACACCCTTGGCGGACGCGTGGAGAAAACGGATTCGCGCGAATACGGACGTGCCAACTTGACCAGTTTCGATGTCAGCAATCCCCTGTTCAGCGGCTTCGAGCAGAACTCACAGGTATGGATGTCGCACGGCGATACCATCACCGAGATTCCCGATGGATTTGAAGTCATTGGCAGTACAAAGGATGTGAAGAATGCAGCCTTCTGGTGCCCGGGAGAAAAATTGGCAAGTTGTCAGTCCGTCAGCGGCAGCCAGATTGTCAATAGTAAATCGTCAAATAGTAAATCCATTTGGGCAGTGCAGTTCCATCCAGAGGTGTTCCACACGCTTCAGGGCAAGACGCTGCTCAAGAACTTTGTGGTCGACATCTGTGGCTCCCGTCAGGAGTGGAGTGCCGCCTCGTTTGTCGACACCACGGTGGCAGAGCTGAAAGAGCAGTTGGGTGACGACCGCGTTATCCTTGGACTTTCGGGCGGTGTCGATTCCAGTGTGGCTGCCGTGCTGCTGAACCGTGCCATCGGTTCGCGCCTCACCTGTATCTTTGTCGATCATGGCATGTTGCGCAAGAACGAGTTCCAGCAGGTGATGGACGACTATCGCGGCTTGGGACTCAACGTGATTGGTGTCGATGCCTCGGAGAAGTTCTTTGCCGATTTGGCTGGCGTTACCGATCCGGAGCAAAAGCGTAAGATTATTGGCCGCGACTTTGTGGAGGTGTTCAATGCTGAGGCACAGAAAATAGTAAATAGTAAATCGTCAAATAGTAAATGTCGTTGGCTGGCACAAGGCACCATCTATCCCGACCGTATCGAGTCGCTGAATATCACTGGAAAGGTCATCAAGAGCCATCATAATGTGGGCGGACTTCCCAAGGAGATGAATCTCCAGCTCTGTGAGCCCCTCAAGTGGCTCTTCAAGGACGAGGTGCGCCGGGTAGGCCGCCAGCTCAAGATGCCTGAGCATCTCATCACCCGTCATCCCTTCCCAGGTCCCGGACTTGCTGTGCGCATACTGGGTGATATCACTCCCGAGAAGGTGCGCATCCTGCAGGATGCCGACGACATCTACATCCGCGGACTGCGTGAGTATGTCGATACGGACGGGGTGACACTCTACGATAAGATTTGGCAGGCTGGAGCCATCCTGCTCTCTACCGTTCGCAGCGTAGGCGTGATGGGCGATGAGCGCACCTATGAGCATCCGGTTGCTCTGCGTGCAGTGACATCTACCGACGCGATGACTGCCGACTGGGCCCATCTGCCTTACGACTTCATGGCGAAGGTCAGCAACGAGATTATCAATAAGGTGCGTGGTGTCAACCGCGTCTGTTACGACATCTCTTCCAAACCACCCGCAACCATCGAGTGGGAGTAAAAGAATGAGGAATGAGTAATGAGAAATGAGGGATGAAACTTCCATTTCATATCATCGAACTGTTGAAGCGCAAGTCAGGCTCTGGCTTGCGCTTACCTTCTAAAAAGAAAAGCGATACTTTTTTGCAAAATGGAAGAAATGGCCGCGCCGTTTCTTCTATTTTCCGATATTTATCCCTACCTTTGCCGCCGATAATTGGTGTCTAACATTTTAAAACAGTGAGAATATTAAAAGAACAATGATGCGGTTTATGTCAAAAGGCGGCCGTGTGCAGATACAGACACAGAAATAAATTTTGTTAAAACACAGCCCACAGCGTACATTATTGCAAATATAAACTTCTTCATATATTACAGACTCTTAATGTATATGAACTTGGGATAGTGCCCCAACACAAAGAGCGTAACAGGACATATCCACAATGAGTCTCGCTTATACCGCTTTGTGAATGGCTCATACTTTACTTGATAGGTACTACCGCCAAAAAGAGAATGCTCCGTTTGCTCCAGTTCGATATATCCCTTATGCTCTTCTTGCTTATTGGCAGGAATCACACTCACTTTCACAAACAAATCACCATCAGAAAGCAGTTCCAGCATCTTGTCTGCCCCAGAAACCATAGCCAAGTTGTCATGAGAGAAAGGCCAATGGGGAAAGTCCACATACCAACAACCATTCTTTTCCTTGTTGAACTGGATACGATACTCCCGTTTCCTGCCCAACACGCTCCGCACCATCATAGATGCCCCGCTACTTATTTCCTTTATTGTGTACATAACGACTGCAAAGGTACGAAATTATTCTCAAATGGGGATATCTGTTTTGTCGCAAGCCTTGTAAAAGTATAATTTATTCCCAAGTCACAAGATTTCTTGGCAATGCTATCTTCTTAACCTCACCACGCAGTCCATCTATATAGTAACTCTTTGCCATATAGTCATCAAACTGCCCGACAAAGGCGGCTCTTATGCGAGCACACTTCTCATTGATAGAATTGAGCATGGGATTTGTCACATCCTCTATACTTTGTATTGCTCTGTCTGTCAATCCTGATGGCTTTAACTGATTATAGATTCTCGTTAGTTCTTCCCGATAGTCTGGCAACTGCTTGAATGTTATCCCCTCTGGATGACGAAGGAACAACAGATAGACAGCCTTTACCAGTGGTTCCATCTTAATCTCCATATTGTTGTAGTCGGGCAGAAGAATACGCCAATCCTTTGTAATAACAAGACGGCTTAGACGGTTGTCTGGGTGAATCAACTGTTCCAAAAGATATTCTGCAATACCACGCTGGCGCAACTTGCTGATCCGCTCTCGCACTTCCTCCATCAGTTCGTTAATGGTTTCTTCTTGCTCCTCTGGGCTAAAGTTATCATCAGCAAAATTGGCAGAATCGCATTTAGCATCTCCCCATTCATCATAACTTTGAGTCGAGCCTTCCAGAAGTCCGTCATGCCGTTCTTTTTCTATCGCAATTTGCTTACCTATCCTATGGAGTTGGTCAGCCATAGGTTCTACACTCTTTGACGACAACGGATAGAAGCGGTTTGTCGCCTTATCCTTTCCGTCGCTCCCTCGGTGTATATCCTCAGTACGGATAAATCCTTGTTTTATCTTTTCCTTGTCTGAAGGGTCCTCCAAATACTGAAGCAGGAAGTTATTCCCAATGGATATTTCCGAAAGTTCTACATCGTCAAGATAGGGTGCCCTGTATTGAAGGATTCGTTTGTCTCTCAACTTCTTAATGAGCAGAGGTAGATAGATGATATGGAAACCTATCATCTGACCCCAACCTTCCAATACCTCTGGATGTTTCTCAAAAAGTTCCGATAGTGCCTTATCCTCTTCGCTGGCTACATACACCAGTTCCTTGGGTGATAGTTTTCCGTCTAACTTGAACTCAATCGTATTATCCTCAATCTTTACCTGATCTTGGGGTGGTAGCGGCTGATAGTTAACTGCGGTTTTCTTTTCCAACCGTTTCTCCAAAACAAACAGTCCAATGAGCAAAACGGCAACTACTACATCAATCACATTCCATGTAGCACGTCCCAATGCTATCTTGTATATCGGTTGAAACAACAATGCCAGGACGCCAAACACCGTTGCGGCAATTGACTTATGCCTGACATAATACTGATATGCCATCAAACCGAATACCACCATCGCCACAAACCGCACCAACTGGAAATACCCATATGGCATCGGTGCCAAGCACAGCAGCATCAATACTGCAAGAATGAGAAAGACTTGTTTCTTCATTTATTATTTTTTAAAAGCGGGGCAGTGTTTGAAAGAGCACTGCCCCTCGGAGGGTTAAACATCCCTTCTAAAGTATGCACTTATTGTGTATACATCAGTGATTGCCTATGTTATATCTATTGGAGACACCTCCCCACTGTTAAGTAGCCATTTAGCCACAAGAGTGAAGATATCTACTACCGAATAGACCATATTAAGACTCTCAAATAGGGTATGCCCTCTTAACATTCTGTTAGTTCGGGCAAGAAAATGCCCAACCTAACTGGAAAATCTATTTGCCATTTCAAAATGGTTTAAAGATCTTACAATTCCGCTACAACCTTCTCCCTGTAGCACTAGGAGTTTGAAGCAGATCCTTCCCCTCCACCCAGCTCTTGCACTTTTCTGCTTCAAATTATCGTTGACATTAACTGCCAATAGATTTCAAGTCATGTTTCAATATCTCGAACTTAGGCAGTTCTATCGTGTTAAAATAGTCATCATACATCTGTAGATAACCTGCCTGAATATCCTGAGCAAGATAGTTTTCATCAATACCATCAATCTTTTCAAGAAGAGTCTCGTCAGAAACAATCTTTAGATTTGAACGAAGCACCTTGAAAAATTTAATCTCGCTATATTCGATTCTATTGTCAGCTCGTATAGTTTGAACTGCGACATCAGCTACTTTCAGTTCCTGTTCTTCTGTCAAAGTCTCTTCTGCCAGACTTGTCAGATATTGTTTTAAGAAACCTTTTCCTTTGAGATTGATTTCTTTCACCAGCGTATCCAGTTCTTTGTCAATGTCAATCTCACCAAATAAGTGATTTTCTTTTGACATCTGCTTAATCAATGCTACCTCTTCTGAGGCGATTTCGCCATCACATGACATACAGGCAAAAGCTGTTCTTAACAATAATTCATTCTGTTCCATACTCAAAATCCTATTTTACGCCGTTCATTATTTTTCTTTACTCCCATAAATTTGTCACGAATATCCTCATGACGTTTGATTTGCTCCAATGTCAGACTCGGTTTGGTTTGACTGATAGCCTCTTCAAGCAGATTCATTGTTATTTTTCCTATTTTTCTTCTGAAAGCAAGGCGAGCCGCAGTATCAATCACAAGACTAATATCAGCGGAGACATAGTTCTCAGTCCTCTCAGCCAATAAATCATAGTCGATGCCAAAGTCATAGTTGCGTTTGCCTATGCCTATTTGGAACATCCGTTTCCTTGTTTCCTTGTCAGGCTGAGGAATGTAGTACTTCAATTCCAATCTACCTGCTCGTAATGCAGCTTCATCTATATCTGTTGGTTTGTTGGTAGCTGCAATTACCAGAACGCCATCCTCGCCACAATTGTTCAACTGAGTTAAAAACTCATTCACAGCTCCTGCCGTCGTTGCATTATTATGTGCACTGCGGTCTCTTATCAAAGAATCCACCTCGTCCAAGAAAAGAATAGTCGGTGCATTCTGTCTGGCTTCATTAAATATGTCTGCTATCTTACCTTTTCCTCCATCAATATAAGGTGAAGCAACATCAGAGCCTCTGACATATTGATAGTTGAAACCAGTTTCCTCAGCGAACTTCTCTGCGAAGAAAGTCTTTCCGCATCCTGGAGGGCCATAGAACAGCAAACCATTTGGAATGCTCAGCCCCAGTTCTTTTGCTTGTTCTGGATTTTGCAATAAGTCTATGACATCCGATTGAAGTTGCTCTTTAAGTTCTGCCATTCCTGCAACATCAGCGAAACCATTGCCACGTTTGACTCTCTTCTTTGGTTCTTCTGTCTTTGTTACATCACTTGCATGTTTGACCATCTCAACCTTGACTTTCCCATCAATGGCATCCAACATTTCCTGCGCAGTCTGGAAACGGTCTTGTACGTCATTCTGTGTAGCTTTATGAATGACATTAAGCAGTTGCTCATCCAATTCAAACATATCTATGTTTGGCATACGTAAAGGATGCTCTCTTTCCTTTTGCAGTCTTTCCACAATCTGCTGTTCACTCATCCTTGATGCATCGAAGAACCAAGGCAACTCATCAAAAATCAGTTGATAAAGTATCGCCCCAACAGAGAACAAATCCGACTGCACACAACTCACCCCATTCAACCGTTCAGGAGCCATATAGAAAGGATTCAGTCGCTTCAAGTTTGGCTTGGCTGGTTCCTGGTTCAAGAATCGTGCATAACCAAAGTCTATCAGTTTCAGGTCTTCCAACGTGCCAGACAGGTCAAGCATCAGGTTCTGTATCGTCACCTCGTTATGAATAATCGGTGTGTTCTGTGTATGCAGATATTGGAGGGCAGAAAGCAATGCCTTTGCCACCTGCTTTATTTCATAGATGCTTAAATCCTCGCGGGCTATTCGCTTGTCAAGTGTCTCACCACTTACAAACTCGGTCACGATATAGGCCAGTTGCTGCCCGTTGGCAATCAACGTCCCACTATCTACATACTTGCAAACATTCGGATGATTCAGTGTCTTAGCCACTTCCACCTCGATGATACTACCGTCTTTGTCAAACTGCGAATACTGCAACTTCGAGTAGTATATCAGTTTCAGGAATCGCAGTTTCCCGCTTGCATCCCTCACACGATAGGTTTCCGCATAAGCCCCTTCCTTATGCGGAAATACTACCGTATAACAATTATCAATTCTTTGTCCTTTTTGAAACTGAAACATAACGTATTAGTGTAAGAATCCACCTGCATTCTCTGCATCCTCTCTTGGCATCAGTTCAATAAGCTGAGCCGCAATAGGCTGTAATTGTTCCACTGTTGGCTGATTTGCCATTGCTGCCATACCTTGATTCACAAGCTGACGAGCACGGTTGGCATCCTTCCAACGGAAACGTCCAAAATTATTGCTGCAATCACGAATAAGTCCCATGCACTGATATATCATGGTGAGTTGGAAGAAAACCGTAGTGATCTGTTCCAGCACATCACGCCCCATCAGTACATTCTTCGAACGAATTACTTGGTCAGTCTGATTACGGAGTTGGCTGACGAGTTGATGGCTCTTGTCGTTACCAAGTTCTCTGTCTGCTTTCTCCAGACGCTCAAACTCTTCACGTAGCTCCTTCTCAAGGCGCTCCCATTCTGTGCCGGCATCTTCGTCCTCAATCTTACGGAGCACTTCCTTCAAATGCTGCAATACAGCTTTCTTCTCCTGACTGTTCTTGTTCTCATCCATTACAGTATTCAACTCCGCCTGTAGACTCTCCGTATTGATGCCGGACTCTGCCAAACGGTTAATGTCACGTTGGGCATCACGAATCATTTGTGGAATGAGTTTCTCTGCCTCCGAAACGCTCTGCTTCTTGCTGGTATCAAGAGACTTTGATACGGTAAAGTCTACAGACGGGAAATAGATGTCCATCGTCATCTGCTCAGAAGAGTCGACTTTCAGTGTAATATCTACTGGACTATTCTCGGGTATCAATGACTCGATTTCTTCACCTGTAACCACTACGTCTGCGACATACTCATACAGAGCAGCCGTCCTCCCGACTTCTGGGTCATCTTCGCATTGGTAGATGGGGATGGTCAGCACATCGCTTAGCATTCCTGGACGCAATTGCTTGGAGGTGGAAAGCCCATTCACCACACCTACAGCAGGAACTGGCTTGTTTTTCTCGAGACCTGTTGCTGCTCTAAATACGGCCTTGCTCTTATGGTCGTCCCAAATAGCTATGCCTATATTATAAGGCAGTGGGGCAGAACCTACTTTTGAACCCTGAATAATCGTTATCTCAGACGGGAAGCAGGGAAGTTGGTCGCCCTTCTCATTGTACGCAATGATAGAGAAAGCGTTCGACTTGCCTTCCACAAGATTTGCCTCAATCACATTGCCCATCTCGTCAATCTCTGTCTTCCCGCTTGACCAGGCATTATCACCTCTGACAAACTCTACCAAAACTTTATTAGGGCATGATGCACCAGAACCAGCCTTGTCAAGTTTTACACTCACCCATTCAGACTGTTCTACAGAAGTTGCCTCGTAGCCTACTTCCAACTTGATAGTTCCCGTCTCTATATCGCTGTCTTTTACATCAGCATCCTTCGTTGAGGCATAGAGGGCAGCACCAGTGGCGACAGCAGTCATCGGGTCAATACTCGTATCAACATTAGGAGTAATCTGCTCTCGCAACATCTGGCGAATCAGCGGTGAATGTGTCGGACCACCAACAAGAATCAGTTTATTCAACTGAGAGCCTTTCAGATTGTTGCGTTCCAACAATGTCTTGCAAACATCAACAGCCTTTTGGAACACGGGACGCATGGCATCGAACACCTGTTGCTGGGTGACGGTCAAGTCAAGTTCTATTTCTTCGCCATCTTCATCTTCACCCAAGTCACCAAGGTTGGAAAGGATGTCTTCGCTCTCTTTGAACGACAATTGGTTCTTCACGTCCTCTGCGTATGTCTTCATGGCATCGCGAAGCACGGCATTCTTCTCCTTATCTACCAAGATGCCGTCTATGGCATAGTTTTCTTTCAGATAGGGAATGATGATGGCTTCCACGATGGCCGCATCAAGGTCTTTACCTCCAAGATAGTTGTCGCCAGCAGTATCGAAAACCTGCATGATGCCATCTTCCACTTTCAAAAGTGCTGCATCAAATGTACCACCGCCAAAGTCGAATACCATCCAAATGCCATTTTTCTGTTCTGAGGAAAGACCGTATGCAAATGAGGCGGCAATGGGTTCTTGCAACAGTTCGCAATGGTCAAAGCCTGCCATTTTGGCTGCCTCTATCGTTGCGGTCTTCTGACCAACCGTAAATTTGGCAGGTACGGTGATAACCACAGAACGAAACACTTCATCAGTAACGAAAGACTTCAAGGTCTTCAATACTTCTGAGGATAATTCCTCTGAAGAGTATTCTCGCCCGATGTTGGAACAGGCATACTTGGTATCCGTACCCATAGTACGTTTGAACTCAATATAAGTATTCGATGCTTCAGCCTTCCAACTTTTGGTTGCGCGACGCTTGTCGCTCTTCATCGTGTTGTAAGCACCATCACCAACCTTAATGCTTCCTTTCTTATTGATGGAAACACAAGATGGCAATGTATCTTTCAATGTGTCTGTTTTAATCACAACAGGTTCTCCTTTCTCCATTCGGCATATAGACGAATTGGTTGTACCCAAGTCTATGCCATAGTCTATTTTTACTCGTGCCATATTGATATTGTTTTATAGATTTTGACTTACTGTTATCTGTGCTGACTGAATCATCTTACCCTTGTAGTTGATTTGCGGTTTGATGATTCCTGTTATCTTCTGTTCTCCTTCTGCCAATGTGTCATCAGAGACGAAGTTCGCTACAACTTTCATTCCTTCATTATAAGGTTTGCCAAGCATTTCAACAATCTCATAGCCATTAGCCAAGAAGTTTGTCCTGATACGCTCAACAGCTTTTGCCAATTGCTTATAACCCTTTACAGATGTATCCATTCGAGACAGATTTGTTTCTATACGCACAATCTCATCAGCTACTTTCAATGCCAATGTATGGTCGGTCTGTTCGTTAGAAACGGGTGCAGGTGTTGCCTCTATCTTCTTATCAAGCAACTCCACTAGCTTACTATCCAGCTTCACAGACTCTTCTTGCATTGCCTTCTGTGCTGTTTCAAGTCCTTCCTGTGCGGAACGAATCTTGTCAATCGTAGTTGCTCCGCTGCTAATCTTCCTCTTTAATATATAATAGGTTAAAGCCAGCAGTCCTATGGCTATCAGAATTCCTAATGCTCCAATCAAAGTACGACTGTTGATACTTTCTGAAAGTGTACTGACATTACTATCAATCTTTTGGTTGGCATCCGAAATGTCTGCCCCAACCTTTTCAGCCAAAGTCTTGACATTCTCAGTTTGTAACTGCTGCTTCATCCGCAAACTATCTAATTCCTTTGCTTGCTGCAGATACAGACCTTTCAATCTACCATCTTCCTGCTGAAGCCTGGATATGGTGGATTTCAAGTCACTTACTTCTCTTTGAAGATTGATAATCTTAAGAGAATCATTTGCTAATACGTGTGAAACCGCAATTAGAATAAAAGCAAATAATAATAACCTTTTCATATTCATAATAATTCAACTATTACTAAAGATAAATAATGCGATGAAGCCTGCAATAACAAAACCAACTACAAAGTCTCCACCCATTGCTGCAATTATACCACCAATAACAACACTTGCGATAATGTATACAATGATGGCTGTTAGACAACCATTATCTTTGCTTGACGATGTGCTACTATTTGTAGTACCACTATTTGCAGAAGATGGTCTCGATTGAGCAGTACTCCTTGAGGCAGAAGATGATGTTGACCTTGGTATGGGACGTGATGCAGAAGGTCTACTGACATAAGTAGAAATTCCCATCTGATTGCACATCGATTTCAAGGTATTTCTGTTCTCATTATAATGAGATTTAAAATCTGATTCCAAATCAAAATCATCCATTATTGTGGTTGCTTTCCACGCTTCGCGAACTGCTGATTTGATTTTATCCATTGAAGTTGGATCGAGTCCTAAGCCAAGTTGCAAACGGAATGCTATTTGCGGATCATTCTGCACAGCATTAACTTCTTCTACAATATTGTGTAGTGCATTACCGACTATTTGCGTAGACAATTTTAGATAATAAGCATTAGTTGAGCCAAGTTTCTGCTTAATACTCTGCAAGTGTGGTTTCGTGTTATTCAGGAGAATGACAGCATACGAAATCTTGTCTGGCAGACGGACAAACTTGCTAAGTTCTGCTTTAATAGCTTTATCTTCTGCCATCACCTCCTTTGGCGGCAGCTCATCTATAATCTTTTGGAGAATCTTCACATTTTCCTCACAACGCTGCTTAGCTAATGTACCAACGACAATAGATTGTGCATACTTTTGCATCTTCATCGCTGTGTGTGGAGCATCATCATCATCAGAATTATTAAAGTAGTCGATACCGCATTGCAGAATCTCTAATCCCAGTTTGTCTGCAATCATCTGATATTGAGAATCAGTAGCAGGAAGAATGCTCTTGAGTTGACTGAAAGGCTCTTTGGTGTTGGTCACCAGTTTCCTCGCAGCCTCTATTCTTGCTTTTGGGTCTTTGTGGTCAACCTTCTTCGTCTTTTCTACCTCTGCAGAAATCTTGTTGATAAGCGGGCCAATGGTCTGACTGCTGATATAGGCTTTTGTCTCAACTCCTAACTCATACCCTAATAGTTTCTGCATACCAATTTCTTCTCCCAAAGAGTCGATAAACTGGTGCAACAAGTCTGTGGCAGTCATTTGAAGATTACAGTTGGCATCTATTTTGCGAATATAGTCTGTGCCAAACTTGTTATAAAGTTTCTCCGCAGTCTTAACGGCAAGCCAAGGTTTGTTCTCAATAAGATAGCACACCAACTTGTTTTGCAGAGATGACAAAGACTCTTGCTTCGACCATATTTCTTTAGCACCAGCCATGTTACCTGCCAATAGATGGTTGAAAGCAATATCATCCAATGGAGTCATCTTCTGCAAAAACCAGAACTGAGCATACTTGATTTGCTCCTTAGCGATAGCGAGATGAGCCTCTGCCTCGTTCATCAAATCAAGAGTGCGGTTAGGAGCAGGGAGTATCCCTTTCAAGTCAAGAGGATAGTCTACTGGCCGGTTAACTTTCAAGAAAGCCGTAGCCTTTCCTTTGTTAGACACGATGTCCCTCTTGGGAGAATTGGCATACACGCCAAGAATCCTATAAGGATTTTGCGATACTATTTTAGGTACAGTGTCCACTTGTTGTTCTTATCTTTTCATTCCCAAGCAGACTCCCAGAACTTGGCGGTTCATTAGTTATTGGTGACTACACATAAAAGAAGCGTGGGAATCTCCCTGTCACTCGTCCCACTCTCAGAGGCTCTGGCATCGCCCAGTTGTCGAAACGAGCAACGCCGAAGCCCACGCCGATATGTATATAAACGACTATGACTGCTTCGAAGCCAATGATGGCTGTCGGCAAATCACATGTCGGATACTACATATCCATGGACGTCATTGTTGCTTTGATGTTTGACAACTGTTTGGGAACTGCCAGATTCCTGAGAGTCAAGCACAAAGCGTCAAGTAACGCCTTTCCTATATATAGGTTCCCGTCCCGCAGCCTCCACCCTTGGGCTTCGGCATTCTTACTTCCCGATGGCAGTAAGCCAGCAAACTGGTACGGTTCCGAAAACACTGCAAAGATACGAAATTTTTAGTAATTTGTATCGCTTTATCCCAAAAAAGAATAAAAAATAACCTTTCACAAGGCTTGTGAAACCACTTTTTGGGGCGAGAAATGGCAGGAATGTCTCAAAAAACTTGGAAGATAAAAGAAAAATGCCTGTCTTTTGTTTTTAGCCCAACACTCCCCCTAATCGCCTGCAATCCCTTTGAACAAAGGCGTTCCGGTGGGGTGGGTGTTAGCCTAACACTCCCCCTACACTACACCTAACACTCCCCCTAAAGCTATAGGTAACTAAACTTTCTCACCCTCATGAGATTGATTAAATGCAGTACAGTTAGGGGTGGCCTGAACAAGCACGAAGGGGTGGAAAACTTCAGTCAGGCATGTAAAAAACGCAACAATCTTATCGGCCATCTAAAAAGATGGCTTACCCTGCGCGATTTATTCCCAGCCTTGGGATTTTTTACGCTCTCACCAGGCCGCAATTTTTTCATAGTATCGTAGTATAAAAAAGCCCTTGGCGAATAGATGGGAAAGTTGTGAAATATCTGTACAAACGGGGAGCGTTGGGGGGAGTGTTGGGGGGAGTGTAGGGGGAGTGTTTGGCTAACATCCACCCCACTGGAACACGCTTGTACAAAAGGGTTGCAGCCAATTGGGGGGAGTGTTGACGTGTTTTAACGAGGTTGCGTTTCGTTGGCAACGAGAAGTAATCTCATTGCCAACGGCATTACGGCTCGTTAGAAGCGCGAACACGCAACTTTATCATGCAGCCATTTTTCCCCAAAGTTGTCTTCGATATTTTTTTCAAGCTGTTTGAATGTAAGGAGGAAATAGCATGCGACGGCTGAAGATAATGACTCTGTTGAAAGACGATAAGTAAAGGAAACTATTTCTTATCGCCTGTAGGGTGTTAAGAAATTTCTGAGATGTGGTTGGTGGGGCGGAAAAATCGAGTCGACTCAAACGATCCATTGAGTCAACTCAAATGATCAATCGAGTCGACTCAATGGATTAAAGACGTTTATTCAGTGGTGGAAACGTGTCAAGAAAACTGTTTATCTTGTCAGGTTGGAGAAGACGTAGGCCGTGTGTGAACGGAACGTTTCTCCCGGCCTAAGCACCGTTGAGGGGAAGTGAGGCTGGTTGGGCGAGTCGGCTAAGTGCATAGCTTCCAGGCAGATGGATGAGCGGCGCGGATAGCTGATACCCTGTTTCCCTCGGGTGTTTCTCTTCAGACCGTTGCCAGTATAGATGTGCAGCACGGGCTCGGTGGTGTAGACCGTCATCCGAGTCCGGCTGTTTTTATCCGTCACTATGGCGGCAGGTTGCTGGTCGTTGCCTGCGTTCCGAAGGATGAAGCTGTGGTCGTAGCCTCTTGTCACCTTCAGTTGTTCATGGTCATCGTCGATGCGGGCACCTATCAGGGTGGCTGTTCGGAAATCGAAGGGGGTATTCTCTACGGCCATCATCCTGCCGTTCAGATTTTTCTGTTGGTCGAAGGTTGCGATGCTGTCGCTGTTGACCCATAGCTCCTGGGATGTGATCTCGCGATCCATCTGCCCGCTGATGTTGAAGAACGAATGGTTGGTAAGGTTCAGTACGGTAGGCTTGTCGGTGGTTGCCTCATAGTCTATTTCCAACCCGTTTCTGCTGCTGAGACGATAGGTCAGGCTGACTGTCAGCGTGCCCGGGAAGCCATTCTCCCCGTCGGGCGATACATATTGCAGTGTCAGCGTGCTGTCAGTCTGGCTGGTTACAGTCCAGATGTGGTCGGCAAAGCCTGGATAGCCCCCATGCGAGGTGACACCCTTGCCGTTCTCTTGTAGCCGATGCTCTTGTCCGTCGAGCATAAACCGTGCTCCCTTGATGCGTCCCACATAGCGGCCTACGGTGGCCCCATAGTTCTGGCGGAAGCGGCGATAGTCGCCCACGTTGTCAAATCCCGTGACACAGTCGCGGCCTTGCCACATCAGACTGACCAGTCGGGCACCGTAGTTGGTGATGCAGGCTTCCATGCCTTGCTGGTTGGTGATGGTAAACAGGCCTGTATGCTTGCCGTCCATGATGGAGTCGAACCGTTCTGGTGACAGTCCCGAGCGGGTCGGCTGCTGGGCATTCATACTCACGGTGCCGGCCATCAGTGCCAATAGGCATGCTATCGCTGTTATCTTGCTGCTGTGTTCCATTTGCTGGCGGGATAATCTTTATGCGTTGACGATTTCTTGTGCGCGCTGAAGGGCAAGGTCGATATGGTTGCAGATGTTCTCCTGCCCCAACAGCTCGTTGAAGTGGTTGCGCTTCAGCACTGCCTCTACCTTGGGATTGACACCGGAAAGCACGACGGTGACCCCCTCTTTCTGGCTCATCTGGCACATGTTCTCCAGATTGTGCATGCCGGTAGAGTCGATGAAGGGTACTTTACGCATACGGATGATGCGCACCTTGGGGCGGCTGCCGTAGCGTGCCATGATGTCTTCGAAGCGGCTGCCGGCACCGAAGAAGTAGGGACCATTGATCTCGTAGACCTCTACGCCCTCGGGAATGGTGAGATGTTCCAGGTTGCCGCGCTCCATGTCTGCATCCTCGTTGAGGTCTATCTCGTTGAGCACAGCGTGGACATCGGTCGTCTCGGCCATGCGTCGCATGAAGAGCAGACAGGCGCAGATGAGTCCGAACTCGATGGCTATGGTGAGGTCGAAGATGATGGTCAGGAAGAAGGTGAGCAACAGCACGGTGACATCGCTCTTGGGATTGTTGCGCGCCATCGCGAGGAACGAGCGCCATCCGCTCATGCCATAGGCTACCACTACCAGCACGCCAGCCAGACAGGCCATTGGGATGTATTGTGCCAAGGGCATGAGGAAGAGGAAGATGAGCAGCAGCACGACGGCATGGATGATGCCGGCTATCGGTGTGCGTCCTCCGTTGTTGATATTGGTCATCGTGCGGGCGATGGCTCCTGTTGCCGGGATGCCTCCGAACAGGGGCGAGGCAATGTTGGCGATGCCCTGTCCAATCAGTTCGGTGTTGGAGTTATGGTGGTCGCCAATCACACCGTCGGCTACCGTAGCAGAAAGCAGCGACTCGATGGCTCCCAGCACGGCTATGGTGACGGCAGGTCCTACGAGTCCCTTGATAGTCTCCCACGTCAGGTCGGGTACGACGGCACCGGGCAGGGTGGACTGGATGCTGAAGCGGTCGCCGATGGTCTCGATGGTGGTGACCCCGGCATACTGCTTGAGCAGTAGCGCCACGACGGTCATCAGGATGATGGCAACCAGCGAGCCGGGCAGTGCTTTCAGTGGAGACAGGTGGAACATTCGTGCCATCGTCGGCCACATGGCAATGATGGCTACACTCAGTATGCCCACCGCAGCGCTCCAGGTGTCGATGGTTCCGAAGTGCTGCACGTAGGCAATCCATTTCTCAATGAAGTCGCTTGGCACCGTCTCCATCGAGAGCCCCAGCAAGTCCTTTACCTGAGTGGTGAAGATGGTGACGGCAATACCCGACGTGAAGCCCACTACGATGGGGTAGGGGATATACTTGATGATGGTGCCCAGACGGAGCACACCCAGCAGGATGAGGAATACGCCCGCCATCAGCGTGGCTACGGTCAGTCCCTGCATACCATACTGCTGGATGATGCCGTAGACGATAATGATGAAGGCACCGGTAGGTCCGCCTATCTGTACCTTGGAACCTCCGAAGACGGAGATCATGAGTCCTGCCACGATGGCAGTGATGATGCCTTTTTCAGGGCTGACACCACTGGCGATACCGAAGGCAATGGCCAGCGGCAGGGCAACAATTCCTACGATGAGACCTGCCATCAGGTCGGCCATGAAGGTCTTCTTGTCGTAATGCTTGATAGCCGAAAAGAACTTCGGCTTGAAATCTAACGTTTTTACCATTTCTCTTTGTACTATTCTGAAAACGCCGCCAAAGGTACGAAATAAATATAAGGTGACCAAACAGATGGCCACCTTATATTATAATAATGTGTATTTCTTGACTTACTTCGCCTTCAGCAGGTCGCGAATCTCAGCCAGCAGATCCTCCTGAGTAGGTCCGGCAGGAGCAGCGGGCTCGGCGGGCTCTTCCTTCTTGCGGTTTAGCTTGTTGATGGCCTTGAGCATGAGGAAGATACAGAAGGCTACGATGAGGAAGTCGATGATGTTCTGGCAGAACTGACCGTAGGCAAAGACCGCACCAGCCTCCTTGGCCTTGTCAAGAGGCAGACCGCTCTCCTGGCCCGAGAGGGCAATATAGAGGTTGGTGAAGTCGACATTACCCATGACTTTTCCCACAAGCGGCATCAGGATGTCGTCGACCAGGCTTGATACAATCTTACCGAAAGCACCGCCGATGATGACACCGACGGCCATGTCCATTACGTTGCCCTTCATGGCAAACTCTTTGAATTCACTGATAAATCCCATAATGTTTAATTTTTAATGTTTAATGTATAAATGTTGAAATTGCAATCTGCGTTTTACAATCTTGGGTTTTTACCCTTGATATAACTCATTTTTCACTTTTCAGTTTTACTTTTCACTTTAATTAAGACTGAAATCAGATGCAAATATAGGAATTTTTTTGTAACTTTGCATCCGAAATCAAGAAAAAAGTGCCGAAAAGGTTCAAAAAGGTTTAAAATTAAGGATAAAATTAGTTATAACCCAATTTAATTTAATTAGAAAATGACAAAAGTAGCTATTAACGGTTTCGGCCGTATCGGTCGCCTCGCTTTCCGTCAGATGTTCGAGGCTGAAGGTTATGAAGTAGTAGCAATCAACGACTTGACCAGCCCCAAGATGCTGGCTCATCTGTTGAAGTACGACACCGCTCAGGGTGGTTTC